>DAMDKL010000010.1:0-109159 GCA_032099885.1 Sporosarcina sp.
CTTAGAGAGTTATTTTTTCAGTTCTTTTTTGCTTAGCTGGTCAATCACTTCTCCGGACTTCTTCGCAACACGGTACTTGTAGCGGTATGTTTTGCCGCCTTCGGTTTTTTCTTCGTACTTATAACCGATACGTGTAGGTTCGCCGGATTTAGGATCAACGAGCATTACGTTTGAAACGTGGATTGCCGCTTCTTGGCTTACAATTCCGCCCTGTGGATTCACTTGGTTCGGTTTTGTATGCTTCTTAACGATATTCACGCCTTCAACGAGGATTCGCTCTTTGTTCGGGAATACAGTAAGGATGACGCCTGTCTTCCCTTTGTCTTTCCCGGAGATTACTTTTACTTTATCGCCTTTTTTAATGTGCATTCTGTCGCACCTCCTTGATTGGCAATGCTCTTTTATTAAAGTACTTCTGGAGCAAGGGAAACGATCTTCATGAAGTTGTTGTCGCGAAGTTCACGAGCAACTGGTCCGAAAATACGAGTTCCGCGCGGGCTCTTGTCATCACGGATGATGACACATGCGTTTTCATCGAATGTGATGTATGATCCGTCTTTACGGCGCATACCGCTCTTCGTACGAACGATAACCGCTTTAACGACTTCACCTTTCTTGACAACGCCACCTGGTGTTGCTTTCTTAACGGTAACAACGACGATGTCGCCAATGTTAGCAGTCTTACGGCCTGAACCGCCAAGGACTTTGATTGTCAGCACTTCACGTGCGCCAGAGTTATCTGCGACTTTCATGCGGGATTCCTGTTGAATCAATTTGGTTACCTCCCCTCGGATGCTAAGTTCCGAACGTTATTAGATGATGACCGCTTTCTCGATGATTTCAACGAGGCGGAAACGTTTTGTAGCAGACAGCGGACGAGTTTCCATGATGCGGACTACGTCGCCAATTTTTGCTTCATTCAGTTCGTCATGCGCTTTGTACTTTTTCGAGTACTTCACACGCTTGCCGTACAGCGAATGCTTTTTGTGTGTTTCTACCATTACCGTTACTGTCTTATCCATTTTGTCGGATACGACGCGGCCTGTATACACTTTGCGCTGGTTACGCTCAGTCATGGGTGCAACCTCCTTCATCAGTTATTTGCACTGATTTCTCTTTGACGTATTACTGTTTTCATGCGCGCAATCGATTTGCGAACTTCACGGATGCGTGCAGTGTTTTCTAATTGTCCTGTCGCTAACTGGAAGCGAAGGTTGAAAAGCTCTTCTTTCAGTGATTTCACTTTTTGCTCGATCTCTGCAGTTGTCAAGTCACGGATTTCATTAGCTTTCATTAGACTCACCACCAATTTCTTCACGTTTTACAAACTTGCTCTTTACAGGAAGTTTGTGCGCTGCCAGGCGGAGTGCTTCACGTGCGACTTCTTCAGAGACGCCAGCGACTTCGAACATTACCCGGCCGGGTTTTACTACTGCTACCCATCCTTCAACCGCACCTTTACCAGAACCCATCCGGACTTCAAGAGGCTTCTTTGTGTACGATTTGTGTGGGAAGATGTTGATCCATACTTTACCGCCACGTTTCATGTAACGTGTCATGGCGATACGTGCTGATTCGATCTGACGGTTCGTGATCCATGCAGCGTCAAGAGACTGAAGGCCGAACTCACCGAAATTAACCGTTGCGCCGCCTTTTGTCTGCCCGCGCATTTTACCGCGGAATACACGACGATGTTTTACTCGCTTTGGTACTAACATGATTAGTTGCCTCCTTCCCCAGAGTTCTTCTTCACTGGAAGGACTTCTCCCCGATAGATCCATACTTTAACGCCGAGCTTACCGTATGTTGTATCTGCTTCAGCATGTGCATAGTCGATATCTGCACGAAGTGTATGAAGCGGGACAGTTCCTTCGCTATAATGTTCTGCACGCGCGATGTCAGCTCCGCCAAGACGTCCGGATACTTGAGTTTTGATACCCTTAGCTCCTGAACGGATTGTGCGTTGGATTGCCTGCTTTTGTGCGCGGCGGAATGATACACGGCCTTCAAGTTGACGTGCAATTGATTCTGCAACCAATTTCGCGTCAAGGTCAGCACGCTTAATTTCTACGATGTTGATGTGTACACGCTTGCCGGAGATTTCGTTCAGCTGCTTACGGAGTGCTTCGACTTCCGTACCACCTTTACCGATAACCATACCAGGCTTAGCTGTGTGGATTGTGATGTTTACGCGTTTAGCAGCACGTTCGATTTCCACTTTGGAAACAGATGCGTCCACTAGGCGTTTTTCGATGTATTTGCGGATTTTCAGGTCTTCGTGCAAGAGAGTCGCATAGTCTTTTTCTGCGTACCATTTCGAATCCCAGTCACGAATAATTCCGACCCGCAGACCATTAGGATGTACTTTTTGACCCACGAATTATCCCTCCTTCTTTTCAGATACCACTACTGTGATGTGGCTGGTGCGTTTGTTGATTGCGCTCGCACGACCTTGTGCACGCGGACGGAAACGTTTCATTGTCGGACCTTCGTCAACGAATACCTCACTGACGATTAGGTTCTCAAGATCCATTTCGAAGTTATGCTCAGCGTTTGCGATAGCAGAGTTCAATACTTTTTCTACGACTGGAGAAGCCGCTTTAGGCGTCAGACGCAGAATGGCGACCGCTTCACCGATTTTCTTGCCCCGGATAAGATCAACGACTAATCGTACTTTACGAGGAGCAATGCGGACTGTGCGGACAGATGCTTTAGCTTGTTGCATCAGAATTTCCTCCTCTCAATTAGCGTTTCGTTTTCTTGTCGTCAGCACCGTGACCTTTGTAGGTGCGGGTAGGTGCGAACTCACCCAATTTGTGGCCGACCATGTCTTCAGTAATGTAGACAGGTACGTGTTTGCGTCCGTCGTATACAGCGATTGTCAATCCGATGAAGGAAGGGAATACTGTAGAACGGCGTGACCAAGTCTTGATGACTTGTTTCTTTTGTGCATCTTTTTGAGCATCGACCTTCTTGATCAGATGATCGTCTGCGAAAGGTCCTTTTTTCAAGCTGCGGCCCATTTTGTTACCTCCCTTAGTGTTTGTACTACGGCCCAATCATTGAACCGCAGCGCAACCACATTATTTTTTACGGCGACGAACGATGAGTTTGTCTGATTTAGCACGCTTCGAGCGCGTTTTGTAACCAAGAGCTGGTTTGCCCCAAGGTGTAACTGGGCTCGGACGACCGATTGGTGTACGTCCTTCACCACCACCATGCGGGTGATCGTTCGGGTTCATGACAGATCCGCGGACAGTCGGGCGTTTGCCCATCCAGCGTGAACGTCCTGCTTTACCGATGTTGATGAGTTCGTGCTGTTCGTTGCCGACTTGGCCGATTGTAGCACGGCAAGCTGCAAGAATCATACGTACTTCACCTGATTGCAAGCGGATGATGACATATTTGCCTTCTCGTCCGAGCAATTGTGCAGATGTACCAGCTGAACGGACCAACTGGCCGCCTTTTCCTGGTTTCATCTCGATGTTGTGGATTGTCGAACCCATAGGGATGTTTTCGAGTGGGAGTGCGTTTCCGACACGGATATCCGCATCAGGACCTGACATGATTGTCATATCCACTTTCAATCCTTTTGGTGCTAGGATGTAACGTTTTTCTCCATCTGCATAGTTGATCAATGCGATGTTTGCTGAACGGTTTGGATCGTATTCGATCGTAGCAACGCGTCCTGGTATGCCATCTTTCCGGCGCTGGAAGTCGATGACACGGTATTGGCGCTTGTGGCCTCCACCCTGGTGACGAACTGTAATCCTACCTTGGTTGTTCCGTCCGCCTTTGCGCTTGATCGGTTCAAGCAATGATTTTTCCGGTTTGCTTGCTGTGATTTCAGCGAAGTCCGAAGTTGTCATGTTACGGCGGCCGTTGGAGGTAGGTTTGTATTTCTTAATCGCCATTGGTGTTCCCTCCTTTGGTTATTGTGATCAGATATCGAACAGTTCGATGTCTTTTGAGTCAGCAGTCAGTGTAACAATCGCTTTACGGCGTTTGTTTGTATAACCTGCGTGTTTACCCATACGCTTGAATTTGCCTTTATAGTTCTGGACATTCACTTTTTCCACTGTAACTCCGAAGATTTCTTCGACAGCTTGTTTGATGTGCGTTTTGTTTGCACGAGTGTCGACTTCGAATGTGTACTTGTTGAATTCCATCGCTTCAGAAGATCGCTCGGTAATGACCGGACGCTTCAATACATCACGTGCTTCCATTAACCAAGCACCTCCTCGATTTTTTTGACAGCATCTTTAGTGATGAACAGCTTGTCATGAGAGACAAGGTCAAGCACGCTGACGCCGTTTGCTGTTACGACACTGATTCCTGGGATGTTACGTGCAGACAATGCAACGTTCTCATCGAGGTCAGCGGTAACAAACAATGCTTTTTTGCTGACAGACAGATCAGCAAGCACTTTCTTGAAGTCTTTTGTCTTCGGTGCGTTGAAAGTCAATCCTTCCAATACAACCAGTTCTTCTTCACGCACTTTAGTGGACAAAGCAGAACGAAGAGCAAGACGACGGACTTTTTTCGGTAGTTTGTAGCTGTAGCTACGTGGTGTCGGTCCGAAGACAATACCGCCTCCGCGCCATTGCGGGGATCGGATGGAACCTTGACGCGCACGTCCTGTTCCTTTTTGACGCCATGGCTTACGGCCACCGCCGGCTACTTCTCCACGTGATTTCACTTTGTGGTTTCCTTGGCGCATTGCTGCACGCTGCTGGACAATTGCTTCGAAGAGGACTGCTTGGTTCGGCTCAATTCCGAATACGAGGTCATTCAATTCGATTTCGCCTGTTGCAGATCCTGTTTGATTCAATACGGATACTTTTGGCATTAGTGTTTCCTCCTTCCTTCGTTAATTAGTTCCCTTTAATAGCGCTTTTCACGATGACAAGTGATTTCTTAGCGCCTGGAACGTTACCTTTTACGAGCAGCAAGTTGCGTTCTGTATCAACCCGCACGACTTCAAGGTTTTGGATGGTAATGGTTTTGCCACCTGTACGGCCTGGCATTTTCTTCCCTTTGAACACGCGCTGCGCGTCAACTGAACCGATTGAACCTGGTGCGCGGTGATGGCGTGAACCGTGGCTCATTGGTCCGCGTGAGAAGCCGTGGCGTTTGATAACACCCTGGAACCCTTTACCTTTTGATACTCCTGTAATGTCGATAACGTCGCCTTCTGCGAATGTATCAACTTTGACTTCCTGACCAACTTCGTACTCTGCTGCGTCGATTCCGCGAATTTCGCGAATGAAGCGCTTAGGTGCAGTTTCAGCTTTTGCAACGTGTCCCATTTCTGGTTTGTTGGAAAGCTTTTCACGCTTGTCCTCAAATCCGAGCTGGATCGCTTCGTAGCCGTCTGTTTCGTTTGTCTTCTTTTGAAGAACAACGTTTGGAGCAGCCGCGATAACTGTAACTGGGATCAAGTCGCCGTTTTCAGCAAATACTTGCGTCATACCGACTTTCCGTCCTAAGATTCCTTTGGTCATTTGTCACACCTCCTGATTGTTTTTAAGTAGTTTTATTGTTTGCCATTAAAGTTTGATTTCAATGTCTACGCCAGATGGTAAGTCAAGCTTCATCAATGCGTCGACAGTTTGCGGTGTCGGATTGACAATATCGATCAGACGTTTGTGCGTACGCATTTCGAACTGTTCACGTGAGTCCTTGTATTTGTGGACCGCACGAAGAACTGTGTAGACCGAACGTTCTGTTGGCAATGGAATCGGACCTGATACACTAGCTCCGGAACGCTTTGCAGTTTCAACAATCTTTTCAGCCGACTGATCGAGTACACGGTGATCATACGCTTTCAAACGGATACGAATTTTTTGTTTTGCCATTATTTTCCCTCCCTCTCGCCTATTTTCTAGACATTCTCCACGGAAATTTTCCCACACACATGCCATGGCAAAGCGGCCGGGTGTGTCGGTAACCTCCCGCTTCATCGCAGTCAAAGACCAACACTAACCATTATACACATAAAAAAAGAATGTCGCAATAGGTTTAGCGATATTCTTTAACAACTTTTTAAGTATAGAACGAATTGCTGCAAGATGCAACTGATATGTAGAGATTGGTTGAAGGAACTATGGAAGAGTTGTTTGCTGAGCACGGGGCTCGAGTGTTCGTGTGAATGCTTGAGCGTTCTCCCTCGTGCTTGAGCGCTTCCCGACTTTGTTTACGCCTTCCTGCCTGCCTTGGAGGAAGGCATAAAAAAACCCGCCACAAGGGCGGGTTTTAAAGGAATTACTTTACGATAGAAGCTACAACGCCAGCGCCAACTGTACGTCCGCCTTCACGGATTGAGAATTTAGTTCCTTCTTCAATCGCGATCGGGGAGATCAGTTCAATTGTCATTTCAACGTTGTCGCCAGGCATAACCATTTCTACGCCTTCTGGAAGAGAGATGATTCCAGTTACGTCAGTTGTACGGAAGTAGAACTGCGGGCGGTAGTTAGAGAAGAACGGAGTGTGACGTCCGCCTTCTTCTTTTGACAAAACGTAAACTTCAGATTTGAAGTTTGTGTGCGGTGTGATTGTACCTGGCTTAGCAAGTACTTGTCCGCGTTCGATGTCTTCACGAGCTACACCACGAAGAAGTGCACCGATGTTGTCGCCAGCTTCTGCATAGTCAAGAAGCTTACGGAACATTTCTACACCTGTTACAGTTGTAGATTTAGGCTCATCAGACAAACCGATGATATCAACAGTGTCGCCGACTTTAACTTGTCCACGCTCAACACGGCCAGTTGCAACTGTTCCGCGTCCTGTGATCGAGAATACGTCCTCGACTGGCATCATGAATGGCTTTTCAGTGTCACGTTCTGGAGTTGGGATGTACTCGTCAACTGCTTTCATGAGCTCAACGATTTTCTCTTCCCACTCTTCTTCGCCTTCGAGGGCTTTAAGAGCAGAACCTTTGATAACTGGAAGGTCATCGCCAGGGAAGTCGTATTCAGAAAGAAGATCACGGATCTCCATTTCTACGAGTTCAAGAAGTTCTTCGTCATCCACCATGTCACACTTGTTCATGAACACTACCAAGTAAGGAACACCTACTTGACGTGAAAGAAGGATGTGCTCGCGAGTTTGTGGCATCGGGCCATCAGCTGCAGATACAACCAAGATTCCGCCGTCCATTTGAGCAGCGCCTGTGATCATGTTTTTAACATAGTCGGCGTGTCCTGGGCAGTCTACGTGTGCGTAGTGACGAGTTTCAGTTTCGTACTCGATGTGTGAAGTATTGATTGTGATACCGCGCTCTTTTTCTTCTGGAGCGTTATCAACGTCAGCGTAAGAACGTGCTTCCCCGCCGCCGCGCTTTGCAAGTACTGTTGCAATTGCAGCAGTCAAAGTTGTTTTACCATGGTCAACGTGGCCGATTGTACCGACGTTCGCATGCGTTTTGGACCGATCGAATTTTTCTTTAGCCATTTTGGAGTTCCTCCTCTAAATTGAGTATGATTTTAGTTTTATAGATATGGACCGGAGCCGCGCGACTCCGGAACCATAACTTACAGTGTAGTTATACTTCAAATAAAGCCGAATTTCAATTATTCGCCTTTATTCTTTTTGATTACGTCTTCCGCGATGGATTTCGGCACTTCTTCGTAGTGGTCGAATGTCATCGAGAATACGCCGCGGCCCTGCGTGTTCGAACGGAGAGATGTCGCATAACCGAACATTTCTGCCAGTGGAACCATAGCACGGACGACTTGTGCGTTACCGCGTGCTTCCATACCTTCTACGCGGCCTCGGCGTGAAGTGATATCACCCATGATATCCCCCATGTATTCTTCAGGGATGATGACTTCAACTTTCATCGTTGGCTCGAGAAGGACCGGATTACACTTGGATACTGCATTTTTCAAAGCCATGGATGCAGCGACTTTGAAGGCCATTTCGTTGGAGTCGACATCGTGGTAAGAACCGTCGAAGAGACGGGCTTTCACGTCGATCAATGGATAGCCTGCAAGGACACCGTTCGCGAGCGAGTCACGGACACCTGCTTCGATTGCCGGGATATATTCACGAGGAACGACACCGCCGACGATTGCGTTCTTGAATTCGAAGCCTGCTCCTTCTTCGTTCGGTTCGAATTCGATCCAAACGTGACCGTATTGTCCGCGTCCGCCTGACTGACGTACGAATTTACCTTCGACCTCAGCTGCAGTACGGAACGTTTCACGATACGACACTTGTGGAGCTCCGACGTTTGCTTCCACTTTGAATTCACGGCGCAGACGGTCTACGATGATATCTAAGTGGAGCTCACCCATACCGGCGATGATCACTTCACCAGTTTCCTGGTCAGTGTGTGCACGGAATGTCGGGTCTTCTTCTTGAAGTTTTCCGAGAGCTTGTCCCATTTTGTCTTGGTCGGCCTTAGTTTTCGGCTCGATTGCAACAGAGATAACCGGCTCAGGGAATTCCATGGATTCAAGAATGATTGGCGCTTTGTCGTCACAGAGCGTGTCACCAGTTCCTGTATCCTTCAGTCCGACGGCTGCTGCAATTTCACCAGCGTGGACTTCCGAAATTTCTTCACGGTGGTTCGCGTGCATCTGCAGGATACGTCCTACGCGCTCACGCTTGTCCTTCGTCGAGTTCTTGATGTAAGAACCGGACTGCAGGACACCGGAATATACACGGAAGAATGTCAATTTACCGACGAAAGGATCCGTCATGACTTTGAAGGCAAGTGCAGAGAATGGAGCTTCGTCGCTCGCTTTGCGCTCTTCTTCTTCTTCTGTATCCGGGTTGATCCCCATCATTGGAGGAAGATCGGTCGGAGCCGGCAGGTAATCGATGACTGCATCCAGTACGAGCTGAACCCCTTTGTTTTTGAAAGCAGTACCGCAGACGACAGGGTAGAATTCTACTGCCAATGTCGCTTTACGGATAGCGTTTTTCAATTCGTCAACGGTCAGCTCTTCGCCGCCCAAGTATTTCTCCATGAGGTTCTCATCGAAGTCGACAACGGCTTCGACTAAGCGCTCACGTGCTTTTTCAGCGTCTGCACGGTATTCTTCCGGAATTTCGCCGACTTCGACGTTCATGCCAGTGTCATCCGGATAGAAGTTAGCTTTCATCTCTACGAGGTCGATGATCGCTTCGAATGCATCCTCTGCACCGATCGGCATTTGGATCGGATGTGCGTTCGCCTGGAGACGGTCATGCAGTGTGCCGACCGAATAAAGGAAGTCCGCTCCTGTTTTGTCCATCTTGTTGACGAATACAATACGAGGTACGCCATATGTTGTTGCCTGGCGCCATACTGTTTCAGTCTGCGGTTCAACGCCTGACTGTGCGTCAAGAACTGTCACAGCACCATCAAGTACGCGGAGTGAACGTTCAACTTCAACGGTGAAGTCTACGTGTCCTGGAGTATCGATGATGTTTACGCGGTGGCCTTTCCAGCTTGCTGTTGTTGCAGCAGATGTAATCGTGATTCCGCGTTCCTGCTCCTGCTCCATCCAGTCCATCTGGGAAGCACCTTCGTGCGTTTCCCCGATTTTATGGATACGGCCTGTGTAATAGAGGATCCGCTCAGTCGTTGTTGTTTTACCAGCATCGATGTGAGCCATGATACCAATGTTACGAGTATTCTCTAAGGAGAACTCTCTACCCATTTTGTATTGCTCCTTCCATATCGGAATAACGATTTAGTGAACGAGTGGATCTTACCAGCGATAGTGAGCGAATGCTTTGTTTGCTTCCGCCATCTTGTGCATCTCTTCACGGCGTTTCACTGAAGCGCCTGTGTTGTTGGATGCGTCAAGAATTTCGTTTGCAAGACGTTCTTCCATCGTCTTTTCTCCGCGAGTACGTGAATAGTTCACGAGGTAGCGAAGACCAAGAGTCGTACGGCGCTCTGGGCGGACTTCAACCGGAACCTGGTAGTTCGCTCCGCCGACACGGCGTGCACGGACTTCAAGGACTGGCATTACGTTATTAAGAGCTGCTTCGAACACTTCGATCGGATCGTTGCCTGAACGTTCTTTCACAAGTTCGAATGCACCATATAAAATTTTCTGAGAAGTACCTTTTTTACCGTCTACCATCATTTTGTTGATAAGACGAGTAACTAGCTTCGAGTTATAAATCGGATCTGGCAAAACGTCACGTTTTGCGACTGGACCTTTACGAGGCATGTTGTGTTCCTCCTTTCAAAATAGTTGCTGCTTTATTATTTTTTCTCTTTTGGCTTTTTCGCACCGTAGTGTGAACGGCTCTGCATACGGCCTGTAACACCAGCAGTATCAAGCGCACCACGGACGATATGGTAACGGACACCCGGTAAGTCTTTTACGCGTCCTCCGCGGATCAGAACAACACTGTGTTCTTGAAGGTTGTGGCCTTCACCAGGGATATAAGCGTTGACTTCCAAAGTGTTTGTCAAACGTACACGAGCATATTTACGAAGGGCCGAGTTTGGCTTCTTCGGTGTCATTGTGCCCACACGTGTGCAGACACCTCGTTTTTGTGGCGAGTTGACGTTAGTCATCGACTTTTTGAAACTGTTGTACGTTTTTCCAAGTGCCGGAGCTTTTGAACCGCTTGTATTCGATTTACGTGGTTTGCGGACCAATTGGTTAATTGTAGGCATCGGTATTTTTCCTCCTTCCAACTTCTTTTTAAGACCACACATCCAGGTGGTTCATTTTTGGGTAAAAACAAAGGTTTTGCACGTTGTTCGCGCAAAAACCGTTAATCAGTGATGACGACCACTGATGCAGCCACTTGAATGCCGCATGCTTTTCCAAGCTTCTCCCGTGAATCGACAATCGTCAGTGGGATCCCCTCTCGGGCAGCTTCTTCAATGACCGGGCCTGTGACCCGTTCTTCTGCATCTTGTGCAATGAAGACCTCATGCGCCTTATGATGGCGAATCGCTTTCACTGCTTGCTTTGTACCGATGATCAGCTTTTCTGCCTGTGAGACTTTATCATAAGACATGATGATATCCTCCAAAGTACAGACATTCAACTATCAACCTTTTGTATAGTACCATTTCCAAGAAGTCATGTCAACAATAAAAATGAAACGGGAGGAGAGTCCTCCTCCCGTTCTGATGTAGATTATTCAGCGGTGACTGTGTCTTCTGCAAGTTCTCCGCCATGTTCGATCTCGATGCCGCGGTAGCGCTGCATACCTGTACCCGCCGGCACGAGTTTCCCGATGATGACGTTCTCCTTCAAGCCGAGAAGTTCGTCCATTTTCCCTTTGATGGCTGCGTCTGTGAGGACACGGGTCGTCTCCTGGAACGAAGCGGCCGAAAGGAATGATTCCGTTTCGAGAGATGCTTTTGTGATCCCGAGGATGACCGGACGAGCCGTCGCAGGAAGTTTGCCTGCTTTGAGCACTGTTGTGTTGGCATCCGCGAACTGGTGGATGTCGAGCAGTGATCCAGGCAGCAAGTCTGTATCACCTGCTTCGATGACGCGCACTTTGCGCATCATCTGTCGGACCATGACCTCGACGTGCTTATCGCCGATTTCAACGCCCTGCATCCGGTATACTTTCTGAACTTCTTTCAGCAAGTATTCCTGGACAGTAGCAACGTCCTTGACGACGATCAGTTCTTTTGGATCGATGGAGCCTTCTGTAAGTGCCTGACCGCGCTGGATCGTATCTTCGACTGCAACTTTCAGACGGCCATTGTAAGGTGCAAGGTATTTGCGTGTTTCCACGTCACCTTTGATAGTGATTTCCTTTTGCCCTTCCCGGATTTCGTCGATGTCAGTTACGACACCTGTGATTTCCGAGATGACTGCCTGACCTTTCGGGTTCCGCGATTCGAAAATCTCCTGAATCCGCGGAAGACCTGATGTAATATCGTCTCCTGCGACACCGCCTGTGTGGAATGTACGCATCGTCAGCTGAGTTCCCGGTTCCCCGATCGACTGGGCAGCGATAATACCGACCGCTTCGCCCACTTCGACCGTTTCACCAGTCGCCAGGTTGATGCCGTAACATTTTTTACAGACGCCATGCTTCGTGTTACAAGTGAACGCCGAACGGATAGACATCGTCGTGATTCCTGCATTGATGATCGTTTGCGCGACTTCAGCCGTAATAAGCTGATCTTTTTCTGCCAGCACTTCACCTGTTTCCGGATGGAGAACCCGCTTCTTCGCGTGGCGGCCTTCAATCCGTTCTTCCAGCGATTCGATCAGTTCCACACCTTCTGTGAGTGCCGAGATTTCCAACCCGCGGTCGGTACCGCAGTCGTCTTCACGGACGATTACGTCTTGTGCAACGTCTACGAGACGGCGTGTCAGATAACCGGAGTCAGCTGTCTTCAGCGCGGTATCCGCAAGACCTTTACGGGCACCGTGCGTGGAGATGAAGTACTCGAGTACCGTCAGACCTTCACGGAACGAGGACTTGATCGGCAATTCAATAATACGTCCTGCCGGGTTCGCCATCAGTCCGCGCATTCCGGCGAGCTGGGTGAAGTTCGACGCGTTACCCCGTGCTCCCGAGTCACTCATCATAAAGATCGGGTTCGTGTTTTCGAGAGAGTCCATCAGTTTGTCCTGGATGGTGTCTTTCGCGTGGCTCCAATAGGAGATAACACGGTCATAACGCTCTTCTTCTGTAATGAGACCGCGGCGGAACTGCTGTGTCACTTTGTCCACTTTCGCCTGGGCATCCTGCAAAATCTCGTGTTTGTCAGGAAGTACGACGATATCGGAGATACCTACAGTGATCCCTGCGCGAGTCGAGTATTTGAATCCGAGGTTTTTCATGCGGTCGAGCATCTTCGACGTTTCCGTGATATGGAAGCGGCGGAAGATCTCCGCGATGATGTTCCCGAGGATCTTTTTCTTGAATGGTGAAACGATTTCAGCATTTTTGACGTGTTCACGGATATCGGTAGTACCCGGTACGAAATACATGGCCGGTGTTTCCACTTGCAGATTGTGCTGCGTCGGCTCGTTGATATACGGGAATGACTTCGGAAGGATCTCATTGAAGACGACCTTCCCTACCGTCGTGATCAGCAGCTGACGATTCTGTTCTTCCGTGAATGTCGGGTTGTTCAGCGAGCTTGCCTTGATGGCGATACGGGAATGCAGATGGACGTGCCCATTCTGGTAGGCGATCAGCGCTTCGTTTACGTTGCTGAACGTTTTCCCTTCACCGACTGCTCCGCTGCGCTCCAGTGTCAGGTAATAGTTACCCAGTACCATATCCTGTGACGGTGTAACAACCGGTTTCCCGTCTTTCGGGTTCAGGATGTTCTGCGCAGCCAGCATTAGAAGGCGCGCTTCTGCTTGAGCTTCTGCTGAGAGCGGTACGTGGACGGCCATCTGGTCACCATCGAAGTCAGCGTTGTAAGCTGTACATACAAGCGGGTGCAGCTGGATCGCACGACCTTCCACCAACATCGGTTCAAACGCCTGGATACCGAGACGGTGAAGCGTAGGGGCCCGGTTCAACAGAACTGGATGCTCCTTGATGACGTCTTCGAGGACATCCCATACTTCAGAGTGCAGTCGCTCGATTTTACGTTTGGCGCTCTTAATGTTGTGCGCTAATCCACGCTCGACAAGTTCCTTCATGACAAACGGCTTGAATAGTTCGATCGCCATTTCTTTCGGCAGACCGCACTGATACATCTTCAGGTTCGGTCCGACGACGATAACAGATCGTCCCGAGTAGTCGACACGCTTCCCAAGCAGGTTCTGACGGAAACGTCCTTGCTTCCCTTTCAGCATATGTGACAGGGATTTCAACGGACGGTTGCCCGGTCCTGTAACGGGACGTCCGCGACGGCCATTGTCGACCAATGCGTCGACCGCTTCCTGGAGCATCCGCTTTTCGTTCTGCACGATGATTCCAGGGGCTCCGAGATCGAGCAGGCGCTTCAGACGGTTATTCCGGTTGATGACCCGGCGGTACAGATCGTTCAAGTCGGACGTTGCGAAACGGCCGCCGTCGAGCTGGACCATCGGACGCAGTTCCGGCGGGATGACAGGAAGGACTTCAAGCACCATCCATTCCGGGTGGTTGCCCGAGTTCCGGAATGATTCGACTACCTCCAGACGTCGGATTGCACGTGTGCGCCGCTGCCCTTGGACTGTCTTCAGTTCTTCTTTCAGGCTCTCTGTCTCTTTGTCGAGATCGATTGCAGACAAGAGTTGTTCAATCGCCTCTGCTCCCATGAGGGCAGTGAATTTCGTGCCATACTTTTCGCGGTACAAGCGGTACTCTTTTTCGGAGAGCAGCTGTTTCCGCTCAAGCGGGGTATCCGCAGGATCGACGACAACGTATGATGCGAAGTAAATGACCTCTTCGAGTGCACGCGGTGTCATGTCCAGGATGAGCCCCATCCGGCTCGGAATCCCTTTGAAATACCAGATATGTGTGACAGGTGCTGCCAGTTCAATGTGCCCCATCCGTTCGCGGCGCACTTTCTGACGTGTCACTTCGACGCCGCAGCGGTCGCAGACGACACCTTTGTAACGAACCCGTTTGTACTTTCCGCAGTGGCATTCCCAGTCTTTTGTCGGTCCAAAAATACGCTCGCAGAACAAACCATCTTTCTCAGGCTTCAGTGTACGGTAATTGATCGTTTCAGGCTTTTTGACTTCCCCGTATGACCAAGAACGAATCTTGTCCGGTGAAGCCAGCCCGATTTTCATATACTCAAAGTTATTAACATCTACCAAGGAGCCTACCTCCCTCTAGTCTAGTCGCTGCCTTGCTGGCCCTGTATTCATCACAAAAAGGGGGACTTTGCCCCCGTTTTTAATTGGTTGTGCCTTGCTGGATCAGACAGGCTGGTCCTCTTTCATCAAGTTCAATGCGTCCGTCGGCTGCATATCATCGTCTTCTTCCAGGTCACGCAGTTCGATTTCCTGGAAGTCCTCTGAAAGCATTTTGACGTCCAATCCAAGGCTTTGCAGCTCTTTGATCAGTACTTTGAAGGATTCCGGAACACCCGGCTGCGGTACACTGTCGCCTTTGACGATTGCTTCGTACGTTTTCACACGTCCGACCACATCATCCGACTTCACTGTCAGGATTTCCTGCAGTGTATAGGCAGCACCGTATGCTTCGAGTGCCCAAACTTCCATCTCCCCGAAACGCTGACCGCCGAACTGGGCTTTCCCGCCGAGCGGCTGCTGGGTGACGAGTGAGTATGGCCCTGTCGAGCGGGCGTGGAGTTTGTCGTCGACCATGTGCGCGAGTTTGATCATGTACATGATTCCGACAGAAACCCGGTTGTCGAACGCTTCTCCGGAACGGCCGTCATACAGCACGGTCTTTCCGTCGCGGTCCATACCTGCTTCTTCCATCGTATTCCAGACGTCTTCTTCGTTCGCACCATCGAATACCGGCGAAGCCATATGCACGCCAAGCGAGCGGCTTGCCATACCTAAGTGCATCTCCAATACCTGTCCGATATTCATACGGGACGGTACACCGAGCGGGTTAAGCATGACGTCGACCGGAGTTCCGTCAGGCATGAACGGCATGTCGGACTCAGGAAGGATACGGGAGATAACCCCTTTGTTCCCGTGACGTCCCGCCATCTTATCACCGACGGAGATTTTACGTTTCTGGACGATGTAGACACGCACGAGCTGGTTGACACCCGGTGCGAGTTCGTCACCGTCTTCACGGTTGAACACTTTCACGTCGAGGACGATACCGCCTGCTCCGTGAGGTACACGCAATGAAGTATCGCGCACTTCACGTGCCTTCTCACCAAAGATTGCGTGCAAGAGACGTTCTTCCGCAGTCAGTTCCGTCACCCCTTTAGGCGTGACTTTCCCGACGAGGATATCACCGTCATGGACTTCCGCCCCGATCCTAATGATTCCGCGGTCGTCGAGGTTGCGGAGTGCGTCTTCTCCGATGTTCGGGATATCGCGTGTAATCTCTTCAGGCCCGAGTTTTGTATCGCGGGCATCCGATTCGTATTCCTCGATATGGACGGATGTGAACACATCATCCTTCACGAGGCGCTCACTCATGATGATGGCATCCTCATAGTTGTAGCCATCCCATGTCATGAAGGCGATCAGGATGTTCTGACCGAGTGCCATTTCCCCGTTTTCCATCGATGGACCGTCTGCGAGGATGTCTTTCTTCGAGACACGGTCGCCGACGCGGACGATCGGGCGCTGGTTGTAGCATGTCCCTTGGTTCGAACGGATGAAGTTCGAAAGGCGGTATATATCGAGATCCCCTTTGACTTCTTTTCCTTCGACTACGTTGATACGGCGGACGCGAATTTCTTTCGCTTCCACGTGTTCGACGATCCCTTCGTAACGGGAAACGACAGCCGCACCTGAGTCACGTGCTGACACGTGTTCCATTCCTGTGCCGACGAACGGCGCTTTCGGATTTAGAAGAGGCACCGCCTGCCGCTGCATGTTCGCTCCCATGAGGGCACGGTTCGAGTCATCGTTCTCGAGGAACGGGATACATGCCGTCGCTGCCGAAACGACCTGTTTCGGTGAAACGTCCATGTAGTCGATCTGTTCGCGCTTGAAGACAGTATTATCCCCCTGGAAACGACCGACAACTTCTTCATTCGTGAATGTACCATCGTCGTTCAGCGGTGCGTTCGCCTGCGCGACGACATAGTTATCTTCCAAGTCCGCTGTCAGGTAATCGATACGCTCTGTGACACGACCGGTATCCGGATCGACTTTCCGATAAGGTGTTTCGATGAAACCGAACTTGTTCACTTTCGCAAACGTGGAAAGTGAGTTGATCAGCCCGATGTTCGGACCTTCCGGCGTCTCGATCGGACACATACGGCCATAGTGGGAGTAGTGGACGTCACGTACTTCCATGCCGGCACGTTCACGCGTCAGTCCGCCCGGTCCGAGTGCTGAGAGCCGGCGTTTGTGCGTGAGTTCGGCCAGAGGGTTCGTCTGGTCCATGAACTGGGACAGCTGGGAGCTGCCGAAGAACTCTTTGATGGACGCGATGACCGGACGGATGTTGATGAGCTGTTGCGGAACGATCGATTGTGTGTCGTTAATCGACATACGCTCTTTCACGACGCGCTCCATCCGGGACAGACCGATACGGAACTGGTTCTGCAGCAATTCACCGACAGAACGGAGACGGCGGTTGCCGAGATGGTCGATATCATCGGTTGTGCCAACGCCATGCAGCAAGTTGAAGAAGAAGCTGACAGAAGCAATAATATCGGACGGTGTGATGTGTTTGATGGAATCATCGATAATACCGTTTGAGATGACATTGATGATCTGGCCTTCTTCACCCTTAGGGGCATAGATCTTGACGGACTGGATCCGGATATCCTCATCCAGGACACCGCCTACTTGAGTCAGATCTTCCGTGCCGAGACCGTTTTCGAAATATGGCAGGAGCTTATCGAGCATACGGCGGTCGATCAGCTGGCCTTTTTCGATCAGGATCTCTCCCGTCTCAGGATCAGCCAATGTTTCTGCAATCGTCTGGTTGAACAGACGGTTCTGCAGATGGAGTTTCTTGTTCATCTTATAACGGCCGACGTTCGCCAAATCGTAGCGCTTTGCATCGAAGAAGCGCGAGAACAGCAGGTTCTTTGCACTTTCCAATGTAGGCGGTTCGCCAGGACGCAGACGCTCATAAATTTCAAGCAGGGCTTTTTCGGAGTTTTCCGTGTTATCTTTCTCAAGAGAGTTCCGGAGGTATTCGTTGTCGCCGAGCAGATCAATGATTTCCTGGTCGCTCGAGAAGCCAAGCGCCCGAAGGAGAACCGTGATCGGCAATTTACGGGTGCGGTCGATCCGTACGTGGACAACGTCTTTTGCGTCCGTTTCGTACTCGAGCCATGCCCCCCGGTTTGGGATGACCGTGGCGCCGAAGCCGCGTTTCCCGTTTTTATCGGTCTTATCGTTGAAATAGACACTTGGTGATCGGACCAGCTGGGAAACGATGACCCGTTCTGCACCGTTGATGACAAATGTGCCATTTTCGGTCATGAGCGGGAAATCCCCCATGAAGACATCCTGTTCTTTGACGTCTTCGGTTTCTTTATTGTGCAAACGGACTTTTACACGAAGCGGCGCGGCGAAGGTTACATCACGCTCTTTCGATTCGTCCACAGGATATTTAGGTTCGCCGAGCTGATAATCGACAAATTCCAATGATAGATTTCCGGTGAAGTCCTGGATCGGCGAGATGTCGTGAAACATTTCCCGCAGTCCCTCTTCTAAAAACCACTCATAAGATGCCGTCTGGATTTCAATCAAATTCGGCAGATCGAGTACTTCGCTGATTCTCGCGAAACTTCTGCGCTGACGGTGTTGACCATACTGAACTAAATGACCTGTCAACTCTTTCACCCCTCATAAGACAATAATAGAGCGCATTTGGCATGCACGATCCTTCAGAGCCGGCACAAAAATCACGCCATGCTGACCAAACCACTCATAATAAGTCTTTCCGAAATCAAAAAAATAGTGTATGATATCGAAAAAACAAAAAGAAAACGAGTTCCGGCTAGAGCTCATTTTCGATTTACCCATCTTTTATCCAACGTCAGTATACCTAAGATTCCTAACACTTATGCAAGTGTATAAATAGGCATACGAATGCAGTGTATTTATTGTTGCATTTTATAATACTATCATACAGTCCAATTGCCGTCAATGTTTTTTTGCTCTGAAGATGTAATACCCCTTGCTTTTTTCCACGATGTCTGCATTCCCGAACAACTCGTTCAGTTTTACTTCCGTTGACGGGGCTCCCTGTTTCTTCTGGATGACCACCCACAACTCTCCGCCTGCCGCCAGCCGGCTGAACGCTCCCTCATAGATTTTGAAGACGGTTTCCTTGCCTGCCCGGATCGGCGGGTTCGTTAAGACGGCCGCAAAGTTTTCAGTGTCCACAGACTCAATCGCATCACTCGGGTACACCCTTACATTCCGTATTGCATTTTTTTCAGCATTCGATTCAGCGAGCTGGATGGCACGCTCGTTGACATCGACCATTTGGACAGTCCGTTCCGGCAGCAGGGATGCAACCGCAAGACCGACCGGACCGTAGCCGCAGCCCACGTCAAGTATATCTCCTTCTATATCAGGTTCCGTAAATGAATCGATGAGCAGCCGGGAACCGAAATCGACTTCTCCTTTGCTGAACACTCCCGCATCTGTCATGAAGACAAAATTCCGGCCGCGCAGTGCAGTGGTCCATTGCTGCGGCGCGCTTTTAGTATTCGGGTTTTTTGTGTAATAGTGATCCGCCATGCTATTCCCTCCAATCTTCCAGATGAAAAACGGATATAAAAAAACGGAGAAAAACCCGTCAGCAAAGACGAGCTTTTCTCCGTGATATCAGCTATTACTTAACTTCTACAGAAGCGCCAACTTCTTCAAGTTTGCCTTTGATTTCTTCAGCTTCTGCTTGGTCAACGCCTTCTTTGATCGCTTTAGGAGCGTTATCAACAACTTCTTTCGCTTCTTTCAAGCCGAGGCCTGTGATTTCGCGAACGACTTTGATGACTTTGATCTTCTGGTCTCCAGCGCCAGCAAGAATTACGTCGAATTCAGTTTGCTCAGCAGCTGCTTCTCCAGCACCAGCGCCTGCGCCAGCAGCAACAGGAGCTGCAGCAGTTACGCCGAATTCTTCTTCGATTGCTTTTACGAGGTCGTTAAGTTCAAGAACAGACATTTCTTTGATAGCGCCTAAGATTTGTTCGTTAGTCATTATAGTTCCTCCTAATGGATGTGTTTTACGGGTGATCCCGCAGTTTGGTCAAGATGCGATATTACGCGCCTTGTTCTTCTTTCGATTCTGCGACTGCTTTGGTAACCAATGCGAAGTTGCGCATAGGAGCCTGGAGTACGCTGAGGAGCATGGAGAGAAGTCCTTCGCGTGAAGGAAGAGTCGCCAGTGCTTTCACTTCTTCAACAGAAGCGATCGAGCCTTCGATAACACCTGCTTTGATCTCAAGCGCTTCGTTGTCTTTCGCGAAGTTGTTGAGAACGCGTGCCGGTGCGATGACGTCTTCAGTCGAGAACGCGATTGCGTTCGGTCCTGTAAGATGTTCGTTCAGCCCTTCAAGACCTGATGCTTCCGCTGCACGGCGGGCCATCGAGTTTTTGTAGACTTTGAATTCTACGCCTGCTTCGCGAAGTTGCTTACGCAGTTCAGTTGCTTGTGCAACGTTCAGTCCGCGGTAGTCAACGACGACCATGGAAGCAGATGCTTTCATCTTGTCCGCGATTTCAGTTACAACCGCTTTTTTTGCTTCTAATACTGTGCTCATCTTGACACCTCCTGTTTAGTATAGGGGCATTCATACCATATGCATAAAAAGCCCTCCGATCTGTGAAACAGACGGAGGGCTGGAAAGTCGTCATCTTTTCGCTTCGAAAAAGAGCGTCTTGTCCCTCGGCAGGATGATTAAGCGCATGCGCCCCTGCTGTCTGCGGTACAAATCGTATTGTGCAACAAACGTTATCCTACCAGACGGCAGGTTGTCTGTCAACAGATTATTTTACAGTTACTGAAGAAGTGTTGATCTTAACAGCAGGTCCCATAGTCGTTGTGACAACAACAGACTTCATGTACGTCCCTTTTGCTGCAGCCGGCTTCGCCTTCTGGATCACTTCAAAGACAGCGTTAAAGTTTTCTGCAAGTTTCTCGTTGTCGAACGAAACTTTACCGATCGGTGCGTGGATGATCCCCGCTTTGTCTGCACGGTATTCTACTTTACCTGCTTTGATTTCTTCAACAGCTTTCGTTACATCAAATGTAACTGTGCCTGTTTTCGGGTTCGGCATGAGACCTTTTGGTCCGAGCACTCGTCCGATTTTACCAACTTCACCCATCATATCAGGTGTGGCAACGATAACATCGAAGTCAAACCATCCTTGCTGGATTTTAGCGATGTATTCAGCATCGCCGACGTAGTCAGCGCCTGCTGCTTCTGCTTCTTTCAGTTTTTCGCCTTTTGCGAAAACGAGTACGCGCTGTGTTTTACCAGTACCGTTCGGCAGTACGACTGCTCCGCGGATCTGCTGGTCGTTTTTACGTGTATCGATTCCGAGACGGAAAGCGACTTCGACAGTTGCATCAAAGTTGGTCGTGCTTGTTTTTTTAGCGAGTTCAATCGCTTCAGTAAGATCGTAAGCTGCTGTGCGGTCTACAAGCTTCGCAGCTTCTACGAACTTTTTACCTCTTTTAGTCATCTGATAGTTCCTCCTCGATTGTGGTTTTAGCGGAATGAACCTCCCACGAT
Source organism: Sporosarcina sp. (assembly GCA_032099885.1). Lineage (GTDB taxonomy): Bacteria > Bacillota > Bacilli > Bacillales_A > Planococcaceae > Sporosarcina. The sequence continues at coordinate 21,248 of DAMDKL010000010.1, forward strand.
TAAGGGTTGCGTGTTCTTTCGAACAACCGCAACCCCCGTTTCAATGTACAATGGATCGGAACAGCGATCAGTCTTCGATCGTGATTCCCATACTGCGAGCAGTACCTTCAACCATTGCCATCGCCGCTTCAACAGATGCAGCGTTCAAATCCTGCATTTTCTGTTCAGCAATTTCTTTAACTTGATCACGCTTCACGACAGCAACTTTTGTTTTGTTCGGTTCGCCTGATCCTTTTTGGATTTTAGCTGCAACCTTCAGCAAAACTGCTGCTGGCGGAGTTTTTGTGATGAATGTAAATGAACGGTCTTCGAATACAGTGATTTCAACAGGGATGATTAGTCCTGCCTGATCAGATGTACGCGCATTGAATTCTTTACAGAATCCCATGATGTTCACACCCGCTTGACCGAGCGCCGGTCCAACTGGCGGTGCTGGGTTTGCTTTTCCTGCCGGAATTTGCAATTTCACAAGTTTGATTACTTTTTTAGCCACGAGACACACCTCCTTAAGTCCGTGATGTGGTATTTGGGTTGCCCCTCCCACTCAATATGTGCCTGCCGGCTTACGCCGGTAGAATTTTGTTAAGACGTCCAGACAAATCGATGTCTGACCTTTGAAATAATACCATTATTCCGCTCGGTTTGCAAGAGGGAACGCACTATTTTTTTCACTGGGTGCGCTCGACTTGTGCAAAGTCCAGCTCCATATTCGTTTCGCGCCCGAACATGTCGACAGACACTTTGACTTTCCCTTTGTCCAGTTCGATCTCTTCGACTTTCCCTTGGAAGCCCGCAAACGGCCCTTCCAGCACTTCCACCATCTCGCCGATTTCGAAATCGACATCGGGTTTCCGGTCTTTCACGCCCATCTGTTTGAGGATGAACTCGACTTCCTCCGGCAGCAGCGGGGTCGGCTTCGCCCCGCCGCCTGATGAACCGATGAATCCGGTAACGCCCGGTGTATTCCGGACGACGTACCAGGAATCATCTGTCATGATAACTTCGACCAGCACGTAGCCCGGGAAGGTTTTGCGCATGACTGTCCTCTTTTTGCCTTCTTTGAAATCCGTTTCTTCTTCTTCTGGGACGATGACCCGGAAGATTTTATCCTGCATGCCCATCGTCTCGACACGCTTCTCCAGATTCTCTTTCACCTTGTTTTCGTACCCAGAGTACGTGTGGACGACGTACCAATTTTTCTCCATTTCCATAGCGCTGAGGACTGTGCGTCCGTCCCTCCTTTTTTGTTCAAATGAAAAAACCCGTTCTTTCAGTCAGACGGGATATTTTCAAGATGCTATTCAACATGCTCTATTATAACGCAACATACCATTCGATGACCCGTGATAAGCCGAAATCCACGAGACCGAAATAAACAGCCATGAAAACGACTGTACCGATTACAACGATCGTATAGCGTGTCAGATCCTTCCGTTTCGGCCAGCTGACTTTCCGCATTTCCGTGACAACATTTTTAAAGAAACTTGTTATCTTGCCCATTCTTTTGCAAACCTCCGAATAGTAGATATGACGGCCTTCAGTCCAGCCAGACCCTCACGCTGTTTGTCTGTGTAATGTATGCTCATTGCAATGGCTGCAGTATTTTTTCAATGTAAGCCGTTCTGCGGTACTGCCGCTTGCCGACGGCATCGAATAATTTCTGGAGCCGCATTTTTCACAGCTAACTACAATTTTTTTTGACATATCTAGTGAACACCTAGTCTTTCCATAGTCTTGATAAAGAGTACCACCTAACCTATTCTCTGTCAACGCATGTTTAGTCAGAAAATTGACGATGTTTCACGAAACCGGACCGGCGGCCATGAACCGCTCGAGTTTCCGTTTGATACGCTGCAGAGCATTATCGACGGACTTCACTTGACGGTTCAGCTCATGGGAGATCTCCTGGTAGGACTGACCGTCAAGATAGAGGCCGAGCACCTCTTTCTCCAGGCTGCTGAGTACTTTGTTCATCTCGACTTCCATCTGGACGAAATCCTCTTTGTAGATCATAAGATCTTCGGGGTCATCATTTTCGGCATTCGTCAAGACGTCCAGCAGCGTTCCGTCAGAATCCTCGTCGAACACCGGCCTGTCCAGCGATACAGAAGAATTGAGCGGGATGTGCTTCTGCCGCGTCGCGGTTTTGATGGCAGTGATGATCTGCCGTTTGATGCACAATTCGGCAAATCCCTTAAACGAACTGAGCCGGTCGGCCCGGAAATCACGGATCGCTTTGTACAAGCCGATCATCCCTTCCTGGACAATGTCTTCTTTGTCGCCGCCCATCATGAAGTAGGAACGCGCTTTCATGCGTACGAAGGACTGGTATTTCGTAATGAGAAAGTCGAGCGCATCCGTATTGCCCTCTTGAATGATTCCGATCAGCTGTTCATCGGAAAAAGTGCTGAAGTCTGCTGCTCTAGGTGCAAGAACTGTCTTTTCGGCCATTCCCATCACTCCGGTCTGTCATACTATTGAGTCAATTATAGCCCAGTCATTTTTTTAGCGTCAACCGCTCACCTGTTCCCCCTCCGCCACTTTTCGAAGATTTCCGCCACTTCCTGGGTCAGCTGGATTTTGGAAATCGGCCGGTCTTCCTGAATTCTCTTCACTTTTTCGGTAATTATCCGTTCGATTTCCTGCAGTTCGATCTCCAGCTCGCGCGCGGAGATCCGGAGCGCCCCCTGACCAAAGATCAGCCATTGTTCCGTCCGGTCGGATGTGGCGACATGCACCTGGCTTCTTCGTCCTGACAGTTCTGTGACCAGCTTTTCAATCCGTTCATCCGCCGTTTCGTTCTCCCTGGTGAAGATCACTTCGACAGTCGAATTCCGCTGCTTATGCTCGATGCCGGGGACCAGATAGGCATCGAAGACAACGATGACCCGCCATCCTTTGAACGCTTGGTATTCCGCCATCTGCGAAATCAGCCGGTCCCTGGCCTCAGCCAGTTTCAGCCGTTTCAGCTCCCGTAATTCCGCCCATGCACCGATGATGTTATACCCATCGACGAGCAGAATGTCCTTTTTCACGGTTTCTCAGGGAGCGGCAGCCGTTTACGCATCACTTCGTACATGAGGAGCGAGGCGGCAACGGATGCATTCAGCGATGTGACATGACCGCGCATCGGCAGGTGATACAGGAAGTCGCATTTCTCTTTCAGCAGGCGGGACATCCCCTTCCCTTCGCTGCCGATGATGACAGCCAGCGGAAGGGTTGCATCCATCATGCGATAGTCGGCGGACCCTTTCGCGTCCGTCCCCGCTATCCAGACACCGCGTTTCTTCAAGTCGTCGACGGTCTGCGCCAGATTGACGACCCGCACGACCGGGATATGCTCGATCGCCCCTGTGGACGCTTTCGCGACGACGCCGGTCAGCCCGACGGATCGGCGTTTCGGAATGATAATGCCGTGTACGCCTGCTGCATCGGCTGTCCGCAGGATGGAACCGAGGTTGTGCGGATCCTCCAGTTCGTCCAGCAGCAGGATGAACGGATCTTCCGCGCGCTGCTGCGCAATGGCGAATACATCATCGAGCTCTGCGTATTCGTATGCTGCCACGGACGCAATGATCCCCTGATGATTTACATCGAGCAGCTGGTCGAGTTTCTTCTTCGGGACAGCCTGTACGATGACGCCCGCTTTCTTTGCAAGTGTCGTGATTTCCCCGATGCTCTGCTTATTCAGCCCTTCTGCGATCCAGATTTTATTCAGCTCACGGCCTGACCGCAGCGCCTCCGCGACGGGGTTCTTGCCGCCGATCAGTTCAGCACCTTCAATTTCCGGCATAGTGTACGCCTCCTTCTGCAAGCTCAATGGCCTTGCGGATGAATTCTTCGGTTCTGTCCTGTTCCCCCAGCAAGTGAAGAAAACCGACAACCGCTTCGAAAGCGGAGCTGTGGTTGTACGTCAGGACGTCTGTATTTTTCGGGACGGAACCTGACTTTGCGTTCCGCCCCCGTTTCATGACTGCAAGTTCCTCGTCTGTCAGGAACCCTTCTTCCACCATTGCCTTCAGGATCGCCGCCTGCGCTTTCGCGGAGACGAATTTCGTCGCTTCTTTGTGGAGAACGTTCGGCTTAACCCGGCCCGACCGCAGCAGATGCTCTCGGACCGCCTGTTCATATACGGCATCCCCCATGTAGGCGAGAGACAGAGCTTTCAGCTGACGGACATCCTGCGTACGAAGCGTGTAGTCACTCATGACCGTTTCCACCGCACACCCTGTGCCGTGTCTTCCAGCAGAATCCCCTGCTCTTTCAGTTCATCCCGGATTTCATCAGCCCGTGCGAAGTCACGGTTCTTCCGCGCTTCCTGACGCTCTTCGATCAGCCGGTCGATCGCTTCGTCATGCAGTTCTTCCTGCTCGCCGAACGGAAGCCCGAGAACGTTCATCAGATTGCGGAACGTTCCCAAGAATGCTTCCAGGACGACCGTTTCCGTGTTGGCCTCCCGCAAATAGACGTTCGCCAGGCTCGCAAGTTCGAAGATCGCAGCGACAGCATTCGCTGTATTGAAGTCATCATCCATCGCCTCTCCGAACGCCGTCTGCTGTTCCCTGATTTTCTCCAGCCAGATATCGTGCTGGTCGCCGTTGTCGGCAGAAACAGCCAGACGGTGCCCGATGTTCTCATAGGCGGTGCGGATCCGGCCTAGACCGTTTGCAGCACTTTCCACGAGCTCCTGAGAGAAGTTGACAGGGGACCGGTAGTGCACAGACAGCATGAAGAAGCGGAGCACTTGTGGGTCGATCTGCTGGATGATGTCATGCACGAGCACAAAGTTCCCTAACGACTTCGACATTTTTTCGTTATCGATGTTAATGTAGCCATTGTGCATCCAGTAGCGGGCGAATGGCTCGCCTGTCAGCGCTTCCGACTGAGCGATTTCATTTTCGTGGTGCGGGAATGTCAAGTCCTGGCCGCCCGCATGGATGTCGATCGTATCCCCGAGCAGCTGGCGGGCCATGACTGAGCATTCGATGTGCCAGCCGGGACGCCCTTCTCCCCACGGACTGTTCCAGGAAATTTCCCCTTCTTTTGCGGCTTTCCACAATACGAAGTCGAGCGCATCGTCTTTCAGTTCGCTCGCTTCGATGCGTGCCCCTACTTTCAATTCGTCGATCGACTGGTGGGACAGCTTCCCGTAGCCATCGAACTTTCTGGTGCGGAAGTACACATCACCCTCTGATTCGTAAGCATAGCCTTTTTCAATCAGCAAGGCGATGAAGTCGATGACGTCCTGGATGTGCTCCGTGACACGGGGATGGACGTCCGCCTTCTGGCAGCCGAGCGCTCCGACGTCTTCAAAATAGGCTTGGATGAAACGCTCTGTCAGCTCAGGCACTTCTTCGCCGAGCTCATTGGCCGTTTTTATGATTTTGTCGTCGACATCCGTAAAGTTCGAGACGAACGTGACGTCGTACCCGCGATATTCCAAATAGCGGCGGACCGTATCAAAGACGATGACTGGCCGCGCGTTGCCGATATGGATGTAGTTGTAGACGGTCGGTCCGCACACATACATCTTCACTTTCCCTTCTTCCAGCGGCACGAACTCCTCTTTCTTACGCGTCAGCGTGTTGTAGATATGAATAGTCATCAGTCATCATCCTTTTCTCCTGTAGTGGGCATTTCATTTCGTAACGAAGCCAGTTCTTCTTCGAGCCGGGTAATACGGTCTTCGAGCAGCCCGCATCTGTCGGACACCGGATCGGGCAGCGCGTGACTCAGCCGGTCCTTGACACGCACACCGTTCGAAATGACGACTTTTCCCGGAATGCCGACGACGGTCGAGTCGGCAGGAACGTCTTTCAGGACGACGGAGCCTGCGCCGACTTTGCTGTTTTCGCCGACGATGATATTGCCGAGCACTTTGGCGCCTGTCGCTACCAGGACACCATCATGCAGCGTCGGATGGCGCTTCCCTTTGTCCTTGCCTGTGCCGCCGAGCGTCACTCCCTGGTAGATTGTGACGTCATCTCCGATTACACATGTCTCTCCGATCACAACCCCCATGCCATGGTCGATGAACAGCCGTCTGCCGATGACAGCTCCCGGATGGATTTCAATCCCGGTGAAGAAACGACCGAGCTGCGACAGGACGCGGGCGGCAAAATGGAGTTTCCTATGATACAGTCCGTGTGCGATCCGGTATACCCAGATCGCATGCAGCCCCGAATACGTTAGTACCACCTCAAGTGTGCTGTGAGCTGCCGGATCTTGGTCAAATATGCAGCGGACGTCTTCTTTCATGCGAGAAAACATAGTGTTCCCCTTTCTGTGATACAGCGGAACCACGCAAAAACGCGCCCCTGTCTGCTGACAGAGACGCGTTTTTGCGTGGTTCCACTCTTGTTCCGGACAGATAGGTTCATCCCATCTGTCCGCTCGATGTCTGTAACGCAGACAATTCGTCCGGCCTACTACATCGTTCGGCCCGGCGCTCGGAGGTGCATTTCCGCAAATCGGCCAGCCCGGATCTCTTTCAGCCAATGGAGATCCTCTCTTTGGGGCCCGTTTTTTGCGTACTTCTCCTCTTCAACGCTTTTTCCTATTGGTTCGCTCTCTTTAGTACCTCTTATTGTACACAGCCATATCCGCTTGTCAACAGCGGGTCACTGGGCGTACTTTTCCACACGGGCAATCGTCTTCTCCCGGCCGAGCAGGGCGATGGAATCCGGGAGTTCCGGTCCGTGCGCCTGACCAGTTGTTACGACACGGATCGGCATGAACAGGTTCTTTCCTTTGTGCCCGGTTTCCTTTTGGACTGCCTTGATGGCCGCTTTGATGGACGGAGCATCGAACGTTTCAAGGTCCTCGAGCTGCTTTTTGAACGAAGCCATCACTTCCGGCACTTGTTCCCCTGCGAGGATCTCCTTGGATTGCTCATCATATTCAATGGCATCCGAGAAGAACTGGGCGGACAGCTCAACAATTTCCGCGCCGAAGCTCAATTGACCGTGATACAGGGAGATCAGGCCGCGCACCCAGTCGCGCTGCGATTCGTCCATGTCTTCACGGACCAGCCCCGCTTTGACGAGGTGAGGGAGCGTAAGGGCAACCACTTCATCCAGGTCGAGCTTTTTGATGTACTGGTTGTTCATCCACGTCAGCTTCTGTTTGTCGAACATCGAAGGGGATTTCGACAGACGGCTTTCGTCAAACTGCTCGATCAGTTCTTCTTTCGTGAATAACTCCTCTTCTCCGACCGGCGACCAGCCGAGGAGTGCAAAGAAGTTGAACATCGCTTCCGGCAAGTAGCCGAGTTCCTTGTATTGGGAGATGAACTGGATGATTGACTCATCCCGTTTGGACAGCTTTTTACGGTCTTCGTTGACAATTAGGGTCATATGACCGTAACGCGGTGCAGTCCAGCCCAATGTATCGAAGATCATGAGCTGTTTCGGCGTGTTCGTCAAGTGCTCCTCGCCGCGGAATACGTGCGTCATGTCCATCAGATGATCATCGACGACAACTGCAAAGTTGTAGGTCGGAATGCCGTTCGCTTTCACCAGCACCCAGTCCCCGATGTCTTTCGACTCGAACTGCACCGTGCCGCGCACGAGATCGTCGATCGTGTACGTCACGTCTTCCGGCACGCGCATGCGGATCGTGTACGGCATGCCTGCGGCTTCTTTTTCAGCAGCTTCCTCTTTACTCATATGCCGGCATTTCCCGTTATACATCGGCGCAGCGATACCGGCCTGTTTTTGTTTTTCACGCTCTTCTTCCAGCTCTTCCGGCGTGCAGAAACACTTATAGGCCGCTCCTTTGTCAAGCATCTCTGCGGAATATTTCTTGTACGTATCGAGCCGTTCCATCTGACGGTACGGGCTGTATGGACCGCCGATATCGACAGACTCATCATAGTCGATGCCGAGCCACTTCAAGTTGTCCAGCTGCGACAGTTCCCCTGCTTCGATATTACGGGCTGTGTCGGTATCTTCAATCCGGACGATGAATTTCCCACCGTGATGACGGGCGAACAAATAGTTGAATAGTGCCGTCCGGGCTCCTCCGATATGCAGGTGGCCGGTCGGGCTTGGTGCGTAGCGTACGCGTACTTCTGCTGGCATGATGAGACATCTCCGTTCTTTTAGTTCGATTAGTTGCAAGTTGTATAGTCCAGTTTACCAAAAACTTATGCTTTCACCAACAGGATTGCTGCAAGCGCGGCAATTCCTTCTTCCCTCCCGACGAATCCGAGTTTTTCGGTCGTCGTCGCTTTAATGTTTACTTGTGAAGGATCCGCATGCAGTAATTCTGCCACACGGTTCCGGATTGTCCCGATATGCGGCGCCATTTTCGGCTGCTGGGCCATGATCGTGCAGTCGATATTGCCGAGAGCATAGCCTTCCGCTTCGACGATCTTCCAGACTTCTTCGAGCAGGACTGCGGAATCTGCATCTTTGAAAGCCGCATCCGTGTCCGGGAAATGATGGCCGATATCCCCTTTGCCGATCGCGCCGAGCGCTGCGTCTGTAATCGTATGGAGCAGGACGTCTGCGTCGGAATGACCAATCAGCCCTCTGTCATGCGGTATCGTAATCCCGCCAATGATGAGCGGGCGCCCTTCCGCAAACTCGTGTACGTCAAATCCCTGTCCTATCCGTATCATTCCACCGTCTCCTCCAGCCGTTTTTTCAGTAAGTATCCGCCGTATGCCAAGTCTTCCGGCGTCGTCATTTTAATATTGTCATAGGTGCTTTCCACTACATGCACCGGCAGACCTGCACGTTCTGCAAGCGTCGCTTCGTCCGTACCGAGAAACCGGTCCTGCCGAGCTTTCAGGACTGCATCGAGCAGCAGCTCGTACCGGAACGCTTGCGGGGTCTGGATGATCCACAGACGTTCCCGGTCTGCTGTTTCCTCGACCTGTCCCTCCGTTACATACTTCATCGTGTCTTTCGCTTTCACGCCTGCGACAGCCGCACCGTGTTCCGCCGCACACTCCGCCAGTTCATGGATGACGGAGCGGACGATGAACGGCCGGGCGGCGTCGTGGACGAGCACGATGCCGCCTTCTCGATGCGCTTCGAGACAGGCGGCTACACTGTCCTGCCGTTCCGCTCCGCCGGCAGGCAGTGCCTTCACCTTCGTGATGGACGAGCTCTGCAGAATCGCTTCAATTTCCGGTCTTTCGGAATCTTTGACAGCAAGGATGATCCCGGTGCACCATGGGTCCTCCTCGAAGACTGTAAGTGTGTGGCCCAAAATCGTCTTGCCTGCAAGTTCGAGGAACAGCTTGTTCTGTCCCGCTCCCATCCTCGTGCCGCTTCCGGCAGCCGGCATCATGACTGTATACTCCATTCTTCATCCACCCTATCTGCTGTCGAACTGTCAAGCTCTCGATGATTTGCTTTGTTTCGGTTTTGCGAAGATCATGCGGCCTGCTGACGTCTGCAGGACACTCGTTACGACGACATCGATCGCCGATCCGATGTATCCGCGTCCGTCTTCAATGACGATCATCGTGCCGTCATCCAAGTAGGCGACGCCCTGGTTATGCTCTTTCCCGTCTTTGATTACCAGGACGTGCATTTCCTCACCGGGAATGACAACCGGTTTGACAGCATTCGCCAAGTCGTTGATATTCAGCACTTCTACACCGTGCAGGTCCGCCACCTTGTTCAAGTTAAAATCATTCGTGACGACGAGCCCTTTCATCTTCTTCGCAAGATGGACAAGTTTTAAGTCCACTTCTGCGACATTCGGGAAGTCTTCATCCGTGATGAGGATTTTCTTGCCGTCCCCTTCCTGCAGACGGCGCAGCACATCCAATCCGCGCCGGCCTTTAGTCCGCTTCAGCGTATCGGCGGAATCCGCGATATGCTGAAGTTCGGTCAGCACGAACTGGGAGACGACAAGGGTGCCTTCCAGGAAGCCCGTGTCCGCGATGTCTGCGATCCGGCCGTCGATGATGACGCTTGTATCGAGGACCTTCGGGATCGACTGAGCCGTATCGGAACCGTCCTGATCTCCGTCTTTCTTTTTTCCGACGTTCCGTATGGAGAAGAGCGCGTTCAGGAATTCGTCACGCTTCTTGAAGCCGACCTGGAATCCAAGATAGCCGAACAAAACGGACAGCAGCATCGGAAGCAGCGCTGTCACCGCAGGGATCTGGATATTATTCAATGCGGAACCGAGCAGGAATGCGACAATGAGACCGACGATCAGACCGATCGATCCGAAAAACAGATCAAGGATGGGCGCTTTCAGCAGCAGATCCTCCAGCCATTTAATAAAATTGACGATCGGATCGGTCAGGAATGTGCTGAACACGAAGAGGAACAGCGCCCCTATGACTGCAGCAACGTACGGATTGTTGAACAGCGGGGTGTCAGTAAAAGAAGATAAGTGGAATAAGTACGGGAGAAATAATACACCGAGTGTACCGCCGACCAGCAAAAACATCACTTGCACAACACGTTTCATCATTCAATCCACCTCCTTTTAGTAGTAACAGTATACCTGTATTCCCCGTCAATTGCTCTCTCGAACCCCGGACGGGCAAGGAATCCTGTTATGAGAACAGGACCCTTTGGAGCAGGAAAAAGTTTCGTTTGCCACCGGTCACTCAGGCAGGCAGAGCTCCAGTGCTTCCCGGACCGTCTCCACGCCGACGACCCGGATGCCTTCGGGATACTCCCAACCTCCAACATTGGAAGCCGGAATGATAGCACGTTCGAAACCGAGTTTCGCCGCCTCGCCGACGCGCTGCTCAATCCGGGAGACACGCCGCACTTCGCCGGTCAGGCCGACTTCCCCGATATAGCAGTCCGTCCCGCTCGGTGCAGTGTCCCGGTAGCTGGACACGATGCTCATGAGAACGGCCAGGTCGATAGCAGGTTCATCCAGCTTCACGCCGCCTGCGACTTTAATATATGCATCTTGTGCCTGCAACAGCATCCCCATCCGCTTCTCCAAGACGGCCATCAGGAGCGACACCCGGTTCTGGTCGAGGCCGGTTGCCATCCGCTTCGGGTAGTTGAAACTGGACGGAGTCACGAGCGCCTGGATCTCCACTAAGATCGGACGCGTCCCTTCCATCGAGGCTACGATTGTCGAGCCCGCCCCCCCTTGTGAGCGTTCCTGTATGAACAGTTCGGATGGGTTGAGCACTTCCTTCAGGCCCCCCTGCAGCATCTCGAAGATGGCGATCTCGTTTGTCGAGCCGAACCGGTTCTTCACGCTGCGCAGAATCCGGTATGTGTGGTGCCGTTCCCCCTCGAAGTACAGCACCGTATCCACCATGTGCTCGAGGAGGCGGGGGCCTGCGATCTGCCCCTCTTTCGTGACATGTCCGACGATGAAGATCGCGATTCCTTGAGTTTTTGCGATCTTCATGAGCTCTGCAGTGCATTCGCGGACTTGGGAGACACTGCCGGGTGCAGAAGTCACTTCGGGATGATGGACTGTCTGGATGGAATCCACAATAACGAATTTCGGTTTGACGCTTTCGATCGTTTCATGGATCATCGCCAAGTCCGTTTCCGCGTAGATGTACAGCTCGTCCGACAGTACACCAAGCCGTTCTGCCCGCAGCTTCGTCTGCCGGATCGATTCCTCACCGGAGATATAGAGCACACGCTGCTGCTGGTTCGACAGCAGGGCGGATACTTGGAGCAGTAATGTCGACTTCCCGATGCCGGGATCCCCTCCGATCAGAACGAGTGATCCCGGGACGATGCCGCCGCCGAGCACCCGGTTCAGTTCGTTCATCTCCGTGCGGATGCGCGGTTCGTCTTCGACTTCCACGGCATTGATCGGCATCGCTTTCTGTTTGACGGCTCCGGAGTGCTGGAAAGCGCCGCGCGGACCTTTCTGAACGATTTCCGTTTCCTCGTCCATCGTGTTCCATTCACCGCATCCGGGGCACCGTCCCATCCATTTAGGGGATTCATAGCCGCAGGATTTACATAGGAATTTCGTTTTCTTTTTTGCCATACAAGTCCTCCAAACGACGAATAGGACAGCCCCAGCCCCTGTTTCCAGCCAAGGGCGGGCCATCCTGATCCATCTGTGTTACGTATTAGTGTTCCACCATTGCCGGTGAGTCCTGATCAGCCGTATTGACGATGAATTCACCGTCTGCATAGTCGACTGTCACTTTTCTTCCGGACAGGTCCGTGCCTTTCAGCAGTTCTTCGGACAGCCGGTCTTCGACATGTTTCTGCAGCGCTCTGCGAAGCGGCCGTGCACCGTATTCCGGATCGAACCCTTCGTCTGCGATTTTCATTTTTGCTTCGTGCGTCAGTACAAGCTCGATGTCCTGCTCTGCAAGACGACTGCTCAATTCCTGCGCCATCAGGGAGACAATCTCTTCCAGCTGGTTTTTCTCGAGTGAATGGAAGACGATCATTTCATCGATCCGGTTGAGGAACTCAGGACGGAACGCTTTCTTCAGTTCATCCAGCATTTTTTTCTTCATGTCTTCGTAGTCCTGTTCGCCATCCTGTAAGTTGAAGCCGACATACCGGTTCTTTTTCAGCTCTTGCGCCCCGACATTCGACGTCATGATGATGACGGTGTTCCGGAAGTCGACAGTACGGCCCTTTGAGTCCGTCAATCTTCCGTCCTCCAGCACTTGGAGAAGGATATTGAACACATCCGGATGCGCTTTTTCGATTTCATCAAGCAGGATGACCGAGTACGGCTTACGGCGTACTTTTTCCGTCAGTTGACCGCCTTCGTCGTAACCGACATATCCGGGAGGTGAACCGACGAGACGTGAAGTCGCGTGTTTTTCCATATACTCGGACATGTCGATGCGGATCATCGAGTCTTCGTCACCAAACATCGTTTCAGCGAGCGCTCGCGCCAGTTCCGTTTTCCCAACACCGGTAGGACCGAGGAAGATGAACGAACCGATCGGGCGTTTCGGATCTTTCAGACCAGCACGCGCGCGGCGGATCGCCCTGGAAATGGCCGTCACTGCCTCTTTCTGACCGATGACCCGCTTATGCAGTTCTTCTTCCATATTGAGCAGCTTGGCGGATTCGGTCTCCGCAATGCGGGCGACCGGGATCCCTGTCCACATGGCGACAACTTCCGCGATGTCGTTGACCGTCACTTCGGATTCCGTTTTACCCTGCTTCTCTTTCCATTCCGTCTTCGTGGATTCGAGTTCTTCTTTCATCTTCTGCTCTTTGTCCCGGTAAGAGGCAGCCTTTTCGAACTCCTGGCTTTGGACGGCCGCATTCTTCTCGTGACGGATCGCTTCGAGCTTTTTCTCGAGGTCCCGCAAGTTCGGCGGCGTCGTATACGAGCGCAATCGCACCTTGGAGCCCGCTTCGTCGATTAGATCGATTGCTTTGTCAGGCAGGAAGCGGTCCGAGATATACCGGTCCGACATTTTAGCAGCAGCATCGATTGCTTCATCCGTAATCTTCACCCGATGGTGCGCTTCGTAGCGGTCGCGCAGGCCATTGATGATCTGTACGGTTTCTTCGACAGTCGGCTCATCGACCTGGATCGGCTGGAACCGTCGTTCAAGTGCTGCATCCTTTTCGATATATTTACGGTATTCGTCAAGTGTTGTCGCACCGATACATTGCAATTCGCCGCGAGCGAGCGACGGTTTCAGGATGTTGGAAGCATCGATGGCGCCTTCTGCACCGCCGGCTCCGATGAGCGTGTGCAACTCATCGATGAACAGGATGATATTGCCTGCCTGGCGGATCTCTTCCATCACTTTTTTCATACGGTCTTCAAATTCCCCGCGGTATTTCGTACCGGCGACAACTGTTCCCATGTCGAGTGTCATAACTCGCTTATCACGCAGGATCTCCGGAACTTCGTTGCTGACGATCTGAAGCGCCAGCCCTTCGGCGATCGCGGTTTTCCCAACACCCGGCTCTCCGATGAGCACCGGGTTGTTTTTCGTACGGCGCGCAAGCACTTCGATGACCCGGGTGATTTCCTTGCCGCGTCCGATGACCGGATCCAAAGTGCCTTCACGTGCGATTTCCGTCAGGTCCCTCGCCAGTCCGTCAAGAGTAGGCGTTGCCGCTGAAGCGTTCGCATTCTGGCTGTTGGCGCTTGCGGCGTCATCACTGCCAAGCAGCTGGAGCACTTGCTGACGTGCCTTGTTCAGGCTGACACCCGCATTGTTCAGGACACGTGCCGCCACGCCTTCTCCTTCGCGGATCAGCGCAAGCAGGATATGCTCGGTGCCGATGTACGAATGTCCGAGTTTGCGCGATTCGTCGACAGACAGCTCGATGACTTTCTTCGCGCGCGGGGTATAGTGAACGATCGGTCCGACATCCTTACTGCCCGTGCCGATCAGATTTTCGACTCCGGTCTCGATCGTTTCGAAACTGACGCCGATCGCTTCCAGCGCCTTCGCTGCAATCCCGCCGCCTTCACGGATCAGGCCGAGCAAAATATGTTCAGTGCCAATCGCTTCATGTTTGAGGCGGATGGCCTCTTCTTGGGCCAGCTGAAGGACCTTTTGCGCACGTTGTGTGAATCGGTTAAACATCATATTCCTTCCTCTCCTTCTGCACAGGCTATTTTTTCTTCACCTTACTTATCTATATTCGTCCGGTCCGTTAAACAATCGGAAGCCGGAGAATTGACTTTGACTATCTTTGATGATTCTATCGGATTTTCGATATTCGTGCAAAAAAGACGCTCACTGTCCGCCAGGATGATGATCTCCGTCTGACGTCCTCTGTCGGAGGCGCTGGCGGAACAGCTTGGCACGGCTGCTGTCCAGCTCTTCAGCCGTCAGTTCGCCGCCTTCGTAGTTTTGCAGGAACCCGGACTGCATGAACACCATCAGTTCGTTCAGGATATTCATGTCGATATCTTCAATAAGGCCGAGGTCGATGCCAAGCCGCACATCCGACAAGCATCGCGCAGCTTCCGCAGACGGCAGGAGCCGGGCGTACGATAACGTCCCGAGCGCACGGAACACACGATTCTCGAGCGCGAGCCTCGACCGGCCGAGCAGCAGTTCACGCGATTTCCGTTCATGGACGATGATCCGGCTGACGATATTCGCAAGCTCTGCCAGTATCTCTTTCTCCGACTTGCCGAGTGTCAGCTGATTGGACACTTGATATACGTTGCCTGGCGCTTCACTGCCTTCGCCGTAGCTGCCGCGCACGACCATGCCGAGCCGCGAGACTGCCGGAATGATCCGGTTGATCTGCTTGGTCATCGTGAGAGCCGGCAGATGAAGCATGACGGACGCCCGCATTCCGGTGCCGGTGTTCGACGGGCAGCTAGTCAGATAGCCGAATTCCTCATCGAATGCATAAGGAAGCTTGCTTTCCAGCAAGTTATCCGTTTCGTCCGCTTTCCGGTAGGCATTTTCGAGCTGCAGGCCGGGATAGATGCACTGGATCCGCAGATGGTCTTCTTCATTCACCATGATACTGACCGTTTCGTCTTCGGACAGCAGGACAGCGCCATAGTGCACAGCGTCCGCGAGCTGCGGACTGATCAAATGCTTTTCAACGAGCGTCTGGCGGTCGAGCGCCTTCAAATCACTCATTCTGGTATAGGCATACCCTGTTTTCCCGCCGTTAAGCAGTGCGTCTGAAACAAGTTTACCGATTTCTTCCGCTTGTTCATCCGAGAATGCGATCGGAAACCGGAACCCCCTCAAATTGCGGGCAAGCCGGATGCGGGTCGACATGACAATGTCGGAGTGCTCACCATGGGGCACCATCCAGCCCGTCACTGCGTTCTGCATATAGTGGTTATTCCCCATCGGCTCCTCCTCCTTCCTCAGGCTCCGCTGTCAGCTTTTCCTTCCATTCCTTTATTTCATCGCGCAGGACGGCCGCCTGCTCGAAGCGTTCTGTCTGGATCGCATCCTGCATGCTGGCACGCAGGGACTCGATCTGTTTCTTGATGGCCATCTTTTCGTTGAAAGAAGCGGGGACCTTGCCGCGATGCACGGTGCTGCCGTTATGCAGCTTGCCGAATACCCGCGGCAGGCGTTCCCGGAATGTTTCATAACAGACGGGACAGCCGAATTTGCCGACTTCAAGGAACCGGTGGAACGTCAGACCGCATTCCGGACACTCGGGCATCGCCTGTTTTTCCCGGGCTTGCGGCTGGATTGCCTCCCCTGTCAGCCACTGGGACAGAAATTGCTGGATGGACATCGGTTCCTGGTTCGGGCTGACGGAAAAGGTCTGCAGGTTGAACGCACACTGGTCGCAGAGGTTCCGTTCGATTGGCCCGCCTGGTGTCTCCTGCTTCAGGATGACAGACGCCGGACGTTCATTACAATTTTCGCAAAGCATGTCATACCACCTCACTGATTGTTTGGCTGGTTGTTCGGTTATTCGGATTGCTCGTATAGAAGAGAGAACAGCATTGCCTGCAGGACGCGTGCACGGATGGCGTCCCGTTCCGATCTTGGATAATGCTTGGCTGCGTGCTCGACACCCGCGAGCATCAGGCGTGCCTCCCGCCTTGTCACGGCCTGTTCAGCGAGCAGACGGTAGATGATGTCTTCTGTCATCACCGACGAAGCCCCTTCCTGCAGGCTTTCTAAAATATGATCGACCAATTCTTTGCGTGAATTCGTCTGGATCCGGTGAATCCGGATATACCCGCCGCCTCCGCGTTTCGATTCGACGGCATATCCGCGTTCTATCGTGAACCGTGTTTTGATGACGTAGTTGATCTGTGATGGGACGCATTGGAACTTTTCGGCCACTTCATTGCGTTTGATCTCCGCGATCCCGTTATCTTCATGTTCGATAATCGATTTCAAATACCCTTCTATGATGTCGGAAATATTTCGCATCGTTCTCACCTCGTTTGCTGTCAGTTTCGCCTGCTGACTTTGACTATCTTTGACTTAATTGTACCGCATCCAGCGAAGGGCGTGCAAGGATTTTGCCGCCAACCGTGAGACTGCAGAACCGCTCAAGCCCGAATCAGTTGAATGTCCCGTGCATAGTATGTTTAGATAGAACGTAAGAAAGATCCTGAGGATTTTTTTCTGACCTCTTTTTTCCTCTCCCGATGTTTGATCCCCAAACAAAAAGCTCCGGGTACACCCATACCAACGGAGGAGATTTACCTATGAACTGGTACGAAAAATTGAGTGAGTATTTCCCGATCGAAGAGATGAAGTCCAAAGAGCATATGGATGCGCTGCTGAAAGATAAGCACAACGTCTATCATAAGGATGAAGGTCCGAAACACGTGCTCATGTACGTGGAAACTGAGTCGTTCGTCTTTGTCGACTATTTGTTCGTGTCAGCGGCGTCCCGCGGCGAAGGTCTCGGCAAGCGGCTGCTGGCGGAGCTGAAGGAGAAAGGCAAGCCGATCCTTCTGGAAGTGGAGCCTGTCGATTATGAGGATACCGACACGGAAAAGCGTCTGCGCTTTTATGCACGTGAAGGATTCCATCACGCACGGCGCATTGGTTACAGCCGGCGTTCGCTCGCAACAGGTGAGCAGACAGATCTCGAGATCCTGTATTGGTCCCCGCAAGATGAGAATGAAGAAGCAGTCTACGACGCGATGAAGATGACCTATGAAGAAATTCACACTTATAAAGATAACGAATTCTACGGGGAGT
Organism: Sporosarcina sp.; assembly: GCA_032099885.1. Classification (GTDB taxonomy): domain Bacteria; phylum Bacillota; class Bacilli; order Bacillales_A; family Planococcaceae; genus Sporosarcina. Next base: position 38,811 of record DAMDKL010000010.1, read on the forward strand.
CCTATGATCCTTCCCACCAAGTGTTAACATTTAAAACTGAAGGCAAACCGAATATCCTGAAAGAGTTTGCAGCTGCCGGCGTTTGAACATCACAGCCGTCCTGCAGCGGACACGAAAGCAGAAGCCATTTCCAGCGCTTCTGCTTTTTTCATTCCACCCGCCTGACTTTTCATCAGGTCTGCCGCACCGACCAAATTACAGACGCGAGCATTGCCAGCAGCACCGCTACCCAGGAGACCGCTGCAACCGCCGCCATTCCGTCGGCCAGGAAAGACACGAACGGCAGATGGAGTGCATTGGAAAATTGGTACGTGCCGGCTGTGTACATAGCGAGCGGGAACACCATGCTCCAGATCTGCGGATTGTACGATAGCTTCGGTCGATGGAAGCCGTAATGCCAGACTGTCAGGATGACGAGCAATGGAATCCACCACGTGCCCGTGATCCAGAAAAACAGCGTGAACCCTTTCAGGAATGGTGTGATCTCTTCCAATAACGGAAAGTATTTGGCGTGCAGGATCAGGACTGACCCCGATAGAGTTGCAATCGCCAATGCCCCCATGCTGATCCAGTATGGCGGGGACAATTCATCTTCCCGGAAGCGTACGAACGTGAACCTGTAAAATATGAGCGCCATCAGCGGAAGGTAGAGCATGCAGCCGAGGAAGTACATCGACAGTGATGTGAACAGGAGAACATGCTGGTACTGCCCGACATACGGCGACAGCAGCGTTCCGAGGACGGCAATCGACTGTGTTGCCACCGAGGACAACAGCCACGTTCCATTGAATCCTTCCTCAAGTGAAGGCTTTTCTTTCCTGATCGTCATCGCGGTGAAAAACGTGTACATGATCAGCACCCACAGGATAGCGGCAGCAAGCAGCAGCCACATAGCGATTTTCACATATCCGCCGGTCAGCAGGAGCTGGCTTCCAAAGACGGCGGTTCCCGCAACCGTGGTGAAAAAACCGGCACCTTTACTGTGGCTCACCAAATCATTCTTCAATTCTCGTGGATAGCAGAAGAGGCGGAGGATTGTCAGCACCCAGAGAACGGTATATAGGACGGCATTCACTGCAATCAGAATCGGTGCAGTCCAATGGAAGCCGAGCAGATTCAGCCCGACCCCGAGCGCTCCTGTCGCCATCACAGAGGCAAAACTGCCGGGAAACAGATGCTCCGCCTTTTTTTCTAGGAAAGTCGTCATGAACCCGTCTCCTTCGTTTGGTAGGATACTCCCCTATTCCCGTCCGCAGCCGGGGCAATCCTGGAACCTCAAAAAACCTGTCTGCAGCGTTCAGCAGACAGGTTTGAAAGATTCATCACAGCGAGCGCCGTGTTTTCAGGATGCGAAGCATTCTGTGGCCGAATATTCCGGCGAGGACGGAGAGGATAATATCTTTCGGCAATGGAGGAACCATCCACATCCAGGCGATCTTGTACGTAAACGCGTCTGGTGCCGCCACCCATAGTTTGTAGGCGGCATACATCCAGTTGGTACCGATGATGTAATTCACCGCACAGCCAGCAAGTGCAGCAATGATAAATGCCGGAACGGACTTATGTTTTTCAGCAATCTTCCCGACGATGTATGCAACGAAGATGAAGGAGACGATGAATCCAAACAGCGGTCCGACAATCGAGCTGAATCCGCCGCTGAACTTGGCGAACACCGGTGCACCGGCGAGACCGACCGCCATATAGACGGTCATAGAGAGCGCGCCGTAGCGGCTGCCGAGCAAAAGTCCTGCCAGTATCGCAAAAAACGTTTGAAGCGTAATTGGCACGCCGCTGATTGAAAGTGCCGGGATGAAGTATGTAATGTTCGCACCGATCATCATCAGCGCAGCGAACATGGCGGAGTAGACAAGTCCGAGAGTACCGATCTTCGCCTTCGATCGGTTCGGTTTCATAGTTGCTGCAGTTCCCATAGGTGACACCCCTTTATATTCTATAACTTAAGGATAAAAGGAATACAGTTTTGTGTCAACCTATTTTAAAAATAGGTTGACACAATAAAACCTATAAAAAAACTGACAGGCCTTTCATCTGTCAGCTACTTGCGCTCGCCTTCATTTTTCGGGAACAGGAAGTAAGAAATGATCCCGCTGACCGCCATGGCTCCGAGCGTAATATAGAATCTGGACATGACCGGCACGTCCGTGTGGTTTTTATTCAGCATCACCCAGGCAATGCCGCCGACCAGCAGCACGATCGGAATGACAAATTTAAAAGCCCGCATAGCCATCTCCTTCCGTTGCACGTTCTTCCAGTTTAGCATATCCCCTCCGCTTGTCACAGCCGAAAACAGAAGTCCCCTATTGACGGAACTCTCGAACAACGGTATGATGTGTTAAATAATTCTTACAACTCAATAGTCATTCTTATCTAGAGAAGCGGAGGGATCTGGCCCTGTGATGCTTCAGCAACCAGCCTTCCGGTCAGGTGCTAACTCCAGCGGATTGTATATCCGGCAGATGAGGAGAAGACCATCATTATAACAATGACCAAGCCTTCTTCGTTCACCGAAAAGGCTTTTTTTGTATTTTCACGTTTACCACACTGAAGCAAGAAAGGACAGATGGCTATGATGAAATTCCTGGAACGATTGAAAAACGAAGTGCTCGTCGCGGACGGAGCGATGGGGACGCTGTTGTATGCAGACGGCCATGATTTCTGCTACGAACAGCTGAATGTGGAGAAGCCTGACGTCATCCGATCAATCCATGAACAGTACATCGCAGCGGGCGCCGATGTCATCCAGACGAACACGTACAGTGCGAATGCCCTGAAACTTGCGCGTTACGGGCTCGAGCACCGCGTGAAAGAATTCAACGAAGCGGGTATCGCTATCGCGAAACAGGCGGCGGCTGGCGGGCAGTACGTGCTCGGCACGATCGGCGGGATTCGCAGTATCGGTAAAAATGAAGCGACGGTTGACGAAGTGCTGTCAATGGTGCAGCTGCAGGCGGAATCGCTGCTCGATGGGGGCCCGGACGGACTGCTGCTCGAGACGTATTACGATTTCGACGAACTGAGCGCAGTCGTCCGCCATTTGCGCCAGCTGACGGACGTACCGCTTATCGCACAGGTCTCCATGCATGAACCCGGCATCCTGCAGAACGGGCTGCAGCTGAACGAGGCATTGCAGCGTCTTGAAGCGCTCGGCGCCGAAGTCGTCGGTGTCAACTGCCGGCTCGGCCCGTATCATACGATCCAGGCATTTGAGAGTGTGGAGCTTCCGGAGAAGGCCTTCCTCTCCGCGTATCCGAATGCGAGCCTGCTCGATGTGGAAGACGGCCGGATCGTCTACGTATCGGAAACGGATTATTACGGCAGGGCTGCCCGCCTTCTCCAGGAGGAAGGCGTCCGGCTGATCGGCGGCTGCTGCGGTACGACGCCCGCTCACATACGAGCGGTCAAGGCTCAGCTTGCCGGGACAGTTCCCGTCACTGAAAAGAAGGCGGCGCTGCAGAAGCCGATCATCATCCGGGAACCGGAGCCTGCCCGTTACGAACCGCTGCACGTGAAAGCGAAACGGGAACGGGCGATCCTCGTGGAACTCGACACGCCGCGCCATCTTGAAATCGACGACTATCTGGAAGGGGCTCGCCAGCTGAAAGCTGCCGGCGCGGATGCCGTCACGATGGCGGATAACTCACTTGCTTCGCCGCGCATCAGCAATCTGGCGATGGCTTCGATCGTGAAGCATCAGGATGATGTCCGTCCGCTCGTCCACGTGACATGCCGGGACCGCAACCTTATCGGCCTGCAGTCGCATTTGATGGGTCTCGACGCCCTCGGCATCCACGATATTTTGGCTGTTACAGGTGACCCGACCAAAATCGGCGACTTCCCGGGCGCGACGAGCGTCTATGATGTGTCGAGCCTCGAACTGTTCCAGCTCATCAAGCAGCTGAACGAAGGCATCTCCTTCTCCGGCAGGCCGCTGCGCAAGAAAGCGAACTTCTCGGTGGCCGGCGCCTTCAACCCGAATGTGCGGGTCGTGGACCGCGCCGTCAAGCGGCTCGAGAAGAAGATCGAGTGCGGGGCGGATTACTTTATCACGCAGCCGGTCTATACAAAAGAGAAGATTTTAGAAATCCACGAGGCGGTCCGCCACTTGGAGACGCCGATCTTCCTCGGAATCATGCCGCTGACGAACAGCCGTAATGCGGAATTCCTGCATCATGAAGTTCCGGGCATCAAGCTGTCCGATGACGTGCTCAGACGCATGGCATCGTGCGGAGATGACAGGCAGGCTGCGACGGCGGAAGGTATCCAGATCGCAAAAGAACTGATCGATACGGCCGCCGGGCTGTTTAACGGCATTTACCTGATCACCCCCTTCCTGCGGTATGACATGACCGTGGAATTGATCCATTACATTAAAGAACTTGACGCACAGTCGGAAAGAGAGGTGCACCATGCCGCAATCACTCGTTGAAACGGAATTGAACAAACGGATCCTCGTCATGGACGGCGCTATGGGAACGATGCTGCAAAACGCGGATCTGACGGCGGATGATTTCGGCGGGGAGGCCTATGAGGGCTGCAACGAATACTTGAACCTGACGAAGCCCGAAGTACTGGAACGGATCCACCGGGAGTATTTGGAGGCCGGTGCGGACATCATCTGCACGAATACATTCGGAGGCACGCCTGTTGTGCTGGACGACTATGACCTCGGAACCCGCGCGGAAGAGATCAATCGAAAAGGCGCCGAACTGGCCCGGGCAGCGGCAGATGAACTGTCCACGCCAGAACGTCCGCGATTCGTGGCTGGTGCGATGGGACCGACGACGAAGACCTTGTCCGTGACGGGAGGCATCACGTTCGACCAGCTTGCCGAAGATTTCTATATCCAGGCAAAGGGGCTGATCGAAGGCGGCTGTGACTTGCTGCTGATGGAAACGAGCCAGGATATGCTGAACGTTAAAGCCGGCACGATCGGCATTCGCCGGGCCTTCGAGGAGACTGGACGTAAGCTGCCCGTCATGATTTCAGGGACGATTGAGCCGATGGGCACGACGCTGGCCGGTCAGAGCATCGAAGCGTTCTACATCTCGATCGAACATATCCAGCCGCTGTCTGTCGGCCTTAACTGTGCAACCGGTCCGGAATTCATGACCGACCATCTGCGTTCCCTCTCCGAACTTGCGACGGGTTATGTCAGCTGTTATCCGAATGCCGGGCTGCCGGATGAAGAAGGCCACTATCACGAATCGCCGGAGTCATTATCGAAGAAACTGGAAGGGTTCGCGGAGAAAGGCTGGCTGAATATCGTCGGCGGCTGCTGCGGCACGACGCCCGCCCACATTGAAGCGATCAGCAGGGCCGTCGCTGGGAAAGCCCCACGGCCGCGCCCTTCGATGGATGAAACACACGGACATACCGTCTCGGGCATCGAACCGCTGCTGTACGACCCGAGCATGCGGCCGATCCTTGTCGGTGAACGGACGAACGTCATCGGTTCCCGAAAGTTCAAGCAGCTGATCGTCGATGGGAAGATCGAAGAAGCCGCGGAAATCGCCCGGGCACAAGTGAAAAATGGAGCGCACGTCATCGATGTCTGCCTGGCGAACCCTGACCGAGATGAACTGACGGACATGACAGACTTCATGAAAGAAGTCGTCAAGAAGATAAAAGCACCCCTCGTCATTGACTCAACGGACGAAAACGTCATTGAAGAAGCGCTGAAGTACTCCCAAGGAAAAGCAATTATCAACTCCATCAACTTGGAGGACGGCGAAGAACGCTTCGATGCCGTCCTGCCGATCGTGAAGAAATACGGTGCTTCCGTTGTCGTCGGAACGATTGACGAAACCGGTATGGCTGTCACCCGCGAGCGCAAACTGGAAATCGCGGAACGATCGTACGAGCTTCTCACCGGCAAATGGGGGCTCGCCCCAGAGGACATCATTTTCGATCCGCTCGTCTTCCCTGTCGGCACAGGTGACGCACAGTATATCGGCTCCGCTGTCGAGACGATCGAGGGCATCCGGCTCATCAAGGAAAAACTGCCGCGCGCACTGACGGTTCTCGGTGTCAGCAACGTATCGTTCGGCCTCCCGGCTGTCGGTCGGGAAGTACTGAATGCCGTGTATTTGTATCACTGCACGCAGGCCGGACTCGACTATGCGATCGTCAATACCGAGAAGCTGGAGCGGTATGCGTCCATTCCGGAAACGGAAATCGAGATGGCCAACGCGCTGCTGTTCGAAACGACGGACGAGACATTGGCAGCATTCACCGAATTCTATCGCGGTAAAAAGAAAGAGAAGACAGAGGAAGACATACCGAAGACCGTGCCAGAACGGCTTGCATATTACGTTGTCGAAGGGACGAAAGAAGGACTGATCCCCGACCTGGACACCGCCCTCACCCAATACGACGAACCGCTCGATATTATCAACGGGCCGCTGATGTCCGGGATGGCAGAAGTGGGACGCCTGTTCAACGACAACCAGCTGATCGTAGCCGAAGTGCTGCAGAGCGCGGAAGTGATGAAAGCCTCCGTTTCGTATTTGGAGCAGTTCATGGAGAAAAAGGAAGACGACAACGGTAAAGGGAAAATCGTGCTTGCGACCGTAAAAGGCGACGTCCATGACATCGGGAAGAACCTGGTCGAGATCATTTTGAGCAACAATGGGTTCAAAGTGATCGACATCGGCATTAAAGTCACACCGGCCCAGCTGATCGACGTCATCCGGAAAGAGAAACCGGACATCGTCGGCCTGTCCGGTCTCCTCGTCAAGTCCGCCCAGCAGATGGTCCTCACCGCGCAGGACTTCAAATCTGCCGGAATCGAGCTGCCGGTCATGGTAGGCGGCGCAGCGCTGACACGGCGCTTCACCGATACGAAAATTGCTCCGGAGTATGATGGTCCGGTCATTTACGCCAAGGATGCGATGCAAGGTCTCGATCTGGCCAACCGGCTGCAGAGCGAAGGCAAAGAAGCTCTATTGCTCGAATTAGATGAACAATTGGAGAAACGGGCTGCCAACGATGCCATTAAAGCCGCCAAAGCGGCTGCCCAGGCTGACACAGCGGTTGCTGTCGCCGAGCGGCCAGTTAAAACTGTTCGAGAGGACTTGCCGGTATACGTTCCTGGAGACTTGAAAAAACGGGTGCTCCGTGAGTATTCAATTGCGCACTTGACACCTTACGTCAACATGCGAACGCTGATCGGCCACCATCTCGGCCTCCGGGGGAACGTCGACTCGATGCTGAAAAAGAACGAAGCGCGGGCTGTCGAACTGCATGACATGGTGACTGGATTTTTACAATCCGGTAAACTGAGCGCCTCGGGGCTGTACCAGTTCTTTCCCGCTCAGTCGGACGGAGACCATGTCATCATCTACGATCCAGCCGACGGACAAACGGAAATTGAGCGGTTTACGTTCCCGCGGCAATCTAGAGACCCATTCCTCTGCCTCGCCGATTATTTAAGGCCAATCGAGAGCGGAGAAATGGACTACGTGGCTTTCATGCAGGTGACGGCCGGTCATGGCGTGCGGGCGGAAGCAGAACGTCTGAAAGCAGACGGCAAATTCTTGGAGAGCCACGCTTTCCAGGCGACTGCGCTGGAGCTCGCGGAAGGGTTTGCCGAGCGCGTCCATCAGGAGATACGCGATCAGTGGGGCTTCCCGGATGCGACTGACTTTACAATGAGAGACCGGTTTGCTGCAAAGTATCAGGGCCAGCGCTTTTCGTTCGGCTATCCAGCCTGTCCGAATCTCGAGGACCAATCCAAGCTGTTCAGCCTGCTCAAACCTGAAGAGATCGGCGTGCACTTGACGGAGGAATATATGATGGAACCGGAAGCGTCTGTCTCCGCCATCGTCTTCGCCCACCCGGACGCCCGCTATTTCACGGTTGACTGAAAGAAAAAGAACCTGCCGGCTTGCGCCGGCAGGTTCTTTGCGTACATTATCGTCTGCCCCACGGCATCTGTCCCGGTCCCATCGGAGGACCCCACGGCCCCATGCCCATTCCTGGTCCCATTCCCGGTCCCATTCCTGGTCTGGCCACGACGGTTTGACCCGGCATAGTTTCGTTCACTTCTGTGTAATAGTGGCGCGGCACTTGTACGGTATGCTGGCGTGTGACGTTGACGAACGGATGGACCACCGGCAGCTCTTGCGGCGCGAACGTATCGTGGTAGCGATACTGGGTCGGACAGATGACCGGCTGTGCCGCACTGTTGCATGGCTGCATCGGCGGCATCGGCTGCGGCTTCATGCAGCGGTTCTGATTAGGATGCATCATCTCATCACCTCCTCTGTTCATTACATGCAAGCCAGACGCCGGGAGACGGGCACGCGCCTTGTGTGATATAGGAAAATGGTGTTGCGCGCGTATTTTCACGTGAACGCACGCAAATCGGGTGCGAACGCGCATATTTTCCGGATGGCGCGTATTTCGGGCTTGAACGCGCGTATCCATCTGGCGAGAGCGCGTATTCTCACGTGATCGCGCGCAAACCGGATGCGAGCGCGCGCATTTTCCGGATGACGCGTATTTCGGGCTTGAACGCGCGTATCCCTCTGGCGAGAGCGCGTATTCTCACGTGATCGCGCGCAAAACCGGTACGAACGCGCGTATTTTCCGGATGACGCGTATTTCGGGCTTGAACGCGCGTATCCCTCTGGCGAGAGCGCGTATTCTCACGTGATCGCGCGCAAATCAGGTGCGAGCGCGCACATTTTCCGGATGGCGCGTATGTCGGGCTTGAACGCGCGTATCCCTCTGGCGAGGGCGCGCATTCTCACGTGATCGCGCGCAAACCGGATGCGAACGCGCGTATTTTCCGGATGACGCATATTTCGGGCTTGAACGCGCGTATCCCTCTGGCGAGAGCGCGCATTCTCACGTGATCGCGCGCAAAACCGGTACGAGCGCGCGTATTTTCCGGATGACGCGTATTTCGGGCTTGAACGCGCGTATCCATCTGGCGAGAGCGCGTATTCTCATGTGAACGCGCGCAAACCCGGTGCGAGCGCGCGCATTTTCCGGATGGCGCGTATTTCGGGCTTGAACGCGCGTATCCCTCTGGCGAGAGCGCGCATTCTCACGTGATCGCGCGCATTTTCCGGATGGCGCGTATCCATCTGGCGAGGGAACGTATTCTCCCTGCGAGCGCGCGCAAATCGCTCCGGAGCGCGCATGTTTTCCAAGCCATGAGAACTCGTAATTTTATCATACTATTCTAACTATTATATGTTATACTGAAAGTGATCGGCTTAATTTGAAAGGAGTGAATCGTATTCTGATGAAATCCAGGAAGTCTCCGGCAATTGCAGCGTCGCTGTCAGCAGCGGTCCGCAGGCTTGTTCCGGACCATCCGAAAGCGCAAATACTGCAATCCAGGCTGGCTGCAGTCCAGGCCGGTTATGCGGGCGAGCAGATCATCGACCGTGTACTGGCTCAGTACGATTTTCAGTTTCCGCACGCAGTATTCCATGATTTGTCTCTCCATTCCAGCACCCGTTTCCAGATCGATACTCTGTTTGTCACTTCTTCGCATGCTGTTATCCTGGAAGTGAAGAATATTGCCGGCACGCTCGTGTTCCGTGATCATCCTCCCCAATTGATCCGGACGTTGGACAATGGCCAGACAGCCAGCTTTGAAAGTCCCGTTTTCCAAGTGGAACGTAAAATTGAGCTGCTGCAGGATTGGTTGAAAGAACGAGAGGTTGATCTGCCTGTCTGCGGAGCCATCGTACTGGCACATGCCCGCAGCCCGGTTGCCGCCGAAACAGCGTGTATCCCCATTATGTATCCTTCAGGAGTTCCGTCATTCCTCCGCAACCTCCCTGTCTCCCCCGCCGACTTACCTTCCGAGCAATTCACTTCATTGAATCGCCAATTGCTCGATGGCCATCAGGAGTATCAGCCTGCGTCTATTGCTGAAACGTATTCACTGGCTCCTTCCGATTTTGTAAACGGTGTCTTATGTGTGGAATGCCCGCTGCCTGCAGTCATGATCAAACACCGGTATTACTGGACATGTTCAGCTTGCGGCCAGCGGGACAAGGACGCTGATAGTCAAGCTGTCCATGACTGGTTCACTCTTTTCGGAGGCCCCTTGTCCAACGAGCAATGCCGACGCTTCCTACATCTGCCTGATCGCCATGCTGCCTATCGGATATTGCGCAAGATGGAACTTGCGAAAACAGGGGGCTGTAAAAATCGGCGTTATCTCATTTGATCATGCGTTCTCCTCACTCAGAAAAGGTCATCCGAGTGATCGGGCGGCCTGGCTTCTTTTGATTTTTCTATCCTGACCTGCCAGCCAATCAAAAAAACCTTCCGGCTGGAAGGTTTTTACTGATAGTCCCTCGGAAGTTCGTGTTCGTCGAAGCCGAATTCCGTAGGGGGTGCTGGGCGGTGTGCGATTCGTTTGCTGAAGTCGGGCGCACCTTCGCCGATCATGTGCAGGCTGGCGATATGGTCCAGGTCACTGCGAAGATTCATTTCATCTGGATGGATGTGATGACGTTCCACTTAGATCACCTTCCCAAAATGTGATTCACATGGCGGGTCGACAATAGGTGAAGCGCAGCCAGGGCTGTACAACCAACAGACTTTCTTTCTTACAGTCTATCACACTCGCTTTAAATTGTAAAGATTATTCTGCTAATTTAAATCTGTGAAATCGCCCATCTTGTTTCGGACATTTCCTTTTCGGCTATAGTATAGATATTACTAGCGGTAAGGAGGCAGCCTTATGAAACGCGTGATCTTGTTTGATGGCGAGTGTAACTTTTGTGATGCGAGTGTGCAGTTCATTATAAAACGGGACCCTTATGAATACTTTCAGTTTGCTGCGCTGAAGAGCGAGACGGGTGAAGAGCTTGCGAAGGAGTACCATATACCAGGGGATGTCGACAGCATGGTGCTGATCGAGAATGGGAAAACGTACATGAAATCGGGCGCCGCCCTGCGGATTGCGAAGAAACTGGACGGCTTATGGCATCTCGCATTCCTGTTCATCCTCGTGCCGGCACCGATCCGGGACGCTGTGTACGATTTCGTGGCACGCAACCGATACAAATGGTTCGGAAAGAAGGAAGAAGCGTGTATGCTCCCGTCCCCTTCCGAACGGAAACGGTTCATCTGACCGGGTTCATGCAAAAGACGGCTCTCCCTGTCATTCAGGAGGAGCCGTCTTTTGCTATGTCTGGAGCTGTGCCGTTTCTTCCGGTGTGAAGGCACGGGAGCGGGTCAGGAAACGTTTGCCTTCCACGCCTTCCAGTGAAAACATGCCGCCCCGTCCGTCGACGACGTCGATGATCAGCTGGGTGTGCTTCCAGTAATCGAACTGCGACCGCATCATATAGAATGGGACGCCGCCGATATGACCGAGCAGGACGTCCTGGCCGCCGACGAGCAGCTCGCCTTCCGGATAGCACATCGGGGAGGAGCCGTCACAGCAGCCGCCGGACTGGTGGAACATGAGCGGTCCGTGTTTCTGTTCGAGCTGCCGGATGAGGGCAAGTGCAGCCTCCGTCGCCACGACGCGTTCCGTCATTACCATCTCACCTCTTTCAGGATAAGAGTTTCGGACCAAGGAAATCCGGCTCCAGGGATTTCAGATAGCGGTGATTCGGTTCAGTCGGTTCCGGATCAGAAGAACCCTTGCTTCTGTTCGCTGTAGCTGACGAGCATGTTTTTCGTCTGCTGGTAGTGTTCCAGCATCATGAGGTGGTTTTCACGGCCGATGCCGGATGCTTTGTAGCCGCCGAATGCTGCGTGCGCCGGGTAGGCGTGATAGCAGTTCGTCCAGACCCGTCCTGCCTGGATGCCGCGGCCGAATCGGTAAGCCGTGTTCATGTCGCGTGTCCAGACGCCTGATCCAAGACCGTAAAGCGTGTCGTTCGCGATTTCAAGCGCTTCCTCTTTCGTCTTGAACGTCGTCACGGCGACTACCGGGCCGAAGATTTCTTCCTGGAAGATTCTCATTTTGTTATGGCCTTTGAAGACAGTCGGTTTCACGTAATAGCCGTCCTCAAGTTCCCCATCGAGCTTATTCTGTTCCCCGCCGGCGAGACATTCCGCGCCTTCCTGTTTGCCGATGTCGAGATATGATAAGATCTTTTCCAGCTGCTCGCTCGATGCCTGGGCACCCATCATCACCGTCGGATCGAGCGGGTTGCCGATCTTGATCGCCTCGACCCGGGCGAGTGCGCGTTCCATGAATTCATCGTAGATCGATTCCTGGATGAGTGCGCGCGATGGGCATGTACACACTTCCCCTTGGTTCAGGGCGAACATGACGAATCCTTCGACCGCCTTATCGAGGAAATCATCGTCTTCCGCCATGACGTCCTCGAAGAAGATGTTCGGTGATTTCCCGCCGAGTTCCAGTGTAACCGGAATGAGATTTTGCGACGCATACTGCATGATCATACGGCCTGTAGTCGTTTCACCAGTGAACGCGACTTTCCCGATGCGCGGATTGGACGCAAGCGGCTTGCCGGCTTCAAGACCGAAACCGTTCACGACATTTAGCACACCCGGCGGCAGCAGGTCCTCGATCAGTTCCGTCAGTACGAGGATCGATGCCGGTGTCTGTTCCGCCGGTTTGAGCACGACACAGTTCCCTGCAGCGAGCGCCGGTGCAAGCTTCCATACTGCCATGAGCAGCGGGAAGTTCCACGGGATGATCTGTCCGACGACTCCGATCGGCTCGTGGAAGTGATAGGCGACCGTATCGTTATCAATCTGGCTGACGCCGCCTTCCTGGGCGCGCACAGCCGAAGCGAAATAGCGGAAATGGTCGATGGCGAGCGGCAGGTCGGCGTTCAGCGTTTCCCGAACCGCTTTTCCGTTTTCCCACGTTTCTGCGACAGCAAGCATCTCCAGATTCTGTTCCATCCGGTCGGCGATCTTCAGCAGAATATTTGCCCGCTCGGTTACAGACGTTTTGCCCCAGGCGTCCTTCGCCGCATGCGCCGCGTCAATCGCCAGTTCCACGTCCTCGGCAGTTGAACGTGCCACTTGCGTGAATACCTTCCCGGTGACAGGTGTCGGATTATCGAAATATTCCCCGTTGACAGGGGCTGTCCATTTTCCGTTGATAAAGTTATCATAACGTTCTTTGAAGTGAACGAGTGCACCTTCCGTGTTCGGGTTTGCGTATGTCTTGTTTTCAACCTGCTGTACCATTTCCATTCCTCCCATTTTGTAAATATTTTTTCAGAGGGAAGGCCCCTCTTCAGTCCAACCATCCATCGTACGCCTGCAAGCCGCCTCTTATGACAGTTGTATGCGCTTTCATTTACATAAAGCGATTCTCTCTTAAAATATCTCACTAGTATGATAATTGCAAATTTATTTTGCGATAATTTTTCATTCACAATTAATTCTTTAGCCATAGTCCCGTAATAGTTTGTTCATAACTCCGGATTACAATTGTCTTATGAACAAACAAGAAGGAGCGATCATGATGAATTCATCCAAAGCGAAATGGGCATTATCGACAGTCGGAGCCGGAGTCCTCGGCTCTGCACTCACACTCGGAGCTGTCCTGAATACGAATATCCTGCCGCAGAAAGCAGAAGTCCAGTCTGCTGCGCAGGCGGAAACGCCGTACAACGTCCAGAAGACAAGTGCAGTCCCGCAAACATCGCTGTCCGATATGGTGGCCACTGCATCGAAAGCGATCGTCGGAATCGATAACTATCAGGCAGCCGGCAACCGGTTTGCCGGAGAGGTCCAGGATCAGAAAGCAGGAACCGGCTCGGGGGTCGTCTTCAAGACGGACGGACAATATGCCTATATCGTCACGAACAACCACGTCATCGAAGGGGCGTCCAAGCTGACCGTGACAACAGCCAGCGGCAAAGAAGCGGATGCTGAATTGGTCGGGGCCGATCCGCTGACCGATCTGGCCGTCGTGAAGATTGATAAGAAGTATGCAGAAGGAACTCTGGCGTTCGGGGATTCCAAACAGTTGCGTGCGGGTGATTCGGTCGTTGCGATCGGTAATCCGCTGGGCCTCGATTTCTCAGGCACAGTCACTCAGGGGATTGTCAGCGCGCCTGTCCGGTCCATTGACGTCGATACATCCGCTGGCAAGTGGGAAATGGACGTCATCCAGACGGACGCGGCCATTAACCCCGGCAACAGCGGCGGTGCTCTGGTCAATACTGCCGGGGAATTGGTCGGCATCAACAGCCTGAAGATTGCGCAAAGCGGTGTGGAAGGACTCGGCTTCGCGATTCCGAGCAACGATGTCAAACCGCTCGTCGAGAAACTGATGAAGGACGGCGAAATTGACCGGCCGTATATCGGTGTCGGGCTGATCGATCTGGCCGATGTACCAGAAATGTATACCCGTACGCTTCCTGCCGAAGTGGAAGGCGGCGTTATGGTCGGCAGCGTGGACGCTTCCTCCCCGGCAGGCAAAGCAGGTTTCCGGGAACAGGATGTCATCACGGCAGTGAACGGTACAAAAGTCGATTCGTCGACGGCACTGCGGAAATTGCTCTATACGGATCTGAAAACCGGCGACCGTGCTGAATTCACCATCTACCGTGACGGTAAAAAACAGCAGCTCAGCATCCAGCTCGCAAGCAGCACCTCCTCCCAAAACCGGTAACCGCTCGTCCGCTGTCCCGGAAACGGCCTCCCCCGTTTCCGGGACAGCTCTTTTACATATGATCATAGTTGCATAATCGCCGGATTCCCGATACGTTTACACTAGACAGGAGGCGATGCCCGTTGAAAATCCTTGTAATCGAAGACAACGAGAGCGTGTCACAGATGATCGGGCTGTTTTTTGAGAAGGAAGGAATCGAAGGCGAATTCATCCTCGACGGAAAAGCCGGGTATGAGCGTGCCCAGCAGGAGCCGTGGGACTGCCTGATCATTGACTGGATGCTGCCGTCGATGGACGGCGTCTCGATCTGCAGGTCGCTGCGGAAGTCCGGCAGCGATGTCCCGATCATCATGCTGACGGCTAAGGATACCGAATCCGACCAGGTGCTCGGCCTGGAGATGGGGGCGGACGACTACGTAACGAAGCCATTCAGTCCCCTGGCACTGATGGCGCGAATAAAAGCCGTTACACGCCGGCGCAGTCAGACACCGGGCAGCCCTGCCTCCCTTTTCCTTCAGACCGACCGCTTCAAAGTGGATGAACAGGCGCGCGAAGTATGGGCGGATGGCCATCCCGTCGAAAACCTAACGCCAAAAGAATACGATTTGCTCGTGTTTTTCATCCGCCATCCGAAACAGGTGTTTTCCCGCGACCAGCTGCTTGAACACGTATGGGGATTCGACTTCTACGGAGATGACAGGACTGTGGATGTCCACGTAAAGCGCTTGCGGACGAAACTCGATATGCTCGGCACGCAAGTCATCCAGACGGTCTGGGGTGTCGGCTACAAATTCGACGAAGCCGTGGAGGCTGCCCCATGAAGTTGAATTATTTCACGCAGCAGCTGATCAGCCATATCAGCGTGATCGTCGCAGCAGTTCTGCTTGTCGGGCTGCTGTTCTCCCACTTTTTCGAGCAGTATGCGTTCGATACGAAGACGGACGAACTGACTCAGTACGGGCAGTCTCTGCTCCAGGATTTGGACCGCAGCCGGGAGCCCGCAGACGAAACACTCCGGACATTCGGCCGCGTGCTGAAAAGCCGGGAGATCCAATACAGTTTGTTCGATGAACAGTCGAAAATCATCTATTCGACCGGGCTGAAGACACCGCTCATCGAACTGGATGACAAGGAATGGACGAAGCTGCAGCACGGACAGGTCATCGCCGTCCGGCAGGAACAGAAACGCTTCAGCCAGGCGGTGACCTTCGTTCTGCTGCCGTACTTCCAAGGCCGCCAGTTCGTCGGGGGCGTGCTTCTTACCTCGCCGATCGAAGGGACGCAGGCCGCCGTCTCCCAGATGAACCGGTACCTGTTCTATGCTGCGGCGATCGCCTTAGTGGTTGCCGTCCTGATGAGCGGGTTCCTTTCCGTCTACCAAGGTCGCCGGATCCAGCGGCTGCGCCAGGCTGCTGCAGCTGTGTCGGCCGGTGATTATACTGTGCAGCTGCCGGAGAAGGGCCGGGACGAAATCGACGCTTTAACTGCAGATTTCAACTCGATGACGAGGGATCTTTGCGAGTCGCACGAAGAAATCGAAAACCTCGAAAACCGGCGGCGGCAGTTCATGGCCGACGTTTCCCACGAACTGCGGACACCGCTGACGACGATCCGGGGGACGATCGAAGGGCTGCGCAGCAATATGATTTCCGAACACGAGAAAGGCAAGGCACTCCAGCTGGCGGGCAGTGAAACGAAGCGGCTGCTGCGGCTTGTCAATGAAAACCTCGACTACGAAAAGATCCGTTCCAACCAGATCACACTCACAATTCAGCCGATCCGGATCCTGGAGCTATTCGAGGTCGTGAACGAACAGCTCACTCCCCTCGCTGCGGAACGGCAAACCGAAATCCGCGTCAGCGCTCCCGCTGCGATGACGGTGCACGCCGACTACGACCGGCTGCTGCAAGTGCTTCTGAACATTACGAAAAACAGTATCCAATTCACGGAACGAGGATGGATTTCATTGAGCGCTTACGAAGAGAATGACAGCAGTGTCCTGCAGATTGAAGATACGGGTATCGGCATGGAATCGGAGGAAGTCGATAAGATCTGGAGCCGTTTCTACAAAGCCGTCGACTCCCGGACATCCAATCCGTACGGCGAATTCGGTCTCGGCCTGTCCATCGTCCGTCAGCTGGTGAACCTGCATGGCGGCACGATTGAAGCGGCGAGCCGGAAAGGCCAGGGGACGGTGTTCACAATCCATCTGCCGAAAAATCAGTCGTGAATCGGCTGCAGGCGACCAGTAAATCTCCGCACTAAAAACCGCAGGCTGTGGTCTCCTGCGGTTTTTCGTATGGCAGTGGTTGATTAATTACAGTTGCTGCAGTGCCTTGGCGACATCGACCGTCCGCTTCGCCTGATAGGCGACAGCGGCCTGGATCGCTTTCCGGTCGGTTTTCATCTCCCCGGCCTGGTCGACCGCCACGCTTGTGCCGTAAGGGTTGCCGCCGGCTTCGAACAGTACGGAATCCGTATAGCCTGGTGCCGCTACAATCGCTCCCCAATGATACATCGTTGTGTAGAGGGATAATATAGTAGCTTCCTGTCCTCCGTGTTCATTCTGAGCGGATGACATGGCACTGACTGCTTTGTTTGCTAATTTGCCCTGCGCCCAAAGACCGCCCGTCGTGTCGATGAAGCTCTGGACTTGGCCCGGGATATTACCGAAACGCGTCGGTACGCTGAAAATGATGGCATCCGCCCAGACCAGGTCATCCGGCGTGACTTCCGGGATATCCTTCGTCTCGTCGTGATGTTTCTTCCATGCTGCATTGGACTCGATGGCCGCAGCCGGCGCCGTTTCCTTCACTTTCAGCAGTTTGACCTCCGCTCCTGCATCCCGCGCCGCCTGTGCTGCCCATTCCGCAAGCTGATGATTGGTTCCTGTTGAACTGTAATACACGATTGCTGCCTTCACCATAGTGATTCCTCATTTCTATAGATTAGTTATAGTGCACCTTGATTCTGCCCAAGTTGATACGATATATACAGTCTGCACAATTCTATTCACTCAGCCCAGGTTGGAAAATCGCCAATACTGGAAAGCCGTCGCTTCTGTCATGTACGCCAGGCCTTCGCTGCGGCTCTGGTGGATCGGGATCCAACGGCGGCCGTTTCCTTTGATGATGTAAATTTCGTGATCCGGTGATTGGTCGTGATAGCCGATGATGTCACACGTGCCATTCTCCCGGAAGACTGCCTGCACTTCGTAGTTAATATCCGGGGCGGTCGTCAGCGGATTGCCGACTGCGTGTTCAAGGAAGAACCCCGTCTCTCCATTGCCGTGATCAAGCTGCTTCATGACGATGCCTTCATCGGAAGCGGTATCCCGTTCACGGATTTTTTTGTCAAGACCATACGCGACACTCTCCCCGACGTCTTTCTTGAAGGTAAGCGGAGAATCCTTCCGACTGTAATCCACGTCAATATCGACATAGGTACGGTAGGCATCGGACTCGGGGTCAAAATGACGATTGTCCCCTTTAAAATACCGATTGGGTGACAAGACATTCGGGTTCTCCAAAATGTCGTCCTCAAGAAAAGTCTTATATCGGAAATGCCAATGAGTCACGGGCGCAGGTTCTGAGGTTTCTTCAACGGGCTTCAGTAGATCTCCGACGCTTCCAATCGATTTCATCATCGTGAAACCTTCAACGGAAGCTTTCTTTTCTGTTGTTTTCGGATAAAAGGCCCCGAACACTTTCGCGATGATCGATTTGGCTGTATTGAACGTTTCCTCAGACTCTGCGATCGGCCGTTCACAATAGATCGAATACGTGAGCGGCTCGTCATCAGGGAAATCCCTGTCGATGTACCGATTCGCACCGACCTGTGCCAGTTCTTCCCCGTTCCGGTAGATCGTATACTGGTCGACGTCTTTCATGCGCTCCCAGGACAGCGCAACTTGGGTTTTCGCGACGATTGTCGTCATGACAAGGGACTGGAGCGGATTGTCCGCATTCTTCTCCATCGACAACGGTGTCGTCTGCATGACGATGACATCTTGGGTCATGCCTTCCTGCTGGCGCTCGATCGTATATTTATAAAGTTTTCCCGGTGTGAAGTCCGTGTCCTGGAAGTCGGTCGACGTCCCTTCGTATACATGCTCTCCGTCCTTGTATACATGATACGTACCGCCCGTATCTTCCCAGTCGAACGCGATACGGCCGATTTCATGCGTCACAGATGTGATTTCAAACCGCTGCGGCATCTGCATGGCCTCCTTTAGACGTAATAATAGTATTTTGCCCTTCTTGCCAACACTTGAAACTTACGCTAGGTTGAGGTGAGACAGCGATGTATGCTTATGAGCGTTTTTTGCGGTTTATGAGCGGTTCCTTGGGATTTATGAGCGGTTTCCGTGATTTATGAGCGGTTCCGCGGGTTTATGAGCGATTCCCGTGATTTATGAGCGGTTCCGCGGGTTTATGAGCGATTCCCGCGATTTATGAGCGGTTTCCCGGGTTTATGAGCGTTTCCCATGATTTATGAGCGATTCCCGCGGTTTATGAGCGGTTTCCCGGGTTTATGAGCGTTCCAAACCAAAACGCACCAAAAAACCCGGGCAGCTGCCCGGGTAGTTGTCAGGAATGGTTCCAAAGGTGGGTGATCGTACCAGCACCGCCGCTAATGCGCAGTTCATACAGGTCCGGATGCTGCAATGCCTGCCAGTCATCAAAGCCGATGCGGTCATTGAAGCACCGCATGAGCAAAATAAGCAGCAAGCTGTGCGTCACCACAACTGTCGTGCTCCCTTCAGGAAGCTCATTGATCACTTCACATGACCGCTGCATCGCTTCATGAGAGGACTCCCCATCTTGATATGCCAAATTCAGATCGAGGAATGTGTCTTCCACTTTCAGCAGCCAGTCATCGAATTCCCGTGAGCTCATCTGGCGTTCGGCAAGCCGGCTGTCCTCTTCAATATGGATTCCGATCTTGTCCCCGATGGCAGCAGCCGTCTGACGTGCGCGCAGCAGCGGACTCGTGATTATGCGTTCGGCGGAATAAGACTCCAGCAATGCACCGAGCTCATCGGCATGCACAATGCCGGCAGCAGTAAGTTCGTCGTGCGGAGAGGATCCTTCCGCTTCCCCATGGTTCACTAAGTAGATGACTTTCTCCATTGAATGACCTCCTTCTTGATTTCGTTCCGTCCTGCATCCGATTGAAAAAAAGCCGTCTGCCTGATGGGCAGCGGCCTGGATGTGTCAGTCGTTCCGAACGACCGGCATCGAACAGCAGCGGAACGAACCGCCTGATTTGATGATCTCCGAGAAATCCACTTCGATCACGTCGAATCCTTTTTGCCGCATGGCTGCATTCACTTCCGGGTTTTGCGGCAGGCTGAAGAGCCGGCCTTCCCCGATGGACAGTACATTGGTGCCCATGGTGAACTGCTCGCTTTCATTTACTTCGATCAGATCATAGAGCGACTCCAATTTTCTGCGCGTTACTTCGTCGAACGCACGGGGGAAATAGAGCCCCGTCTCCGGAGACAGGACATTGAAGACGCAGTCCAGATGCAAATATTTTTCGTTGAATGGCACCCGTATCACCTCATGGTCGGGTAGGCTCTGCTCCAGCTGCTGGACAGCTTCCTCGCTCGTCCGGCTGCTGATGCCGACAAACACGCGGTTCCGGTCCACGATGACATCGCCGCCTTCCACTCGGCTTTCCGATACGCGGAACGGGATATTCTCCTGCAGAAGCCAATTCTGCAGCGCGGCTTCCTCACCTTTACGGATGTCACTGGCCATTTCGGCCAAAAACAGCCGATCGCCGACTGTGAAGCCGATATCACGCGTGAAGACTTGTTCCGGATATCGCTCGGAAGATGGGAGTTTCACCACTTCTACGTTGTTCTCGCGCAGTTTTCTCTCGAATACCTCGTGCTGCTCCATCGCTTTGGAACGGTCTATATTTTCATCCTTATATTGCCTCTGCACGTCATTGATGACGTCTTCGATAGCCATATATTTCGGTTCACAGAGGACGACACGGCGCAGTGTATCGTACTCTGTCAGACACTGGGCGTCCGGCATGTCGGTCCGGGGGGCTTCCTTCTGCTGTTCTGTTGTATTCGTGACAGGGGAATTCATAGTTGTTCATCCTCCAGTTGTATTTGTAACGATCGTGTCTGTATATATTCCCCCGATCGCTATCCGTCAAACTGGAGGCCTAAAATTCCCACTTGTCAATAAAATCAATGCTCCGTCAATAGTCACTCGTTTCCTGTCGATTTCCCGGGAAATAACTCGATGGATTTCCCTTCCGTGTAATAAGCTTTCATGACGTCTTCAGGCACCATGCCGCCTCCAGTCGACCAGACGAGATGCCGTGCGTCCGCCGACTGAGCATCAGGCCGGCCTGCGCGGATCGTATGCACCGGACCCATCATCCCTGCGAGGGCAGACGGTTCTGCCATGATCCTTTCGGTATCCGCCAGCATGCGCAGCAAGCCAAACAGTGTTTTGTCGTCAACAGTGATTATCCCGTCGAGCAGAGGCACCATCACATTACCTACGAATCCGGATGGTCTGCCGACCGCCAGTCCATCTGCAGCGGTCCGGTTGTCGAGCCCGACATCCCGCACGCTGATCTGGTCGTGCAGTTTCGTCATCATGCCGAGCAGCATACAGGGAGAGCTGACCGGTTCGGCGAAATAACAGCGGACCGCATCCCCATAGTGCAGCTTGAGGCCAAATGCGACTCCGCCCGGTCCGCCGCCTACACCGCATGGCAAATAGACGAATAGCGGATGATCTTTGTCAATCGGGATTTGCTGCTCTGCAAGCTGGGCGGCGACCCGTTCACCCGCGACAGCATAGCCTAAGAAGAGGTCCGTCGAATTTTCATCATCCACGAAGTGGCAGGCAGGATCGTGTTCCGCTTCGGCCCGTCCTTGTTCCACCGCTTTGCTGTAGTCGTCTTCATATTCTTTCACACGGACTCCTTTACTTCGCAGCATGTCTTTCTTCCATTGTTTGGCGTCTGCTGACATGTGAACCGTTACGTCGAATCCAAATGAGGCGCTCAGAATGCCGATGCTCAAGCCGAGGTTGCCAGTCGAGCCGACGGCAATTTTCCTGGAACCGAACAGGTCCTTGAACGGCCGTTCCGCGAATTGGAGATAATTGCGTGAAGGATCAATCAGGCCATGATCTGCAGCGAGCGTCTCAGCGACCCGCAGGATTTCATGAAAGCCTCCTCTCGCTTTTATCGACCCGGATACCGGCAGCGCATTGTCCTGTTTCAGTAACAGCATACCGGGAATTTCCATGCCCGCTGAAGCCGAGAGTGCTCCCTGCATAGCCGGTATGGGAGTCAGCGGAGATTCGATCAGCCCATCGCGTTCCGCCGTTTCAGGAAAGACGGCCGCAAAATAAGGCGCAAACCGCCGGAACCGGTCTGCCGCTTCTTTGACATCCTCTTCCGTCAGCCCGGATGCCGACAGTCCTGCAGAGGCCGTCTCCGTGTCCGGGTTCACCCACAGCCACTCCTCCCGTTCCGTGATATGCCGGATGAGCGGAAACTTTTCCATCCATTCATTACGTGCTGTCATACTATTGCCTCCTCAATGATTTTTCGACCAGCCATTCTCCTTGAACCGCTTGACTGCTTCGATACGGCTTCCTGCTGACAGTTTGTCTAAAATGATGGAGATGTAATTCCGGACCGTGCCGGGTGTCAGGTGAAGGACGGCGGCAATCTGCTTCGTTGTCCGTCCGTCGGCGATCAGTTCAAGCACTTCAGCTTCCCGTTCAGTCAATGGATTACAGATCTCAGCATCCTCCCCATAAGCGATATCCACGAGTTCCGGCGCATAGATGCGTCGCCCGGCCATAATGGTACGGATGGAGCTGACGAGTTCTTCAATTGGGCTGTCCTTCAGCAAATAGCCCCGGACGCCTGCCTTCCGGGCCCTTTCGAAGTAACCGGTACGGGCGAATGTCGTGAGGATGACAATTCTGCAAGCGTTCCCCTTCAGCTGTTCCGCCGCTTCCAGCCCTGTCTTCACGGGCATTTCGATGTCCATGATGCAGACATCCGGTTCCAGCTGCTGTACCAGCTGCACAGCTTCTTCCCCGTTCCGTGCCTGGCCGACGACTTCCATATCTTCTTCGAAACCAAGCAGGGAACCGAGCGCCCCGAGAAGCATCCCCTGGTCTTCCGCTAACACGATTCGTATCATACTCCTTCACTCCTTCACAATATGTTTCAGAACGGATGGGACGGAGAATGTCAATTTCGTACCGCCTTCCGGTGCGGGTGCAATCCGCAGCGTCCCATTGACAAATTCAAGCCGCTCCCTCATCCCTTCGATTCCATTGCCGGGCAGGGCAGCACGGCCTTCGAGGAATCCGATCCCGTCATCCGCGACGGTGATGGCATAGCTGTCGCCGGCAGGGTGGAACGTGATTTCGCATTGCTTGGCGAAGCTGTGCTTGACAACATTTGTCACCGCTTCCTTCAAGCACATGCTCAGGACGTTTTCGACAATCGGTGTAATGGTTTCGTAAACAGGAGTACCGGTAACCGACAGCTCGATTTCAGCAGCCCGCAGGACCTGCTTTACCCGAGCCAGTTCTTCAGACAGCCGGACGGCCCGCATCGTCGAGACAAGTTCGCGCACTTCGTTCAGGGCGATGCTTGCCGTCTGGCGGATATCCCGTACCTCTTTTGCTGCCCGTTCCGGATCCCGGTCGATCAGCTTCCCTGCCAGGTCGCTCTTCAATCCGATAAGGGAAAGCTTTTGTCCGAGCGTATCGTGTAAGTCACGGGCAATCCGCTGCCGCTCCGCGACCAAAGTCAGTTCGGATATCCGTTCCTGTGCATATTCCAGCTGCCCTTCCAGTTTCTCCCGTTTGTTGCGGTTAAAGAGGTTGAACGGCAGCAGGACGACGCCGATCAGCGTCAGAATCAGGAAGTGCACCTGGGGCAGGAACAGTTCGATCTCCAGGAAAAAGCCAGCTACGATAGCACCGATTGTCACCGCAATGTGAATTCCATACATAATGAAAAACCCGGCAGGCCGTCTGATATTGCCGATGAAAAAGGCGGTGAATAGGGCCAGGTAGACATAGCCGAACAGCAGCGTGAGTCCGACCGTGATCGCCATTTCGAAAGAAACCCACATGTAGACGAGCCCGCTTTTCGATTTGAAGGAAAATCGGTAGCAGAGAAAGAACAAAAAGACCATGCAGATTCCGATCGCGATGCTGATCGGTTCAGATGTCCTGAATATGAAGAAGAAGGGCAGCACACAAAATATCACCCATATGTATACGCTGAGCCATGGATTTCGGGGAAACAAATTATACCAGCTGTCCATCCGTGTTCCTCCCTTACTGTTTCATTTCAGTGTACCGGTTCAAAAGAAAAAAAGCCATTTCCCTGGAGAAGATGGCTTTGGATCACTTATTTCGTCTCAAATGTTGTCTTCTCGGATTTCAGGCCGATAGACACCGACTTCAGTTTGGTTGCTTTCCCGGCGTCACGGAAGGTGATGAATGTCTTATGTTCCGGATCATACAGTTTGTAGCGGAGCGACTCCAGACTCTTTTTCATATCGATGGTGGTCGCTTTCTGAAGAGGCGGAGTCAACTCGTGCGCCATCTCCAGATTGTAGTTCGGCACGCGCGGCGCCAGATGGTGGACATGGTGGAATCCGATATTGCCGGTAGCCCACTGGAGCACTTTCGGCAGCTTATAGTACGAGCTGCCTTCGACTGCCGCCTTCACATAATCCCACTCGGATTCCTCTTCGAAATACGAGTCTTCGAATGTGTGCTGGATATAGAACAGCCAGATGCCGAGAGCGCCTGCAGTGAACATCGTGATCCCCTGCACGATCAGGAACGCCTGCCAGCCGACCAGCAGGATCATTCCTGTGTAAAGAACGACGAGCGCGATGTTGATGAAATACGTATTCAGCCGTTCTTTGCGGCGTGCATCCTTCCGATTGAACCGGCTCGAAATCAGGACGAGATAGAGCGGTCCAAGCCCGAACATGACGAGTGGATTCCGGTAGAAACGGTAGCCGAGACGCTGCCAGAAAGAGGCTTCCTGATATTCCTCGACGGTCATCACCCAAATGTCGCCGACGCCCCGTTTGTCCAGATTGGAGCTGGTTGCGTGATGGATGGCATGCTCGCGCTTCCACTTTTCGTATGCAAACAGGGTGAGCACGCCCGTAATCGTACCGACGATGTCATTCGCTTTTTTATTCTTGAAGAACGATCCGTGGGTGCAGTCATGGAAAATAATGAACGTCCGGACAACGAAGCCGGATGCGATGATGCAGAGTCCTGCTGTCAGCCAGGCCGAGACGGAGAGCGCCTGGTATGCAGCAAACCAGAGGATCAGCAGCGGCGGAATCGTATTCAGCAGCTGGATTATACTTTTCTTCTTGTCTGATTTCGCAAATGGAGCCACGTTCTTGTGCAGCTGTTTCGTTTTTTCTTTACTCATGACAGCCTCCCCAGCCGAACGGTCCGAAGTGCCGACCGTCCTGTGATACTCTTATCATACTGCGAATGTAAGGGTATCCAACAGGCATGAATGTCATGACTTTGCCCATGTTAAGTGTCACATATTGTGAAATCATTCACATAAGTAGCTCATTTCAGCATACCGCCATCGACTTCCAAAACGGTGCCGTTGATGAACCCTGCTTCTTCAGATGCAAGGAACAGGTAGGCGTTCGCCACATCTTCCGGAGTGCCAAGACGTGGTGACGGCGTCAGCTGGCGGATCTGTGCCGCCACTTTTTCAGGAATCGTATGGATCATCTCTGTTTCGATGAACCCCGGCGCAACGGCATTGACCGTCACTCCTTTCGGCCCGAACTCTTTCGCCCAAGTGCGCGTCAGGCCGACAACGGCTGCCTTCGAAGCCGCATAGTTCGCCTGCCCGATGTTGCCGCCCGTTCCGGCGATCGATGAAGTGCTGATGATCCGGCCAAACTCCGCTTCGGCCATCCCGCCGACAAAGGCTTTCGTACAATTGAAGATGCCTGTCACATTGACATCGAGCACTTTGCGGAACGCTTCCGTCTCCATCTTGAGCGTCATGGCGTCCATCGTGATGCCTGCATTGTTCACAAGGATCTCCACTTTGCCGAACTGCTGGAATATCGCTTCGGCCGTCAGAGCCATCTGCTGATCGTCCGTTACATCCGCCTGGAAGAACGCAATGTCATTTCCTTCAGCATGGAGCTGCCTGGCCAGTTCATCCCCCGCTTTTTCGTCCATATCGATGATCGCGACCTGTGCACCCTGCTCGCAAAACAACCGGGCAGTGACAGCTCCGATTCCTTTTGCTCCGCCTGTTATTACAGCTGTTCTACCGGTAATCCGCAATCCCAACGCCCTCTTCCTCTTAGACTTTCTAATAACTCCAAGCATACCACAATCAGGCAAAAACAGGCACCGTCTTCAGGAGAAAGCACCTTCCTCTCAGTGAATATATTCTTCGGCCGCTGCCAAGTTCACCTGTTGGATATCATAATGCGAGGCGTTCCAGACAGCTTTACCGTCTTTCAGCAGCAGCACTTGGGGGGATTCGTGTCTGACTCCGGTATCTTCTCCGATTTTTTTCGAAACGTCCCTGGCTGTCTGGACGACGACCAGATACTTTGGCAGCTTTGTTTCATGAAAGAGGAATTCTTGGTAGCCCGCTGCACTTATCGGACAGGTGCTGCTGTGTTTCATGACAAATAACGGATGACCCTCTGTTTCCCGCAGGACGCCCTGCCATTCTTCCAGTGTGTGAAGTTCGTTCATTTTTATTCTTCCTTTCCGGTTATAGTCTTTTGAACCGACGTGTAGTGCGTTACCTGAATTCCCGATTGGCGGAACGTGTAAACAGCAGTCGAGGACAGACCGTGCTTTCATGGTGTTCCTTTCCTATATCGCTTGCATTTTACTCCGGTGTTCGTGAAAATTAGTGGGTGTCTATATGATTACGGAAAGGTATGAATGCAATGCGTGTTTTAACGGGCAGGCTGACGGCCGCCCTGATTTCCTGTCTCTTACTTGCTGCGGTTTTCGGTTATGTCGCTTATTCAATCGGCAGCGGGGGGATCGTCCGCTTCGATACGGCAGTCATTGGCGCTGTCCAAGGAATGGAAACTCCCTGGCTCACCGGCTTCATGAAGTTTTTCACGGCGGTCGGGTCGACGAAGACGGTCCTGGTGATTTGCGCCGTGACCATCGGGGCTTTGCTTTACTTTCGGCAGAAGGCCCAGACAATCCTCTTTGTCGTGGTGATCGGCGGAACAGTAGCCATCAATCAGGTGGCAAAGCTCTTCTTCCATCGTGCACGCCCCGATGTTAACCGGCTGATCGAGATCAGCGGCTTCTCCTTCCCAAGCGGCCATACAATGATGGCCACCAGCCTTTACGCAATACTTGCTTTTATCCTCTGGAGGAATATCCGCCATTCCGGACGTATTGTCTGTGTTCTCCTTGCGTTCTTCATGATAGCAATGATCTGCATCAGCCGGATCTATCTGGGTGTCCATTATCCGAGTGATGTCGTCGGTGGTTTGTGTGCAAGTGCGTTCTGGGTCGTAATTGCAACGTGTATATATGCAGATTATATGGATCGCAGGACCACTGCGGGAAAACCGGCAGCAGCCCGTTCACAGGCGCTCCGGAAGTAGGAGGCAGATGATGAACCCATTCACCGCAAAAACTGTACAGCTGATCCAGTCGATCCCGAAAGGCCGTGTCATGACTTATGGGCAAGTGGCAGCGGCTGCAGGGAATCGCCGGGCGGCACGGCAGGTCGTGCGCGTCCTCCACTCGCTGAGTGAAGCAGAGCAGCTGCCCTGGCACCGGATCATTAACGCGAAAGGCGGTATTTCCGCACCTGCAAATGCCTCTGGGAAAGGGTTACTCCAGCGGGAACTGCTTGAAGCGGAAGGAATCGTCTTCCGGCAGGATGGCACGGTCGACTTGGAAACCTGCCGCTGGTTCCCGCCCGATGCCGAGATGGAGTGACTCCGCGCATTCAGGAGAGCAGCGGGACAGCCCTCCGATCCGCCATTGAAGGAACGGCGCCGTCATGGTAAAGTAAAGGCAATGATCTGGCAAAGGAGGGGCTTCTTCATGTGGTTCGTATATATTATGTTTGCTTTGTTTGCTTTCATCCTTGTTGGAAGTGTGGCAGGAGTCGCACTGTCATACAAAAACCATAAATAATGCTGAAAAGGCTGCCGTACGAGAGGAATCCCTTCTCGTGCGGCAGCCTTTTTCAATGTTCCATTTCCATGCGCTGTTTGCGGTGGAGCCGTCTGGCCGGCGCCGTTTCAAAGATACGCTTTTCTCCTTCGCTCTCCGGGATGACTCCCGGTACCGGAGTCGGGCGGTTGTCCGGACCCATCGCGACCATCGTCAGAAATGATTCTGTCGTCATCTTCCGCTCATTCGTCAGGGGGTTCGCGGAATGCACCATGACATACACTTCCATGGATGTCCGGCCTGTCGAGCTTACGTTTGCTTCCAGTTCAAGTACGTCTCCGACGACGGCGGAGGACAGGAAATCGACGGAATCAATCGATGCCGTGACAACAGGTGTGCGGGCGTGCTTCATGGCAGTGATTGCAGCTATTTCATCGATATAGGCAAGCACCTTCCCGCCGAAAATCGTATCCAGATGATTTGCGTCCGGCGGCAGGACCAGTTTCGTTTGGATGGTTCTGGAGTCGCTCATTTTACGTGGTTCCATCATTTCAGCTCCTTGCATTCTATTCATTCCCCTCATCAGGGTTACAGCGTCTGCGCTTGGCCGCTGAACCGGCGCACGGCGCGCAGTCTTCCGGCATATGGAGTGTTTTCCAGTTTACGGATCTCTACAGCCCCACTCTTGCTTGACGTGGCATGAATCATCATACCATCGCCGTAGTAGAAGCCGACATGTGTTATATTCCCGGAGTTTTCTCCAGTGAAGAACAGCAGATCGCCGCGCTGCCAGGTCCCTGGCTCTTCGATCACAACAGGCTCGCCTTCCGCTGCCTGGTCACTCGCGTCCCGGGAGATGTACATGCCGCCTGCTTTCATCATATTATACGTCAAGCCGGAGCAGTCATACCCGTACGATGACATGCCTCCCCAGAAGTACGGAAGATCGAGGAAGTCGACAGCCCGTTCAGCCGCTTCCCGTGCGGTTTTCGTCTCGAACCGGTGGATGGAAGGAGCGGTGTCTATGTCCGCCGTGCGGAGGAGCCGGCGTCCGTGCGGCGTAGCAACAGCCGCCCAGCCGTCCTCCATGCCGAGCAGCGGCAGGATGGAATTGAACGGGATGACGAGCGTATCCGGTGACCGGTCCGCAAGCCATACTTGACACTTCGGCACGTCGACCCGGACAACCCCTTCCGGATCATTCAGCGGTTCCGCTTCCTTCAGCTGGGCAGCAGGCACGTAGCCCGGATAGCCGCGTTCATCTTTACTGGAAGGCTGCCAGACCGCAATGATTTTCGCCCAGCCGTTGTCGATCGACTCGACAATGACCGGCTCCCCGTAGAGCAGCTGGCTCTGCACACGGCTGTCTTTACAGAGGGCAAACCGCTGCTCTTGGTCCATGGCGGCGAGCCAGCTGTTCATGCTGAGCGGCTCTGCGATGCCTGCTGCGTCCATGGGGCGGGCCGACTCCGGTGATGTCCAGATGGTCGCGACCGGCACGGCACATTCCCACATTTTCTCGAGCTGTTGCATGATTCATCAGCCTCCTGTTTTCGTTACTCCACGCCCGGCAGGATCGTCAGCGTCTTGGCGTCCGCATCCAGCCTGGCTCGTGTTCCGAGCGGCACCGCAAAATGCGGTTCACAGTGGCCGATTTTGAAACCGCTGACTACCGGTTTGCCGAGTGAACCGGTATAGAACTCAAGCACATCCTCTAAACGGAGTGACGGTTCTTTCTTCGGGGCGGCGTCTGCAAAGTCACCGATGACAATGCCGGCCGCATCTGCGAACTTGCCGGCCAGCCGCAGCTGGTTCATGAGATTGTCGACACGGTACGGTTCTTCCCCTACGTCCTCGATAAGGAGAATCTTCCCTCTCGTATCGACTTCGAATTTCGTTCCGATGCCGCTCGCGAGGAGCGACAGGTTGCCGCCGGTCAGTTCCCCGGATGCCACGCCCCCTGCCACCGTCTGCAGCGGACTGATCGCTTCCGTATAATGCAGTTCCATCGGCTCGAACAGCTGTTGGAAAAGCTTTGCTGACAGTTCATGGAACGTGTCTTTGCCGACACAGGAAGCGAGCATCGGGCCGTGGAAGGTGACGAGCTCGGAGTACGTTCCGATCGCTGTATGTAAAAAGGTGATATCGCTGAATCCCCAGAAGACTTTCGGGTTTTCCCGGATCAGCTGGTAGTCGAGTCTATCGGCGTAGCGGGCGGATCCGTATCCTCCGCCTGCGCAGAAGATGCCGTCGATGTCCGGATCAGCGAACATGGACTCTATATCTGCGAGACGATCGTCATCCGTGCCGGCCAAATAGCCGTTGACGTCTTTGACATGACGACCGAGCTTCCATTTCAGGCCCAGCTTTTCGAGAAATGCATACGAGCGTTCGAGACTCTCCTGGTTCGGCGGACTCGACGGTGCAATGATTCCGATCGTGTCACCCGGCTGCAGCCGTTTCGGTACTAGTTTCAATCGACTTCCTCCTTTGTTTGTCTGGCTGATTTCCAGTCTATCATATTATCAGGGAAAGCAGAAAAGGCTTGCCGGCACGAAAAAAGGGCAGTTCCGCTGTTGACCGGGAATGACCAGACAGCACTGCCCGACTTATGTAGGGGGTTCAGGGGAAGGAAGCCGTCGCACCGGAAGCAACCGAAGCAATCGATGCAACGGAAGCACCCATGACTGCCTGCCGGATGATAGTGAGGAGCGGCCGGGGAATTTCGGCAAACTCGCCTCTTTCCATCAGCTGCTGAAGCAAGTAGCCTGTACCGAATGAAAATGCGGCAGCCCGCCTCAGCTTGAACAGCTCTTCTTTAGCAAGGAAATTCACAAGACTGATCAGCTGTTCGACCCGGTCATCGGAGATTTCCAGGATGGCGAGGAAACCGATGAGCGGATAATGGATTGGCTTCAAGTTGACCCGCTTGCGGATATGAGTCATCAGTTCCCGCGACCGGACCACCCGCTCTTCCCTGTAGCGGCAGCAGTCGATCGACAGTACCTGTGACAGCCATTGCAGTTCGGCACCGGATTTGAAGCCGCTGCTGTTCAGCTCATCGTAATACTTTCTCATCAGGACAGCCTGCTCGCTTGGATCGTTCTTCAGTTTGCCGAGCAGCATGGCATATGAATAGTCCTCATCCGACGTCAGCAGGAAGTGCTGTTTTTTCATAGCCATGTACAGCCGTTTCGCCTGCACTGCCTCGGTTTGGAAAGAGTCGGGGGTGGGGGTCATCAGCAGTGCCGCGAGGAATGAATGGACAGTGTTCTTGAATCCCGCTCTCCGAAGCACTTGCTGACGTTTGAAGAGCCCGTCGACCGCCTCGTCGGCAGGCAGCCGGCTCGTATCGAGAAACGAGGCGAGCAGCGGCAGGAAATTGCCGCGCACCGGGGATAGCCATCCGACCCTCTTCTTCAGGGCGTCCATCGTCCTCGAGAAACTTTCCGCATCGAAATCCCGCTGGGCCAGCACATAATAGACTGTCGTCGTCAGCACGTCTCTTTCTTCCACCGACCATCCGGCAAGCGACGTCACTTTTTCGTGCGTCCAGGCGATTTCGGCTTTCACTGTTTTCCACTCCATCCCATCTCCCTCCTTCCATTATTGGTACGCTACAGTCAGGAAAAAGTTTCATATTGAGGCAGCGGGCACCTACCTGCTTCTGACAGGCCCCTGATTTTGTCGAGGTCCCCTGTCCGAAAAGCCTCCACGACAGTACTTCCGACTATGACGCCGTCCGCCACCTCTTGGAACTTCACGACTTGCGCAGGGCTCGAGATCCCGAAACCAGCAAGTATGGGCACGTCTGCAGTTTCCCGCAGTTTTTTCAGATGGTCATCCAGGCCGCTGCCGAAACTGCTCCGTTCCCCTGTAATGCCATTGACCGTCACCGCATAGATGAACCCTTCCGCCTCATTCGCGATCATGGCGACCCGTTCCGGAGAACTCATTAGGGAGACGAGCGGGATGAGGGCGATTCCGCTCCCTGTCATTTCGTCTGCCAGAAGAGACCGTTCCTCATGGGGCAAATCCGGAATGATAAGCCCTTGCACATTCGCCCGGCGGCACTCAATGAGGAATGGAGTGATGCCCATGGCGAGGATCGTATTCAAGTACGTCATGATGATGAGCGGAATTTCATGAGGCCTTTCCGAAAGGCAGTCCAGCACTTTCCGCAACGTCGTGCCTGCCGAGATGGCCCGCTCCCCGGCCTGCTGGATCACTTCCCCGTCAGCCGACGGATCAGAAAACGGAATTCCGATTTCGACAGCATCCGCTCCGGCCTCCGCCAAGAAATCGATCCGGTCATGCAGCACGCCGAGTCCGCCGTCTCCGGCCATCATGTACGGGACGAAGAGTGGTCGCCCGGCTTGTTTCTTCTCCCGGAAGATCCGGGTGAGCATCTGGTCCTTCATACACCCTCACCTCCGAAAACATTGCGCACAGTGTGCATGTCTTTGTCACCGCGGCCTGACAGGCAGACCACGACGATTTCTTGCGCCGTCATTTCAGCAGCCAGCCTGCACGCGAAGTGCACCGCGTGGGCACTCTCGAGCGCCGGGATGATCCCTTCCATGCACGACAGCAGTTTCAGCCCTTCGAGTGCCTCCGCGTCGGTCGCGGATGTGTAGGTTACTCTGCCGGTCTCGTGGAGGTGGCAGTGCTCGGGGCCGGCCGCCGGATAATCGAGTCCTGCCGAGATGGAGTGCGCCTCCTGGATCATGCCGTCGTCGTCTTGCAGGACATACATATACGCTCCGTGCAGGACGCCTTCCCTGGCTTCCGCCATAGCCGAAGCGTGCTGTCCTGACGCAAGTCCGCTGCCGGCCGCTTCCACACCGAAGAGTGCCACTTCGGCATGTTCCAGGAACGGATGGAATATGCCGATCGCGTTGCTGCCGCCGCCGATGCACGCGACGACCGCGTCCGGCAGCCGGCCCTCCTTGTCGTTCATCTGCCGTTTCGTCTCCTGCCCGATCACCTGCTGAAAATCACGCACGATTTTCGGGAATGGATGGGGGCCAAGGGCGGACCCTAATATATAGTGGGTGTCTCCTACATTCGCGACCCAGTAGCGCATCGCTTCGTTGACGGCATCTTTCAGGGTGCCTGCCCCCTTATCGACTTCCTCGACACGAGCACCGAGCAGCTGCATGCGGAATACATTCAGCTCCTGGCGGCGGATGTCCTCCTTGCCCATGAACACGACGCATTCGAGTCCGAGGAGGGCGCACGCTGTCGCTGTCGCCACCCCATGCTGACCGGCGCCCGTTTCGGCAACGATTTTCCGTTTGCCCATCCGCTTCGCGAGAAGTGCCTGCCCGAGTGCGTTGTTGATCTTGTGGGCGCCGGTATGGTTAAGGTCTTCCCGTTTCAAGTAGATCTTCGCCCCGCCGGCGTATGCCGTCAGCCGCTCCGCAAAATAAAGCGGGTTCTCCCGCCCGACGAAGTCTTTCAGATAACCATCGAGTTCTTTCCGGAATGAGTCGTCCATCATCGCACGTTCGTGGGCTTCCTCCAGTTCTGTCAGTGCGCCCATCAATGTCTCCGGGACGTATTGTCCGCCGAATCGTCCGTACCTTCCTTTACCCTTCGCTGCTTGAATCATGCTCATCTCTCCTCACTTTGTCTGCTTGACCCGGCTGATGAATGCCCGGATAAGCTGCTCGTCTTTCCTCTTCTTACGCTCCACACCGCTCGACACGTCGACCATCATCGGACGGAGTCGCCGGATCGCTTCCTCGACATTCCCTTCGTCGAGACCCCCAGCAAGCACGAACGGCCGACCCGTAAATCCCGCTTTCTCCAACAGCTGCCAGTCGAATGTACGACCGCTGCCGCCGCGGTAGTCGATGCCCGGTGCGTCGAAGAGCGGCCAGGCGGTGAACCCAGCGGCCGTCTCCAAGTCCGCTTCCGTCCGGATAGAAAAGGACTTCATGGCAGGGAGGCCGATCGCCCGGATTTCCTCTTCTGTTTCGCTGCCGTGATACTGGATCATATCTAGCGGGACACTTTCAGCAATGCGGCGGATCTCATCAGGAATAGCATCCGCAAACACACCGACCTTCAGGACAGATGCCGGGATGTGCACCGCAAGTTCTGCCGCTTTCTCCGGGGTGATCCGTCTCGCGGAAGGTGCAAAGACGAAACCAATCGCATCAGCTCCGGCATCGACAGCCGCTTTCACGTGTTCCGCCTCGGACAGTCCGCAGATCTTCACCTTCGTCTTCACTGCGCCACCTCCTTCATCACCTGCAGGGAGCGGATCGCCTGTTCCGGACTGCCGCTCTTCATCAGCGCTTCCCCAACCAGCACGCCGGAAGCGCCCGCTGCTGCTGCACGGCGGGCGTCGGTCGGTCCCATGATCCCGCTTTCGCTGATCAGAACATGTTCCCCGCCACGAGGAACTGCATGCGCCAGCTGTTCGGTCATCGCCAGGTCGACAGTGAACGTCCGCAAATCCCTGTTATTGACACCAATGATCCGGGCTCCGGCCGCCAGCACCCGGGTCAATTCCTGTTCACTGTGAACTTCCATTATCACTTCTAGGCCGAGCGTGCCGGCATAGCTGTTCAGTGCATGCAGCTCTGCGTCTTGCAAGACGGCCGCGATCAGCAGGATGACAGACGCCCCAGCTGCTTTCGCCCGGTCGATCTGTATCGGATGGATGATGAAGTCCTTGCAAAGGATCGGTGTGCCGACCGCTTGCGCCACTGCCTGGAGATCTTCATAAGAACCATTGAAAAAGGTCCGGTCCGTCAGCACGGAAATGCATGCCGCACCGGCAGCTTCATACCGCGCAGCCTGTTTCACAGGGTCCACCCGATCCCGGATGATTCCTTTGGAGGGCGAGGCACGCTTGATCTCCGCGATGACTTGCAAGTGCTCCGTCCGTTTCAGTCTGCTGAACAGCGATGGGCGAGCCGGCAGGTCCGAGACCACCGCCTGCACCGCCGCCCCACCTTCGAGCAGCGCAGCTACTTCCCGCTCTTTCTCCCGGATAATGTCATCGAGAATCGTCATCTGGCCGCCACCTCTTCTCTCACTCCTGCACAGAATCCGATGACTTTCTCGAGCTGCTGCTGCGCCCTGCCGCTGCGGATGCATTCCTCTGCCAGGACAACCCCTTCCCGGACGGTCCCCGCCGTCCCTTCAGCAAAGAGGCCAATACCCGCATTCAGGGCGACAACGTCCGCTTTCGGTCCGCGCTCCCCGGCGAATATAGACCGGATGATCCGTGCGTTTTCATCCGCATCCCCTCCCTGCACTGTGTGCAGTGGCGCCCGTTGCAGCCCCGCGTCCTCAGGTGCCAGAGTGAATGGGATCAGCTCCCCGCCGTCAACGAGCGCCAGCGAGTTCCGGCCGGCAAGTGATGCCTCATCCAGACCGCCGGCGCCTGAGACGACAACGGCCCGCCTGCGTCCAAGCATTCTCAGGGCGGCGGCGTACTCCATGACGAATCCGCTGCGCGGGATGCCGGTGTACTGGGCATGCAAATCCGCAGGGCTGGCGAGAGGGCCGACCAGATTGAAGATGGTCGGACGGGCCAGCTGCCGGCGGATCTCCCCGATACGCTTCAATTTCGGGTGGACGGCAGGTGCGTATAAGAACGTTATCCCGGTCCGCCTCACCATTTCAGCCCCTTCTTCCGCCGACAGATCAGCCGGGATGCCGAGGGCTTCCAATACATCATGGCTGCCGGCAGCGCTCGACACTTTCCGGTTGCCGTGCTTCGCGATACGGACACCGCACGCCGCCAGTACGAAAGCGGAAGCTGTGCTGATGTTAAAACTGCCTGATCGATCTCCCCCTGTCCCGCAATTATCGAAATACGTCCCTTCTGGCAGCGGCGGCTGGAGTGCATGGCGTCTCATAACGCCGGCAAGTGCCGCGACCTCCTCGGCCGTCTCGGTCTTTTCAGACATGCTCTGCAGAAAAGTTGCGATGCTGACTGCGCTCATACTGTCAGTAAACATCAGTTCCGCTGCCTGTTCCATTTCCACGGAGGTCAAATTCCGTCCGCTCCGTATGCTTTCGATAAAGTTCTTCACGTCTCATCTCTCCTGTCTCTTCTCTTCTGTTCTCTTCTGTTCTGTTTAGTTTTTTCCGTTTTCGTCCGGTCTGCCCTCTCCTTCAGCCAATCGGCTGCCCGAGCGACGTCAGCGATCTCGCCTTATGGATCGTCTCCAGCAACTCGCTGTGTGGATCGGAAGCGGCGACGATTCCCGCACCTGCCTGCACGACCGCCGTATTCTCTCGGATCACCATCGTCCGGATGGCGAGCGCCGCGTCCAGATTGCCGTTGGATCCTACGTAGCCAACGGCACCGCCGTAAACTCCGCGGGGCGCCCGTTCGATAGTGCGGATGAATTCCATCGCGGCGGCTTTCGGGCTGCCGGTGACAGTCCCTGCCGGCAGACACGCGCGGAATACATCCATTGCATGCTTCCCTGCTGCAAGACTGCCTTCTAGTTCGGAAACGAGGTGCATGACGTGCTCATAGCGCACCGTCGTCTGCCGCGCAGTCACCCGGACGCTTCCCGGTGTGCAGAACTGTTCCATCTCCCGCTTGCTGAGTTCGACAAGCATCTCGTGTTCCGACAGCTCTTTCGGATCATTTCGGAGCGACCGCTCGAGTGCCTCGTCTTCCGTCCGGTCCTTCCCGCGAGGCCGGGTGCCGGCGATCGGGTTCGTACGGATGATGCCATTCTCCGATTTCACGAGACTTTCCGGTGACGCCCCGAGGACTGTATGCCCGTCGAACTCCATGTAGTACATGTATGGGGAGGGATTCCTTTCGCGCAGCTGCTCATACAGCCGGATGGGGTCCCCCGTCAGCTCCGCCTCCATCCGTCTGGATAGGACGATCTGCTCCGCTCTCCCTTCCCGTATCGCATGCAGCGCAGCCCGCACACCCTCCTCGAACTCGCTTTCTGTCAGTGCGCTCCGGAATTCGGACAACGCCACTGCCTCATTCATCCTCTCGGTTTCCAGGTCCTCCGACAGCAGCCGGTCTTCCAGCAGGCTGAGATCAGCATCGCGACTCGCCAGACCGGTTTCCGTATGGACGAGTGTGATTTCCTCCAGCAAGTGGTCATAGACGGCCACCGTGTCGTATAAGTGATAGAATGCGAGCGGTTCCGTAAGTTCCTCCCGATCCCTTCCCGGGTCACCTGCTTCATAACTGCAGTAGCCGACCGCTCCTCCGGCAAACGGGAAACCGGTATTATCGTTACTGCTCGGGATCAGCTGTTTCAGCAGTTCGAACAGATCTCCTTCGTGGAAAATCGTCTTGTTGTCCTGGTGATCCGTTTCCCGAATCCCATCTGCACTGCCGATGAACGAACTCACAGGCTCCGCGCCGATGAATGAGAAACGACCGCGCTCGTTATTTTCCGCTGAACTCTCCAGCAGGAATTTCCTTGTTCCCGGAAGGCGCTCCATAATGCCGAGCGGCGTCAGCCCTTTACCGTTCATTTTTCTCGTCGTCACTCGATTGCTAGTTTGCTGTTCTTTCATTTCCATCATTTCCGTCTCTCCTGTCTGTTGGGCAACGACAAAAAAGTCCCCTGTCAAAAAGACGTGAAGTCTTCTGACAGAGGACGGATCAATCCGCGTTGCCACCTCTATTGGAATGCATGCGCATCCCCGCTTTGCGTGCTGTGTCTGCACTTCCCGTAACGCGGGAACAACGTCCGAAAAAGACCCATGACAGGCCAATTCCGGCTCTCCTAAGCCCATTCACATCACAAGACCGATCGGTTTCCACCATCCCCGACTCTCTGGACACGCCTTTTATGATGCTACTCTTCTTATTCAATGATTTCTCAGCTATGCTCTTCTCTGCTAATCTCAGCTCTCCGTGGGTGGTCCCGCTACCGGTCCCGTCTGCCCATCTGAAAGTTGTTTCCCATCTTACCGCCTCTTTTCTCCATTGTCAATCATTTTCTTTTCGGAATTGAATGATTACTTTAAGAAAGCTTGGATTATAGATGAAAAACGAGCTACAATAGAACAAAATGCACGCTGATGAGGTGAACGAAATGATGCGCATCAATAAGTTTTTAAGCGAAGCCGGCATCGTCTCCCGGCGGGGAGCAGACAAATGGATTGAAGACGGTCGTGTCGTCATTAACGGACAGACCGCGGAGCTCGGCAGCAAAGTCGGCCCGGAGGATGTTGTGGAAGTGGACGGCAGACCGGTTGCGGCAGAAGAGCAGCTCGTTTACATTATGCTGAACAAGCCTGTCGGGATCACGAGCACGACGGAGCGCCACGTCAAAGGGAATGTCGTCGACTTCGTCAATCATCCGCTGCGCATTTTCCACATCGGCCGGCTTGATAAAGACTCCGATGGCCTGCTGCTTCTGACGAACGACGGCGACATCGTCAACGAAATTCTCCGTGAGGAACACGGACATGAAAAAGAATACATCGTCACGGTCGACCGGCCGATCACGGACGACTTTGTCCGTTCCATGGAGCGGGGTGTCCCGATTCTGGATACAGTGACGAAACCGTGCAAAGTGAAAAAACTCGGGGCCCGGAA
The DNA here is from genome assembly GCA_032099885.1 of Sporosarcina sp. Taxonomy (GTDB): domain Bacteria; phylum Bacillota; class Bacilli; order Bacillales_A; family Planococcaceae; genus Sporosarcina. The sequence goes on from DAMDKL010000010.1 coordinate 77,167, forward strand.
ATTCAATATCACACTCACGCAAGGGCTGAATCGTCAGATCCGCCGCATGTGTACGGCACTTGGCTATAATGTTGTCAGCCTGCGCAGAACCCGCATCATGAACCTGACACTCGGAGATCTGCCGGTCGGGCAGTGGCGTGACCTGTCAGATGCCGAACGGCGGACGCTGTTCCGTGAATTGGACTATGCGCCGAAACGCTGAAAAAACCCTCTGTTCCTGTCACATTGACCGGAACAGAGGGTTTTTGTGTTGTCAAATATCGACCATTTCCAAAAATTGACGAGTTCGTTCGTTTGTGGAATGGTTGAAGAATGTATCAGGATCGGCATCTTCGATGATGACGCCTTCGTTCAGCATGATGATGCGGTCAGCCACTTCTTTTGCAAACTTCATCTCATGCGTGACGACAACCATCGTCATGCCGTCTTCCGCGAGCTCCTGCATGACCTGCAGCACTTCTCCGACGAGTTCCGGGTCGAGTGCGGACGTCGGTTCGTCGAACAAGAGCGCTTTCGGTTCCATCGCTAGAGCCCTTGCAATGGCGACCCGCTGTTTCTGACCGCCTGACAGCTTGTTCGGATAGACGTCTGCCTTTTCGGACAAACCCACTTTCCCCAGGATTTCAAGGGCGCTCGCTTTCGCCTTGGCCTTATCCACCTTTTTCACCATGATGGGTGCTTCCATGACGTTTTCAAGAACCGTTTTGTGCGGGAACAAGTTGAAGTGCTGGAAGACCATACCGACTTCAGCCCGCACTTTAGATAAGTCGTCCTTTTTCTGATCGACCTGTTTCCCGTCGATGGTAATAACCCCGTCGTTCGTCAATTCAAGGAAATTGAGACAGCGGAGAAAGGTGCTTTTTCCTGACCCGCTCACGCCGACCATGACAACAACTTCACCCGGGTGCACTTCCATGTCGATCCCTTTCAAGACTTCCAGCTTGCCGAATGACTTATGGATATTCTCTGCTTTAATCATCGTATCCGCCCTCCATTATTTGTCCACGTCCAGTTTGTTCTCATACCAGCGCAGCAATGCTGTAAAGATCATCACGAGCACTAAATAATAGAAACCGACCACGAGGAACGTTTCAAGCGGCAGGAACGAAGAAGCGGCTTCCCGGTTCGCGAGCCCGAACAGTTCCGAGACTCCGATCACATAGACGAGTGATGAGTCCTTTAAAGTGATGATGAACTGATTGCCGAGCGGCGGGATGGCACGGCGCAGTGCCTGCGGGAAAATGATCCGGCGCATCGTCTGTGTCCGGTTCATGCCGAGGGCAAGACTGGCTTCGCGCTGTCCCCTGTCGACACCTTGAATCGACCCGCGGAAGATTTCGGCAATATAGGCACCATTGTGGATACCGAGAGCGATTGCGCCTGCCCAGAAATTGGACAGAATAATGATCGACGTAATCCCATAGTACAGAAACATGATCTGCACGATGAGCGGTGTCCCGCGGATAATGGTAATATACAAGTTTGCAATCGTTTGCAAGATTTTCGAATTCGAAATTTTCATAAGCGCGAACAGAATCCCGAGGAATGTTCCGATCACGACAGCAATGGCTGTAATTTCAATCGTCAGCAGGCCTGCCTGCAAAAAACCTTTGTACGTTCTGATGAATACTTCGTAAATTGTCACTACTAATTCAGGCACCGGCACACCCACTCTCTGTCAAATACGCAGTTAAGTCACTCATTCGAGAAGCTCGACACCTTCCAGGTCAATATCCAAGAGGTCGCGGTCGAACCACTTCTCTGAGATCTCCTTATATTTCCCTTCATCAATCAGCTCTTTCAGTGCTTTGTCGATCGCTTTCGTCAGCTCGTTGTTGTCTTTCCGGACAGCGATCGACGGCTGTTCCACCCACATCGGTTTGCCGACTTCCTTAATTTCAAATCCATTGTCGATTGCCTCGTACCCGACAATATCAGCTGTGATGACGGCATCCAGGCGGTTTTCAATAGTCAGGTCTTTCAAAGCCACGACGTCACTGCTGTAGTACTGGATGTTATCCGAGAGTTCTTTTGCCGGCTCTTCGTATGTGGACTGTGCCACGACACCGATCTTCTTTCCTTTCAAATCTTCCGGTGAGCTAATATCGTTGTTGTCTTTCGCAACCCAGATCATCCCGCCCGAGTAATAATAAGGTTCTGTGAAGTCGGCTTGCTCTGCACGTTTTTTCGTGTAGGCCATGGAACCGATAATGGCATCATATTTTTTTGCAACCAAGCCTTGTAAAATCGTTTCGAACGGGTTCGTAACAGGTGCTGGATCCAAACCCAGCTTGTCGGCGATCGCTTCTCCGATCTCCACGTCGAACCCTGTCAGTTTTCCGTTCTCTTCGAAACTGAACGGCTTATACACACCGCTTGCCGCAAATGTGAATGTCCCTTTTTTCACCAATTCATATCCGGCATCCCCTGAACCATCTTTGGTGCCGGACGTGTTGCCGTCGTCCTTTTTACCACATGCAGCAAGGACCAAGACAGCCGCTGCCATCATGAGCAGTATCATTTTCAGTTTTCCCATTCTCCCGAACTCCCCTTTAGTTAGCCAGTCGGCTATTTTTTTCACACTCTACCTTGCAAATACCCGAATTGTATTCACTTAAACAAGAAAATTAGAAAAACGGTAATATTCTTGTAACATGAATAGGTGATGTCAAGCTCTTCACTCCAACAGCTCGACGCCTTCCAGATCGATATCCAGTAAATCGCGGTCGAACCACTTCATCGAGATTTCCTTGTAAGTCCCGTCATTGATCAGCTCCTGAAGAGCCTCATCGATGGCCTGTCTCAGCCCATCGTTATCTTTCCTGACTGCGATCGACGGCTGCTCCACCCACAGCGGCTTGCCGACTTCTTTGATGTCGAATCCTTTATCGATCGCTTCATAACCGACAATGTCAGCCGTGATTACCGCATCGAGCCGATTGCCGACGGTCAAGTCCTTCAGGGCCACCAGGTCAGCGCTGTAATACTGGAGGTCATCTGAAAGCGTTTCAGCGGGTTTTTCATATGTCGTCTCTGCGCCGACGCCAATTTTCTTTCCTTTCACGTCGTCGGGGGTCTTGATATCGTTATTATCTTTTGCGACCCAGATCATGCCGCCTGAATAGTAATAGGGTTTTGTGAAGGATGCCTGTTCGGCCCGTTTTTTCGTATAGGCCATGGATCCGATGATCGCATCGTATTTCTTGGCGACCAGGCCCGGCAGGATTGTTTGGAATGGGTTTGTAACGGGGTCAGGCTCCAGACCGAGTTTGTCGGCGATCGCTTCACCGATTTCAATGTCGAAGCCTGTCAGTTTGCCATTCTCTTCGTAGTTGAACGGTTTGTATTCCCCGCTCGAAGCGAACGTCAGCTTACCTTTTTTCACTAAGTCATACGACTGATCTTCCTCTCCGCTCGCAGTGCCTCCGCTGCCGCCACAGGCACCAAGCAGCAAAGTTCCTGCGAGCAGTAAACTGCCGATTGTCCATTTTCTCCTCAATTCGATCCTCTCCTTTTTAAAGTTACCGTCTATTAAAACATGAAAAGTCTGAAATGTGAAATTTTCCAAGCATTCCTTAGATAGTACTCTTCGGGCAATCCTGGGAATTTTGTTTTCTTTACGGCAAGTTAGGGCATACATCCAATACATAGTAACGGTAACGTTTTACCAATTGCGGAGGTGAGGGATTTGGCTCTTTTCAAGAAGGAAAAGAAACAGGAAAGTTGGGATAAGGAAAAATTGGATCGCGCAATCATCCGCGTGCTCAGTGAAGGAAAGAAAGAAATGTTCACGGAGATTGTCGAAGGATTGCCGCTCCATGACCTGGCAACTCATTACAAGGAACTGCCGAAGAAGAGAAAACCCCTCTTCCTGGAATGGCTGTCCATCGACGAAATCACCGGTCTGCTGCGCTACCTGAGCAAGGACGAACAGCTCGCCGTCCTCGAACAGATCGGCCCCGACCGCTCCACTGAAATCTTACATAAGATGCAGAGCAATGATCTCGCATTTTTGCTGACAGGCCTCTCGAAAGCCAAAGTGGATGACCTGATCGCACAAATGCGGCGTGAAGAAATGGAATCGATTCTGCACATCATGGACTATCCGCCGAAAACAGCGGGACGGGTCATGACGAACCGGTATATCCCGGTAGCCCCCGACGTTACGGTCGGCGAAGCGGAAGAGAAACTGAAGACGTTCGAGAATCTCGCCCACTTCGTGAATTACTTATACGTCGTGGACGACGAGCAGCGTCTGATCGGTATCGTGACATTCCGTGATCTTCTGCTTTCCGATAACGATAAACACATCAGAGACATTATGCGGGATCAGCCGATCACGGTGGATGTACTGATGAAACAAGAGGAAGTGGCCCGCATCATCGGACAGTTCGATTTTGAGGCCATCCCTGTGACGACCGGCGACCAAGTGCTCGTCGGCACGATTTCAGGCGACCAGGTGCTCGATATTGTCGTCCGGGAAGCGGATGAAGATATCGAAATGCTCCTCGCTACCGGCAAGTCGATCGACTTCCGGACAAAACCGTTCACTGCCGCAAGACGCAGGCTCCCCTGGCTGATTCTGCTGCTGTTCATCGGCTTGGTTTCAGGAAGCATCATCTCCAAGTTCGAAGAGACACTGGAAGCAGTCGTCGCTCTTGCGTTTTTCATGCCCATGATTGCCGGAATGACCGGAAATACCGGCACCCAATCGCTCGCAGTCGTCGTGCGGGGACTTGCTTCTGAAGAAATGACATGGAAAAAAGCAACAAAGCTGATTGCCCGCGAGCTTTTTGTCGGTATTCTGATCGGCGTGACGTGCGGCCTGCTTATTGCGGTCATTGCATTCTTCTGGCAAGGCAGCGCAGTGCTTGGTTTCGTTGTCGGGGTTTCTCTGCTCTGCACGCTGATCATCGGAACAATTGCCGGAACGGTCATCCCGCTCATCTTGAACAAATTCAAGGTCGACCCGGCAGTAGCGTCAGGTCCTCTGATCACCACATTGAACGATATCTTGTCGCTGCTAATCTACTTCGGCATCGCGACGATGTTCTTGTCAAAACTCACATAACTAAAAACCGGCGTACACAAGACCTCTCAGGTTTGTGTACACCGGTTTTTCTGTTTCCCTATCAATACGCGATACCGACCCGGTGCCGCACATGTTCACTCCCTATTAGTTCCCTGACCGCAAAGTGTGCAGTGTCCCCAGTAGAAATCCGTTCACCGCCCTCCGGCAGCCAATCGTTCTCGACCCTGTAACTGCCCGTCTCCTCACCTTCCGGCAAGTAGGTCGGACAAACGATGGTCCACTCCAATTCTGAACTGGCGAGCGCCCGATAAGCTGCGTGGTGTTCTTCCGCAGCCCTCGTCAGTTTCCGGTTCGAATCCCCTGCTTCATAACGGAGCCGGCCGGATTCCAGCCGGCTCTGCAAGATGCCGGCCGTCCCGATCGTCAGGATTCGCCGGATCTGAAAGTCCCGCATCGCCCCGATCATATGGGGGACCGCTTCACTGAGGACGTTTGATTTGTCTGTCCCGAGCGCGCTTGCCACGCAGTCCGCCCCCTGGACGGCCTTCCGGACATCCACTTCGTTTTTCGCGTCTCCCGAGACGACGGTCAGCTGCGGATGTCTTTCCAGTTTGTCTGGATTGCGGACGAGCACGCTCACTTCATGCCCTTCCGCAAGGAGCTGCCGAAGCATCTTGGAGCCGACGCGTCCAGTGCTTCCGAACAATGCGATTTTCATGACGACGTCACTTCTTCCCGTGATTCGCGCATCGTCCCGGTTTCCGAGAGACGGATATGCCAACCGAGCGCTTTTTCGAGAATATGCGGTGTGTGACCGCCCCGTTCCAGCGCTTCTTCGTAGTACGCCCACAGCTGATCGCGATAAGACGGGTGGGCACACCGGTCTATAATGAGCGGGACACGCTCTTTCGGTGCCAGTCCCCTCAAATCCGCATACCCTTGTTCCGTGACGATGATGTCGACGTCATGCTCCGTATGATCGACATGGGAAACGAATGGCACACAGCTCGACACGTCTCCTTTTTTCGCAAGTGATTTCGTGACAAAGATCGCAAGACGGGCATTCCGCGCAAAATCCCCTGAGCCGCCGATGCCGTTCATCATCTTCGTCCCTGTTACATGTGTGGAGTTGACGTTGCCGTAAATGTCGAATTCGAGCGCTGTATTGATGGATATCGTCCCGAGACGGCGGATCACTTCGGGATGATTGGAGATTTCCTGCGGCCTCATAATGATCTTCTCTTTGTAGAACTCGAGGTTGTTCCGCAGCTTGTCCATCCGCTCTTCTGTGACCGTGATCGACGTACAGGAAGCTGATTTCACTTTCCCGGCGTCGATCAGTTCGAATACGGAATCCTGAAGCACTTCCGAGTAGAGCTCCAAATTCTCGAATTCCGAATCGAGCAGGCCATGCAGGACCGCATTCGCCTGCGATCCGATGCCGGATTGAAGCGGCGCGAGCTCCCTTGTCAGACGGCCCGCTGCGATTTCCGATCGCAGGAACGCCAGCAGATGCCCCGCCATCACTTCCGTCTCTTCGTCAGGCTGATCAATGGTCGAGAACGAATCATACTCTTCAGTCAGCACGATTCCCGCAATCTTGTCCGGATCGACCGGAATACCGGACGTACCGATCCGCTCATCCGGATGCATGAGGGGTATCGGCTCCCGGTCACCGAGCACGCCCGGATCGTACACGTCATGCACGCCTTCCCATTCCGTCGAATGTGCGATATTGATCTCTACGATAATCGATTTGGCATGTTCCGCAAAGATCAGGGAGTTGCCGATCGATGTGGAAGGAATGATCGATCCGTCCTCTGCAATGGCCACTGCTTCGATGACAGCGAAATCGATCTGCGGCAGCACCCCGCCCCGAACGAGCTCAGACGTATCTGAAAGATGGTGATCGACGAACAGCAGCTCTCCCTGGTTGATGCCCTTCCGCATTGTTGCATCCGCTTGGAACGGCAGGCGTTTGTTAACGATACCCGCCTCCGTGAAAAGTTTGTCGATGTCATGACCAAGAGACGCACCTGTGAAGACGTTCACCTTGAACTCTTCGTCCGCTGCCCGCTTCACCAAAGCCTCGGGAATCGCCTTCGCATCCCCGGCACGAGTGAACCCGCTCAGACCGAGTGTCATACCGTCCTGTATCCAAGACGCGGCTTCGTCTGCCGACACCACTTTTCCGCGCAACGATTCCCTTCTGATCCGATCCAACTGTCCGTTCATATCCAACCGCTCCTTAGCGTGTTTTTGCCCGCTCATCTTCCTGTCATTCCTGTGAAGAATGTGCCAGACAGTCCGATATACTTCATATACTATTATTCACTCTTCATGATACCGTTCCGGAAAGGTTCCCGCAACCGGACCGAAATGTGATCGACAAAGGGTGACTATGAAACTATAGACAATTCATAGTTCTTTCACAAATCCCCCTTACAAGGTCTAAAGATATAGTGTTATACTCGAAGAAATAGAACTATAGTGTATATATCCGCCAACACCTGTTCCGTAACTATGCCGAAGAGAGGATCTTGTCCAATGGTTCTTAGAGAAACCCACAACCTGCACTCCGTGACGCAGTTACTAGACGAAAAGTTTTGTGTCTCCATGATCGACATGGATGGCCGGATCATCTATGTCAACCAGCGATTCTGTGAGACATCCAAATACGCAGAATACGAGCTGCTTCGCCAAACTTACGGCGTTCTGAACCCGGCTTACTGCAATGAGTCCTTCCTGGCAGAGCTGCGGCAGATAGTAGACAGCCACGGCCTTTGGCAGGAGCAGGTCAGGAGCATCGCAAAAGACGGAACCCCGTACTGGATGCTGGCAACCGTTGTTCCCGTGAAAGATGACAGCGGCCAAACGACTCACTACATTTCCGTCGATGTCGATATAACGGCCGAACAGCTGACGACCGAGCGGTACACTCGGACCCTGCAAGTCCTCCATAATCTGGAATCCGCGCTCGATCACGCTTCAGTGATCGCGGTGACGGATGCAGCCGGTGTCATCCAGTACGTGAACCCGAAGTTCTGTGAACTGTCCAAGTACTCGGAAGAGGAATTACTCGGCAAGACCCACCGGATCATTAACTCCGGCTTTCATCCGAAAGAGTTTTTCCGCGAGATGTGGTCGACAATCCGTCGAGGGGACATCTGGCGGGGCGAAGTGAAGAACCGGGCGAAGGATGGTTCGTTCTATTGGATGAACACGACCATCGTCCCGTTTACCGATACAGAGGGGAAACCATTTGAATTCATCTCGATCCGCACGGACATCACGGCCCGCATCGAGGCTGAGCAGGCATTGGAAAGCGCCTTGAAGAATGATTTCCGGACAACGGTGAAAAACCTGCAGAATGCCATTTTTAAATACGAGCAGGATGCCGAAAGCCGCATTGAAATCACTCTGCTTGAAGGGAAGATCTGCGAAGAACTCGGGCTCACTTCCGGCCGGCTGAATGCCAAGGGAGATGAAAACCCGTTCACCACTATGGAACTGGACTATTTGAAAGCCTACCTGCATGCAGCGCTCGCGGGTGAACCGTGCCAATTCGAATTCGCGTACGCGGACAGGACATTCATCATCTACTTGTCCCCCGTCCTGGAAAATGGAAGAGTGACGGAAGTCGTAGGGACATGTGTCGATATCACTGAACGGAAGAAAGCGGAGAAGCTGGTCGAGCATATGGCCTATTACGATGCGCTGACCGGCCTCCCCAACCGACGTCTGTTCAAAGCGGAAGTCATGCAGGTGATCGAGCGCCGCGAGCCGCATTTTTCCATCCTCTATTTGGATCTGGACCGTTTCAAGAACATCAACGACTCGCTCGGACACTACATCGGTGACAAAGTGCTGAAAGCCGTGGCCGAACGTCTTGAGAAATGCCTTGGCCCGGACGACATGGCCAGCCGGCTCGGCGGCGACGAATACGTCATCATGCTGAAGAAAACGGCGATGGACCGGGTCAATGCCGCCGCCCTTCGCATCATCGAGGAAATTTCCGCACCGTTCGTCTTCGACTCGCTCGAAGTCTATATAACGCCGAGCATCGGGGTCAGCCGGTTCCCCGCGGATGGCGAAGACTATGACACCCTCATGAGGAATGCGGATACGGCCCTGTTTGTCGCTAAAGAAAACGGAAAGAGCACCCATCGCTTCTTCACCGATGAAATGAACAACGACATGATCGAGAAGACACTGCTCGAGATGGACTTGCGCCAGGCGCTCAGCCGGAACGAACTCAGTCTCCACTACCAGCCCCAGTTCGACATGAAAACCGGACTCATGACAGGCGTGGAAGCTTTGGCGCGATGGACGCACACGAAGAAAGGCCCGATTTCCCCGGGACAGTTCATCCCCATTGCGGAAGAGAGCGGGCTGATTCTGCCGATCGGTGCCTGGGTGATGGAAACGGCATGCCGCCAGGCGAAACAATGGCAGGACAAGGGGCTGCTTGCCGTCCGGATGAGCGTAAACGTCTCCATCCGTCAGTTCAAACAGCCGACGTTCATCAACGATGTGCTGCACATACTGAAGAAGACCGGACTCGAGCCCCGCTTCCTGAACATCGAAATCACGGAGAGCATGACGACCGACGTCCTATACTCCCAGAAGATCCTGACGCGCCTTCATGAGGAAGGCATCCATGTGAGCATCGATGACTTCGGTACCGGCTATTCATCGCTCAGCTATCTGAGCACGTTCCCGATCACCCATCTGAAGATCGACCAAGTGTTCCTGAAAGACTTGAGCAGCAGTAACACCGCCATCATCAAGACGATCATCGAGCTTGCGAAAAACTTGGATATCGACGTGATCGCGGAAGGTGTGGAAACGGACGAACAGGCTTCCTTCCTGAGCACACTGCGATGCGACGAAGTGCAGGGCTTCCTATATTCCCGCCCATTGACACCGGAAGCTCTCACCGATCTGCTCGAGACGGAACAGTACGTATGAGTAAGAAACAGGACTGCGGCCACGGCAGTAGTCCTGTTTCGTTTCATTCACAGCGGTAAATCAGAATACGTTCATCTTCGTTATTTGCGGAGAGGAACGGAATCGGAATTTCACGGATCCGCAGGAATGGGGTCTGCTCCTCGAGAAACAAGACATACGCCGTTGTCGGATAGTAGAGGACGATGTCTGCCTGGCGCGGGCAGCGTTCGAGCGAATCCATGATCTGCAGGATAACCGACTGAAAGATTTCCACCGAGAACGGATTAAAGAAATAGAATACGTTCTGATCCGGCTCGATGATGTACATCTCGGCTGCCGTCTGTTCAAAAATGAGCTGCCCTCCCGACTTCCTGTGGGCAGTTCTGAACGATTCCAGGTTTTCATAAGCTTCCTGCAGGAGACGGCCGTTCAGGTCGATGCCGGTCGCCGTTATGCCGAATCGGTATGTACTGTAGATCGGGACCCTCCCCTTCCCGCAGCCGAAATCGACGAGGTGGTCGCCCCGCCGGAGCGGTTCTTCCGCGAACCACTCGTCGAGCACTGCATAAGGGGTCGCTTCGTAACGGTTGTAATGGGCGGATTTCTGAAGGATCTCAAGCGTCCCTTCCGTCCGGATCCCGAGGTGTTTGTCTTGCGCTGTGTCCATTCTGCATCTCCTTCTGCCGGTCTTACCGGATCATTTTCTTTTTCGAACGATTTTTCAGAATATCGCCTATCCAGCCCTTCTGTTTCAAATAGAAATAGAGCGCGAATGTGGTCGACAAGATGACCGTGAGAGCAAACGCATAGCCGTGCGCCCAATTAAACTCGGGGATCGATTTAAAGTTCATCCCCCAGATGGCGCCGAACACAGCGGCCGGGGTGAAGATGGTCGTGATGACGGTGAGTGTCTTCATGATCTCATTGCCCCGCAGTGTAGAAACGAGGTTTTCCATGTCGGACAGCGCCTCGATCTCAGTGCCGTATTCGCTGATGAGCATACGTATCCGATCGAGCCGGATGCATAGGCGTTTCGTTTCTGCCTTGTCCGTCAGCGATTCACTGAACGTCTCATCCAGCGTCATCTGGATCTCAACCAGCGGAATGACAAGATTCCGCCAGACGATCAGCTCGTGCTTGCTGTCTGCGATGCGCTCCACCAGGTTGTCACTGTTGTTTTCCTGGATGCCCCATATGAGTTCCCTCAGCTGGTGTTCAAAACGGTCGATCTGACTCAGGAATTTGTGGAGGACCGTGTTCAGAAAGATTACGAAAGCCTGGACTGCGTTGTCCGCCAGTTCCAGCTTCTTTTCAAGTTCCTCGCGGGCCTCCCTCGGAAAACAGTCCCGGGCAAGCACCGAAGTAATCAGCGTGTTTTCAGTGAGGAAGAAAGCTACCGTACGGGCTTCCGTTTTCTCCCGCATGTTCTGATCGTAGGTCACTCTTCCCCAGACGGCCTCCTTGCCGGCCGCTGCAGTGGAACTGCCGATGACGTCCTGTCTGCTCGTATCCAACGAGTCCAGCCACTCCCTCCTCATATGAGGATGAGCGGCAAGCAATTGGCCGAGATCTCCATCTTCCTCCGCCTCTCTCCATTCCCAATTCTTATGCTTGAACGAAAAATACATAGCCCATTCCTCTTTTCAAGTAAAGTTACAATCTAGTTTACCCTCTCTGGGTGTGGACGCAACCTCACCATCAAGGTTAGCTTCCTTAAAATCAGGGAAGAAAGCAAATAACGTGTGACAACTCGCAGGGACTCAAGACATTTGCAGTGCTGTACGCTATACTGGAGAGGAACAGCGCGTTGAAAAATACCTTGCTCTCTGCTTTCTGTTTCACTTATACTTATTTTTACCGAATAGTAGGAAATGAATGAAAACAATTGGAGGGATTGTCCATGCGCGTACGTGATTTATTCGTAGCCAGAAATTATGTAACTACCGTCAATGACAATGATACGGTGACCGAAGCACTTGATAAGATCCGCAAAAGCGGATACCGGTCAGTGCCTGTTGTGGATGGGGACGACAATTACAAAGGGATGATCTACAAAATCCACCTTATCGAATACTTATATGAACAAAACGGAGATGCCAGTACAACTATCGATTCCATCGTCAAGCATAAGGACGACTGTATCGAAGAGACATCCTCCTTCCTTGACGCCCTGCTGAAGATCAAAGCCCTGCCGTTCATCTCCGTAACGGACCATGGCAAACTGGTCGGGATCTTGACACACAATCAGATCGAAGGGGTGTTCGAAGATGCCTTCGGCGTGAAGACGGGCGGCCTGAATCTCACCATCTCATCGACCGAAGCCCGCGGCATGATTGAAAAGCTCGCCCGCACACTGCGCGGTGAAAACATCGAAGGCATGCTGACGCTCGATAACGGTTCCGTACTTGTACGCCGGGTCGTTCTGACACTCGAAGGTGAAAAAACCGACGACGAGATCACCGCACTCCAGGCGAAACTCGAAAAAGCCGGTTTCCGCGTGCTCCAGATCGAGCGGCTGGCCGCACAAGTATAACCATCCAGTCCACAAGCCCGGCACGTCAACCAATCTGACGTGCCGGGCTGTTTTAGTCAGTTTTCCGACGGGTATATGCTACTGTTGAGTGGAGGTGATGCCGGGATGAAGCTTTCCATCCGCAAGACGTACCGATTCCAAGAGATCATCAATACATTCCTGAAGAACGGATTCAGTCACGTGCTGTTCCGCCTCGGCATAACAGATCGCCGCAAGCCGGGTGCGCTCGGCAGCGATCAGATGGACACGAATCTGCAGCACATCGGGCAGAAACTGAACCGGACACTGCAAGAACTCGGCCCGACGTTCATCAAGCTCGGACAGATCGCCAGTACGAGACGTGACCTGGTGCCGCCGGAAATCAGCCAGGAGCTGGAAAAACTGCAGGACCATACCGAACCGTTCCCGTTTGAAGAAGTGCAGCAGATCGTCGAAACCGAACTCGGACAGCCGCTGCATGACCTGTTCGAATCGTTCAGCGACATTCCACTCGCCACTGCATCGATAGGTCAGGTGCACGAAGCCTTCCTGCACAGCGGTGAGAAAGTCGCCGTGAAAGTGCAGCGGCCGGATATCCGCCAGACGATCACGACCGATTTGTCGATCCTGAAAGAGATCGCCTCCATCGTAGAAAACAATACAGAGTGGGGCAAAATGTACGGCATCCGAAGCATCATCAATGAGTTTTCCGACTCGCTCCTCGATGAGCTGGACTATGAGAAAGAAGCGAGGAATGCCGAACGGATTGCGAAACAGTCAGAAGGCGACCCCGCGATCCATATTCCGGCGATCCACTGGAGCCATTCATCCGAAAAAGTACTGACGATGGAAATGGTGGAAGGCGTGAAGTCCGACCACTTGGCCAGGCTGGATGAGCTCGGCTATGACCGTGAACTGCTGGCCCGCAATCTCGTGCACGAAATGTTCAGCCAGGTGCTCGATCACGGATTCTTCCACGGCGATCCGCACCCGGGCAATATTTACATACTCCCCGGAAATGTCATCACGTTCATCGATTTCGGGATGATGGGGGTGCTGGACGACAACTTGAAATTCCAGTTCGCCAAGCTTGTGATGGAGCTGGAGCGGGGCAATACGAAGGGGATCATCAAAGCGCTGGACGCCATGGATATTTTGGATGATGACACAGATCTGCCGGCGCTCGAGAAGGATCTCGGCATCCTGAAGACGAAGTATTACGACAAACCGCTCGATTCGATGAGTCTCGGCGAAATCTTCCTGGACTTGTTCGGCGTCGCCTACAAGCACCGCATCCGGATTCCGAGCGAGATCACCGTTCTCGGCAAGACGATACTGACGCTCGAAGGGCTCATTTCCAAACTGGACCCGAATATGCGCATCATGGATGGAGTCGAGCCGTTCGGCCAACAGCTGCTGCGCGAACGGTACAGCCCTTCCGCCATCATGAAATACTTGTGGGAGAACGTCAGTGAAAACGCCGAGATCATCGCCCACATCCCGAAAGATTTCAAGGAAATCAGCAATGCAGCAAAAAAAGGCAAGCTGAAGCTGGACATCAACTTGCGGCAGGCGAACTTTCTCATGCGGCGGCTGGACATCATCAGCAACCGGCTCGCCTTCAGTGTCATCCTGCTCGCGTTCAGTATTCTGATGACCGGGCTGATCATCGGGTCGGCCATCGCCGGACAGAACAACGTCCTGCTCAATCTGCCGGTCATCGAGGTCGGGGCGATTGTCGCCTTCCTGATGTTCATCTTCCTGTTGTTCTCGATCTTCCGTTCAGGCAAGATGTAGTACGCGAAAAAGTCCGCTGGGGGCTGTTGTTCCCCGCGGACTTTTTCACGTGTACATATGTTTCTTCAGACGATGAAATACGCAATCACCGACAGCAGGATCGACGTGATCGTCATGGCGGCCAGCGGTCTCAGGGCACGGGCCCGCAGATCCCGCAGACTGACGTTCAGGCCGAGGCCGACCATCGCCGCCGTCAGCAGCCATGTCGTCAGGACGGACACGAAATCATAGACACCGTCGGAAAGTGGGATGATCGGTCCGAATACATAACTGCCGAGCACACTCAGGATGATGAAGCCGACGAGGAACCATGGGAACTCGATTTTCGCATCGCTTTCCTCGTTTCCTTTGTTCTTCCGTTTCATGACCGCGATGAGGATGAAACAGAGCGGCACGAGCAGGAACACGCGGCCGAGCTTCGCAAGCAGCGCAATCGCCAGGCCGTCTTCACCGGCAGGGGCACCGGCGAGTGCCACGTGTGCGATCTCGTGCAGACTGATGCCGGCCCACATTCCGTACGAGATGGAGTCGAGCGGCAGGAATGGCCGGAGAATCGTGTAGTCGATGGCGAAGATTGTTCCCATAAGCGCAATGATCCCGACGCCGATCGCCGTGTCCTCGTCTTTCGTCTTCAGGATCGGGGCCGCCGCAGCAATCGCCGCTGCCCCGCACACTCCGGTGCCGATTCCGAGCAGGAGCGAAATATTCGGGTCTGCTTTAAACATCTTTGCAAGCCACACGGTGAGGAAGATTGCAAAAACGATGACCCCGGCGTCGCGGACGAGCAGCCCGAGGCCGTCACTCAGCACCGTGTCGATGTTGAGTTTCAGACCATACAGGATGATCGCAGCGCGCAATAGGCGCTTCGAAGAAAATGCAATCCCCGGCCGGATCGCTTCTGGATAGCCGAAAAACTGCCGGAAGACAACTGCGATGATAATCGCCGATGCCAATTGTCCGATGTGGTCGAAACCCGGTAGTTTGGCAAGTAAGTATCCCAATAGGGCAATGAAAAATGTAAAGGCCACTCCGCCGATCCACGCTGTCGTCTTTGACGGCTTTTTCGGTGAAGGTGCAGCTGATGTCGTGTTCATATGAACACCTCCTGCATTCAGTATACGCCCGCCACTTCCATAAGAAAAATAACAATGTATAATCGTTATCATAAGTAATTCGTTATCCAATGAAAGAGGTGTCCGTATGGATCAAGGTCTGACCGTCTTTGTCACAGTCGCGGATAAAAAGAACTTTACAAGGGCCGCCGAGGAACTGCACATGACGCAGCCGGCCGTCAGCCAGCACGTCCGGGCGCTCGAAGAGATGATGGGAACCCGGCTCTTGGAGCGGACGAACAAGTATGTGCGGCTGACCAAAGCGGGTGAGATCGTCTATCATCATGCGAAAGAAATCGTCGGACTGTACGACCGTATGCATCATCTCGTCAGCGACCTGTCGAACGTAGCGGGCGGCCGCCTTGCCATCGGGGCCAGCTATACGTTCGGCGAGTATGTGCTTCCCCATATTCTTGCCCGTCTGCTCGATCGCTATCCGGCGATCCGGCCGGAAGTGACGATCGGCAATACAGCTGAGATCGCAGAGCTGATCACGAGCCGGCAATTGGACGTCGGCATTGTGGAAGGCCGGTTCAAGGAAAACGCCCAGCTGTCTGTGCAGGCGTTCGCTGAAGATCATATGCTGCTCGTCTCTTCCCCGTCGCATCCGCTGGCCAGGCAGACGGAACCAATCCGCCCTGATCAGCTCGACGGAGGGACATGGATCATCCGCGAAGCAGGCTCCGGAACGCGGGAAGCGGCAGAGACACTGTTCACCCGCTTCGACATCCAGCCATCCCAAACGATCCGATTCAGCAGCACGCAGCCGATCAAAGAAGCGGTGGCAGCCGGACTTGGAATCAGCCTGCTGTCGGACTGGGCGGTGCGGAAGGAGATCCGCCAGGGAGAGCTGGTTTCGTTGGAGATCGACGGTCTGCCGTACGTCCGACAGTTTTCCGTCGTGACCAACTCTCCTTTCCAGACGAAAGCGCTGCAGGTTTTCCTGGATCTGCTGCTGACTGTGTAAGAATTTCCGCGACAGGCAGCTGCTCAGCGGCGACGTACATTGTCCAGGATGATTTCACTTTCCGGGATGGCAGGCAAGCTCGACCTGCTATAGCCCATGTCCTGTTCCGGCACGTCGTACGCCATTTTGTTCGCCAAGTAGTCGAGTGTCACTTTCATTACTTCGATGGTCGCCCACTCCCCGGCACAGCGATGGCCCGTCGCATAGTCGCCGCCTCCTTGGGGGACAAAGTTGAACGGTGTGACGCGCGCGGAAGCGAACCGGTCGGGACGGAACGTATCGGAATCCGGCCAGTTCTTCTCCTCCCGGCTCGTCCCGAAGAAATCGAAGAGGACGAGCATCCCCTTTTCGAACGTGACACCTTTCCAGACGAAGTCGTCTTTGACGCGGGCTCCATTGAACGGAAAGAACGGATAGAGTCGTCTGACTTCCTGCACGAAGTGTTCGAGCGGCTCCTCTTTGCTGCCTTCCAGCTTCCCGCGCTCTTCCGGATGGAGCAGCAGCGCATGCCCCGTGAAGGCGATATAGATGGAGATCGCCACGATCGGCCGGACGATGTTCAATACTTCCACCGCCGCAATACGCGGTTCCAACAGCTCCCCTTCCAGGTCCCTGTGTTCGGAAAACGTCAGCAGGGCCGTCCCGGCCGGCGGGTGCAGCTTCTCCTGCCGTACTTCCTCCACGAGGCCGGCTATCCACTTTTCCAGATCCTTGCGGGCATGCGTCGCTCTTCTGTACTGAATGCCGACGGAAGCAGGCGACTCGAACAGCTGGGCAAGCTGGCGGGTCCTCTTCTCCACATCTTTCTCCTCAAGCGGCACACCTGCCCATCGGACCGCGGCGCGTGTCAACACTTCCTGCGACACAGGATATAGCCGGATTGTTTCGCCGTCCCCACATTCATCGAGTTTACGCTCCCATTCATCAGCAATCAGCTTGCCGAGCTGGCGGATATGTTCAGGGTTCATCAGCTCCATGAACATCGCTTTTCGGTGATGATGCTCCTCGCCGTCCAGTGTCTGCACGCCTTTTTCGCCGAGCAGCGTCTTTTGGGCATGCTTTGGCGCAGCACCACTTCGTATGAATTTGTGGTTGTCGTAAAAGATCTCTCCCGCTTCCTCGCCGGTCATGCAGATGACCCGTTCGCCGAGCAGCCTCGTTTCGAACAGGCTTGAGTTGAATTGCCGGCTGCGGTTCGGGATGTAGTCGTATCCTTCTTTCAGCACAGAGATCGTATGGTCCAGCCCTTCTTCTTTTGGAATGTTTGTCATGTGGTTTCCGCCCCTTTGCATATAGTGTCGTTTTTACACTATGGATTCCCTGTCCGGCTTGTTGTAAACAGGGCGGGAGGGGGGCCGGCGGCGGGAGTTATGAGCGCTTTTGTGGATTTATGAGCGTTTTTTGATTTTTAAGAGCGTTTCGCGGAGCTTATGAGCGGTTTATTGTTTTTATGAGCGTTTTGGCAAATTTATGAGCGATTTCCCACTTTTATGAGCGATTCTGCGATTTTATGAGCGATCTCCCCCTATTATAAGCGCTCTCCCGAGTCAATGAGCCCCACCCTCTCCTCCCCTGCCAAACAGGAAATGCTCCGCAAGGCGGAGCACACAATTCAGTGCTTGCTTGTTTTTTGCTGCGCGGCATGGCTGAGTAAGAACGCAGCAGAATACTCCAGCGGGCGGCCTGGATTTAAGAGCCCACACAAAAAGGAGCTGTCTCGCAGCTCCTTTTTCCGCCGTTATTCCACGATCAATTTGCCGGGGTTCATCAGATTCTCCGGGTCGAGCGCCTGCTTGATCTTCAGCATGACGTCGTAGGCCGGACCGTGTTCTTCCCGCTGGTATTTCTGTTTTCCGACACCGACACCGTGCTCGCCGGTGCACGTGCCGCCACAGGCAAGTGCACGGCGGACGATCGTTTCGTTGTAGTCGTCGGCCCGCTGCAGTTCGTCCGCGTTGGAATGATCGATCATGAGCAGGACGTGGAAGTTGCCGTCGCCGACGTGTCCGACGATACCGCCTTCCAGACGCTGCCGATCGAGTTCTTCGCGTGCGAAGACGACCGCTTCCGCCAGTTCTGAAATCGGGACGCACACATCCGTCAGCATCATCTGCTTGCGCGGGAAGCCGTGCGTATAGGCATAGGCGGCATTATGCCGCGCCTCCCACAGTTTGTTGCGACTCGCGGTTTCCTGTTCGAACAGGATCTCCCGGCAGCCGAAGTCCTTGACAATCTCTTCCGTGAACGCGACGTCTTGGGCGAGGCCTGCTTCGTTGCCATGGAATTCGAGGAACAGGGTCGGCTGTTCCGCATAGTCGGTTTCGCTGTACGCATTCACCTGCCGGATCGATTCCGTGTCGACCAATTCCACGCGGGCGATCGGGATACCGGCCTGTAAAATGGCCGGGACTGCTTCGATAGCATTGGTGATCGAGTCGAAAACCGCACGCGCTGCCACCGTCACTTCCGGTATCCCGAACACGCGCAGCGTCAGTTCAGTGAAGCAGCCGAGCGTTCCTTCCGAGCCGACGAACAGGCCGTTCAGGTGGTAGCCGGAAGATGATTTTGCCGCCATATTGCCGGTATGGATGATCGATCCGTCCACGAGTACGACTTCCAAATCGCGGACCTGATCGCGCATGACCCCGTATTTGACGGAGGTCGTGCCGCTCGCATTCGTCGCCGCCATGCCGCCGAGCGTGGCGTCTGCCCCAGGGTCAACGGAGAAGAACAGGCCATGCTTTTTCAGTTCTCTATTGAGCGCCGTCCGTGTGACGCCCGGCTGAACCGTTACGAGCATATCTGCCGGACGGATGTCGAGTATCTTATCCATTTCCGTAAAATCGATCGTAATGCCGCTGTCGTACGGGATGACATGGCCTTCGAGACTCGAACCGACGCCGAATGGGATGACCGGTACTCTGTTCGCAGCTGCCGCTTTGACAATGCGGCTCACCTCATCCGTTGTACGGGGGAAGACGACAGCATCAGGCATGCTCGGCGTGTGGTAGGATTCGTCTTTGCTATGTAAGGTGCGGACTGTTTCGTTGACCGTGATCTGGTCGGTCTCCAGGAATTGTGACAGTTCGTCTGTCAGCCGTTCAATTGCAGTTGTCATAGGACTCTTCCTTTCGTTTTCGATATTTTCTAATTATAGCGCATTTTTTTCCTGTTTGGTAACGATGGAATCGGGAACATTGTCAGTACCCAATACTGACAGGAGGACATCATCCATGAAACCAACAGCAGCGGCTGGCAGTGTGCTTGCCCTGAGTCTGCTCCTCGGAGCTTGCGGCAGTTCGGACGACGGTAAATCGGCGGGAACAGCAGGGACGGAGGATGCATCTACGGAAACGGGCACGGACAATGGTACGGACACTGACATGACGGATACCGGAACAAACAGCACAAGTGACACCTCAGGTACGGAAAGCAAATCGGATTTGACAGATGCAGCAGGCAGCGTCCAAGACGACATGAAGGAAAAGATGGACAAACTGGCCTATGACGAATTTGAGCTCGAAGTGGATTACGGGAAAGACAAGGAGTATGAAATCGAGATCGAGCAGGACAAAGGCATTATTGAATCGACGGTGGAGGACGAACTGACCAATCGAAATTTGAATGGCCAGGAAGCGTTCGACGATATTTATCCGAAGCTGGAGAAACTGACGATTACGGAAACTACGTCGAAGGAAGAGGCCATCGAGCAGGCGCTGGATGCATTCGGCCTGAAAGATGATTACGTGAAATTCGATATGGAAATTACGATGCCCGATGGAAAGAAACTTACCTTCGAAGACAAAAAATGAATAACGGAAAAAGCGGAACCGGCTTGCGGTTCCGCTTTTTTCAATGGCTGTGTTCCTGTACGAACCGGATGATTTCCTCGGAAGTTCCCATCTGCAGGATTTCCGGGATGTAGCCTTCCCACTCCGCTTTCGACAGCCCGGCGATCTGCGCACGGGCTTTCAGGATGCTCGACGGGCTCATCGAGAACTCGTCCAGTCCCATTCCGAGAAGGATCGGGATGACCAGCGGGTCGCCCGCCACTTCACCGCACATGCCGGCCCATTTGCCTTCTTTGTGTGCCGCCGTAATGACGTTATGGATGAGCCGCAGGACAGCCGGATGGTTCGGCTGATACAAATACGAAACGGATTCGTTCATGCGGTCTGCCGCCATCGTATACTGAATCAGGTCGTTCGTGCCGATCGAGAAGAAGTCGACTTCTTTTGCGAACAGGTCCGCGATGACTGCGGCAGCCGGGATCTCGAGCATCATCCCCACTTCGTACGTCTCACTGACCGCAAAGCCGTCCGCTTTCAGTTTCTCTTCCTCTTCGAGCAGCATCTTCTTCGCCTGGCGGAACTCCTCGAGTGTTGCAATCATTGGGAACATGATCTTCAAATTCCCATGGACGCTTGCCCGCAGTAGTGCACGAAGCTGCGTGCGGAACATGTCCGGCTGCGCGAAGCAGAGACGGATGGCGCGCTCCCCGAGGAACGGGTTCATTTCATCGGGCGTGCTGAAATAATTGAGCTCCTTGTCGCCGCCGATGTCGAGTGTACGGACGACAGTCGGTCGGTCGCCCATAGCTGTCAGTACAGCTTTATAGGCTTCCAGCTGTTCCTCTTCAGTCGGCCAGTCGCTCTGTCCCATGTAGAGGAATTCGGTGCGGAACAGGCCGACGCCTTCCGCCCCGTTCTTGTCAGCGAGCGGCAGGTCATCGATCGAAGCGATGTTCGCGCCTATTTCGACATGCTGGCCATCGCTCGAGGTTGTTGCTTCCGATACGAAGCGTTTCAGGAGTTCCTTGTCCTGCAGGAACTTTTCTTTCTTTTCTACATACGTGCCGATTTCCGAATCTGCCGGATCGATGAGGACCGTGCCGTCCGTGCCGTCGACGATCACCTGAACTCCCTGTCCGATTGCATCCATTGCAGTCTTCGTACCGACAACTGCCGGGATTTCAAGCATCCGTCCAAGGATGGCGGAATGCGACGTGCGGCCTCCGATATTCGTGACGAACCCTTTGACGAATTCCTTGTTCAGCTGTGCCGTCGCGGAAGGCGTCAAATCGTCTGCGATGATGACGACTTCTTCGTCGATGGAGGAAGGATCGGATACGTGGACACCGAGCAGTTTGGCGAGCAGTCGCTTCGTGACATCCCGGACGTCAGCAGCCCGCTCCCGCATGTATTCGTTGTCCATTGATTCGAACATGGTCGTGAATGTGTCGGCCGCCTGCTGCAAAGCAAACTCCGCATTTACGCCCTGCTCGATACTTCCTGTGACACTCGACGTCAGTTCCGGATCATTCAGGACGAGCAGATGGGCCGCAAAAATGGCCGCTTTGTCCTCACCGAAGTTCTCGGCTGCTTTCAGTCGGATTGCTTTCAGTTCTTCTGCCGCCTTCGATTTGGCGGATTCGAAGCGGGCAATTTCATCGGCAGGATTGTCAATGGAGCGCTTTTCCACTGTCAGGTCGGGAGCTTCGAGACGGTATGCTTTGGCGATCGCGATGCCGTCAGAAACACCGATTCCTGTAAGTTGGTTGGTCACTCGCCGATATTCTCCTGTTTCATGATCTCGTCCACTTTTGCGATCGCCTCTGATGCATCAGCGCCATCTGCTTCGATTTCCACTTGAGCACCCGACTCGATGCCCATCCCCATGACGCCCATAATCGATTTCATGTTTGCTTTCTTTCCGTTATATCCAATAGTCACATCTGATTGGAATGGTGTGACTGCGGAGACGAGAAGTGAACAAGGGCGTGCGTGAAGTCCTTCGCTGCTAGTAATCGTGTACGTTTTCTTTTCCATGAGAAATCTCTCCTTTAAAATTACAAAATGAAGTTAAAAATCGATGCGCCCGCTGTATCGGGCAACTAACTGCTCGTTATGTGCTTCGTTTCCATCCAAATTCCCGCTTCTGAAAACCGGTGCAGTCATGCCGTTTGCTTCCATATAGGAAACGGTTTCACAAAGCAATGCATGGAGCAAGGCGTTTCCGATGACCGAAGACACCGGCCCGCACTGTCCGCCACCAATCTGCAGGATTCCGTCACCCGGCGGCACCTTCGTATCGAGCACTGCGGATACGATATCCTCCAGCCGTTTTCCGGAAGCGTGACGGGAAGGATGTTCCTGTCCAGTATACCGTAAAGACTGCAAAGAAACCGTATACGCGCCTTGTGAAACAGCGTATTCTGCTACGTCGAGCGGCACAGGATTCCGGCCGGATGTCGAGATGATGATCACCGCATCTTCTTGCCGGATATCGAGCGACGTCAGGAAGGTTCGACTGAATGTCGGGTCCTTTTCAAGTGCGGACGACCGCACCGCCCCTTCGTGCAGCATTAGTGGTCCGATAGAAATGGGTTTGACCGGCGCCAGACTCCCTGCCCTGTAGAACCCTTCCTGTGCCAGCAACTGCGAATGACCTGAACCGAACAATTGGATAATACCGCCGCGCCGGATCCGTTCTCCTAATTCACCGGCGGCTGTTTTCAAAACCGGCTCCGCGTCCGCTTCGACTTCTTTCAGCAGGTCCTGCACAGCATTAAAGTATGCGTCCATACAATCACCTCCCGATTTCACTAATGAATTTATACCGATCTGCGCGGTATGTACTCCGGACCACTTCGAACGGGCGGCCGTCATCCAGCATGCTGATACGCTCGATCAGTACGACGGCTGCCGGCAGGCTGATCTGCAAATACTCTGCATCGTCCAGCTTGGCAAGTGCTGCTTCCATCCGCTGGGTCGCCTGTCCGATTACGAGATGCGCCTGCTGCTCGATATACGCATAGAGCGACCCTTGCAGCGCTTCTTCCGTCAGGTCCGGCAGCAGTCCGACCGGCAGGAAGGACCGCTCGATCGCCATAGGTGTATTATCAGCATAGCGTACCCGGATAATTTTATAGACGAGAGCCTCCTCAGCCAAGCCGAGTTTTGCTGCAATGTGAACATCCGGCTGCACTTTGCTGAAGCCGATCAGCTTTGTGCCGGGAACGAATCCCCGGGCCTTCATGTCTTCTGTAAAACTGGTCAGCCCGTTCAGCGGCTGTTCCATCTTTTCCTCTGCTACGAAGGTGCCTCTTCCCTTTTCCCGGTACAGGTACCCCTCCTTCACTAAATTCATGAGCGCCTGCCGCACGGTCATCCGACTGACTCCGAATTGGGCGGACAGATCACGCTCCGAAGGGATCAGCGAGTTGACGGGATAGGTTCCCTGAACGATGCGATCACGCAGCAGGTCCTCGATTTGAACGTAGATCGGGATAGAGGATTGTTTGTCAACGATAGGAATCACCGCCTATCCGGCTTGCGGGGCATCCCCTTCGCGTGCCGTTATTACTGTTTATCATTGCGCTCATACCCTATCTTGCCTCCACAAATGGTCCTCACTACATTCCAATGGTCATCGAGAATAACGAGATCTGCATCTTTCCCCGCTGCGATGGCGCCTTTTTGCGAAATGCCAAGCTGGCGGGCTGCATTGCCAGATGAAATCTTGGCCACTTCCACCAGTCCGAGGCCAAGCAGCTCTGCTATATTCTTCACTGCCTGATCCATTTTCAAGATACTTCCCGCAAGTGCACCGTTCTCTAGCCTCGCGTCTGTTTCTGTCACGTGAACTGGCTGTCCGCCGAGCTCATACTCGCCTGGTTCCAACCCTTTCGCCCGCATGGCATCGGTAATCAGAATGAGGCGGTCAGGCCCTTTCATGCGGTATGCCAATTCCACGGATTTCGGATGGCTGTGGATGAAGTCTGCAATGATTTCAGCAGACAGCGCATCCGTTAACAGCGCACCGCCGATCGCTCCCGGCTCCCGGTGATGGAACGGCGACATCTGGTTATACAAATGCGTCGCCTGTTTTGCACCTGCTTCGGCGGCTTCTTCCATCTGTGCAACCGACGCATCCGTATGTCCGAGGGAAGCAATGACGTTTTCCAACGCCAGTTTGCGAATGAAAGCCATGCCATCCGGCTCCTCGGGCGCAAGCGTCACCATTCGGATCTTTCCGCCGGACTCCTGCTGCCAGCGGTCAAACTGCTCAGCGTCAGGCGGGCAGATGTACTGCAGCGGCTGTGCGCCCGCCCGCTTCGGGGATACGAATGGCCCCTCCAAATGGATGCCGAGCAAGTCGGCTTGTCCCGGCTGCGTCCCGAATCCGGCCAAGTTTCTCATCGCCGCACTGATCGCTTCCGGTGCCTGTGTCATGGACGTCGCAAGGAAAGAGGTCGTCCCTTCTTTCGGCAGGACGTCCGCCATCGTCCGGATTGCTTTCGGCGTCGCGTCCATGACATCCGCGCCTGCCGCTCCGTGGATATGCATGTCGATGAAGCCCGGGAGTACATACCGTCCTGTTACATCGATCCGCTCGTCCGCTTCATGTCGGAGATTTTTGCCGACTTCCCGAATACGTCCGTCTTCAATCAGAACATCACCATTTTCCAACAGTCCTTCAGGTGTCACGACCGTTCCGTTTACAAGTACTATTTTGTGTGTCATTCCAGTCCGCTCCTTAAGAAAATGCGCCGGACGAGTGACTGTCGTCTCTCCGGCCGGCGCAGCATAGATTTATTCGTCTACTCGAACAATTGAGTCGGATCCTTTTCGCTGGTAGCCAGTTTTCAGGATATGCAGATTCGCTTTGTCGACGTTCGTGAAGATGACCGGTGTGACGCTCGACGGTGCATGCTCCTGGATGTAGTCGAGATCGACATTCAACAGGGCATCACCGCGCTGGATCAGCTGGCCGTTTTCAACGAGCAGTTCGAACCCTTCCCCGTTCAGCTTCACCGTATCGAGACCGACGTGGATGAGCACTTCGACACCTGTGTCCGTCTCCAGTCCGATTGCATGCTTCGTCGGGAAGACACTGACCACTTTGCCGTCAATCGGTGAATGGATCGTTTTCCCTTTCGGCATGATTCCGAAACCAGGTCCCATCATCTCTTTTGCGAATACTTCATCAGGCACTTCCGACAGCGGGATGATATCCCCGTCGATCGGCATAACGAAATCTGTCTCCGGCAATGCTTTCACGTTATGCGGCTGCGTATCGAGCTCCATTGATTCTTCTGCTTTAGGAGGCGGGTTGCCGTTCGTCATCCGGCGCTTCATCGCTTCAGCGAGGAATTCGACAGCAGTTCCGATGACGACCTGCACATTCGTTTTACTGATCTTCATGAAGCCCATTGCCCCGTAGCGTTTCAATTCTTTTTCGTCAACCGCATCCGCGTCTTTCACGGTCAGGCGGAGACGTGTCGTGCAGTAGTCGATATTCTGGATGTTGCTGATGCCGCCGAGTGCTTCAATTGTATGGTATGCCTTCACTTCGACGATATCATCACCGTAGACAGCTGTATCTTCTTCCAGATCGTCATCGTCTTCACGGCCCGGTGTTTTCAGGTCGAGTTTCACAATGAGGAAGTAGAAGATGATGAAGTAGAGGACACCGAACACGAGACCGATGACGAGCAGGATCAGTGGATTCTGCGCAAGCCCGTAATTCAGGACATAGTCGATCGCACCGGCTGAGAAACCGAAGCCGTGGTGGACGTCAAACAAGTACGAGACGACCATTGACGCGCCCGTCAGCAGGGCGTGAACGACGTACAATACTGGTGACAGGAACATGAACGCGAACTCGATCGGTTCTGTGATCCCTGTCAGGAACGAAGTGAACGCGATACTGAACAGCATCCCGCCGACGATCGCCTTCTTTTCCTTCTTGGCTGCTGCATACATCGCGAGACACGCT
Source organism: Sporosarcina sp. (assembly GCA_032099885.1). Taxonomy (GTDB): domain Bacteria; phylum Bacillota; class Bacilli; order Bacillales_A; family Planococcaceae; genus Sporosarcina. The sequence continues at coordinate 103,317 of DAMDKL010000010.1, forward strand.
GCCGGCAGACCAAACATCATAATCGGGAAGAAACCAGACAAGAATGGACCAGCTGTCGGGTCACCTTTCAGGAATCGGTTGATCTCCCCTTTGACGACTTCACCGCTCGCAGTAGTGAAGGAACCGAAGTCGAACCAGACGACAGTGTTGATGACATGGTGGAGGCCCGTCGGAATCAGGAGACGGTTCAGGAAACCGTACGTGCCGACTCCGAGCGCACCTGCGCCGAGCACCCAGTTGCCGATAGCGTCAATAACGTTCTGGATAGGCGGCCATGCAAACATGAGAATGGCTGCTGCAAGCGTCATCGTAGCGGCTGTAATAATTGGTACGAATCGCCGCCCTCCGAAGAATGCAAGGAAATCCGGAAGTTTGATGTTATAAAAACGGTTATAGAGAAGTCCTGCGATAATACCGGAGATAATCCCGCCGAATACACCCATGTTGATGGATTCGTCGATTGCTTTGAGCGCGCTAGTCAGGACAAGGAAACCTACCGCCCCGGCTAGTGCAGCGCCTCCGCTGTTATCATGGGCAAATCCCATCGCAATACCGATGGCGAAGATCAGTGCCAGGTTGCCAATGATTCCGTCTCCCGCTGCCGCAAGCAGCGGAATGTTGAATATGTCTTCCTGCCCGAGCCGCAGCAGAAGCGCCGCTGCAGGCAAGGTCGCAATCGGGAACATCAAGGACTTCCCGATACGCTGAATAAAGTTCATCATCTTCTTCTCACTCCTTTAAAGTTTTCTTACTATTCACTATACCGGGTTAGCGGTCTAGTTGTCTATACCAATTTTAACAGATGGGATGAAAATTGTAAGCGTTTTTATGAGAGTATGTAAAAAAATGCGACCATATGCATGAAAAAGCGGGCACAGTCGATCGTGCGCCCGCTATTGCAGTCGATTCGGTATCCAATTTGTTAGGTGTCGATCCGGACGATACCTGCCGTGCCCTGCGACTGTCTGCCTTCTTTCAGCACATGGACCTTAGACTTATCCGAATTCGTGAAAATGACCGGCGTCACCGCCGACGGGGCATTCGCCCGGATATAATCAAAGTCCACTTGCAACAGCGGATCTCCCTGCTGCACCCGCTGTCCGTCTTCGACAAGCAAGTCGAAGCCTTCGCCGCCAAGCTTGACCGTATCCAAGCCGACATGGATCAGAATTTCCGTCCCGCTGTCGGATTCAAGACCGACCGCATGCTTCGTCGGGAATACACTGGCCACCCGTCCCGTCACCGGCGAGCAGATCGTTCCGCCATCCGGGTCGATCGCAAATCCAGGTCCCATCATTTCCTGCGCAAAAACAGGGTCCGGCACTTCGGACAGCGGCATGACTGTCCCGTCCACCGGCATGACGAAAGCGTCTTCCGGCAGACCGCCTGGACCAGTCGGTGCCTTGCGGTCCGTCTTCTGCTCTGTTTCCGTCTCTGTGTCTCCGCGCAAGGACTGCGCCATCTTTTTGAAGAAATTCGCCATTTGTCTCTTCACTCCTTTACAGACTCGTGTACCCGCCAATGGCGGATCGTATCCCTATCAATGTTCCCCGAAGAAATATTTCACAAGTGTATCGAGCATTTTCGGCAGCCGGACGAACGCGCTGTCGATATGGAGACGCTCCGTACGCTGGTGGGCGTCCTTGCCGAACGGACCAACGTTCAAAACAGGCGCGTCGAGCGCTTTCATCTCTTCGAACGGCATCCAGTACGTTTCGCCCCACACCGGCGTATTGTTCTCGAACGATTTCCAGCCGCTTCCTTCGTCTTCGTAATGGACATAGCTTAAATCACTGATCCCATTGAAATAGTGGATCTGCGAGACGTCCGTTCCGAGCGCAGCAGCCTTTTCTTTCATCAGCAGGACGAGTTCCTGCACGAGCGCGTCTTCCGATGTGTTGACCGCCGGATAATACGGGGGCGCGAACAGCAGCACGGCAGCCGGCGCGAGCTCCTGGCATTCGATCATCAGCGTATCGACGATCTTGAATGATTTCTCGCGATCATCGAGCTCCCACTCCCCGGATACTTCCGTGATGATCCGTTTCACTTCGTGTGTCCCGAGCTTGTCGCCCGCATACTTCAACAGGTCTTCATATTTCAGGAGACGAACGTCACCGACGCCCGGCACGCCTTCCCGCTGACAGATTTCTTTGTACGCCGAGCGGCACGCAGCGACCGCGTCTCCAGCGACTTCTTCAAAGAGCGCCATCACTTCCGCAGCGGTCCGTTTCATCGTGAATACATTGTAGAGGGACGTCGATCGGTACGGCGTCTGGACGGAATAATGGGCCTTCAAATCTTTTTGCTGCAGTGTCACGGGCAGCGGGGTCGTCTCGCCGTGGTCCGTCTCTTCGAAGATGCGGTTCCATTCCATTCGCTGCGTCAGGAAGGAGGCCATGAACGTTGACGTGATCCCTTTCAGCGGCTCCCCGACGTGCGTCTCTTTCCCATAGAACAGGGCGGCCGGCATGATCTTGCCGATGGAGCCGGTGTAAATATACTCTTTCGGGTCCCCCGGTTCTTGTGAAAAGACCGGTTCTCCGTTCAAGAACAGCGTATACGTCAGCCGGTGCTCCTCTTTCAGGCGGATCAATGACTTCACAGCGGTGCGCATCCCGGCTGAGCTGACTTCCTCATCGGGCACAGCCAGCAGCACCAAGTTCACCGGCCAGCCTGCATCTGCCGCTTTTTCGATCAGTGACATATGCAGCGCAAGTCCCATCTTCATGTCCATCGTGCCGCGCCCGAACAAGTACTCGCCGGATTCCAGGTCAGCGAGCGCCTCTTCCGGCAACTCTTCCTTATGGTCGTGTAATTTGGCGGTCAGTTCTTCAGGAAGGAACGCAAACGGCTCAAGTACGCCATACTCCTCTGTCCACACCGTATCGTAATGGCTGATGAGGACAATCGTATCCTGGGCTTTCGGATGCTTGTACAGAGCCGTGACCGAATTCCGGCCGAGCCCTGCGTCGTGCAGTTCCACCTGATCCGGGTGCTCGGCGAAGTAGGGGATGCTCCGCAGCTTTTCAGCGAGACGGTGCGGGAACGCCTTTTCCCCGTCCGTTGTCGTCCGGCTTTCCCAATTTACAAGTTCACACAGCAAGGCCCGCAAAGTCTCCGGTGTATTCCATTGCAGGGGTGCTGCGATATGCTGATTTGTCATGTCAAACCCTCCCTCATAAGGTAACGCCATCTTGCATCGGATGCGTCTTTCGCACCCTGACAGGACAAGCTGTCTTCTTATTTAAGTGTACGCGTTTTGCAGAAAAGAGTCATCCCGGACAGGTTCGGATATCAGTTGCACTTAATCAAACATAAGTTTATAATCAAAACATAAGTTTAAAGAACTTCGCAAGAAACCTTTCAGAAAGGCGGGCTGGCACATGAACGAAAAAGAGCAACAGCTGATCCAGCTGCTGCGCCACAATCCTTACAGTTCGCAACAAGAACTCGCGGAGCATCTCGGACTGTCCCGACCGGCAGTCGCCAATCTCCTGTCGTCCCTGACGAAGCGCGGCTATATTGAAGGCCGAGCCTACGTACTGGCTGATGAGGATGAAATCATCTGCATCGGCGGGGCGAATGTCGACCGGAAATTCCATGTGACCGGCACTGTCGCCGAAGGTACGTCGAACCCGGCCACATTGTCCGTCACGATCGGCGGGGTCGCCCGCAATGTCGCGGAGAACCTCGGCCGGCTCGGCCATCCGGTCCGCCTGCTTACGACGGCAGGCAGCGACGCGGACTGGGAACTGATCGCCGCCCACTCGGCACCTTTTATGGATTTGTCATCCGTCCGGCTCGTCCCGGGGGCTTCGACAGGTTCGTACTCGGCTGTACTTGGCGATGACGGTGAACTTGTCATCGCAATGGCAGTGATGGACGTCTATCAGTCGCTCGACAGCTCGTATATTGTACCGTTGGAACGCCGGCTCGCCCGGGCGAAACTGCTCGTCGCCGATCTCAATGCTTCCAAAGAAACAGTCGAACTGATCCGGTCGCTCGCTGTACGGCACCAGGTCCCGCTCGCCATCGTGCCGGTATCCGGGCCGAAGATGGCGAACTTGCCGGACAGCCTGGAGGGTGTCTCGTGGTTCATCTGCAACGAGGATGAAGCCGAAACGCTGACAGGTGTGGCGATCCGGACGTCCGGGGACTGGGAGACCGCCGTGCAGAAGCTGCTCGGCCGCGGAATCGATCACGTTATCATTACACGCGGGAAGAAAGGGATTATGGCCGGCGACCTCGTGACCGGCAGCATTCGCCATCACGACGCAGTGGCCGGCGTCACCGTCGAGGACGTCACCGGCGCAGGGGATGCATTCGTCTCGGGCGTGCTGCATGCAGCAGCCAGCGGAAAAGCGCTGCACGACGCCATTCCCTATGGACTCATGAATGCCGCCAAGACACTGGAATCCGATGCAACCGTCCGTCCTGAACTGACGGCGGGTCAACTACAAATTGAACTGGAGGACTACAGATGAAATCTTACATTGTTTACTCAGAAGAAGTATTACGCGCAAAAGCGGACGGAAAGCCGATCGTCGCGCTCGAATCGACGATCATCTCTCACGGCATGCCCTATCCGCAAAACGTCCAGACGGCTCGGGAAGTTGAGAAAATCATTCGTGATAACGGAGCGGTTCCAGCAACCATCGCTCTCATCGATGGACAGATCAAAATCGGCCTGTCCGATGACGAGCTCGAAATGTTCGGGAAAAGTGATGACGTCGCGAAAGTATCACGCCGCGACATCGGCTACCTGCTAGCTACGAAGAAACTTGGTGCAACAACGGTTGCTGCGACAATGATCTGTGCGGACCTTGCGGAAATCCGCATGTTCGTCACGGGCGGCATTGGCGGTGTGCACCGCGGTGCGGAAACGACGATGGATATTTCCGCTGACCTGGAAGAACTCGGCAAGACGGACGTCGCAGTCGTCTGCGCAGGTGCGAAGTCGATCCTCGATATCGGCCTGACACTCGAATACTTGGAAACGAAAGGCGTACCGGTCATCGGCTACGGCACCGACGAACTGCCGGCGTTCTATACACGCAAGAGCGGCTTCCCGGTCAACTTCCGTGCGGACAACCCGGAAATCGTCGCCGAAACCCTCGCGGTGAAATGGCATCTCGGGCTGGCGGGCGGCGCTGTCATCGCCAACCCGATCCCCGAAGCCGATGAGCTGGATCCTGAGTTGATCAACGGCATCATCGAACAGGCATTGGCGGAAGCAAATGAAAAAGGCATAAAAGGCAAAGACGTCACGCCGTTCATGCTGGCGAAAGTGAAAGAGCTGACAGAAGGCAAGAGTTTGGAAGCGAACATCGCCCTCGTGAAACACAACGCTGTCGTCGGCGCGCAGATCGCGGTTGCGTTAAGCAAATAACAGGAAAAAAGCTCCCCGCGGGGAGCTTTTTTGTATGGGGATGACCGCGAAGCGCTCGTTTGTGCGGACGAACCGCTCCATTCCGCTGGCTGACCGATCATTTGCACTGCCTAAGCGATCCATTCCACCGATGAACCGCTCTATTCTCCCGGCTAAGCGATCATTTCCGCTGACGAACCGCTCATATCCGCCGCCTACCCGCTCCATTCCGCTGTCCGGCAGCCCTTGCCCATCCAGCTCCCCGGCGCGACAAGTGCCCTTCCACCAATCAGTTCCTGAAAGACTTGAATGGCGGGCTTCGCCTTTTCTGTCGGACAGCACGCGGAACCGGAAGACGGCCAACTCGTCATTCCCCATCCCCCAGCTAAAAAAAGCAAGCAGCCCACAGGCTGCTTGCTTCAGACTGTAGACAAAAGGGTTGGAAATCGTTATGATTTCCAACCCTTTTGTG
>DAMDKL010000011.1:0-108414 GCA_032099885.1 Sporosarcina sp.
GACTACCGGATCAATGCTTGGCCGTCCGACTACCGAATATAAATTCTCAACCAGTAGATAGACGAACGAAAAATCAAGGGCTGCATCCAGTTTACGGACCAGATGGTCTTGTGGAACCAATTGTTCAATCGTCAGGATCTCTAACTGGTCCCGTTCACTGACTTGATTTTTTGTCATCATATCCATCACCTCATCGAGTAGTAAGAGACATCAGTTGATTGGAGCGGAGAGCGGCGACTCCTGGGGGATCAGCACGAGCTGAAGACCCTGGACGGAGCAAAGCGGAGGAAGCGGCTGAAGCCGTGCCCCCCGGAAAGCGTCCGCTCGCAGCGGAAATCAACAGTTTCAGTGTTGATTCCATTGTAAAAGAAAAAAGACTGCAGGCAAACTCCAAATCTTTAGAGTTTGTCTACAGTCTGCGGTGCCTCCGACTAAAGAGGCACCGTTTTTATTTGCGCAGGAGCAAGTAAATGAAATAGGGAGCACCGATCAGAGAAACGACCAATCCTGCAGGAATCATTCCGGCGGAGATTGCGTTGCGGCCGATGGTGTCAGCAAACAGCAGGAGCCAGCCGCCGATCAGAATGGCGACCGGCAGATACAGCTGGCTGCGCGGACCGATGAGCGACTTTGCGATATGCGGCGCCATCAGTCCGACAAATGCAATACCTCCTGTAACGGAAACCGCCGACGCGGCAAGGGCGACAGCCGCCAGCAGAAGGACCGCGCGTTCTTTTTCGACCGAAACACCGATCCCGATTGCGACCGGCTCACTCAGACCAAGCACGTTCAGCCGGTTCGCTTTGTACAACGTAAATGGCGCGAGCACAAGCAGCCAGGGTGCGAGTGCCAGGACGAACGTCCAGTCCGATCCCCAAATATTGCCGGCAAGCCACTTCGTAATGAATTCCACTTTGTCGGGACTGGCGGACGACGTCAAGACAATCATCACGCCTGACAGGGCGAGGGAGAAGCCGACTCCCATCAGGACCAGGCGGATCGGCTGGAGCCCGGTATTCCGGTCATAGGCGGCCAGGTAGATGAAGACCGCTGTGAGAATGGCTCCGAGGAACCCGATGATCGGCAATATGTAGACGAATGCCCCTGCTTCCGCGGGTGCAAAAAGGAAGAAGATTGCGATGGCTGTACCGGCTCCTGTATTGATACCGATGATCCCCGGATCAGCCAGGTCATTGCGCGTAATACCCTGCAATATGGAACCAGACAGGGCAAGGGCCGCTCCTGCCAGGAACGTGATGAAGATCCGCGGCATACGAATGGAAAACAGGACGAATTCCTCCTTGAATGTGCCGTCCCCGAACAGGGCGGGAAGAATCCGGGACACCTCCACCGAAGCGGGACCGAGGATGATCGCGAAAATACCGGTTATGATTGTCAGCAGGCTGAAAGTCAGGAGCAGCAGCCGCTGTTTGCGGAGCAAATGTTTCTGGATCATGTGAAAGCCCGCCCCCCTCTTCTGACGATGATCAGGAAGAACGGCAGCCCGATGACAGCGACCAGAGCTGCAAGCGGAGTTTCATAAGGCGCATTCATTGTGCGGCTCACCGTATCTGCCAGCAGCATGAAGGCTCCGCCTGCCGCCGCGGACATCGGCAGGACGAACCGGTAATCCGTGCCGACGACAGCCCGGGTAATATGCGGGATCATCAGACCGACAAACGCCAGGTTGCCGGCGAGAGCGACAGCGGAGCCGGCAAGCACGATGATGAGTACGAACAATGCGCTTTTGATGCGGAGTGTATTCTGGCCGAGACCGACCGCCACCTCATCGCTCAGACTGAGCAGGGTAAGCTGTCTTGCAAGGCACAGACTGGCAGCAATGCCGATTACGACAACTATACCGATGATCCGAAGCTGCGGCCAGGTCGTCCCGATGACACCCCCGGCAGTCCACATGGAAACATCCTTCGATACATTGAACAGCAGCCCGATTCCCTGGGCTGCCGCAAAAAAGAAAGCGGAGACCGCCGCACCGGCCAGAACAAGACGGAAAGGGGAGAATCCACCGCGTTTCGAAGCTGCGATGCCGAAAACGATGCCGGCCCCCGCTGCTGCACCGAGGAAACATGCAATCATGATACCTGCTGTTGTGATGTCGGGTATCACGGCGAGCGCAATGGCGAGCGCCGCATTGGCACCCGCGGTCAGACCGAGCAGTCCCGGATCAGCCAGCGGATTACGGGTCATGCCCTGCATGATCGCACCGGATACTGCCAGCGCTGAACCTACGAAAAGGGCAGCCAATTCACGTGGAAACCGGAGTTCCCGCAACAACAGGCTGTTCTTCCCTGTATCGCCGGAAATCGCTCCCCATACATCGGACGGGGATACGTGAGCCGCGCCGAAGAGCATGGCAGCAGCGAGTGAAACCGCAAGGGCGGCCAGAGCGATAATGAATTTCAAGGAAAATGAAAAAAAGTTTCCGCGCATATCAGGCACTCCTTTTTTACTGAAAAAGGATTCCATCATAAGTATATGAAGGAATCCCCCTATGTTTATGTTCACTTCAGGAAATGGTCTTTGAAGAACTCGAGCTGATAATCGAGGGACAGCGGATCATTGAAGAAGAATTCACTCGCTTCCGCTTCGAAGACATGCCCATTTTTGGCAGCTGTTGTGTTCTTGAACGTCTCGGTGTCCATGAAAGAATTATCGGCGGCGCTGTTGCGGCTTAAAATAACGTAGTCACCCATGTAATCAGGCAGTACTTCTGCAGATAACGCAAAGTACCCGTCTTTCAACGCCGATTCCTTCACTTTTTCAGGCATCGGCAGTTTCATCTCCTGGTAAAGGATCTCCGTACCCCGCGCCCAATTGTCGCCGTATACATACAGCTGTTTGTCGAAGTTTTCAATGACGGATACCGTTTTGCCTTCCCCGATCTTCGCTTTGATCTGCTCTCCCGCTTCTTTTGCGCGTGCCTTGAAGTCATCGACCCATTTCTGCGCATCGTCTTCTTTGTTCAGCAGTTTGCCGATTTCGACTGTCTGCGCCAAATAATCCAGTTTGCCGTACGTATAGGTAACGACAGGGGCGATTTCTTTTAGTCTGTCCACGTTGTTTGTCGTTGACAGGCCGATGATCAAATCAGGCTCCAGCTCAATGATCTTTTCCAGATCGGCGTCGGTCACTTCCTCGGCGTCTTTCAGCTTATCGCTGAACCGCGGATTATCTTTCGACCAGGAATCCACCCCGACGATCGGTGTGCCGAGTGCCATGACATGGCCTGCATAGGTAGACAGGACGACGACCCGCTTCGGATCGGCAGGGACTTCGATCGGACCGTTTTCGGATTCATAGGTGATCGTGTCGGACGATGGCGTTTCCTTGGAGGGGGTGTCCTCTTTCTTGCTGTCATTCTTGGAAGAGCAGGCACTGAGTATGAGTATAAGTGCCAAAGTGAGTACTAGAGTGGTTTTTTTCATTTTCTTATTCTCCTTTTAGAAGATCGTATGTAATGCACATTGGCCGGCCGTTTCTCGGATCCTGACCGATGACGGCGTCAATTCCGAACACTTCCCGGAGCACAGCAGGTTCAATCACTTCATCGGCAGGGCCCGCCTTGACGACACTGCCGTCCTTCATGGCGATTAGATGATCCGCGAATCGCGCTGCCTGATTCAAGTCGTGCAGCACCATGATGATTGTACGCCCCTGGTCATTGTTCAGTTTCACCAATAGTTCAAGGACTTCAAGCTGGTGTGCCATATCGAGGTATGTTGTCGGCTCGTCGAGAAAGATGATATCCGTCTCCTGGGCGAGCGCCATGGCGATCCAGACCCTCTGGCGCTGACCTCCGGAAAGGGAATCCACCTGGCGATCCCTGAACTGGGCCGTGTTCGTGACAGCCATTGCCCAGCTGATGTGGGCGTAATCCGCTTTCGTCAGGCGGCCGAGACCGTTCTGGTAAGGGAACCGGCCGTATGACACGAGCTCTCCGGCGGTCAGTCCGTTCGCCGCTTCCTGCGTCTGGGGCAGGATGGCCATCTTGCGGGCAAGTGTTTTCGTTTTCTGACTGCTGATGTCGTGTCCGTCCAACAGAACGGCTCCGGACTGCCGGGGGATAAGCCGGGTCATCCCTTTCAGGCACGTGGATTTGCCGCAGCCGTTCGCGCCGATGATTGCCGTGATCTTCCTGTCAGGAATAGTTACGGACAAATCATCGACAATCAGCTGATCCCCATAGGCTATTCGCAGATTCTCGGTTGCTAAGCGCACCATTTACCAGCACTCCTGTCTGAATCAACTAATAATTGATAATGATTATCATTCCCGGTATAGTGTAAACTATAAAGAGGGTTTGCCAAGTTGTCAAATATAATTCCTAGGAGGATACATATGACGCAAACAGCGGTGTCGGATGTCATTATTATCGGGGGAGGGCCGGCGGGATTGTATTCTGCCTTCTACAGCGGCCTGCGGGGCATGTCGGCTAAAATTATCGAATACCAGCCTCATCTTGGCGGAAAGCTCCATGTCTATCCTGAAAAAATGATTTGGGATATTGGCGGTGTCACGCCTGCGCCTGCAGCCGCAATCATCGAAAATCTTGTCGAACAGGGGACAACATTCAATCCCCACATTGTACTGGGAGAAAAAGTGACTGCTATAGAGAAAAATGAAGATGGAGATTTCACAGTTCGCTGCAGTTCGGGATCCGCGCATCATAGCCGGGCAGTCATCCTCGCCATCGGCGGTGGGATCCTGAACCCGCAAAAGATCTCCATCGAAGGGGCAGAACGCTTCGAAGTCTCCAATCTGCATTACACCGTAAAATCGCTCCGTCGGTTCGCAGGAAAGCGGGTGCTGATTTCAGGTGGCGGAAACACTGCGATCGACTGGGCGAACGAACTGGAGCCAATCGCGGAGAAAGTTATGCTCACCTACCGCAAATGTGACCTGAACGGACACGAAGCGCAGGTGGAACAGCTGCTGCAGAGCGATGTCGTCTGTCACTTCAATACCCGGATCACCAGATTGATCGCAGGCGAGAACCACGAAACGATCGAGCAGGTCGAGTTGCGCGATTGTCTAGACAACGGTGCGCAGCTTGTTGACGTAGATGAAGTCATCATTAATCACGGATATGAGACGGACACCTCACTGATCGGCCAAGGAGGCACAAAATTGGAATTGACGGCAGATCACCGGATTGCAGGGACACCGATGAGCGGTACATCTGTTGCAGGAATCTTTGCAGCTGGCGATGTTCTGTTCCATGAAAGCAAAGTGAACCTTATTGCCGGTGCTTTCCAGGATGCAGCAAACGCAGTGAACAGCGTGAAAATGTACTTGGATCCGAAAGCGACGCAATGGGGGATGGTCAGCTCCCATAACGAAGTGTTCAAAGAGCGGAACCGGGAGCTCGTCAAGAAGCTGGTCAGGTAAGTCTGCCCAAACCAGGTCCATCACACACAACGGAATACAGGGAACACGGCCTGGGGAGATCGAATTCCCCAGGCATTTTTCTGCTGGCAGAGTGGGTGAAGCGAGAAAAGCAGGAGGGCGGCGGAGACTGTGTCCAGTTTCGGTCGGCACTAGTCTTTTTTTACTGTTTTCTTCGTGAACAAGGACAGGAGCACGGTGTTGTTCTCTCGTTTTCGTGCTATTATAACTAGTACCTAGTAAACTGCTAATTTATGATCAGAGAGGATTTACTGCATGAACAAACATATAGTTCCAATCTCCGTGGCGGAAAGCCGATTTTCCCAGTCCGACGTCCTCTTATCAACGATTTTTGAGTACATGGGCAAAATGTCCATGGAAACGGATATGCACAAAATGCTTCTGCTGCTTGCTGACCTTGGAACGAAATTAGTGAAAGCCGACCGCTGTACGGTCTGGCTGCATGACAAACAGCATCGAAACGTCTGGACTGTCGCCGGTCATGGAGTCGAGCGAATTGCTATTCCCGAAGATGAAGGGTTTGTCGGACTGAGCATCGGTACCGGAGAAGTGCTGAATGTGGAAGATGCCTATAAGGATTTCCGTTTTAATAAGGCGGTTGATCTGGAAACAGGCTATCGGACACGGTCCATCCTCTGCATCCCAATTCATAACCAGGAAGGCCGGGTCATCGGCGCCTTCCAAGCGATCAACAAACAAGGGGACTCCCGGTTTGGCAGTGATGATGAAATGCTTCTGACATTCGCCTCTACCTATGCCGGAAAGTCGCTCGAGTCATTCATCCTTCAGCAGGAATTGATCGAGACCCAAAAGGAGATCATCGAGACACTGGGAGAAATCGGCGAAAGCAGATCACAGGAGACAGGGAACCACGTAAAGCGGGTGGCGAATTATTCCTATACGCTCGCTATACTTGCTGGCCTGCCGCAGGCTGAAGCGCAGCTGCTGAAGTTTGCTTCGCCTATGCATGACATTGGAAAAGTCGCCATCCCGGACGCCATCCTTCTGAAACCCGGAAAACTGACCGAGGAAGAATTCGAGATCATGAAGAAGCATGCTGATTACGGCTATGATGTTTTTTGTAAATCGGAACGTCAGCTGCTGAAAACGGCAGCCATCATCGCCCGTCAGCACCACGAACGATGGGACGGCGGGGGCTATCCGCTCGGTTTGAAAAAGGAACAGATCCACATCTATGGAAGGATAACAGCCATTGCCGATGTATTCGATGCGTTGGGGAGTGAACGGGTGTATAAGAAAGCATGGCCGCTTGAGGAGATCACCGCCTATTTCGCCGAACAGCGGGACCGCCAGTTCGAAGGAAGGCTTGTCGATCTGTTCTTAGGGAACCTCCCGCAATTCCTCCGAATCCGGAACAGTTTTGCAGACGGGATGTGAGGAACGGTGATAAAAACGATTACTATGGAAGAATCACGGGTGATCGGCCGGCCGCTCGGGATCGTCTGGTCCCTCGTGTCGGACACAAACCGGCTGAACCGTACTATCGGACTGTTTCCGGTCGACTTCTCTCCATTCGCCGCTAGTGCCGGGAAGCTTGTCAGAAAAGCTCAGGGGAAGGCATACGGACTGCTTAGATTCGAATGGGAAGAGAATGTGTTCGAGTGGGTGGAGAGATCGTATTATTCCATTGAACGCAATTACAGCAGAGGACCTGTCAAACGCGTCGTCTGGAAAGTCGCCTTGGAGGAGGCAGGGGACTTCAAGACCCGGATGATACTAAATGGAACCTTCGAAATCAGGTCATTAATTGGAAAGCTTATCGTCAAAAGAGGTGTAATTCCGCAGCTGATGAAAACGTTCATCTACGCGGAAACAGCAGCAGAGCTGACGGATGGAAAGGCTGTTCTGCAGGAGGACCGTACGTTTGAGATCGACGAACGTCTGCTGGAGGACGCAGAGAGCCATCTGACTGACCTGGGTATTGACCGTTATGCCATCGGTTATCTCATGAAAACCATCCGGTCATCGAGTGATGAGGACGTCGCCCATATGAAGCCGTATCGATGGGCTCGTCAGCATGGACTCGAGCAAAGGAAAGCCGTCCAGCTATTCCTGCTCGCGAGCGAAGCAGGGATCCTCGATTACGAATGGAGTCTGATGTGCCCGAACTGCAGAGTGGCAAAAGAGCACGTAAACCGGCTGTCGGAAGTGTCGGACTCTGTCCACTGCGACTTGTGCGGGGCGGATTATGAGCTGGATTTCGATCGATATATCGAAATGACGTTCAGGGTCAATGGTGCGATCCGCAAAACTCCGAAGCAGACATTCTGTGTGAATGGACCGACGAACTCTCCCGGTACGGTCGCACAATTCCGTATACCGGCGGGCCGAGAACAGACGTTCAGCTGGACACCTGGTCAGCCCGGTCTGCAGCTGCGTGTTTTAAAGCGGAATTATAAAATTCCGTTTGCCGGACAGGCGGAAGGCAATGATACTTCTCTTCGCATATCAGAAACAGGGCTCTCAGCTTCGGTTCTCCATCAGAGCCCCCGGGTGATGGTCGCCAATGACACAGAGGATGAGGTAGTGGTTGCAATCGAGGAAATGGATTGGGATCCGGATGCTTTGACTGCCCGGGAAGTGACGGCCCTCCAGCTGTTCCGGGATCTGCTGCCGACCGAAGTGCTTGCGACAGGAACACAAATTGGTGTCGCCAAGATGACAATCCTGTTCACTGACCTGAAAGATTCCACGCGGCTGTATGAGCAGGTCGGTGATTCAGCTGCTTATGCAGATGTCCAGAAACATTTTACGTTCCTCCGCAAGATAATCGGCAACCATGAAGGCGCAATCGTCAAGACGATCGGCGACTCGGTGATGGCCGCTTTCAGCCGCAGTGCCGATGCCATGCAGGCAGCACTCGCCATCCAGTCCGCGGCAGATGAGCTGAACAGTACGCTGGAGAATCCGCTGAGGATCAAGCTCGGTTTCCATACCGGTCCGGTCATCGCCGTTAACGCAAATGGCGTGCTCGACTATTTCGGGCGTACGGTCAATATGGCAGCGCGTGTCCAGCAGGAAAGTGAAGGCTGGGATATTGTAGTTGAAGAGAGCCAGTTCGATGAGCTGCAGACAGCGGTGAAGCACCGTTCGTCCCAAAAGTTCACCGCAAGTCTGCACGGTGTCGGCACTGCAGTCAGACTAGTGAGGATACTGCCGGCCACGGATGCTGGATATGCCTTGGATAAACTCAAACAGCAGTACCTGAAGTCAGTCACTTGACATCGGGTACTGCTGTTTTCATGTTTGGGCGGTATCGGTTACCGGCGTCAGGCCCGGTCAGCTGATATGCTGATCGATGATATCGAAAATATAGCGAATGGTCCGTTCGTGCGCTTCCTCCGCAGTCGATTCGATTCTGTGATTCAAGTAACTTGTGAGCATGCCCTGCCATATAAGGATCGTCATTTCATTCAGCGAGTTTACTTTGTCAGGCGCCAGACTGCCTTCTTCAACAGCCCGCTGTAAAATCGGATTTCCCCGTTCCTTCACATTCTGTTCGATCAGGCTGCGGCGGATCTCATCCGGCACATCCACGAGATCGGACGGATAGAATGCATAATATTTTTCCAGCAGATTGTCCGGATTATCTCCGAGATCCCGGATGAACACCGTGTGGAAGATATTCGGGTTGCGGAATGAATAGTCCGAAAAGCAGATCCAGGCTGTCCTGTACTGTTCAAGCGCACTCTCCGTGTTCTCCATCCGTGCTGCAACTTCTTCGGTATAGTCTTTCATCAGCCTCATTGACGCAAAAAAGAGGAGATGAGAAAACTCATCGAAATAATTGTAAATGGTCGCGCTGTTATAACCCGCCCGGTCCGCTACTTTCCGTATGGTCACATGATAGGTTCCTTCTTCCTGAATGATCTCCGTTGCGGCTTCCACAAAGTATTTCCACATCCTGCTTTTCTGCAGCATCTTTTTGTCCATCGGTGAACCCTCTCTCTGATTGACAACTGTATTGGAACTTCCCTGTAAATCAGTATACCGACAATTCTCTCACTTGTCATAGCCGATATATTCTGATAGTATGAACACGTTCACTTTGTAATCATGATTATATTCGAAACATATACGAATAGCAATCTTTTTAGGTACGGACAGATTGCAGCGGACGAAGAAAAGGGAGGGGCAATTGAAAGCGTTCTCAATATGTGATTACAGCTCATTAAACAGGAGGTCATTCAATGCAAAAAGCGAAACTGGATCCGTTTGTTTTCTATACGTCAATGATTTTCATACTACTGGCAACAGTCCTGCTGGTCGTTTTCCGGAATAGTGCAGAACCGGTACTCGATGATGTGATGAGTTTCATCACGTTCAAGATGGACTGGGCATTTCAATTTCTAACGTTCGGTTTATTCATCTTCCTCATCTGGCTGGCGTTCAGTAAATATGGCAGGATCAAATTAGGGGAAGGAAAGCCTGAGTTCTCGAGCTTCAGCTGGGGGGCGATGCTGTTCACCGCGGGGATGGGAACGAGCATTATGTACTGGTCGATGATCGAGCCGATTTCCTACTTTGATGGCCCGCCGTTCGGCATCGAGCCGGGGAGTCAGGAGGCGGCAGAATGGGCGCTGACATACGGCCTGTTCCACTGGGGGATTTCTGCGTGGTCACTGTATGCATTTCCGACGGTCGTCATCGCGTATTCGTATTTCGTCCGGAAGAGACCTTCGCTGAAGATCAGTACAGCACTCAGCGGGGCGCTCGGGAAGTATTCGGAAGGCTGGGTGGCAAAACTGATCGATGTCCTCGTCATCTGGAGCCTGGTCGGAGGTCTCGGCACTTCACTCGGACTCGGGGTTCCGATGGTGTCCGCTGTAGTCGGCTCGATATTGAACATCGAACCTTCTCTTGGGATGGACGCAATCATCGTCACACTGATCACAATCATCTACTCGTCGAGTGCGTACTTAGGACTCCATAAAGGGATCCGCCGCCTCAGTGATATCAATATCTATTTGGCGGTCGCACTCGCGTTGTTCGTATTCATCGCCGGACCGACGTCATTCATTATGACGTATTTCTCGAACAGTTTTGGCATGATGCTGCAAAACTTCACGTTCATGAGCTTCCATACCGATCCAATCGGTAAAGGAGGGTTCCCGCAAGGATGGACGGTATTCTACTGGGCATGGTTCTCGGCCACCGCGATGTTCATGGGGCTGTTCGTCGCCCGGATTTCGAAAGGCCGCACACTGCGTGAGCTGATCACACACATGCTGCTCTGGGGCTCGATCGGCGGCTGGGTCTATTTCCTCGTATTCGGCGGCTACTCGATGAACCTGCAGCTGCAGGGAATTGTCGACGTTGCGAAGACACTGGCCGACCAAGGCGGATCTGCTGCGGTCGTCGATATTCTGAGATCCCTGCCGCTCGATACACTGCTGCTGCCATTCTTCGTGATTGTCGGTGTCATCTTCCTTTCGACATCGATGGACTCGGCGACTTATATCTTAGCTGCGGTCGCGACGAAGGAATTGCAGCCTGGTGAAGATCCGGCCCGCTGGCACCGGATGGTATGGGGGGCAGTCATGGCTGTCCTTTCCCTGTCGCTGCTGCTCGTCGGCGGACTGCGGGTGATCCAGACATCCGCCGTTGTTGTCGCCGTACCGATCTTCATCATCTATCTGCTGCTCCTTGTGTCACTTGTAAGATGGCTGCGGCAGGATTTCCCGGCCACTAAACATCACTAGATCTTCAGGAGGTTGTTCAATTGGTATTCAACGTACGAGAAACAAACAGAGTCATCCGTAACGATTTCCCCTATGCCGTCAAGGTGATGAAAGATGTCATGATCCCGCTGTCGGACGGCACGCATCTCGCGGCTCATATCTGGCTGCCGGAAGACGCAGAAAAACATCCGGTGCCTGCGATCCTAGAGTACCTGCCGTACCGGAAAAACGAATTCACCGCACTCCGCGATTCCTTACGCCATCCATATTTCGCTGGCCATGGTTATGCGAGTATCCGGGTCGACATACGGGGGACCGGCGATTCGGATGGGATCCTGTATGACGAATACATGAAACAGGAACAGGACGACGCCCTCGAAGTGATCGACTGGATCGGCCGGCAGCCATGGGCTGAGGGAGGAGTCGGTATGATCGGCAAGTCATGGGGCGGATTTAACGGCCTGCAGGTTGCTGCAAGGAAGCACCCGGCATTGAAGGCAATTATCACGCTCTGCTCTACGGATGACCGCTATGAGGATGACGTCCATTACAAAGGAGGGGCGATGCTCGCTTCCGATATGCTCTGGTGGGCATCCACAATGTTTGCCTATAATGCTAGGCCGCAGTTCCCTGATGTACGCGGAGAATCCTGGCGGCAAAATTGGCTGGACCGGATGGAACTGACCCCTCCCTATGCGGAGGAATGGGTCCGTCATCAGCGGCGCGACGCCTATTGGAAACACGGATCGGTCAATGAAAACTATGAAGATATTACAATACCTGTCTATGCAGTCGGCGGCTGGGCAGACGGCTATACAAATGCAATCCCGCGTCTGCTGAGCGGACTGAAAGGGCCGAGGAAGGGGCTGATCGGCCCCTGGGCGCATGAGTATCCGGAAATGGCTGTACCCGGCCCGCAGATAGGTTTCCTGCAGGAAGCAGTCCGCTGGTGGGACGAGTGGCTGAAAGGTGAAACGACAGGCATCATGGACGAACCGATGCTGCGCGTCTACATGCAGGACAGCGTGCCGCCGCAGACAGAGTATATGCACAGACCGGGTCGCTGGGTGGCAGAAGCGCAATGGCCGCCTGCAGATCTCAATAAGAAGGAACTATACCTGAACGGCAAGACACTCAGCGGGACGGCGGGCGATTCGGACGTCATCGTGTCGTCCGTCCAGCAGCACGGCTTGTACGCCGGCGTATTCTGCCCGTTCGGCCAGCCCGGCGACCTCCCTGCCGACCAGCGGATCGAGAACGGCATGGCGACCGTATTCGACGCGGAACCGGCCGAGCAGGATGAAGCGATCCTCGGCGAACCGGAATTCCGCTGCCGCATCACGCCTGACAAGAAGGCGGCACATTTGGTCGTCCGTCTGAATGACGTGGCGCCGGACGGATCCTCCACACGAGTCACATGGGGCGTGCTGAATCTGACACACCGGGACAGCGATGAGGATCCGAGTTTCCTGCAGCCGGGACAGCCGGTCGATGTCACTGTCAAGATGAACGTCATCGGCCATACCTTACAGAAAGGTCACCATTGGCAGCTCGCGGTATCACCGAATTACTGGCCGCATATTTGGCCATTCCCGGAAGCGGTCACGTTCGCTGTTGAGACATCCGAGAAAACAGCCCTCGTTCTGCCGGTGCGGGAGCCGAAAGAGATGGACCGGGACCTTAGGCCGTTCGCCCAGCCGGAAACTGCGTCAGTACTCGGCAAGGATATCCTGCGGGAAGCGGGGCGGACGCGTGAAGTCAAGCACGATGCCGCAACTGGCGTATGGATCCTGGACGACTTCTCCGATGAAGGAAAGCGGAAGCTGCACGTCAACGGTCTTGAATACGGAAGCACGAACCGTAACGTCTATACGATCAAGGAGAACGATCCTTTGAGTGCCCGCGTGGAATGCGACTGGACATTGAGCGTCGGCAAAGGGGACTGGCAGACGTATCTCGAGACGAAAAGCACAATGTCCGCCGACGATACGTATTATTACCTGGTCAATGAATTGAAAGCGTGGGAGAACGGGATGGAAGTGTTCTCCAAAACATGGAACGAAACGATCGAGCGTGATTTTACGTAAGTGCAACCAGCCGGACCGCATGTGTGTTTCCTGCGGTTCGGTTTTTTCTCCAGTCACCACCGTACAACATCCAGTTGTTTAGTGAACAGGGCATTCAGGGAATACTCGTGAACAGTAACCGGAGGAGGTGGCGTAATGGAACAGCCAACATCGCTAGAACAATTTTGTGAACTCGCTTCCAAGCTGGAAGGGGAGCCGCAGGCACTGCTGGTCAGCCAGGCAGATTTCACGCCGGAAGAGCCGATCGTTTCCGATGAAGATACTGCAGGGGGCGTCAATATGCAGATTGTCCGGCTGCTCGCCTGCACGGACCAAGCAGCGGTCTACTGGGCGGAACCGATCTATGACAGCGGAGAGCTGGAACAGATGAACATCAAGCTGGGGTCACTTGAACAATTTCCGCGGTCAGTCGTCACAGAAAACGAATTGATCGACCGGAAGAACGAAAAGGGAATCGAGAAAAACAACGTCCAGCAGGAAGCTGACTGATACGAACGGGTCATTTCACACTCGCAGTCGGAGATCGAATCGTTTATAATAGAGATAAGGAAATTTCACAGACAGGTTCAGCCATTTTACATGGCTGACCTTTTTTTACGGATGGAAAGAAGTGAACAGCATGAACCGGACTACATATGAGGATATTGTGACATGTGAAGTAACGATGACGGCGAGCGCCAGGAAAGGCATCGAAAAAATTGCGCGTGATGAGCACGCGTTTTTCGCCATACAAAAAACGTTCATCGTTCATATTGAAAAGCGGCCCGAAAACCAGCATGGCAATGCATCGTTCTCCTTCTTCTTCGATAACGGGGAGAACGGGAAGCTGAAGACGGTCCTGGACGAACGGGTCGCTGTCCTCGACTGTGTCGTCAAAAATGACGGTTTCCTCGCTGTCGGCTTCCATGTGAGGGGACGCCGGGAACCAGCTGCAACCAACCGCAGGCTTCGGGCGACGGTCAGATTCCGTCCCGGCAAAAGTACCGGCCGTGCTCTTCCTATCGAATTCGCAGCACTGCTTCGGGAACTTCCGATTGCTGAAAAGCGGTCCGACTATGTGAAAAAGAGGATCGGCGGCTGGGAAGGCTATTTGCAGATCATGGAAAAGAATGCAGACGTGGAAGACATACAGGCCGCAGTGCAGTCGGTATCCCTCAGTCAGGATTTCCAGAAACTGACCGTGAGCGTGAGCGGGGTGCCGCAGAAGGCGTGGAAAGGGCTGCCGGGATTCGCCGCCAGATTCAGCGCAGCAGGCATAGACCTCGGCAATGTTTCGGCCGCCCACCGCAAATCGGGCGAAGTTGAGATCAGCCTGAAGCCGGGCGCCGTCCACCATGCGAGGAAAACGGGTTTCCGAGGCACGGAGTTCAATACTATGTCGTTCAGCAACTTTGCCGAACTCAGCCAGGTAAGGAGGCTGCGGAAAGGATTCAAGGATCTGCAGGATGGACTTGCTGCGAACGCCAACTTGGAAATGATCCTGTTCGAAGAACGACCTGTCGTCAAAATCACGAACCGGCGCACACCGCTCGAGTTCGGCACCGTACTGAATGAGTTCCAGGAAAAAGCCGTCACCGGGGCGATGAATGCAAGTGACGTCTTTGTGATCCAGGGTCCGCCGGGTACCGGTAAAACAACGGTCATCTCGGAAATCTGCAACCAGGCTGTGAAAGCCGGGCTGCGCACATTGGTAGCGTCCCAGGCGAATCTGGCGGTCGACAATGCGCTCGGCCGACTGCTGGATAATCCCGATATTCGGATTCTGCGGTATGGCAGGACAGAAAGTATCGAAGAGGAAGGGCGCAAGTATATCGAGGAGAACGTCGCTGAACATTGGCGCCAGCAGACACTCGGGACGACGGATGCAGCGCTCACGAAGCACAGCACTTTGCAGGAAATCCTAACCGCGGAACTTCGCGGTATCAATGGCCGCATCGATTCGCTGGCTGTTGAAAAAGAGCAGCTCCTGTCCCGCCTGTCCGTCTGGAAAGCCCGGCAGGAAGAGAAACAGTCGCTTGCGGCGGTATTGAAAGAGAGTCAGCGGCAGCTGCATGACCTTTCGCTCGATTTCGAGAAAGCGGCAGGCAGCAGGAACGAATTTGAACGGAAACGGACAAAGCTGGAGCAGGCAGTGCGAAAACTGGAAGATACGCTCGGCACGCTGCCGGAATCCACTGTCCCGGAAACGGTCCTGAAGGAAGAGCAGCAGCGACTCAGCATGCGGATCGAGCTGCTGAAGAACGCCCGATCAGCAGATGCATTGGAAGAACAGGCGGCAACAGTTCGCTCGGAACTCGAGCGCCTCAGCGGGAAACGCAGCGATCTGACCCGTCTGACGGACCAGGTGCAGGAAGCCGCTAAGCTGAATGACCTGAATGACCTCCTGGACGGCGTTTCCTATACACCGGATCAAAAAGTCCAGCAGATGATGATCACGCTGATCCGCCGTATCGATGTGATCCAGGAGGCAGGAGGGGAATCGGGGGCTTCCGAGTGGACAGACCTGCTGACGCGGACGGATAAGGCGATCACGATGGTGACTGACATTCTGCATCAGCATCATTTCCAGAACCGGATCATCATACCGACAGGGTACCGCAGCCGTCACCCGCTTGCTGCGATTCAGGAAACTGTGAACCGGGTCGGCCGCTATCTAGTACAGCCGGACGTCAAAGAGATTTTGCGGTCGACGTCGTTTTCCGTGGAAGCCTATGACTGTCTGGAAAACCTGACGAAAGCGGTCAGTTTGCTGCATGACCGGCGCAACTTCATCCGTGCCTTTCTGACGGAAGCCGCTTCGACTGCCGATCTGTTCAGGGACATTAAAGAGCACGTCCGTGCCGATCTGGCAGCTGAAGCGAAAAAACTCTCAGAAGAACTTGCCGGGAAGTCGGGTACCTTCGAACATCTGAACGGACAGCTCACTGAAATACGGCAGGCCGGCGAAGAATTGACCGGCGCGTCGCTCACCGATGTCCTGGCAGCTGCCGAAAAGTCGTTTACGGACGTTACCGCACAGTTATCTTCAGCAGCAGACATCGCCGCTGAACGGAAGCAGGTTCTCTCGGAATTGGCGGAGCACAAGGTTAGTCTGAAAAAGCTCAATACGCAGCTTGAAGAGAACCAATTGCTGACTTCGCGGCTCGAGCAGGAACAGATGACTGCACGGCAGGCGGTCGACGAGACGAACAGACGTTCAGATGACCTGGATGCGGCTCTGGCGGATGATCCATCGGTCCGTCTTGCGGAGCTGGGAAGGGAGCATGCAGCGGCGGAAGAACGTGTCGGGGAAGTCAGGAAGCAGCTCGAGCATCTCCCGCTCATCCGGTCACTCCAAAATCAGTGGCATTCGATGCTGCAGGAAGCAAGCCCTTATGACCTTGACGAAATTCGGAAACTGTATATCAAGCATGCGAACGTCATCGGTACGACCTGTGTCGCCTCCGCCCGCAAAGAGTTCGCTGAAGAGTATCCGCAATTCGACATCGTCATCATCGACGAAGTATCGAAAGCGACGCCTCCTGAACTGCTGCTGCCGATGCTGAAAGGGAAAAAGATTATTCTGGTCGGCGATCATCATCAGCTGCCGCCCCTCGTCGGACAGGAAACGATGGAAGAATTCCTGCAGGAACTGCCGGAAGATACGGAAAAACGCGAAATGGAACAGCTTCTGAAGGAATCGCTGTTCGAACGGCTGTTCCGCACGCTGCCGAAACAGAACAAGACGATGCTCGGCAAACAGTACCGCATGCACGAACACATCATGCAGACGATCACGCCGTTCTACAACGAAAACGGATACGCGCTGACGTGCGGGCTGCCGGATTCGGATGCAGCGCGGGCCCATGGACTGGAAACCCGTCACATCAAGCCTGAAAACCATCTGATTTGGATCGACATGCCGAATACGCCGGTGTATTACGAAGCGAAACCGAAAGGCGGCACGAGCCGGTACAATGATCTCGAGTTGGCTGCGATCCGGCATTTTCTGGAAGAGCTGGAAGAAGGGACGGCCGCCGCCATTGCGGAAGGCGTCCTCCCGTTTGGAACGAAAAAGAAAATCGGTGTCATCAGTTTCTACGGCGAACAGGTGAAACGAATCGACCGGCTTCTCCAGGAAGACATCCAGCCGCAGCATCTCGAGTTCCGGACAGGCTCTGTCGACAAGTTCCAGGGGATGGAGATGGACATCATCATCGTCAGTTTCGTCCGGAACCACGGGGAGCCTTCCGGCGAGATCGGCTTTGCGAAAGACTACCGCCGCCTGAACGTCGCTCTGTCGCGGGCCAAGGAACTGCTCGTCATCGTCGGCAGTTCGGCCATGTTCACCGAAAAACCGAAGCAGGCGTCCGTCCGGTCGATGTACCGCCGGCTCTACGAGACCGTGGAGCGCCAGAACGGTCTCCGTTCACCCGCGGAACCGGTCGGAAGCTGACAAGGAGGTCTGCCGATGCAGAAGAAACAGGAAACGTTACGCTCGGAACTGCTGCAGCCAAAAGAAATCCGGCTGCTTGAGGAGTCGGAATGGGCACTGCCCGCCGTCCGGCTGGCCGTCAGCTACACGACTGTCGAGAAAACCACGATGGATATTTTGATGAAAATGATCCTGCTGACACTGAAGCAGCTGCCGGTCGGAAAAGGCAGTGAAATCGCCGGCATGCTCGGCGTCGATCCACTGTTCGTCGATGATCTGCTCCTCATGATGGAGCGGGACGGACTCGCCAGGCACAACAACAGCTGGTCGATCACGGAAAAGGGGACCGACCAGCTCGAAGCAGGCTTATACATCCACGCGGAGGAACAGGTGAAGTCCGTGCTCACCTATTGTCCGCTGCTGCAGGAATTCTATGAAGTCGCTGAATTGTCTTCGGATAGCGGAGCTGTCGAATCGTTCCGCTACGCAACGGACGCCGGTCTGTTCGATTCTGCAGCAGTTCCTCGTGACAGGCTGTCCGCATTCCTCGGCGCAGCCCTGGAGACTGGGAATACGGCGGATCGGACGAAAGTGATCAGCGGAATTGCAGAAGTCATGGTAGTCGGGACCGCAGCAGTACCATGCTTCGAGTACCGGCTGTATGATGAAACGAAAGACATGTTGTTCGCGCGCGTCTGGAACACGGCGGCAGAGCAGTGGGACGGCCGTCTTGAGGAAATCATATTGGCGGCGGAACGCACTGAATGGCGGAAACGGTATAAACTTTAGGAGGAATGAGCATGACACGAGATGCAGCATACTGGAAAGAACATCTGAAGCTGGAAAGCCACCCCGAAGGCGGAAGTTATGCAAGCACGTTCAGGAAGGAAGAAACCGTAGAAACGGATAGCGGTGATCGTCCTCTCTATACGAGCATTTACTTCCTGCTCGCTGAAGGGGAAGTGTCCAAATTCCACCAGCTGAAATCGGACGAACTATGGTATTATCACGATGGTGCACCGCTGACCGTACATATGATCACTGCGGAAGGTGCTTATACGGCGGCAAAACTCGGGCTGGCCATCGAGCAGGGGGAACAGCCGCAGCTGCTCGTGCCGGCCGGTACAATCTTCGGCTCTTCAATGAGTGGAATGGGCGGTGCCTGCTCCCTCGTCGGCTGCATGGTTTCTCCTGGTTTTGATTTTGAGGATTTCAAATTATTCTCAGCGGAGGAACTGATCGCAAGATTCCCGCAGCACGAATCGATCATCCGCAAGATGACCTGATGAAAAAGCCGGTTCCCGCAGTCGTTTAGCTGACTGCCGGAACCGGCTTTTCGTATGGGAAATTATTCGTTTTCCGCAGCGGGTGTGCCGTCCGGCTCACCGCTGCTGTCGGTATCCGCTGATCCGTCATCTAGTGGTTTGCCGGCGAGGAAATTATCCAGCGCCTCCGTATTCTTCTCGAAATCGATATCGAGCACTAAGCCAGCGCCTTCGACCCGTTTGTCTTCATACGTGTTATCCAGCGGCAGCCGAAGCGACTCGATGCCGGCATCTTTGTTGTCAAGCAGCCCTTTGGCGATCGAGAGCATCGTTCGCTTGTCCAAGTTGGTCTTCACATAGCTGTCCGCCATGCCGAGCAGTTTCGGCAGGCTCAGGATACTGTGCATGCTGACGGCCTCTTTTTTCAGCTTGGCGAGCGCTTCCTGCTGGCGTGCTACACGGCCGAAGTCACTTTTGCTGTCGTGGCGGAAACGGACATAGCCGAGCAGTTCCTTTCCATGGAGACGCTGCACTCCGGGTTCGAGTGTCATATTGATCCCGTGGGACATTTGGTAGGGGATATCGACTTCAATGCCGTCTGGAGCGACAACATCGACCATTTTCGGGAAGCCATCGAAGTTCACTTCAGCATAGTAATGGACATCCAGTCCGAAGTTCTCCTTGATCGTCTGCCGGACGAGCTCCGGTCCGCCTAAGGAATAAGCCGCATTCATCTTATGCTTGCCGTGGCCGGGAATATCAACGTAAATGTCGCGCATGATCGATACTGTCTTCACTTCTTCGGTGTCCTGATTGTAATGTGCGATCATCAGTGAGTCGGAACGGCCGTCATCATCGTCAGGACGGGCATCCGATCCGAGGAGCAGGATGTTGATCTCGCCGAATTTAGGTTCCGGAGCGTTGAAGATATCCTCTTTGTCGTCTTCCGGTTTTTCCCCAGCGAGGGACTGTCCGGCGTTGAACTGTGTAAACCAGAAATAAGCGATTCCTCCGCCGATCAGCAGGAATAGGATCAGCAGCGTCAGCCAGATTTTCTTTCTTTTCTTCTTTGTTCTATGTTCAGAACGCTTCATAAGTGCCACCACCTGTTATAAATACCGCCTAAGCGCGGGTTCTTGCTGTCAATAGGACGCTGTCCAACAGAAAATGTTTTCAGCTTTCCTCCGTTTTCTTCACTAACTCATGAAGCATACGACGGATTTCCTGATTTTGCAATACATAATTCGCTTCACCGCAGTGCGGGTCGCAATTGCAACTCACGCAGCCGCTCGTTATAATAGCAAAAGAATAGGGATCCGCCCTGCTGCCGGGAAACGCGGGGTCAGGAGAGTCCGCGTCTCCGCTGCAGACGGGACTTTTTTTGTTGCACAACGACAATTAGGGGTTTTTGAAAGGAGTTCTAGCATGTTTTTCATCGAAGCCAAAAGGCTTGTTACCGTCGTTATCGGTGCACTGTTAATGGCCGTTTCGCTCAATTTGTTTCTGATCAACGCCAATGTCTATGCGAGCGGGTTTTCAGGGATGGCGCAGCTGCTGTCCAGTGTCCTGGCAGACTATGCAGGTGTCACGGTTTCTACAGGGACCCTGATCCTGCTGCTGAACATCCCGGTCTTCATCCTCGGCTGGTTCAAAGTGGGGAAAGGGTTCACGATTTACAGCATCGTATCGGTTATTTTCACGACCATCTTCATGGGCATCCTGCCTGTCATGTCTCTGTCGGATGACATTATCCTGAATGCCGTCTTCGGTGGAGTCATCGGAGGAGTCGGCGTCGGGATTTCCCTGAAGCTCGGTGCCTCTACAGGTGGTATGGACATCGTTGCAATGGTGCTGTCACGCCTCCAGGACAAACCGATCGGCACGTATTTCCTCCTGCTGAACGGTGTGATCATCGTTGCTGCCGGTATTCTGTATGAGCCGGAGAACGCCCTGTATACAATGGTGGCCCTATATGTGTCGACTGCAGTCATTGATATGATCCACACACGCCACGAGAAGGTCACTGCCATGATCGTCACGCGCAAAGCGGACGAACTGCAGGCAGCCATCCATGAAAAAATGGTGAGGGGGATCACCATCATTCCGGCGAAAGGCGGGTATACGAAAGAAGAGAAGAATATGATGTACTTGGTCATCACACGGTATGAACTGTATGACCTCGAGAAGATCATCAATGATGTCGATCCGAAAGCATTCGCAAATATCGTCCAGACCGTCGGCATTTTCGGTTTCTTCCGGAGGGAAGGCGAGACGATCACCTGATCAGCAAATCCAAAACAGCCCGGTTGTCATGAGAGTGACAGCGGGGCTGTTTTTCTTTGCGCCCGGATGTATTCACCAATCAGACGGCCGCCCCATATGTATAGGGAGAAAGGGGAGGATGTTTTGGTTACCGTCAATACCGTTTCAATCGAAGGACACAGTTTCACAGCGGTGTCCGTGTCTCTTCCGAAGACGACATTGCTCACTGTCTCAAATGATCATGGCTATATTATGTGCGGTGCCCTCGATGTGGGTCTACTGAATCGGCTGCTGGCAGACCGCAAGATTGTCGCAGGGCGGGCGACAGGGGTAAAGACAATCGAGGAACTTCTCGCTGCTCCGCTCGAATCCGTCACACTGGAAGCGGAGAACCTTGGGATCACAGCAGGCATGACGGGCGAACAAGCGCTGCTGAAAATGTGCTGAATAAGAGTAGGCGAGGTGAAGATGGAGCGAACTGCTTCATCTTGTTTTAGAAATCAGGAGGACAAGCCCGGTGGGTTCTGGATTGCGATTTACCGGGCGGTGCTTTACAATGAGAATGAGAAACAATCTCATTAATTACATACAGACCATGCGTCCGCAGACGTTCAGCGGGCAGGAGGAAGGTGAGTACGATGAAAAAGGTTATCGCCGCTGCAATCATCAGCGGTATGCTTCTCGCAGCGGCTGCAGCAGGGAGCCTGTCCGGCAATTTCGCTTCAGGATTGACGATCGGCATCATCACTGTCGTACTGTTGGCAGCCGGTTCGGCGGCGGCAGTGCTGAAAGAGCTCAATCGGCACGCATGGGATTGAACAGCTTGGCAGATCGGCAGACCTGAACTGCCTGTTTTGCGCATTGTATACAGACAGACTACCAGCTTAAGATAGGAGATTGCAGATGAATATACACGTAACGTACGGCGACCCCGCCGCTCTGAAAGCGATCCAGCACGGACTTGGAGATGAACGAATCGTACTCATGGAGCAGGATAACGAAGCGGTGCTCATCGAGGAGAACGATGGTTCCGCGAGTTTTGCGGATGCCGACTCCTATACAGTGCTTGATGCGTCCGGCGAGATCGGTGATGGATCATTTGCCGTGTTCAACAACATTCCGGTAACAGAAGAGGGACGCGAACTGTTTGAACAGCGTTTCATGGGACGTGCCCGTAAAATCGAAGATACCGAAGGATTTGGTGCAATCCGGGTGCTTCGTCCTCTTGAAAACGACACGTATGTCATCCTGACGATTTGGTCAGGAGAACCGGCATTCCGCAGCTGGCAGTCCTCACAAGCCTATGAGCAGGCGCACCAGAAACGCGGGACAGATGACGGCATTGACAAAAAGCCGAACATCTTCTCACGTCCCTCTTTCGTGACGACCTATCAGAAACCCGAACATGCGTAATGGCTGACAGGCCGCTTACCGAAGCCGGACAACCGGCATCCGGGAAGCGGCTTTTCCCTGCACGGCAGCCCGAAAGGTTTAGAAGCACTGCCCTCGTGTAAGAGATAGAGTAGGACTGCAGGCGAGGAGGAAGTTGAGTGAAAAAGACACTGGCACTCTGTCCGGCGATTGCGCTCACGCTTCTGCTGGGCGCGTGCGGGCCGGACACGACGAACGGAAAAGACCAGGAGACAGAGAGTGGCACAGACCTGAAGGAACCTGCCGAGCAGGGTCATTCGGCCGAATCGAAGCCATTTTCCGTCCTCGTCGATTTGAAAGATAGTGAGGGAAAGACGACCGGCACTGCTGAGCTGTCTGAAACGGACCAGGGCGTCAGCGTCATCGTGAAGGCGGATTCGCTTGAACCGGGTAAGCACGGTATCCATTTCCACGCAAAAGGAGTCTGTGAAGGGCCGGATTTTGAATCCGCAGGCGGTCATTTCAACCCGACAAGCAAGAAACACGGGTTGGAAATGCCTGGCGGTCCGCATGCCGGAGACCTTCCGAATCTGGAAGTGGGAAGCGACGGGACAGCAGAAGACCATTTCACGTCACCCGGCGTGACCCTAACAGCGGGAAAGCCGAATTCCCTTTTGCGTGACGGCGGGACGGCTCTCGTGATCCATGCCGGCGAAGATGACGGAGAATCACAGCCGGCGGGTGATTCGGGCAACCGGATTGCATGCGGTGTTATCAAGTGAACGGCGAAAAAGACAGCGACCGATACAACTCGGATGCGCTGTCTTTTTGTCTGTCCTGACTGTCAGATCAGAGCTGCGACAATTCCCCGCTCGTCATCGAGCAGCAGCTTGATGCCCGCAGCGTACGGATCCTGATGGAGCTGTTCTTCAATCCACATACGCAATGCCTGTGTCATATCGAATGTAGTCATGGTGAGTGTACCGCCGTTCACGTACGCTTCGGCGAAAAAGCCTTCGTCGTCTTCATAGCACAGTTCCACCTCGACCGTCTCGGGCGCTGTGCCATGTTGTCTGGCCAAATACAGGCAGATGGCGTTAATGATATCCTGTTCTTCGATCATCAGTTCTGCCACCGCTGCCGATCGTTCCGGTCATCATGTTTCCTAGTGAACCGGCTGAAGATCATCCGGACGATCCCAATCACTGCTACGATCGCAAATACATTGATCAGCAGTCCGAGCATGGAGCCGAGAATTCCCATATTTGCAAACAGGCTGCCGAACAGCAGGCCTGCCAGGCCGCCGACCATCAGGCCTCTCATGAGACCGCCGGATTTCGGTTTAGCACTCTGTGCGCTTTTGTCTTTTGTGAATGACGATTGTTCTTTCTTCTTATCGACTGCCGGTTTGTTGAAATTATTCTGATTCGGCGAGAATCCTTTCTTGCCGGATTTGTAACCTCTCGCATCAGCCGAGTGTGGCTGATCGGGTGTCAGAAACGATCCGACAGGTGATAGAATGAGAGTGAGCGCCAAAAAAGCTGCTGCCAGTTTCTTCATAGATGTGTCAAACCTCCGATGGAATAATGGACTGCTCTGCAATCCTCTCTTCCAGTATACAGCAAACAAAACCGAAGTTACATGAAAGCGAATTCATACAGATTATTTAAATACTTAAATACCGAACTAAAACACTTGAAGAAAGCTTGGAAAAAGCGTATAGTGACGGATGGTAATCTGAATAGGAGAATGTGCCTTGTGAACAGGATTCTGTCTCTTGCTGTGCATATTCGGCCTACCTCAGGACAACAACACTAATATACTGAAAAGGGGATTTGCACATGACTACGCCGCTCAATCCTGAAGAAGCAGCAAACACAGCTGCTGAAGGTACAAAGCTTCCTTCAGAACAAAAACAAGACATTCTGGACCAGTTACTGAAACCGGAAGTGCAGGAGTCAATGACCACTCTCGTTGAAAAACTTCCACAATTGACTGAACTTGTCGACCTGATGACGAAGTCCTATGACATCGCAAAAGCTGTCGCAACGGATGATGTCCTGAAAAACGATACAGCTGAATTCATGAAAGAAATCGCTGCACCGGTCAAGGACTCTGCTAAGAACATGGCAGCGACAATCATCGAAGCAAAAGACCTTGCTGCGAAAAACAACGAAACAATCGGTTTGTTCGGTCTTATGAAGATGATCAAAGACCCTGAAGCGCAGCGGATTTTCCGTTTCCTGAATGCCTATCTTGAAATCGCCGGACAGCGCAGCCGCAATAACTAAATAAAGCAGTAAATAACTTGTAGAGGGAGATTAGACAATGACCAAACAAATCGTTATTTTAGGAGCAGGTTATGGTGGTCTTTTGGCAGCATTGAATGCACGCAACTTCTTGACAGAAAGTGACGCAGCCATTACGCTCATCAACCAGACTCCGACACACCAGATCATCACCGAATTACACCGTCTGGCAGGAGGTACGATCAGCGAAGGCGCAGTTGCGCTTCCTTTGGAGAAACTGCTTGCAGGCAAAGGCATCCAATTGGTCATCGAAACAATTAAGAACTTCGATGTGAATACGAAGAAAGTCCACCTTGCAAACGGTGAATCAATGACTTACGATGCACTCGTTGTGGCGCTCGGAAGTAAGACAGCGTACTTCGGCATCCCGGGCCTCGAGGAGAACAGCATGGTGCTGAAATCCGCAGGTGAAGCGAATGCGATCTATGCGCATATCGTCGATCGCATCAAAGCATATGCAGTATCAGGAGATGAAGCGGATGCAACGATCCTGATCGGCGGCGGCGGTCTGACCGGCGTTGAACTCGTCGGTGAAATCGTCGACCATATGCCTAAAGTGGCGCGTGAACACGGCGTTAATCCGGATGACCTGAAGATCATGCTCGTTGAAGCGGGCCCTAAAATCCTTCCGGTACTGCCGGATCACCTGATTGAGCGTGCAACAGAAAGCCTTTCGAAACGCGGCGTCGAATTCCTGATCGGTCTTCCTGTCACGAATGTGGAAGGGAATGAGATCTCCCTGAAAGACGGTCGGACGATCAAAGCCAACACATTCGTCTGGACTGGCGGCGTTACAGGAAATCCACTCGTCGGCGAGTCAGGTCTGGAAGTGGACCGCGGCCGTGCGACCGTGAATGAATTCCTGCAGTCGAAATCACACAGTGACGTATTCGTCGTTGGTGATGCTGCAGTTGCATTCCCTGCTGTCGAAGGTGCCCGTCCATATGCGCCGACTGCACAGAATGCTTGGCAGATGGGCGAGCTTGTCGGCTACAACTTGTATGCTATGCTCGAGAGCAAGAAAATGGAAGTCTTCAACCCGGTCAACTCTGGAACACTTGCGAGCCTCGGCCGCAAAGATGCGGTCGCTTCCATCGGAGCAAACAACACGTCTCTTAAAGGAATGCCAGCATCACTCATGAAAGAAGCAAGTAACGTACGCTATCTGTCTCACATTAAAGGACTGTTCAGCCTCGCGTACTGAGCCATGATAAAACTGACTGCCTCGGAAGCCTGTAGTAATTGGCTTCCCGGGCAGTCTTTTTATTTTTTTCTGAACGATCCGTCAGTTGACATGTCAAAAAGGAGTTCGCTATGATAGGAGTTGGCTGCTCAGCAGCCCGTGCGAAAGGAGAGTTGGAAGCACGCAAACGTAATGGAAACCAATTGAAGCGCCAGAGCCGGAGAAATCATCATGCATTTCCGGCAGACGAGGCGGAGGTTCATCGAACATTCGGCGGATGCCTCCCGATCGCCGCTGCCCGATTGTTACGCCATTTCAAAACCTGCGGGGCAACCTGCAGTCACAAACGGAATGAGCAGGCAGCAGAAGAAAAAAGACGGTCCGGCAGCATGACTACCATGTTACAGACCAGTCTTGCTGGCCGGCCGCTGAAGCGGAGGAAACAGCATGTGCGGAATTGTAGGGTATAACGGAAAGAACCAATCGGCAGAAATTTTGCTGAACGGGTTGGAGAAGCTTGAATATCGGGGTTATGATTCGGCCGGCTTGGCTTTCCAGACAGAAGGCGGCTTAGTGCAGTATAAAGAAAAAGGGCGGATTGCCGATTTGCGGAAGGCTGTGGATGGAAGTCTCGATTCGTCTGTAGGAATCGGGCATACGCGCTGGGCGACCCATGGCGTGCCTGACCAGAAAAACTCGCATCCTCATAAGAGTGTTTCTGGCCGTTTTACGCTTGTTCATAATGGCGTCATTGAAAACTATGAGAAATTGAAACGCGACTATTTGCAGGACGTTCCGTTCGTATCTGACACGGACACAGAAGTGATCGTGCAGCTCGTCGAGCATTATGCAAATGAAGGGCTGACGACAGACGAAGCATTCCGGAAAGCGCTGTCCTACCTGCACGGCTCCTATGCGATCGCTATGCTCGACGAACAGGCGCCTGAAATGATCTTTGTCGCGAAAAATCGGAGTCCTCTGCTCGTCGGTGTTGGGGAGGACTGCAACGTTGTCGCTTCGGATGCCATGGCGATGCTTCAGGTGACCGACCAATTCATCGAGCTGCACGACGGGGAAGTGGTCCTGCTCGGCCGCGACGGCGTTATTATCGAAACTCTCGCCGGTGAAAAAATTGAGCGGGCCCCCTATACAGCTGAACTCGATATGAGTGATATCGAAAAAGGGACCTATCCGCATTACATGCTGAAAGAGATTGACGAACAACCGGGCGTGATCCGTAAAATCATGGAAGCCTACAGTGCTGAAGACGGTACGCTTGCCATTGATCCGGCAATCCGCCAGGCGTTCCGACACGCTGACCGTTTGTATATTATCGCGGCTGGAACGAGCTATCACGCCGGATTGATCGGGAAAGACTATATTGAAAAACTTGCAGGCCTCCCTGTTGAAGTGCATATTTCCAGCGAATTTGGCTACAATATGCCGTTGCTATCGGAGAAGCCTCTGTTCCTGTTTATTACTCAATCCGGGGAGACAGCCGACAGCCGTCAGGTGCTTGTGAAGGTGAAGGCGCTTGGCTATCCGGCAATCACGATGACGAACGTACCCGGCTCGACACTTTCACGAGAAGCGGATCATACATTGCTGCTCCATGCAGGTCCTGAGATTGCTGTTGCTTCGACAAAAGCCTATACTGCCCAGCTCGCTGTACTTGCCATCACAGCGTATTGCCTCGGTGACAGGGCACACGACTTCGATCTGAAGCAGGAACTCGGAATTGTGGCAAATGCCATCCAGACATTGACGGACGCCAAGCAGGAGATGGAGTCACTGGCTGCAGAACTGCTGGACGGCAAACGAAATGCATTCTTCCTCGGCCGCGGACTCGACTATTACGTCAGTCTCGAAGGAGCTTTGAAGCTCAAGGAAATTTCGTATATCCAAGCGGAAGGCTTTGCTGGCGGTGAACTGAAGCACGGTACGATCGCATTGATCGAAGAAGGCACTCCGGTCATTGCACTTGCCACGCAGCGAAGCGTGAGCGCCAATTTGCGCGGCAATGTCAAGGAAGTGACCGCACGCGGTGCAAACGCCTGCATCATTTCGATGGAAGGCGACAACGAACCGGGCGACCGGCTCATCCTTCCGCACGTCCACGACCTGCTGACACCGCTTGCCGCCGTCATCCCGCTCCAGCTGCTTAGTTATTATGCGTCCCTGCAGCGCGGCTGCGACGTTGATAAGCCGCGGAACTTGGCGAAGAGTGTGACGGTGGAATAACATTACGTCCAACAAGAACCACTTATGTTTTGAACGATAATGTCATTTAATAAATATTAAAAGTGCTGTTTAAATACTTGAGTAATTCACATCTGTTCGCTTATAATTATTATAAGCGAACAGATGTTTTTTAAGGAGGTATTTGAATGCAATTATCTTTTGAAAGTATAAATTTTAGTAAAATTGATGTAAATTTAACGCATTTAACGAAAGAACAAATTTTTGAAGTTATAAAAAAATACTATGATGATGAAAAAATTAAATTTATATTAGAAGAATACGAAATTCCTGTGACTCCATCTAAGTTAGTTAAAACTTTTCCTTCTAGATTTGTAAATGAAGACTGTGAAAAGTGTGGATCACAATTAGTTGTCAACTTTGAATCAAAATCTTATAGTTACAGGAATAGTAGACAAGCATATTGTTCAGAATGTAGACATGAGAAAAATTCAGGATTTTGTGACTGTATGTATTGCAAAGACGAACGTATGGAAGCATATTTAAAAGAAGAAGAGCGGAGAAGAGAAGCAGAAAAAGAGAAAAAAGAGATTGTCCTTAACGCTTTGGAAAATAATGAGTTATCAGAAATGCTGGAACGGGACTTAACACAAGAGGATAGGCTCTTTATAAGTGTAGTTCTCCGAACAGCATTATCAGAAGATATGAATGTTATTGAGCCATTAAGTAAGACAGAACGAACTATAGCTCCAACAAGTAAATTATCAAATGAGATAATTCAAGCGTTAATTGGTAGAAAGGTCATGATAATAAGTTTAAAGTCTAATTTAGATGCCTTTGAAGTTACTATCAATGAAAATGATGAGAAAAGAATCTCCTATCAAATATATGAAGTTAAATATGAACTCAATATAAAACCAGAAGACGGAAATTATAGCGCGATGATTAAAAGGCTAATCTATCCTGAATCGGAGTTATTTGGTGAGGAATTTTGCTACGATATGTGGAGGAAAATTGCATTGCATGAAAGTGAAGAATATCTGTTATACGAAATGCGGAAGGTTGGTTATAACTTTAATCCTGGAGAGAAAACCTACAGAGTGTTAGAATTTTTATTAGATCATTTTTCTACTGCTCAAATCTATAATATTATTTATAGAGCTGTAGCTAACAGCACACGACGTTACCAAGCGAGAGAAATAACTAAAATTCATGCACAAAACTCAGTAATAACTTCAATTGAAGGACAAGGGGAACGAGCAATTGCAGAAAGGTGGATATTAAAGCCTTATGGTAGAAGAAGTGACTTACCACAATCTATAGTAAGTGAAGTTCTTTTTAATTCAATTATGCAAATATCTTCGTTAGGTTTTTCAGAAACACCAACAAAAATTTTTAGATAAAAGAACGGCGATTAAGTCACCCAAATGGAATTGAATCTATTGGGATTTATCGGCAAGAAAGTAAAATTACATAATGCGCCAAAATTATATTCATTCCTTATCCTCAAACTTTGTTCAAAATGCGTGGAATTCTTCTGTCATAAAATAAATGTATTCAGCCGATGTTTAATCAAACTTAATTCTAGCCCGATCCCCATGCCGGAGTGCAGGGGATTTTTACTGTTTTGCAAGTCGGTTGTATGCGGGACCGGTTGAGGACAGCGATTCATTTTATGGTATACTTTTGGAAACCGTTTGTCCTTCATATGAAGGGACGGAAAACGGGCAGGAATGCATCTGCGAAAAGGAAGTGATTGCATTGGATCGATTCACGACCCTGGCCATGATCATCATTGCAGGGATGGGATTGTTGTTTTACACAGTCGAGAAACTGTCCCGAAGGTGGCTCGGCGTCAAGAAGGGTGTCGCATTTGTCAGCCGTTCCGTCAATGACACTCACCGCAAGATCGACTGGACGCTGCGGGGGCTTTTCATCTTCGGTCTCTTGTTCGGAGGGATTGCTTTTTCTGCAGTCCGGTACGACTCCGCCGTCTGGTTCTATTTCTTCCTCGGCTATATAGTGATCACGAACATCGTACTGGAACTGATCCGGGCCTTTTTCCAGAAGAGATACGGCGACGAGAAGAATGAATACAAGGTGACGCTGATCCAGCTTGGCATGATCTTGCTGTTCGGAGCTGTGATTCTCTCCATGGAGTTTTTCGGACTTATCCCGCTGGATGGTACCAGAGATCAGGCTGCCGGTTACGTGGTAAGTCAGCATTATGGGGCGGAAAACTGACCGATGAATTCTAAAAAATTGAAACAATCTATTGACTTTTGTCACGGCATCCTTTACGATATAGCTAACTTATAAGAAAGTAGGTGATCACTATGGCGACAGTTAACTTGAGAATTGATAAGCGGTTCGGTCCCATACTTTCACCTGCAGTGCGTTGAAAAACTGGCACGTTTCTTCTGTTATGTGCGTGAAAGCATGGCGTCCGAACCATCGGACTGCATGCTTTTTTACTTGCCCATAAATAGGAGGAATTGAATTGAATAGTTTACAAACGTATGGTTGGAATGATACCCACGAAACCAATTGGAACGAATTGGACGGTCAGCAATGGAAACCAGGCCGAATCACTTCGGAACACCGCAACATGTATACAGTTGTTTCGGTGTTTGGGGAATGGCTTTCAGTTTGCTCCGGTGCCATGCTGCACGGAGCTGTAGACCGTCGGGATTATCCGGCGGTCGGCGACTGGGTGGCAGTCGAAAAGATGCCGGGTGAAGAGCGCGGTATCATCCATGGTATCCTGCCGAGAACTTCTATGTTCTCCCGTAAATCTGCCGGAGAATCAGGCGGCGAGCAGCTGATCGCTGTCAATGTTGACCTCGTGTTGCTCGTGACATCGATGAATGACGATTTTAATGTCCGAAGACTCGAACGATATTTGGTTGCAGCCTACGAATCGGGTGCAGTTCCGGTTGTTGTGCTGACGAAAGCGGACCTATGCGAAGATCCAGCTGAGTACGCAGCTCAAGCTGCCTTGGTAGCGGCAGGATCTGAAGTTCTCATCGTCAGCAGCCGGACCGGTACGGGAATCGACCGTCTGCATGGGTTGCTGAAGGACGGCAAGACTGCTGCACTGCTCGGTTCCTCGGGGGTCGGCAAGTCTTCGCTTGTCAATGCGATCTGTGGCGACGGGACGATGGCTGTTCAGTCGATACGTGAAGATGATGCAAAAGGACGACACACGACGACGCATCGGGAGCTCATTGCGCTGCGTGGCGGCGGTGTCCTGATCGACACACCAGGGATGCGAGAATTTCAGTTATGGAACGAAAGTGAAAGTGTCGACTCCAGTTTTACGGATATTACCGCATTGGCACAGAGTTGCAAATTCAATGACTGCCGGCATCGTGAAGAGCCCGGCTGCGCAGTACGACAGGCGATCGAGGAAGGAACGTTAGAGGAAAGCCGATTCGCCAGCTACTTAAAACTGCAGCGGGAGATCGCCTACCTGGAACGCAAATCGGATTCGCAAGCCCAGCTGGCTGAACGGAAGCGATGGAAAGCGCTGACGAAAGCAAGGCGATGACTTGATTCATCAGTAAAAGACAAAAGACTGTGTCCGCATGCTCGGAAGCATCAGCGGCACAGTCTCTTTTGTTTCAGCAGTCTTTGTTGTGATGCTGGTGATTCGGTACATACGATGCACCGATGATGATCAACAAGATGAACAGCACAACGAGGAGTGCAAATCCGCGTCCTGAGCCGAATCCGCCTCCGCAGTTTTGACCTCCGCCATACGGACCATAATTCGGCTGGCCGCCATAGCCACCGCATCCGCACAAATCCCATCCGTAGCCCATTGGTTCCGCCTCCTTTCTTCCAGTGCAGCAAGGGTGGTGTTAAGGCATCACATACAGCAATGCCTGAACTTCCAAGCTGCCTATATGGTTAGAGTATGTGGCGGTCCGGGATTTGACAGTGACAAATGACCAGTCATAGTCAGATTATGATATCAGCCATTACTGCAACGGCAGTCCGCAGGAAATTAGATGAAGAGGAGGACGGCTTTTTGAAACGGATCCTTGTTTTAGGTGTCTCCGCAGGTGCCGGCAAGTCGACATTTGCCCGCAAGCTCGGTCAGGAATTAGACATCCCTGTCATTTACTTGGATGGATTCTATTTTAAAAGCGGCTGGAAGGAGACGACGCCCGAAGAGTTTGAGGCCAAACAACTGCATGCTGCGCGTGGTGAAAGATGGATCATCGAAGGCAACTATTCCAGCACGTTGACATGCCGCGAAGATCGGGCCGATACAATCATCTATTTGGAATTGCCGCTTGCCCTCTGCCTATACCGGGTGGTGAAACGCCGTATCCAGTTCCACGGCAGGACAAGGCCGGAACTGGGCGAGGGCTGTCCAGAGAAGCTAGACTGGAAATTTTTAAGATATATCGTCTCCACTTTTGCAAGGCGGAGAAAATCAATGAGGAAACAGATGGCCCAGTATCGGCAGGAAGGTCGTACTGCGATCACGCTGCAGTACCGGCGGGAGATCGAGAAGTTTATGAAGCGTGTCGTCTCTTGATATAAGGGGGAATGGCGTTCTGTTTATGAGCGAATTCCAGGATTTATAAGCGATTTCCCGAGTTTATGAGCGGTTTCCAGGGTTTATGAGCGGTTTCCAGGGTTTATGAGCGATTTCCCGAGTTTATGAGCGGTTTCCTGAGTTTATGAGCGGTTTCCTGAGTTTATGAGCGTTTTCCGGCGTTTATGAGCGGATTCCAGGATTTAAGAGCGTTTCCCGGCGTTTATGAGCGTTTTCCTGAGTTTATGAGCGATTCCCGGAGTTTATGAGCGCTTTCCTCGAATTTAAGAGCGTTTCCCGATTTTAACGAGCACCCCCGGCGCCCCACAAGAAAAAGAGCAGCCGCGGCTGCTCTTTTTTCATTCCGTCTCGTTCAAAATCTCCTCAACTGTCGCATTCACTTCATCACGCTTCATCTTTTCATCGCCTCGTTCAAGGGCGGCGAGGGTTTTTTTGGCAAGGGCCAGCGGGATTTTACAGAATAAGATGATATTCTTTGTCTGGATAGACTTTATGTATTCATCCGCCATAGCAAGATTCGTCTTGGCATAGGCAAACAAATCATCGCGCGTCCAGCCGTCAGGTAGGAACCGTACACCGCGTTCTGCATCTTCTTCCTGATTGCGCAGCATGTTGACCGCCTGCAGTCCGCGGCCATAGCCGATCGCCAGTTCGCGGTCGGTCACCGTGCCGTCATATGCTTCCCAAATGTCCGAAAGCATGACACCGACGAGGCCGGCGACATAGTACGTATAGTCGTCTAAATCTTCCTTCGTCTCAATCTGGAAATCGCGTTCAACCCATTTGGCCATCCCGTCCGCCATGATGGCTGTGACGTCACGGACGTTATCAAACAGGTCGGGCGGGCAGACTGCCAGCCAATCTGCAAGACGGCGTGTCACTTCCGGTAAATTGTCTTTTTCGCTGTCCAGCAGCGCGGCATACCCGGTAGCATCGAACCCTTCCCGCAGCAGCTCAGCGGTCGCACGCAGCATTGCGATTTTCTTAGATGGTTCCAACTGCTCATGATCTTCGATTTCGTCAATTGCGCGTAAGCATAAGTACGCAGAGCCCACAGTTTTGCGCAATGTCGGTTTCAATAATTTGATCGGTATGTAGAACGTGCGGCTCGTTTCTTTCAGAACACGCATCGCGTCTTTCTGCAATGTCGCTTCACTCATGTCCATATCCTTCTTTCCTTCATACTTAGCATCCTCTGTACTTGAATCTAATCATACCGTTTACAGGGCTGCTAATCCATTAAAAAGGTATACAAGTCTGCTGATAGCTCCACTCTCCGGCTTTCCTGGCGGACCAAACACGCGCTTTTCCGGACAGATTCACCGCAAAATACGCCAGCTTATGCAAGAGACCTTGAATACAAGCCATTTCGGCTTTACACTATATCCAGTATTCAGAAAGTTTTAAACATTGGGCAGAGCGTCCACACCAACAGGGGGAATTACAATGGAAGAATTACAGCAAGTGTCCAAAGAACAGTTTAACGAGGAAGTGCTGAACAGCAACGTGCCCGTGCTTATCGATTTTACAACGGATGGCTGCGGACCGT
The DNA here is from genome assembly GCA_032099885.1 of Sporosarcina sp. Classification (GTDB taxonomy): domain Bacteria; phylum Bacillota; class Bacilli; order Bacillales_A; family Planococcaceae; genus Sporosarcina. The sequence goes on from DAMDKL010000011.1 coordinate 34,339, forward strand.
GCGAGCTCGTCGTGCCCATCCTGAAGGCGATCGGTGAAAAGTATGGCGATGAACTCAAAATCATCCAGCACAACGTCGACTTCGATGATCTCGTGAACGAGGCAAACGAGCACATCAAGACCTATGATGTAATGGCGTTTCCGACACTCGTCCTCGTCAAGGACGGAAAACAGGTTGACAGCATCCTCGGCATATATGATCCCGAGGAAATCGAGCGCCGCGTGAAGCAAGTATTGTAATAACGGTGTTTCAAGTGAAAGGGTGTGAATCATCGTGGTGACGACAACTCAGGAAAGCACGAAGCGTGATATCCGCCGCCAGCAGGAGAGCGGCATGTGGCGTTCGTATATCCGATTACTGTTCAAGACGAAGCTGCCGTGGTTCTGGCTCATTCTGATCATGCTGCTGAACGTCGGCGACACGACGATGGGCCTGCTCCTGCCGCAATATACGGCACAAGTTGCGACCGGGATCATAACAAAACCAGTCATCACAGGGGTCATCGCGGTCATTCTGATCCGCGTGCTGACAAGCGGAATAATCCGCTATATCGGCAAATTGACCGCTTACAAAATCGACATCCGGTACCGGAAACTGATCTGGGAACGTCTGATGCGTTCACCGATCAAGCTGTATGACGATGTCAAGCCGAGTGAGCTGGTCAGCCGGACGGTGAATGATACGTCCATGATCAGCAACGTGCTGGCCGGCATGGTGCCCGCTTTCATCGGGCTGATCTATGGAACCATCTATATCTCCAAAGTGCTGTATGGTTACGACTGGCGGCTCAGTGCCGGGCTGCTGCTGTACACGCCGATCTACATCGCTTCCATGGTCTACTATGGCAAGTGGAACTACCGGACTCACAAGCAGACGCAGAATAGGCTCGCATCCCTGACGCAGTTCCTTTCCGAACTGCTTGCCAATATTCCGCTCATCAAGTCATTCGCGAATGAACGGAAAGAGACCGAGCGAGGCAGTGACAATATTCAGCTCTATTACCGAGCCAACATGAAACGGTCGCTGACAGCGTGGGTCAATACGCCGCTAACGACCGTGCTTAATCTGATTATGGAATTGTTCGTCATCGTGTTCGGTATTTTTCTCGTCTCTCAAGGGACGATCACGCTCCAGAACTGGATTGCGTTCTTCATGTACGTCGGGATGTACTTCGGCATGCTCGAGACGTTCGGCCTCATGTACACGCAGATCAAACAGAGTCAGGGAGCGACCTCCCGGATTGCCCATCTCGTCGAAAATGACTTGGAGCAGTATTACCGTGAACAGGGCGTCCATGACAACAAATTGGACATCGCATTCAATCATGTGACTTTCGCGTACGGAGACAAGCTGGTACTCGATAATGTGTCTTTCGAAATCCCGTACGGCAAAGTGACTGCGATCGTCGGTCCGAGTGGCGGCGGGAAATCTACCGTGCTCGCACTCCTGCAGCAGCTATATGAGCCGGATGGCGGTAGTATCACTTTCGGCGGGACACCGATCGATAAGTTCCACTTGGACAGCTGGCGCAGACTGTTCAGTTACGTCGCCCAGGACAGCCCGCTGTTCGCCGGGACAATCCGCGAGAACATCATGTATGGACTCGAGCGGGAGGTTACTGAGTCCGAACTCGAACAAGCGGCCGAAAATGCCAATATCCTATCGCATATCAATACTCTGCCGGAACGCTTCGATGCGCCAGTCGGTGAGGGAGGTGCAAGCCTTTCAGGCGGCCAGCGCCAGCGGATCGCCATTGCGCGGGCTTTCTTGCGGAATTCCGATTTCCTGCTGCTGGACGAAGCGATGGCAAGTCTCGATGTGCAGTCCGAAAAGGCGGTACAGCAGGCGATGGAAGTCCTGCTCGAAGGCCGGACAGCTGTTGTCGTCGCGCACGACCTGTCGATGATCCGGAACGCCGATCAGATCATCTTGCTGAACGAAGGTTCCGTGGAAGCGAGCGGCACTCATGGTGAGCTGCTTGAAGCCAGCGATCTGTACCGCCAGTTCGTCTCGTTCCTGAACAACTCGGCGAACGGCTGAAGAAACGGGGGGAAACAAGTGAACGACCGAAAACGAAAAAGTTCCTGGGGGGAGTTCTTACATCTCATCCGGACTGCCAAGCTGCCGTGGCTGCTGTACTTTCTGCAGATCATAACAGCACTTAGCACGACGACGCTCGTCCTGAGCCTGCCCCTTGTGCTCCAACAGATCGTGGAAGGGAATATCTTCGACAAGGAAATCATCTGGCGCTATGTCTATTTGAGTCTCGGCAGTGCTGGGCTGCTCACCGTGTCGACGTTCTTCATCTATATAACGAGCCCGATCACGAAACGCAACATTCAGCGCGTGATTTGGCCGAAGCTGATCCGTCTGCCGATGAAAAACTATCGGGACAACAAATCCCTCAACATGATCAGCCGGGTCACGCTGGATCCGTCCTATATTGACCGGGCGATCGGGGATTTTACAAGTCTGACCAACACGACGTACAGCCTTGTCGGTTCGTTCGTCATCATGTATGGCATGAATGTCAAGCTGACGCTTGCCCTTCTGCCGGTCATCCCTTATATCATCATCGTCTCGATTGCCGTAGGACACTTCACGCAGAAGACACAGCATGGTGTACAGAACAAGCTGTCCGATATGACGGCATTCTTTGCCGAGCGGCTGCCGAAAATCCGGCTGATCAAAACTTTCGGCAAAGAGAACTACGAAGCTGAAAAGTCCGGTGCAGTCATACAAGACCAATACCGGGCTGACAAACGCCGGGCAACGGTCGATCTGTTCGCGGAACCGCTTATGCAGAGTGTCCAGGCGATCATCGTCGGCACTGTTCTAGTGTACGGTGGCTACCTCGTCTCCAAAGGGGAGATGAAAGTGAGCCAGGTCATATCATTCTATTTGTATGTTCAGTTCATCCACAATAACGTGCTGCAGTATGGGTTGTTCTGGCAGACGCTCAAACAGGCGAAGGGGGCTTCGGCAGAAATTGCGAAAATTCAGGAAGCCGGGGAAGAGCAGCTCGTGCGCACCTATCCTTTCAGTGACAAAGCCAAGCAGCTTGATGCCGATCTGACACTTGAGAATGTATCGTTCAGCTATGGTGACCGGCTTGCGCTGGAAAATGTCAACCTGACGATCCCAAAAGGTAAGACGACGGCGATTGTCGGTCCGAGCGGCGGTGGAAAATCCACAATCTTCGGATTGCTCGAGAGGCTTTACGAACCGAACGTCGGGCGTGTGCTGATCGGTTCGACCCCTGCTGAAAATGTTCACCTGGATGAATGGCGGGCAGGCATTGCTTATGTCTCGCAAAATGCACCACTACTTTCGGGCACGATCCGGGAGAACATTTTGTATGGAGTACGGGAAGAAGTCGGTGACGATATCGTCTGGCTGGCAGCGAAGCATGCAGCTGCAGATGAATTCATCCGCGAGTTCCCGGAAGGGCTCGATAAGGATGTCGGTGAATTTGGCTCCAAGCTGTCAGGCGGTCAGCGTCAGCGGATTGCAATCGCCCGTGCGTTTGTCATGGATCCTGACTATCTGCTGCTGGACGAAGCGATGGCCAGCCTCGACGCACAGAGTGAACATGACATTAACCGGGCGCTTCGCCTTCTCATGAAAGGGCGTACGACGGCGCTCATCAGCCATAACTTACGGACGATGAAACAGATGGACCATATCATTCTTGTCAACGGTGGTCGTGTGGAAGGATCCGGCACCCATAACGAGCTGATGCGTTCCAGTAACTTGTACAAAGACCTGATAACGATTCAGGATGAAAAAGAACAGCTGCTGGCGACAGTATAGTTCACTGCGTCGGACAATTTAAAACGGGGTGGATGAAATGGAAAAAATGAAAAAAGTACTCTTTTTACTCATGACAGGGGTAATTGCTGCAGCGCTTGCAGCTTGCGGGGGAGAAGAAAAGGCAGCAGATAAGCCGGCTGAAAACCAAGCAGCCGGCACGGAAAACGATACGGCCGATAAACCGGTAGCAGACGATGTCGACCCCGTCGATCCGAACTTTGATACCATCATCGACTTGCTGAAGAAAGCGGGACTTGACGTCGGAGAGAAGAAAACCGGTTTTGCGGATATCGAAGGCACACAGCAAGTGATGGAAGTCGAGATTGACGGCGAAGACATGCTGCCGCTCCAGATTTATAAAATGGACCCAGACAGTGATAATTTGAAGTCAGCCAAAGAAGAAGGCAAAGTGACGATGACGTTCGAAGGTGAATCTGGCGAAATCCCGATGAATGCAAAAGGCGACTTCCTCTACTTCCTTTCTGAGGGACACCCTGACCAAGCGAAAGTATACGAAGTGATCGAGAACGATTTCGAACAGGAATAAGATGACACTGAACCGGCAAACAAGGATTCTTATCGGTTTGCCGGTTCTTGTGTGGATTGGGAATCATGGGAAGGAGCAACAACATGACAATACTATCAGCTGACGAACAGAAGGTGAACGGAATGCCCCTTTGTCTGATCGAGAACAAAAATGTCAAAACAGTAACTGTGGAATGCAAGCTGCAGACACTTCTGGAGCGTAAAACAATCACAGAACGCACGCTGCTGCCCGGAATTCTGCGTGCCGGCTGCAGAAATTACCCGACAGCGGGCGCTATTCAGGAACATCTCGATGATCTGTACGGCGCTTCACTCGTCATCTATGCGAGTACCGCAGGGAACAGCCATATACTGACCGTCCAGCTCGAATTTGCAAACGAACGGTTCATTGGCGGGGAGCATGACTTGGCAGGAAACGTCTACCGTTTTCTGAATGAGATTCTGTTCCACCCGCGTATAGAAGGGGATGGATTTGAACCCCTCATCGTTGAGCAGGAAAAGGAGAAACTGAAAAAAGCGCTCGAAGCAGCGAAGGACGACCGCGCCGCCTATGCCGATGAGCGCTTGCTGGACGAGATGGCACCGGAAGAACGTTATTCGGTGCACCCGAACGGCTACGCGGAAGATTTGGCAGCGATTACGCCGGTCGGTCTTCTGGCCGCCTATCGCGAACTTTTGGCGACGGCGCGCATCGACTTGTTCGTCGCCGGCGATCTCCATGTCGAAGAAACCCGCAGGATCATCACCGAAACTGTGACAGACGGTACGCACGCTGCGGAACAGCTGGAAACGGGTCTCGCTCTGCCGGCCGCAGCCGCGCAACCGGCAAACGTGAAAACGTTCGTCGAAACCGAATCGATCCAGCAGGCGAAACTGCATATCGGCTACCGGACCGGGCGGACGTTCCGCGACAATGATTTCGAAGCGCTGATGGTCGGCAGTGTGCTCCTTGGCGGACACCCCGGATCGCTGCTCTTCTCGACAATCCGCGAAGAACACAGCCTGGCCTATTACGTAGGCGCCGATCTTGACATGTACAGCGACAAACTGTTCGTCTACTGCGGCATTGCCCCGAATGACTATGAGGCGGCACGCAAACTGATCGGTGAACAGATCGCCATCCTGAAAGATGGTGCCTTCTCAAATGAAAACCTAGAAGATTCGAAGAGTATGCTCGTCGGCAGTTATCAGACCTCCCTTGACTCGGTGGCCGGGATGATTGCCACAGCGTATCAGAAAGTGCTGACAGGCAGCAGCAAGTCACCCGTCGAAATGGCGGAGACATTCAAAACGATTACAAGGGAAGACGTCGTGCGTTCTGTCCGCGATGTGGAGCTAGACACCGTTTTCCTGCTGACGAGTGAGGAGGCAGGCCGATGAACAAGACGGACTATCAAACAGTTGACGAGACAGTTTATACAGAACAGTTGCCGAACGGACTCCGGGTGCTTCTCATACCGAAAACGGGCATGAACAAGACTTTCGGCATCTTCACAGCGGACTTCGGCTCAGCTGACCTGGAATTCATCCCGCATGACAGCGGAGAACCGGTCCGTATCCCCGAAGGAACCGCCCACTACCTGGAACATAAGCTATTCGACAAAGGCGACCATGATGTCTATTCGGATTTTGGAAAACTCGGTACGGATGCGAATGCCTATACGAATGATTCGGAGACTTCCTATTACTTCACGACTGTCGGCCAGGTCAAGGAAAATACGGAGCTGCTGCTCGATTTCGTGCAAAACCCGTATTTGACCGATGAAACGGTGGACAAAGAAAAGGGGATCATCAGTCAGGAGTTCCAGATGTATGCGGACATGCCTGATCAGCGGATCTATCTTGCCGTCCAGGAAGCCCTATTTTCCAAACACCCGGTGAGAAACGAAGTGCTCGGCACCCTGGAGTCCATCAATTCGATGACGAAGGGGCAGCTGCTGACCGCCTACCAGACCTTCTACCATCCATCGAATATGACGTTCTGTCTGGCAGGGAACTTTGACACAAATGAAATGATGTCGGTCATCCGCGCCAACCAGGAGAAAAAGACATTCCCGGAGATAGGAACGTTTAAAGTGGTCCACCCGGCAGAGTCCGCAGCTGTCCACGAAGCGGAACGGACTCTGCACATGAGTGTCAGCATGCCGAAACTGATGCTCGGCGTGAAAGAATATGCACGGGATATCGAACCGGAAGAACTCGGCCGCCGAAAGTTGCTGACGGGCATGACGCTCGACTATTTCTACAGCCGGAGCGGCCCTTTCTACAAAGAACTGGCAGATGCACAACTGATCGATTCCTCGTTCCTCTTCACATCTGTCGTAGATAAGTCATTCGGTTTCAGTATGATCGGCAGCAATACGGCTTCTCCCGATGAACTATCGGGTCTCTTGAAAAAACAACTCGGTTCCCTCCATGCAGCGGAAGTGACGGAAAGCCAATTCGAACGGCTCAAACGGCGGACGATCGGCAAGATGCTCCGCCGGATGAATTCGATCGAAAACAATGCACAGGGAATGGTCTGGTACCGCAATCGGGGTCTGTCCTATTTCGACCAGATCCCGGCCATTCAGCAGTTGACGTCTGGTGACTGGAAACAGTTCCTTGCCGAATGGGCGCCTGAACAATCGATCAGTGTTGTCACTGTTCTTCCAGAATGACCGGAACTCCTCTCCCTTGACTGGGCAGAGGAGTTTTTCAATTGTGAGCATTTCGCCGATTTCATGGTCTGTGGTATACTTTTATCAGTAAAAATCGGTCAGGTGATAACGGCATGGGAATCCTTACAATTGTATTTTCAGCAGCTTCCGTCTGCACGGGAGTCCTTCTCGGGCAGACGGCGGCCGGCCACCAGTCGGACAGAGGCCGGTTAAAACTCCTGCTATCCGCGGTAGCGGCGGAGGTGCTGTTTTCGGTCCTCGAAGGCGTCACCGGTGTTTCCCTGAACAGAGGTCTCGTCTATATTCTGCTCATCCCGTTTCTGTTCGTGTTCGTCAGGATGCCGGCACTGCAGGCGGGCTTCGTCCTGCTGGCGGCCTGGACATACCAGCTTGCTGTCGTCGATCTGCTGGAACGCAATCTGTTCCAGCTGGCGATCGGACAGGCGGACTTGCAGCCGGACTTGTTCATCGAACTTGTGATGGAGCTGTTCATCCTGCTGAATCATATGCTGGCTGTGCTGGCTGTGCTCCGGCTGAAACCTGTCCTGATTCCGGCCGATGTATTCCGCAGGGCAGCGGACGGCGGAGAAGGCTCTTCATCCTACAGGAATGCGCTTGGCGTCAGTGCTCTGCTGATCCTGCTGATGAACCTCTTTCTCCAATATACTGTGATCGAACGTGATCTTTTCCCGACAGCCTACCGCCTGTTCATCACGGTTTGGTCAATCCTCATGCTCATGATCCTGCTGGCCTTCCTGAAGATTTTCCTTAAACAGAAAATCGCGCAGGAGAAGTTCTATCTGGACCAGCAGTACCAGCAGGACCTGTTATCGTTTTTTACCGTCATCCGCTCGCAGCGGCACGATTTCAACTTTCATTTGACAAGTTTGTATGGCCTTCTGAAAAGCAAAAAGTATACAGAGGCCGATGCCTACATAGGCGAAGTAGTGCGACAAGTGCAGGATGTGAACGAACTGCTGCCGCTCGCACACCCAGCACTGAGTGCAATGCTGAATACTCAGGCAGAAGAAGCAAAGCGGCAGGGCATCTCCATCCATTTCTCGATACAGGATGATTTACGCGGAATTCCGGCCTCCGTCTATGATGTGAACAAGATCCTCGGCAATCTGATTCAGAATGCCTCTGAGGAACTGATGTCTCGGCCGCTGGATGAACGTCAGCTGTCCGTTGAAATCAGCAAAGAGAAACGATCTTATGTCTTCCGCGTGAAAAACAGGACTGGGGCGGGTGATGATCAGATCCTTCATATGTTTGAGCCGGGTTTCTCGACTAAAGGGACCCATGAAGGGATCGGATTGGCAGGCGTTGAAAAAATCGTCACGGCCCATTACGGGATGATTTATCCGGAGCTGACAGACGGCTGGCTGACCATTCACGTCAGGATTCCCGAAAATACGAATGACTATTAACAGGAGGGGGACGTCATATGGAAATCAGGACACTGCTCGTCGATGATGACCAGCAGGCGATCGATCTGCTAGTTAAGGATTTGTCATCTTTTCCGTTCATTCAAATTATCCAAACGGTGAACAGCGGCAAGGCTGCACTCGATTACTTGAGGAGCCATGAAGCGGATCTCGTGTTCCTTGACATTGAGATCGGCGACATTACAGGCCTTGAGCTGGCGGGTCATATCCAGTCGGCTTACCCGTCCGTCAAGGTCATTTTCGTGACGGGGCATGCCGGTTTTGCGCTTGATGGTTATGATTACCGGCCACTCGATTTCCTCATCAAGCCCATCAACTTCTTCCGGCTCGAGAAAACGATGGCTGCGGTCGGCCAGGCATTTGGGGAGCGTGCCAAGACGGCACCGTCCGATCGGAAAATCGGCATGAAAGTGGCGGGCGGCATCCGTATTGTCAATGTGGCGGATATTTTGTACATCGAAAAGAGCGGCCGCAAAATATCGATTGTGACCAACCAGACATCGTTTTTGTCCAGTGATTCCATGAAAGAGATTGAGGTGATGTTCGAGCCGTTCGGTTTCTACCGCGCCCATCAATCGTTCATCGTGCCACTGCACCAGATCATTTCGGTGGAAGCCGACTCTGCCTCTAGATCATATGCTATCGAATTGACGAATGGCCATAAGGTTCCGCTGAGCCGGGCCAAATACAGCGAGCTTCAGCAAATGCTCGAAGCGGACGGCATTCATATCGTATGAGCAGAACACTTTTCTTCGGGAAAGGTGTTTTTTTTGATTGAACCTGACGGAAAAGGGAAGGGAAGTTCAAGAAAGGGAAGTTCAAGAAAGGGAGTGAATATCCATGATTGTTCGGGAACGTAAAGATTCATTTATACTGATTGAGCAAAACTGCCATGGACTGCTGGCTGAACAGATTATGAGCAATTGGAAGAAGGAGCTGTTTCCAGGGACGGCTGTCAGGCAGTCCGTATTGACGGCCATCCGGCTGCACGACGTCGGCTGGGCGCCATTTGACCAGCAGCCGTTCTGGAATGACGGCAAACAGGCGCCTTATCGGTTCACTGACTTTCCTCTGCGGTCGAAAATAGTACTGTACAAACACGGCATTGATACCGTTGAAGCGATCGATCGGTATGCAGCCCTCTTATGCAGTGAACATTACTCCCGTTTCATCAACCGGCAGGACGGAAAAGCGTCTGAAGAGTTTCTGGACTGTGAGGAGAGACGCCGAGAGCGGCTGTCGCACGCGATGGTAGGATTCGATTCGAATCGTTTCCAGAAGCATTATGCATTGCTGCAGCTCGGCGATAATTTCTCGCTGTATGCTTGTGTGAACGAACCCGGCGCCACTAAGGAAAACGAACATCCGTTTTTCGTGAACGGCATCCCGTCTCCGGAAACACTTGAAGGGCTGCCTCATCACCGGCTCGCGATACGATTTACCGATGAGGTGACGATTGCTGTCGAGGACTTTCCGTTTGAAGCTCCATTTCACGTCAGTTATCCGTATAAGGAGGTCCTGAAACAGAAAATTTCAGAAATCGGGTTTATGAAAGCTTTCGAAAAAGCCGCAACGAAGCGGACAGACCTTCAATTTGTTGCGATGGAGTGAAAAAAGAGCAGACCGTATGTGACGGAGCTGCTCTTTTATCTGGCTGTCTCGAAATAATGACCGGAATGCAGGCTGCAGCCGGGGTTGAACTTAGCGCTGCAGGCCGGACAAACGGAATGGCAGGTGAGGTAGTCACTCACCGCCAGTTCATAACCGCACGCCCCGCACAGGACAGCTCTTTCAGTAAACCGGGAACGCGGCCAGACAGCCGGTTTCCCGCATCCGAGTTCCTCATGGCATTCGTAACATGGAAAATACTTGCCGCAGCAATAGAACTTGATGGCAATCCGGTCAATTTCCGAATGGTAATGAAGGCAGCGCGTTTCACTGTCCATCTGGACGCCAGTCACTTCCTGTCCGTGGATGTTCATCATAAGCCCCCTTATACAAGCAGTATAGAGGATTAAGTTGTATGGAGAAAGTCAGTGTTCAGTTTTTTTCTCTTCGTCCTCGACATACTTACCATGATCGGGGACGGCCAGCTCTTTGAAGTGTTTGTCCAGCGTGTCAAGGTGATCAGTCAACCATGTGCCTTCTGCCGCTTCTCCGTGGCCGGTTACGGCAAATGCAGGATTCAGTGTGTTCAGTGTATGGACAGATTGTTCCGCAGCAGTCCAATCCGGAGTCAAATAGCGGGGTGGTCCGGTTAGTTCCTGTTCCTGTGTCATCACTTTGTACAGCTGATCTTGTCGCACGGTTATGAACGCATCACCGGCGATCAGCGCACGATCTGTATCCCTGAAAAAAGAGACGTGACCGGCAGAATGACCAGGTGTATGGAACCAGCGCCAGCCCGGAAGCGGAGGGACAGATCCGTCTTCAGGGAGTGCATGCAGAAATTCCGTGATGACGATCGGTTCGGTCGGGAACAGGAATGACAGCTTCGCGAGCATCCCGCCTTCCACAGTGACGTCGGGATCCGGATACTTTTCCCTGCCCGTCAAATAAGGGTGCTCCAAAATGTGTGCATATACTGGCACTGGCCATTTTTCCAGGATATCAATGATTCCGCCGATATGATCGAAATGGCCATGTGTCAGGACGATCGCTTTCGGAGGGCGGTTCTTGCCGAAACGCTCCTCTGCTTTCTCGATGATTTTCCCTCCGGATTCCGGCATGCCCGCGTCGACCAAAACCCAGGGGTGGCCGGGTTCCGGGTTGCCGATGAAAATCACATTGACGATCTGATCAGTCAAGTATGCGATGTCCGGCAGCACTTCCACTATATCCCCGCTGTTTTTGGATGTGACTGGCTGAAACCGTTCCGTCGATGAACTTCTTTCCAATTTAATCTCCTCCTCGTCGTATTTCCTTTAACAGTTTCCCCTTTTTTCGAAAGAAAACTCGCTTTTTCTGTCGACTTCCATCAAAAGAGCACTCTGTGAGTCGTCACGGTGCATACTCAGCGGGCATTTGTGGTATACACAAATAAGAAGGAGGGATAATTGGATGATGCTAACCCATATAGGCGTTTTTCTGATTGCTGTATCGTTTGCTGTGTTCGCCGTCTATTTTTGTATATTGCTCACGCGGATTTCCGGTCTGATCATGACTGTCGGACAAACGGCGAAACAGATGGAAAGCAAAATGGAAAACTCCATCCATGAGCTGGAGCTGACCATGGTGGAAGCCCGCTCTTCAGCGGCGGATGTGCAGGTGAAAATGGATGCACTGACAAGTTTGGTGGATACCGTTAAAAATGCCGGCGATACTGCAGAAACTGCTGCAGAAGGGATCAGCGGTTTGACTGCACGCTATGCGGAGGAACCGGACCTTCCCGGAACGAAACCGTTTGTCGGTGCTATCCACATTGGCGAACTGGCCGCCAGTCTTTTCTCGACGTGGAAGAGAGCGGAGAATGTCATAAAATAATTGAATGTCTATGGAGGGATGAACATGAGTTTAACGGGTTTAGGCGTCCTTCTCATCGGCGCCGGTTTTCTAGTGCTCGCTATCTACATAGGGCGCGTGCTGAACGGGATTGCAGGAACACTCGGCGGTGTAAACAAGACGCTCGACCAGCTGCCTGAACAGCTGGATGGAGTTTTGGGGGAGACGGGTCAGCTGATCCGGCATTCCAATGACACGCTCGCCGATGTCAATGCAAAGCTCGGCAATCTGACACCGCTGTTCGAAGTGGCAGGAGATCTTGGCAATACGACACGTAATCTGACCGCATCGCTGCACAATGTGACCGATTCGGCAAAGCGGAAAGTCGAAGGGGCGGACGAAGCGAAACGCAACACATCGATTGGCGGCATCTACGGCACGGCTGCACTTGGGTATTACGCAGTGCGGAAGGGTAAGGCTCTGAAACAGCCGGAGAGCTATCCGCGCTCCGGGACGATGGCAGATGCAGGGAAAAAGCGTGCTGCTGACATCGGTCGGATGAAAGCCCAGGCGGCTGCAGCTGTAAACGAAAAGAAATAGAGAAACAGGGAGAAGCACTGACGGCTGTCAGTGCTTTTTATCTGCCCAGAATGCTGTGGAGGTGGGCGGGGAGGGGCACTCGGTGCGTGGTTGTTGGGCGCGCCGGGTGTTTATGAGCGCTTTTTGATATTTATGAGCGGTTTCCGGAGTTTATGAGCGATAATCGAGATTTATGAGCGGTTTCGGGAGTTTATGAGCGATATTCACGATTTATGAGCGTTTTCCGAAGTTTATGAGCGAAAATCAGGATTTATGAGCGCTTTACCGATTTTATGAGCGGTATTCAGGATTTATAAGCGTTTTCCGAAATTTATAAGCGAAAATCCGTTCATATGAGGACATTCCGGAAGTTATGAGACCAGCAGACAATTCTGCGTCCACCCATTAGCCGAAGTGCAGCCTATCTACCATAACGCACGAAAAAAGCCAGCGCACTGGGCGCTGGCGGGGGAGATTGAAATTATTTGTTCAGGACGTCTGCCTTCACTTTGATTTCCTTTTTGTTTTGCTGCAAGTAGAACAGGAACGAAAGCAGGCCGTACAGTCCTTGGTACCGTTCACGGCGGGAGAGACCGGCTGCATCTGTTGTGCGTGTCTTCAAGTTCGCCGATTTCTCAAGTGCCGAGTGAGTGAGGGAGCGGGCTGCTTCCCCTGTATCTCCGACAATCTGGAAGAGCGGGGTGATCTCGTTAACCTGCTGGTTCACATTGCCGATCGTTTCGTTGCTCGTGTTGAGGACGAGCTGCGCCTGGCCGGTGACACTTTCCACCGTATCAGGCAGCTTGGCTGTCGTCTGTTTCAAGTTCTCCGTAACATCTCCGAGATTTTTCAGCGGTTTGATGAGGATCACAACTAGTACTGCAAAGGCGATCCCGATGATCAACACGCCAATTCCCATCCAATCCATCTGCATCACCTCGTTAGTTAGTTTTTCGTTTCGGTTCAGGTAGCCGTTTTTGCGGCGGTGGCAGCAGTTCGACCTGCTGTTTTTCCCTGCGCTGCTGCGGAGTGCTGTATGCGTTGTCCGCCTGCTTTGCTTTTTCCCGCTTTGCCCGGTAATAGATGCTTGCGGCAATTCCGGTCACCGTGTTCGCTTTTTGCATCAGATCCTTATATTTCGGATCCGGGTTGCCGATCTGATCCGCCAGCGCCTGGAATGACCGGTTCATGTGATTTGTCGATTCTTCCAGCTTCTCAGCGGTCTTCGCTACGCTGTTCAATGATTGCAGTTTGCGTTCCACCTCTCCGGTGATGCGGTTTGTGCTGGCCATCAGCTCATTTGCCTGGCGGGTCACCCCGTCCAGCCTGCTCTGCAGATCCTTAATGGATTCTGCAACCTCATCTTTCGTCTTGTTGACACTTTTCACGGCTTTGATGACAAAAATTGCGATGAGGAGCAGTGATAATGCCGCGATTGCTGCGCTGGCATATAGAAGTATTTCCATTCCACAACCCACTCCATTCTGACTGTCGTCTTCTAATTACCCTGCTTACCTAGTTGTACCACTATTCCATTGTGCATAAACACTTCGGCGCATGCAAGTTCAACGGTAATAGAACCCTAATGCGACAAACATGCAGAGCAATATCGGGATGCCTGTCAGGAAAAGAAGACGGGGACTGGCAGAGAATACTTCGGATGGTTTCCTCATTGATCCCATCTCTTCCTGCATGTGACGGCGAGACAAGACTTTTCTCATGCTGCTTGTGAAAAAATCAAACGATCCTGTTCGGAAGATATAGACAAAACCTCCTGCCAACAGAAGCAGCCCCCCTACGTAGAAAGAGATATTAATGTAGGAGAGGAGCGAGAGCCCGCCTTCCGTTAAAAAAGAAAGGATGAAAATAATAAGCTGTCCGATTAAAAAGAACAATGTGATTTTTTTCAAATTTCTAACCCCAATTTCCTATATCGTAATAATTCATTTGTAATCATACAGCATTTTCTTCAGTTAGACAAAGCGAAAAGGGCAGGGAAACCGCTTACCGGCACAATTCTACAACAATTCTAATATGTCGTTTGGTTATGCGAAGTAAAATTTTTTGTAAAAAACACTTTGACTTCAGAGAATTTGATTGTATAATGAAATAGTGTTAATTCTTCAGACAATTATAAAAAGGGGGAATGACCTTGAAGAACACAAAGTGGCTGTTGCTTTTGGCAATGACATTAGTACTAAGTATCTTCCTTGCGGCATGTGGCGGCTCGGACAAGAACGACGATGCTTCAAAAGAAGACAGCAACAAAGATGAGGGTACTGCAACTGAAACACCGAAGAAAGAAGATGGCGAACCGGATGCTGAACAAGTACTCGAGTTGGCTGAGTCTGCAGCAATCCCTTCAGTTGACTCTGCAATCGTTGAAGATGCAGTAGGTTTCAACGTATTAAACAACGTTAACGAAGGTCTCTACCGTCTGAACCAGGAGAACATTGCTGAACCGGCAATGGCTGCTGAAGATGCAGTAGAGAGTGAAGACGGACTGACATACACGTTCAAACTGCGTGATGCAAAATGGTCTGATGGAACACCTGTTACTGCTGCCGATTTCGTATTCGCTTGGCAGCGTGCAATCGACCCGGCAACTGGATCTCCTTATGGTCCGTTCATGATGTCCGGAACAGTTAAAAACGCAACAGCAATCAGTGAAGGCAAAATGGACAAAAAAGAACTTGGAATCGTCGCTAAAGACGAAAAAACGCTTGAAGTAACACTTGAGCGCCCAGTTCCTTACTTCTTGTCCCTCATGTCATTCGGAACTTTCTACCCGCAAAAAGAAGAATTCGTTACTGAAAAAGGTGACGCTTACGCAACAAACTCTGAGAACCTTCTATACAACGGACCATTCGTTTTGACGGACTGGGACGGTACTGGCGGAAGCTGGTCATTTAAGAAGAACGATGAGTATTGGGATGCAGAGAATGTAAAACTTACACAAATCAACGTCAACGTCGTGCAGGACTCTGCTACTGCAGTGAAACTTTACGAAGATGGCAAACTTGACCGCGCCGGATTATCAGGCGACCTTGCAATGCAGTATATGGAAGACCCTGAAGCTGTAACACAGCCAGAAACTTCTGTCTTCTATTTCAAATTCAACCAGCTAAAAGGCGGTAAGGAAACACCTCTTGCAAACGTCAATATCCGGAAAGCGATTGCAAAATCATTCCAGAAAGAAGACCTTGCAGACGTCGTATTAGCTAACGGTTCAATCCCTGCAAACTTCCTCGTACCGAAAGATTTCGCGTATGATGAAAACAAGAAAGACTTCCGTGAGCTTAGCGGAGACCACCTTGAGTATGACGTGGAAGAAGCAAAAGAACTTTGGAAAAAAGGATTGGACGAACTCGGAGTGGACAGCCTTGAGCTTGAAATTCTCGGGGGAGACACTGAACTTTCGAAGAAGATGGACGAGTACTTCAAATCACAGCTTGAAACTAACCTTGAAGGCTTGAAAATCAAGCTGAAAGAAGTTCCATTTGCAGTTCGTCTTGAGCTTGACACTGCACAAGACTACGACATCCAAGTATCTGGATGGGGCCCTGACTTCCAGGATCCGATTTCCTTCCTGGATCTGTTCGTAACAGATGGTACGAACAACTTGATGTCTTACTCGAACAAAGAGTATGACCAGCTGATTGCTGACTCGAAAGGCGACCTTGCATTGAAGCCGGAAGAGCGTTATGAAGCATTCGCAAAAGCTGAAAAGATCCTTCTTGATGAAGATGCAGCGATTGCACCGATTTACCAGCGCGGTTTGATCTTCCTTGAAAAACCTTACTTCAAAGGTCTAGTAAGCCACCCATTCGGTGCTGACTATAGCTACAAGTGGGCTTACATTTCAGGTAAAGAATAATCAATCGTAACTGAATAACCGGGAGTATATGGCGGCAATCCGCCATATACTCTCTTTTTAATAACAACGAGTATTGCGAATGTTTTGTAAGTGCTTTCAATTTGAAAATAACTCATTTTGTTTGGGTTAACATAGAGTGGTACATAGATCAGGAGGTGCACTATGGTTAAATATATTGGTAAACGGATCATTTACATGTTCATCACAATGTTTCTCATTGCGACTACAACATTTTTCTTAATGCAAACATTACCGGGTTCACCAATTGCGTCGTACAGCAAGCTGAATGACACACAAAAAGCGATTGTTGAAAAAAAATACGGTATTGATAAGCCGACACCCGTTCAATATGCTATCTATATGAAGAACTTGGCAAAGGGTGATCTTGGAACATCGTTCGCATTCAAAGGTAAAAGTGTCAACGATTTGCTCGCTTCCCGCATGAAGCCATCCTTCATCCTCGGTGCGCAGGCGATGGTTTTCGGAACGATCATCGGAATACTGCTCGGTATGCTTGCTGCGCTGAGGCAGAACACGTTTTGGGATTATGGAAGTACCTTCTTGGCCATTCTCGGAAGTTCCATCCCGTCCTTCGTATTCGCGACACTATTACAATACTATATCGCTTCCCAGTGGCACTTGCTTCCGGTCGGCCTGTGGAATGACGGGTGGCAGTCGAGTATTCTTCCATCGCTTGCCCTTGCAATGGGACCTCTCGCGTTATCTGCCCGTTTCATCCGGACAGAAATGATCGAAGTGATGAGCTCGGATTACATTACGCTGGCAAAGGCCAAGGGAGCCAATAAGTTCGAAATCGCCTTCAAACACGCATTCCGGAATGCGCTCATTCCGCTGATTACAGTTCTCGGTCCGGTTGCTGCCGGGCTTGTCACAGGTTCACTCGTCGTTGAAAAGATTTTCGCGATCCCTGGTATCGGGGAGCAGTTCGTTTCTTCCATCATGGTAAACGACTTTGCAACGATCATGGGAACGACGTTATTCTTCTCCGCATTTCTAATTGTCGTAATTTTCATTGTGGATATTTTATACGGTGTTATTGATCCGCGTATCCGCTTGGCTGGAGGGAAAGCATAATGCAAAAAGAATACGAACAGCTGCCTCAAGAAAAATTTGAACGGATTACGCTGAACAGTGATCATGCCGAGCGAATTGAAAAACCGAGTTTGAGTTTCTGGCAGGATGCCTGGCTCCGTCTCCGGAAAAACAAAGCGGCGGTCGTCAGCCTGGTCGTTCTTGTACTGATGATTATATTGGCCCTCATCGGTCCGCATCTGAATGGACATGACGGCACGACACAAAATCTCCGTCATGCGAACCTACCGCCGAAAATGCAGGGGATCGAAAAGCTCGGGATTATGGACGGTGTCGGTACTCTCGGTAAAAAGAAAGTCGACTTGTATGCAATGAAAAAAGTCGATGAGTATTACTGGTTCGGTACTGACGGTCTCGGTCGTGACTTGTTCACCCGTCTCTGGCAGGGGACTCAAATTTCCCTATTGATCGCATTTGTGGCTGCGATGATCGACTTGGTGATTGGTGTCATCTATGGTGGGGTTTCCGGCTACTTCGGCGGCCGAACGGATGATATCATGCAGCGGATTGTGGAAGTGCTGATCGGGATTCCGACACTTATCGTTGTCATTTTGATGCTGCTCATTATGGAACCGGGAATAAAAGCGATCATCATTGCGATTTCGATTACCGGCTGGATCGGGATGTCGCGGATTGTACGTGCGCAAATCCTGAAATATAAAAACCAGGAGTTCGTGCTCGCTGCTCGGACACTTGGAACGAATGATACAAAGATCATGTCGAAACACCTGATGCCAAACGTGCTTGGCATAATTATTATCAATACGATGTTCACGATTCCGAATGCGATTTTCTTCGAAGCATTCTTGAGTTTCATCGGTATCGGTCTACAGCCGCCAGCTGCTTCACTTGGTACGCTGATCGATGATGGCTACAAAGTGATGGAACATCAGCCGTACGTCCTGCTGTTCCCGGCTATCGTCATCAGTGTTCTCATGATTGCATTCAACTTGATCGGTGACGGCCTGCGGGATGCACTCGATCCGAAGATGAAAGATTGATAAGGAGGAAAGCGAAATGAGTAAAATTTTACAAGTAAAAGATTTAGAGCTTTCCTTCCATACGTTTGCAGGTGAAGTGAAAGCGATCCGTGGCGTGAATTTCGATTTGAACAAAGGTGAGACACTCGCAATCGTCGGGGAGTCGGGATCCGGTAAGTCGGTAACGACCAAGTCGATCATGCGGCTGCTGCCGGAATCCAGCTCTGAATTCAAGAACGGAGAGATTCTGTTCAACGGAAAAGACCTGACGAAGCTGCCTGAACAGGAAATGCAAAAGATCCGGGGCAAAGATATTTCGATGATTTTCCAAGATCCGATGACTTCCTTGAACCCGACGATGACGATCGGCAAACAGATCATGGAGCCGATTTTGAAGCACCAGAAAGTGAGCAAGGCAAAAGCGCGTAAAGTTGCGATCGAACTGTTGTCAATGGTCGGAATTCCGAATGCGGAAAACCGTTACAAAATGTATCCGCATCAGTTCTCGGGAGGTCAGCGCCAGCGGATCGTCATCGCGACTGCGCTTGCATGCAACCCGCAGATCCTAATTGCGGATGAACCGACAACTGCCCTTGACGTAACGATCCAGGCACAGATCCTCGAGCTCATGAAGGATATCCAGAAGAAGATCGATACTTCTATCATCTTCATCACTCATGACCTCGGTGTTGTGGCAAACGTTGCAGACCGGGTAGCGGTCATGTACGGCGGCAAGATCGTTGAAATCGGTACGGTCGATGAAATCTTCTACAACCCGCAGCATCCGTACACATGGGGGCTGCTGAGCTCGATGCCGTCGATGGATGTGAACGAGGAAAAACTGTATGCGATTCCTGGAACGCCCCCAGACTTGCTGTATCCGCCAAAAGGGGATGCATTTGCTCTGCGGAGTGAGTATGCACTGCAAATCGATATGGAAGAGCCACCGCCGTTTTTCCGTGTGAGTGACACGCATTATGCCGCGACATGGCTTCTGCATCCGCAAGCACCTCAAGTGGAGCCGCCTGCAGCCATCATTGAACGGATGCGTACATTCCCGGGGAGCCGGTATTACGAAGCGACAGGAGGGCGTGTGTAATGTCTGATGTATTACTCGAAGTGAAAAACCTGAAACAGTATTTCAACGAAGGCAAACCATCTGAAGTGCGCGCCATCGACGATATCAGTTTCTCCATCAACCGCGGGGAGACGTTCGGCCTTGTCGGCGAGTCCGGCTGCGGGAAATCGACGACGGGCCGTACGATCATCCGGTTGTATGACGCGACGGACGGGGAAGTCCTCTTCGATGGCGTCAATGTACAGGATAAGAAATCGAAAAGTGCCAACAAGGAATTCAACCGCAAGATGCAGATGATCTTCCAGGATCCATACGCGTCGCTGAACCCTCGGATGAAGGTCATGGATATCATTGCGGAAGGAATCGACGTGCATGGCTTGGCAAAATCACGGAAAGAGCGGAAAGAGCGTGTCATCGAGCTGCTTGAAACGGTCGGTCTGAACAGGGAGCATGCGGAGCGGTATCCGCATGAATTCTCAGGCGGTCAGCGTCAGCGAATCGGAATTGCCCGCGCGCTCGCTGTCGATCCGGAATTCATCATCGCCGATGAACCGATTTCAGCACTTGATGTGTCCATCCAGGCTCAGGTCGTCAACTTACTGAAAGAACTGCAAGAAGAACGCGGATTGACGTATTTGTTCATCGCGCACGATTTGTCGATGGTCAAGTATATATCGGATCGGATCGGCGTCATGTATTTCGGCAAGCTCGTGGAGATGGCACCTGCTGATGAGCTGTACCGCAATCCTATGCATGCATATACAAAATCACTGCTGTCGGCGATTCCGCTGCCAGATCCGCGTTACGAACGTACGCGTGTCCGGACACCATATAACCCGAAAGATCATCAGTACGGAGCCGGCGACCACGTGGAGTTCCGTGAAATTGCTCCGGAACACTTCGTATTATGTTCAGATAAAGAATTTGAAGAAATGAAAGCGTCTTACAAGGTGAATGCCTGATCAGATTGAAAGAAGCCCGAAACCTCCTTTGCAGAGGTTCCGGGCTTCTTTTTTGATCAGTAGATTTTCATATAGCGGTCGAGCTCCCACGGATGGACGGTAATGCGGTAGCTGTCCCATTCCGCTTGTTTTGCCGCTTTGTAGTTCGCATAGATGTGACTGCCGAGCGCTTCCTGGATGACCGTGTCTTCTGCAAGCGCAAGAAGGGCGTGGTCGAGGTCCGTCGGGAGCGTCACGATGCCGGCCTCCGCCAGCTCTTCTGCATTCATCTCATAGATGTTGCGGTCGCATGGATCCCCGGGGTTCAGTCCGCGGCGTATTCCGTCAAGTCCTGCTTTCAGAATGGCCGCAAGTGCAAGGTACGGATTCGCCACTGAATCGACCGAGCGGACTTCGATGCGTGTGCTCAAGCCCCGAGAGGCTGGAATCCGGATGAGCGGGCTCCGGTTCTGTGCAGACCAGGCGATGTAGCATGGCGCTTCGTAGCCGGGCACGAGACGCTTGTATGAGTTGACGGTCGGATTCGTGATGGCAGTGAATCCTTTGACGTGTTCGAGAATGCCGGCCATGAACTGATAGGCCGTCTTGCTCAGTTTGCGTTCACCGTGTTCATCGAAGAACATGTTCGCACCGTCTTTAAACAGTGAAATATTGCAGTGCATACCTGAGCCGTTCACCCCGAACAGCGGTTTCGGCATGAATGTCGCATGCAGGCCGTGCTTGCGGGCGATCGTCTTGACGACCAATTTGAAGGTTTGGATATGATCGCACGCCGTGAGCGCGTCGGCATATTTGAAGTCGACCTCATGCTGACCAGGAGCTGCTTCATGATGGGATGCTTCGACTTCGAACCCGAGCGCTTCAAGTTCCAGAACGATATCACGGCGGCAATTTTCTCCGAGATCGAGCGGAGCGAAATCGAAATAATCGCCGTGGTCGTTCAGTTCCATCGTCGGCTCGCCGTTGCTGTCGAGTTTGAAGAGGAAGAATTCAGGCTCCGGTCCGAGGTTAAAGTCGGTGAAGCCCATATCTTCCATCTCACGAAGCACCCGTTTCAAGTTGCCGCGGGGGTCGCCGGGGAATGGCTGGCCGTCGGCAAGGGAAACATCACAGATCAGGCGCGCCACTTTGCCTGTACCAGACGGCCAGGGGAATACCATCCACGTGTCCAGATCAGGGATAAGATACATATCAGATTCTTCGATTCTGACAAACCCTTCGATGGACGAGCCGTCGAACATCATTTTGTTGTCCAATGCTTTATCGAGCTGGCTGATCGGAATTTCGACGTTCTTGATCATCCCGAGGATGTCAGTGAATTGCAGGCGGACGAAATTGACGTTGTCTTCTTTCACGTACTTGCGGATATCGTCTTTGGTTGTCTTCCTCATCAGGCCACTTCCTTCATGTCAGTTTCATATTAGCGCACTGTCACGGCTGCATAATATTTTTTTATATTACGGAAACGGCGTCCGCTTGACAAGAAGTTTTTTGTGTCGGTTTTCCGTCAACAGAAAAACCGGACACGCAGGGGTGTCCGGTTTGTGTAAGGGTCAGTAGATTTTCCGGTATTCTTCAATCTCCCATGGATGGACGGTGATCCGATAGCTGTCCCATTCCTTCTGCTTTACTTCACGGAAGTTCCGGTAGATGTGCGGCCCAAGGGCATCTTGGACCACCGGGTCTTCGTCGAGTGCGAACAAGGCGTGGTCCAAATCGGTCGGCAGCATGGAAATACCCTCCTCTTTCAAGTCCTGTTCGGACATGTCATAGAGGTTGCGGTCACATGGTTCACCAGGATCCAGCTGCTGCTCGATGCCGTTGAGGCCGGCTTTCAGGATAGCAGCCAGTGCGAGATACGGATTCGCCACGGAATCGACGGAACGCAGTTCAATGCGTGTGCTCAAGCCCCGGGAAGCCGGGATCCGAACGACTGGGCTCCGGTTTTGCGCGGACCAGGCAATGTAACACGGCGCTTCGTAGCCGGGCACGAGCCGCTTGTACGAGTTGACGATCGGATTCGTGATCGCCGTCATCCCTTTCACGTGCTTCAGGACGCCCGCCATGAACTGATACGCTGTCGTGCTCAGCTGGTTTTCCGTCTGTTCGTCATAAAACGTGTTCTGGCCGTTTTTGAACAGTGATACATTGCAATGCATACCTGAGCCGTTCACTCCGAAGATCGGCTTCGGCATGAATGTTGCATGCAATCTGTGTTCCCGTGCAATCGTCTTGACGACGAGTTTAAACGTCTGAATATTGTCGCATGCTTTTAACGCGTCTGCATATTTGAAATCGATTTCATGCTGTCCGGGAGCGGATTCGTGGTGGGACGCTTCCACTTCGAATCCGAGTTCTTCGAGCTGCAGCACGATATCCCGGCGGCAGTCTTCGCCGAGGTCAAGCGGCGAGAAATCGAAATAGTCGCCGTCATCGTTCACATGCATCGTCGGTTCCCCATGCCGGTCCAGTTTAAAAAGGAAGAACTCCGGTTCAGGTCCGAGATTGAACTGGGTGAAGCCCATCGCTTCCATCTCTTTCAGCACTCGTTTCAAATTGCCTCTCGGATCACCGGGGAACGGGGAACCGTCCGCCTGGCAGACATCACAGATCAGCCGCGCGACTTTGCCGGTGCCCGACGCCCATGGGAACACCATCCATGTATCGAGATCCGGTACGAGGTACATGTCCGAAGCTTCGATTTTCGTGAAGCCTTCGATGGATGACCCGTCGAACATCATTTTGTTATCGAGCGCTTTGTCAAGCTGGCTCACTGGAATTTCCACGCTTTTGATCATCCCGAGTATATCGGTGATCTGCAGACGGATGAAATTTACGTTTTCGTCCTTTGCATATCGCTGAATATCTTCCTTTGTCGTTTTGCTCATGAAGGCACGTCCTTTGTCAGTTTTCTGTAACTATATAGGCTGGGTAGTACTCCACCCTATGTATAACCTATTTTCATAGTTTCAGTCCTGGAAATTCCCGTAAGCGAAAAAGCGCCGTCATTTTTCTTCGTCTGTCCCGCCGCCTTCTTCAAAAAATGGGTATAGAAGAATGTCGAAAGGAGGAAAGGGGAATATGAACCGTATTTTTTCAATTGTCGTCTTTGCTGGGGTCCCTGTTGTTGCAATCGGTGCATTCCTTCATTGGTCGGACATTCTCATGTTTGTCCTGAGCTGTATCACCATCATCGGGCTGTCAGGATTCATCGGACGTGCGACAGAGAGCCTGGCGATCGTGAGCGGACCGCGGATCGGAGGGCTGCTCAACGCAACATTCGGCAACGCAGTCGAACTGATCATCTCCATTTTCACCTTGAAGGCAGGACTGGTCGGCATCGTTCTTGCTTCGTTGACGGGTTCTGTACTCGGCAACCTGCTGCTTGTGCTCGGCCTGTCATTCTTTGCAGGGGGTGTGAAGTACAAGCGGCAGCGCTTCAGCCTGCATGACGTCCGGTATAATTCCGGCTTGCTCATTTTTGCGATTATCATTGCATTCATCATCCCGGAAGTATTTTCGATTTCGATGAATCCAGCGAAGACGTTCAATCTGAGTGTCGGCATTTCCGTTATCTTGATCGCCATCTATCTGGCTGGTCTCTTTTTCAAACTCGTCACGCACCGGGGTGTTTTTGCTTCGGGAGATGTAGAGACTGCGGAAGAGGAAGTTCCGGAGTGGAGCAAAGGGAAATCGATCCTCGTCCTGCTGCTGAGCACCGTAGCCGTCGCGTTCGTCTCCGAGCGGCTTGTCGGGACATTCGAGACGCTCGGCAGTCAGTTCGGCTGGTCGGAGCTGTTCATCGGAGTCATCATCGTCGCGGTTGTCGGGAATGCGGCTGAGCACGTTTCCGCCGTCACGATGGCGATGAAGAACCGGATGGATGTCTCCGTTGAGATCGCTGTCGGTTCCACATTACAGGTGGCGATGTTCGTTGCGCCGGCACTTGTACTGATCTCACTGTTCATGCCTGTCGAGATGCCGCTCGTATTCACGATCCAGGAGCTGGTCGCGATGGTGACTGCCGCGCTTCTCGTCATCAACTTATCGAACGACGGGGAGTCGAACTGGTTCGAAGGGCTGGTTCTGTTTGCGGCGTATATGATCATGGCCATAGGCTTCTATTTACTGTAAGATGTTTGGAAGAAAATGAAAAAGACCGCAGTCAGCTGCGGTCTTTCCAATGGGCATCGATGAACTCGTCGCGTCCAGACTGGGCGCGGTCGGCTTCATATGCTTCTTTTTCATGTTTGTAAAAATCCTGGTGGTAATCTTCCGCCGGATAGAACCGTTCCGCAGGACGGATGTCCGTTACAATCGGTTTGCTGAACCGGCCGCTCATCGAAAGTGACTGTTTCGACAGTTCAGCCGCTTCCCGCTGAGCATCAGTCGTATAGAAAACCGCGGTCGAATAGGAGTGGCCCCGATCCTGAAACTGGCCGCCTGCATCGGTCGGATCGATCTGTTCCCAGTAGATTGGCAATAGCCGCTCATACGGGAACTTTTCCGGATCGTAAGTGATCTCCACAACCTCCAAATGACCGGACCCGCCGGCTTTCACCTGCTCGTACGTCGGATTCTCGATTGTGCCGCCCATGTAGCCGGACACCACTTCCTCGATGCCGTCCCATTCCGTGAACGGTTTGACCATGCACCAGAAACAGCCGCCTGCAAAGACCGCTTTTTCAAAATTCGCCATCTGCATTACACCTTTCTTCAATAGAGTGCTTGGTTTAATAGTAGCCGCTCGCCAATTGCGTGTAAAGCGATTGAGCATGGTATAATGGAGGCCCGGCATGCAACCAGGGACTCATCTGAGCGTCCTGTTTTGTGACTTCATCATTGGGGGATAGATACATGGCAGAACATTACGAAGGCCCGTTCCCGAAACGGCGCAGACGGCGAAGATTGAGGAAAGGCAGAGTGCTGCTGACTTGTCTGCTTTTCGCCTTCATCGGGGCAGGACTTTTTTCATCTTATCAATATATGGCGGGCAAGAAGGCGGCTGCGAAAAATGCCATTGAACCCGGCAGTTTCGAAGGGGATCTCCAGGAGCCAGCCGCTTCCTCGGTCGAGAACTACTTGCTGCTCGGTGCGGATGATGACGGCAGCGGCCGTTCCCGCACCGATACGATGATGGTGCTCTCCTGGGACAAGCAGGCGAAGACGATGAAACTCGTTTCGTTCATGCGCGATATTTACGCAGACATTCCTGGCTTCAAATCGTATAAACTGAATACCGCCTATTACTTGGGCGGTGTCCAGACGGCAAAAGATACGATCACCGGCATGTTTGACGTGCCGATCCATCACTACGCGATCGTTGATTTCGACAATTTCGAGACGATCGCCGATGCGGCATTCCCGGACGGCGTCGAGATCGATGTCGAAAAAGAGATGTCTGAAAAGATCGGGGTATCGCTGAAACCGGGCACGCACCTGTTGAATGGGAAGGAACTTCTCGGTTATGCTCGTTTCCGGGCGGACTCAGAAGGTGATTTCGGCCGGGTGCGCCGACAGCAGCAAGTGCTCGCAGCGGTCAAGCGTCAGGCGAGGACACCCGGCATGCTCGTACGGGCGCCGAAAATCGCCGGCGTGCTGTCCCAGACGATTGAAACCGATCTGACATCGAAAGAAGAATTGTCGCGCATCGTCAGTCTGCTCATATCGGGCGGTGCGGATATTGAAACAATGACCGTGCCGGTGAAAGGCTCCTATTCGTTTGCAGAGTACGCACATGCGGGCTCCGTAATCGAATTGAACATGGAAGAAAACCGGCAGGCGGTGCGTGCATTCCTGGAAGGAGAGCCCGCCCACTGACAGTGAAAGGGTGAAAGCTGTGGCAGAAGAGTTCGACCCGCAAAAACGACCTGGGAGCAGAGCAGATGGCGGCCCGACGAAAGACCGGATCATCCGGTTTCTCGGCGGGAAAACAACGCTCTTCATCCTGATTGTCCTGCTTCTTGCAGGCGTCAACATTATGATATTCGATAAAATCTCGTTCATTTTCTACCCATTTCGTGTGCTCTTCTCGGTCGTCGTGCTGCCGATTGTGCTGTCTGCAATCCTGTTCTACTTGCTGCGGCCGCTCCTGCACCTCCTGGAACAAGCACGGATACCGAAAACATGGGGAATTGCGATCATCTTTTTGACCGCGATCGGCCTGATCACCCTGCTCGTATTCCTCGTGCTGCCGTTCCTGAAACTGCAGTTCTGGAAGCTGGTTGACGAATTCCCGACGTATTTCAATGAGCTGGTGCTAACACTCGATTCGTTCCTGAGCCATTCGATTTTCGCACCTTATTACAATCAGCTCGACATCAACGCCGCGGAGCTCCTCGATTCCGGGCTCGAGAACATCGGGCAAATGATTGCCGATACACTCGGGGGGATTGCGTCGGGCCTGACGATGTTTATCTCCAAACTGACGGGCATCATCCTGTCGATCGTCACGGTTCCAATTATCCTTTTCTACATGCTGAAGGACGGGGATAAGCTGCCGGGGTACGTCATGCGTCTGCTGCCGCCCCGTATGCGTGACGATGCAGAGTCGATTATGAGTGACGCGGACAAACAGATCAGCGCATACATACAGGGTCAGATTCTTGTGGCGGTCTGTATCGGCACCATGGTGACGATCGGTTTCCTAATTATCGATATGAAGTACGCGCTGCTGCTTGGGGTGCTCGCCATGTTTACGAGTGTCGTACCGTATCTTGGTCCGGTCATTGCCATTACGCCGGCGATTATCATCGCAATCGTGACGTCTCCGTTCATGCTCGTCAAGCTGGCGGTCGTCTGGACAATTGTCCAACTGATCGAAGGGAAATTCATTTCCCCCCAAATCATGGGCAAGACGCTGCATATCCACCCGATCACAATCATCTTCGTTCTGCTGACAGGCGGTTCACTGTTCGGCATTCCGGGAGTTATCATCGGAATTCCTGGCTACGCACTGTTGAAAGTGCTGACAACCCATCTGTTCAAACTGCTGAAACTGCGTTACAACAAATACGAAGTCGACGTCCGCATGCATTACGAGCGGCCGTCACCTAAAGACCATTGAATCAGGAAGACCGGTATCCGCTTTGGCGGATGCCTTTTTTTATGGGAACATCAGAGGGGGCGTTGGACGATAATAATATTATGTAAAGCAGAATGGCGGCAGAGTTGCAACCGGCAGGGCGAGGGGAGCGGTTATGAGCGGAAATCTAGGGTTATGAGCGTTTTTGCGAGTTTATGAGCGATTTCAGGAATTTATGAGCGGTATTCCGGATTTATGAGCGATTTCAGGAATTTATGAGCGGTATTCCAGATTTATGAGCGTTTTCATGAATTTATGAGCGAAAATCCGGATTTATGAGCGTTTCCACGATTTTATGAGCGGAATCCACGATTTATGATCACTTCCCGGAATCTACCCGCGGAACGCCAATCCGCCCGCCAGAACGGATAACACCCCGCAGCTAAGAGCTACGGGGTGTCATAGAGAATCTGCCCGAGCCGGCTGAAGTCATAGCCCTGGATGGCGGACAATTCTTTTTTGAAGGCGGCGGACTGCAATGTGCTGAGCACGACTTCCCGGAAGGCGGTGTTGTCCGGGCGTTTCAGCATGACGAGGTCGACCTGCTCGACAGCAAGCGGTACGAAACCGGCGCCGACGAGCTGTGCGGTCTTCTCGATACCGACTCCGACGTCCGCTTCGCCGGAAGCGACTTTGCTGGCGACCGCCAAATGGGTCTGCTCAAAGTTGCCGTAGCCATGGATGGTTTTCGGCAGGATGCCTTCAAGCCGGAGTCGTTCGTCGGTCAGTACACGGATGCCTGAGCCGAGCTCCCGGTTGACGAACCGGATATCGTTGCGGTTCAGGTCCCGCCAGCTTGTGAGCTGTTTCGGATTGCCTGGCTTGACGTAAAAACCCGCCGTCCTCGTCAGCAGATGGACGGCTGTATAATCTCGTCCTGTGAGGATGCGTCGGATGTAGGGGAGATTGTACGAACCGGTATCCCCGTCGAACAGATGGGTGCTCACCAAGTCGGCCTCCCCCTGAACGAGAGCGAATAGACTGGCGAGACTGCCGGTCTGTGAGCGGAGTGTCCGGATATTCGGCGATGCGGACGAAATGGCGTTTGCGAGCAAGTCGAGTGTGACATCCTGTCCGCTGATAATGGCTGTCTGCGCCGGCCGTGTCTGGGGGAGAGGGACGGTAACGGCGGGCGCGACAGTCTGCAGCTGCGGCGGATCCGGTTCAGATTCGGATATCTCCCGGTTACCGGCCAGTGACGGAGACCCGCTTTTCATCCGGTCCTTATAGGCTTCGAAATCCTCAGCGTCGACCCGCATCTGGCGGCCGACCCGGTAAGCGGTGATCTCCCCTTTCTTGATAAGGTCATAGACGGTCAGTTTTGAAACTTGGAGCAGCTCGGCGATGTCTTCGGTCGTATACGATATACCTGCCTTGGATTTCATGCAGCAACCCTCCGTTTCTTTCTTCCATCTTCCCTGATTTATCGGATTATTGCAATACATATAACTAGCATAATCTATTAATAGTTAGAATTATTTAATTATAAATAGATATATTGAGTTCTGTTATGTTATAACTAGTTATAAGTACAGCTAACGAGATAAAATAAAGAAAGGGGAGATCTGGATGAAACGAATTGGTAAAATTACGGGCTTTGCAGTGGCGACGTTCATGCTGCTTGCCGGCTGCAGCTCGGGAAGCCCTGTTAAAAAGGAAGACGGACGGGCGGGTGGGCAGACGGAAAAGATCGAACTGCACATATCTGCAGCAGCAAGTCTGACTGACGCGCTCGATGATTACAAGAAGGCATATGAAAAGGAGCATGAGAATGTGGAGCTCACCTTCATGTACGGCGGCTCCGGCAAACTTGCGACGATGATCGATAACGGTGCGCCGGCTGATTTGTTCTTGTCTGCAAGCACGAAGGACATGGACAATCTGGAGGAAAAAGGCCAGATCGACGGCAGCACGCGGGTGGATTTCACAGAGAACACGCTGGTGCTGATTGCCGGGAAAGATGAACAGAACACGGTTACAAACTTCGAACAGATCGACCCGGCGGCTATCGATCATCTTGTCATCGGAGAGCCGGAGAGCGTTCCTGTCGGCCGTTATACGAAGGAAGTGCTCGAGCGGTTAGACCTGTGGAAACCATTACAGGACAAGCTGGTGCTCGCATCGGACGTCCGGCAGGTGCTGACCCAGGTGGAGATGGGCAATGCGGAATATGGGGTCGTCTACTCGAGTGATGCGTTCATTTCTGATAAAGTGAAGACAGTGGTGGAAGCGGATCCCGACTGGCATGCGCCGATCGTCTATCCGGGTGCGGTGCTGACAGATTCGGAGCATCCAAAAGAGGCACAGCAGTTTTTCGACGCGCTGCTCAGTGAGGAAGGACAGGCCGTGCTCGCGAAGTACGGGTTCAAGTAAGCAGTTCAGGAGGTGAGCGGGATGGATCTTCATCCTTTAGTGCTCTCGGCGAAGGTGGCGGCAATCTCGACGGTGATCGTATTTGTGCTCGGTGTGTTTTTTGCGCATCTGTTCGCAAAGCGGCAGTTTTTCGGTAAATCAGTGCTGGAATCCCTCTTTCTGCTGCCGCTCGTGCTGCCGCCGACTGTAGTCGGTTTCGGCTTGCTGATCGTGTTCGGAAAAAAAGGCTGGATCGGCAGCTGGCTTCTTGAGACGTTCGATATCCAGATCGTCTTCACGTGGACGGCTGCCGTCATCGCTTCCGTCGTCGTCAGTTTTCCGCTGATGTACCAGAGTGCAGCTGCAGCATTCGAGAATTTGGATGGGAAGCTGGAGGATGCGGCGCGCACAATGGGGGCTTCCGAGTGGCGGGTGTTCCGGACAGTAACGTTCCCGCTTGCCTGGCCGGGACTGCTCGCAGGGCTCGTCTTGTCATTTGCACGGGGCCTCGGTGAATTCGGTGCCACGCTGATGCTCGCAGGGTACATACCAGGGAAGACCGACACGATGCCGATGGCGATCTACTTCGCAGTGGAAGCCGGTCAGATGGAGAAAGCATCTTTTTGGGTCGTCATCATCACCGCGCTCGGCTTCAGCATCATTTTGTGGCTCAATTGGTGGAGCAGGCGGAATCTCAGACGCTATACAGCGGACAGACGATAGGAGTGGGGAAGGATGCTGAAAGTCGATATTAGGAGACAACTGGCGCATTTCGAACTGGACGTGGCTTTTGAGACGGAGAACGAAATCATCGTACTGGCCGGCGCGTCAGGAGCAGGCAAGACATCGATTTTGCAGGCGGTTGCCGGCCTGTCCCATCCCGACAGCGGAACAATAACGCTGAATGGCCGGAAGTATTTCGGCAGCACCGGCAGGCCCGTTCCCGCACGCTTGCGCAATATCGGCTATCTGTTCCAAGATTATGCGCTCTTTCCGCACATGACGGTCGAACGCAACATCTATTATGGGGTGAAGAAAGAACGCCTTGCAGCAGCCGGTCCGATTGTCGATCAGCTGCTGGAAGTGCTCGGCATCGGCCATTTGCTGTGCAACTACCCTCACCAGATTTCCGGAGGCGAAAAGCAGCGGGTGGCGCTGGCGAGGGCGCTGGCGATGGAGCCGGAACTGCTGCTGCTCGACGAACCATTATCAGCGCTCGACGAAGAAACGCGGGAAGAATGCCAGGATGAACTGCTCCGGCTGCATGACCTGTGGCAGATCCCATTCCTGATCGTAACGCACAGCAAGTCGGAAGCCGACAAGCTCGGCGACCGGGTGCTCCGGCTGAAAAAGGGCTTGATTGTCGAAGAGAGTCGTGGAACAATGGAAGAAACCCCTGCAGACTGATACGCGGGAAATGGAGGGGATTGCGATGGGCCATATCACGATTGCAGCGCTCGCGACGGAAGAAGAACTGCTGGAAGCCTTTCCGATCATGAGCCAGCTGCGCACGCATCTGGACGAAAAAGAGTACTTGGAGCTCGTGTACGAATCCGAAGCGAAAGAGCGCTACCAGCTGCTCGGCCTCTGGGATGACGGTGTATTGAAGGCGCTGATCGGCTTCAAGCCGATGATTACGCTCTATTACGGCAGATCGCTCTGGGTATGCGACTTGGTGACGGACAGCAATGCCCGCTCGCACGGGTACGGCGAACAGCTGCTGAGTTATGTCGAACAATGGGGCAAAGAGCATCATTACGAATCGATCGCCTTATCGTCCGGCATCCGGCGGACCGACGCCCACCGATTTTACGAGGAACGAATGGATTACAATAAAGTGAGTTATGTGTTCAAAAAACAGTTTTGAGCGGAAAAGTGCGGTTTTTACCGCATGCGAACAGAGATGCGAACAGCCGGCGGAGAGCGATCTCCAGCCGGTTTATCATGATTTAGGAGGGATTTTGCATGTGGATCAACCAAAACGGACAGCTTCGCCAGACCGCCGATGAAACCCGGGTCAAATTCCGGACGTCGCTCAGCGCAGCATTACTGAAGGAACTGAAAGAGCTGGCGGATGGCCATGGGACGTTTGTCAATTACTTGCTGGAAGACGGCATGAAACAATTACTGCAGCAAGAGACAATCGGGTTCACGAAAGACATGCGGCCGAAAGACCGGGCCCAATATAAGACGACGTACGATGCGGAATTGCTGGAGCGGGTGCGGACCATCGCAAAGGAGCATCAGCTGTACATTAATGACGTGATCGAGTACAGTGCGCAATTTATCGATGCAGAGCGGGCGAAGAGAGGGCAATACCGATATCGGATTGAATAAATGGATGGATATTTTGACGCCCCCGTCATAATATATATTATCGGAAGTTACGTATCACTATGTAGTATACTTAGGATAGTGAGATAAAATATCGTTTTTCATCTAAAACGGATGAAACGGATAAAAAATTAACCCGCGGCAAAATTTCTGCTCCGCGGGTTTTTTGTATCCGATTTGTTGAACTCTTTGCAGTTGAATCTTTTTCAGTGCCTTCCTTACACGGCCGGCTTCGCGGGACCAATCGGATCGGCTTCCGCTGCCGGTTCTTCGAGTGAAATATTGCGTCGTTTCATCTGTACGTAAAACATGCCTGTCAGCCCGATGCTGATCATGCCGAACACCATCACCATTACTTGCATACCGACGATATCCAGCAACGCCCCCGTCGCCAGCAGCACGATCTGGAACATGACCCGCTCAAGCATATTACGGAATGAGAAAAATCGGCCGTGATACGCTTTCGGCATCTGTTTCTGGAAAATGACCATTGCTGTTGGGAAAAAACAGCCTAAGCTGAAACCGAGCAGCGAAAATGATGTGAGGACGAGCAATTGACTTTCCGTGAAATACAACAGAAACTCCGCAATGCCTACCATGCTTGCAAAAAAGAATAAAATTGCCGCTGTCCGCCATTTGACGGCAATCCGTTTTACGGCGAATGATCCGACCATGAATGCGACACCTTCACACGTATAGATGAGTCCTTTGATGGATGCGGACTGCTGGATCTCACTGATATTGATGACGATCAGGTTGAAAGCTCCTAAAAACAACAGCGGGATGAGTGTCATGATCAGCGTCATGCCGATTGCGGGATACGTTTTCAGGACCGGGAACATATCCATGAAGCCGCTTTTTTCCGGCACACCGGCTGCAGTGGGTGCTCCCCCCTCCCCTTCATCGATTCTCAGCATCCACGTAAAGACGAGCAGCACGGCGTATGCGACGATGGAGATCCAATATAGAGATGCGAGAGACCAATAAACCAAGATCATGCCGGCGAGCGCAGTCCCGGCGACCCGGGCGATTGTCGCCACGTTCATGTGGAGCCCATTCATCGTCAGCAGTTCCTTATCTTTCACGACAAGTGGAATGGCGGCTTGCAGTGCAGGGAAATAGAACGTTGCTGCAAGCTGAATGCTGACCACGAAGGCGATCATCCACCAGACGGAACCTGTTGCTATGGCAATGAGCATGAAGGCGACACTGACGAGGCGCCCCGCCCCCGCCATCACAAGAATCTTCTTTTTCGACTGTTGGTCGATAATCCGGCCGGCAAGCGGGCCTGCGATAATACCTGCGAGCAGACCGACGGACAAAATAAGTGCTTTGACAAAGTCTGAAGGGATCTTTTCCTGCATAAACTCGAGATTGCCGATGATTCCCGTCCAAAGCCCGATTCCGGCAATCAATTCCCCGGATAAAATAATCCAGACATTACGATTTTTCCACAGCATCCTGTTCCCTCTTTCTTCATCCGAATAATTCGCTTCTCGAACTAGTATACGACAACCAATGAAAAAAGCACACGAAAATTTGCAACATTTCGTGTGCTACAGTAAATTTACTTTTGTTACGCTTTCTCAGATCGAGCTTTCGGTTCGTAATTGAGCCTTACAGCCTTCCCGTTTTTCGATTCATCGGAGACAGAACTTCCGTTCGACGTCCGATCGGAAAGTCGGATTTCTTTCGCGACGAGTTCAATCCGCACCCCTTTGTCAGTGACCAGGACAAGTGCTTCCTCAGGCCCGGTCAGTTTGGCGCCTGCCACCCGGTATGGATTCTTCTTCAGTTCTTTCAGGATCATGAGGCCGCGCTGAGCACGTCCGCCAATCTCAATTTCCTTCAGTGCTGTCCGCTTGACCGTCCCCCGCTGTGTTGCGACGATCACTGACGCGGAACTGTCGGTGATTACATCCATCGAAACAACATAATCGTCGGTTTTCAGGTTGATCCCTTTGACGCCTGCGGTACGGACACCTGTCGTGCTGATTTCACTCAGCGGGAACCGGAGGATATATGCCTGATGCGTTACAAGCAGCACATCCTCGCTTCCTTTGACGATACGTGCATCGATCAGGCGGTCGCCTTTCTTGACGTTCATCGCCTTATAGGAACGTCCATACCTTTGAACTTGGTAGTCTGCCAGTTTGGACAGCTTGATGAATCCGTTTGCTGTCATCGTCAGGACAGAATGAATGTCGTCGAACGCTTCCAGTCCGACTGCCGCCACGATGCTTTCCCCCGGCTCGAACGAGACGATGCTCGAGATATGCTGGCCGAGGTCCCGCCACCGGATGTCCGGCAGCTCATGGACGGGCTGGTAGATGTAATTGCCGAGTGAGGTGAACAGCAGCAAGTGGTGCTGGGTGTTCATCGTCTGCTCAAGCAGCGGGTAATCGGACTCTTTCATGTCCATGCCGGCTCCGTTAGACGCACCGTAGGATCGCATGCTCGTCCGTTTCACATACCCTTCCTTTGTAACGGACACGACTACTTCCTCGCTCGGAATGAGGATATCCAAGTCGACTTTCAGTTCCTCGATCTTTTCCTCAATGATAGAGTTCCGCGGTTCCGCGAATTGCTTGCGCACGGCGAGCAGTTCTTTCTGGATGACACGTGCCAGCTTTTTCGGGCTCGTCAGGATGGCGGTCAGCTCTTCGATGAGTTTCCGCAGTTCCTCTTCTTCTTTTTTAAGTTCCGTAATATCGGTGTTCGTCAGCCGGTAGAGCTGGAGTGAGACGATCGCTTCCGCCTGGATTTCCGAGAACTCGAAGCGCCCGATCAGGTTGTTCTTCGCATCTCGTTTGTCGTTCGAGCCCCGGATCGTCTTGATGACCTCGTCCAGGATGGACAATGCTTTGATAAGCCCGTCGACGATATGCAGACGGTCTTTCGCTTTTTGGACATCATAACGTGATCGGCGTGTCACTACGTCTTTCTGGTGTTCAATATATGCGTCCAGCAGCATCGGCAGCGACATGAGTTTCGGCCGTCTGTCGGCGATGGCGACCATATTAAAGTTGTACGCGACTTGCAGATCGGTGTTTTTCAGCATGTAACGCAAGATCGGTTCGCCTGGTATATCCTTCTTCAGTTCGATGACGATCCGCAGTCCGGAACGGTCGGATTCGTCACGCACTTCCGCGATGCCGTCCAGTTTCCGGTCGACGCGCAGTTCGTCCATCTTCTTGACGAGGTTCGCTTTGTTGACGTCGTACGGAATTTCACTGATGACGATCTGGGACTTGCCGGCTTTCAGCGGCTCGATTTCCGTCTTGGAGCGCACGATGACGCGTCCTTTACCAGTTTCGTAGGCAGCTTTAATGCCGTCCGTCCCTTGGATGATGCCGCCTGTCGGAAAATCCGGCCCCTTCAGGACGGTCATCAGTTCGTCGACGGTTGCCTCCGGGTTGTCCATCCGCATGAGCACTGCGTCGATCGCTTCATGGAGTGCATGAGGCGGAATGTCTGTCGCATATCCGGCGGAAATCCCGGTTGAGCCATTGACGAGTAAGTTCGGAAAACGCGCAGGCAGGACGGTCGGTTCCGGCTCGGTATCGTCGAAGTTCGGGATGAAGTCGACCGTTTCCTTGTTCAGGTCGCGCAGCATCTCCCCGGCGATGCTGGACAGCCGGGCTTCGGTATACCGCATTGCAGCTGCCGAGTCCCCATCGACCGAACCGTTATTGCCGTGCATCTCGATCATCAGGTGCCGCAGTTTCCAGTCCTGGCTCATCCGTACCATCGCTTCGTAGACTGACGAATCACCGTGTGGATGATAGTTGCCGATGACGTTCCCGACCGTCTTCGCGGATTTCCGGAATGCTTTGTCGTGGGTGTTGCCTTCATTATACATTGCATACAAAATGCGCCGCTGGACCGGTTTCAGTCCATCGCGCGCATCGGGCAGTGCCCGGTCTTGAATAATATATTTACTGTAGCGGCCGAATCGGTCGCCGATGACTTCCTCTAACGGAAGATCCTGAAAGCGTTCAGTTGCACTCATTCAGCTTCCTCCTCCATATGCAGGAATTCGTTCTCTAAAATCGTCGTGTCCTCTTCCAATCCGAAATCGACGTTGCGCTCGATCCAGCGCCGCCTTGGTTCGACCTTGTCTCCCATCAGCGTCGTGACGCGGCGCTCGGATTGTGCACCGTCTTCGATCGTGACCCGGATCAGCGTGCGTGATTCCGGATTCATCGTCGTTTCCCACAGCTGTCCGGCGTTCATCTCCCCGAGCCCTTTGTATCGCTGGAGCATGTAGCCTTTGCCGATTTTCTTGATGGCTGCATCTAAATCGCGCTCTGTCCAGGCGTACTCGACTTTCTCCTTTTTGCCTGTGCCTTTTGACACTTTGTAGAGCGGCGGGAGTGCGATGTATACTTTGCCCGCTTCGATCAGCGGCTTCATGTACCGGTAGAAGAACGTCAGCAGGAGCACTTGGATGTGCGCGCCGTCCGTATCGGCATCGGTCATGATGATGACTTTGTCGTAGGCGACGTCCGCCAGCGTAAAGTCTGCACCGACCCCGGCACCAATCGTGTGGATGATCGTATTGATCTCCTCGTTTTTCATAATATCTTCGAGTTTTGCTTTTTCGGTATTGATGACCTTCCCGCGCAGCGGCAGGATCGCCTGGAAAGTACGGTCGCGCCCCTGTTTGGCAGAGCCGCCGGCGGAGTCCCCTTCCACCAGATACAGTTCGTTCTTCGCTGCGTTCTTCGACTGGGCCGGCGTCAGCTTGCCGGAGAGCAGCGTGTCGCCTTTCTTCCGCTTCTTGCCGGATCGGGCATCTTCCCGCGCTTTCCGGGCCGCCTCCCGCGCCTGGTGGGCACGTACGGCTTTCCGGATCAGATTGGCGCTCAGTTCCGCATTTTCTTCCAGAAAATAGAGCAAGTGCTGTGAAATGACCGCGTCTGTGACCGTCCGGGCCTCACTTGTGCCGAGCTTGCCTTTCGTCTGTCCCTCAAACTGCAGGATCTCTTCCGGAATGCGCACGGAAACAATGGCGGCAATCCCTTCCCGGATATCAGCGCCATCCAAATTCTTATCTTTTTCCTTCAGCAGGCCAGTGCGGCGCGCGTATTCGTTGAACACACGGGTCATCGCGGTCTTAGCACCGGTTTCGTGCGTCCCGCCGTCTTTCGTCCGTACATTGTTGACGAACGACAGAATTGTTTCTGAGTACCCATCGTTAAACTGGAAGGCGAACTCCACCTCGATGCCCTCTGTTTCCCCTTCCAGGTAAGCGACGTCATGCAAAGTATCCTTCTCTTCATTCAGATAGGAGACGAACGCTTTGATACCGGTTTCATAATGGAACGTCTCGGTCTTTTCCGTGCTCTCCTCAGTCAGGGTGATCTTCAGCCCTTTCAGGAGGAACGCGGATTCCCGCAGCCGTTCCGCCAGAATGTCATATTGATATTTAGTCGTGGAGAAGATCGAAGGATCCGGTTTGAAATGGATGGTCGTCCCGGTATCTTTCGCCTTACCAATCACTTCAAGACCGGTTGCCGGTTTGCCGCCCTGTTCGAACCGCTGGCGGAAGAGCTTGCCATCCCGGCGGATCGTCACTTCGAGCCACTCGGACAGCGCATTGACGACGGATGCACCGACGCCATGCAGGCCACCGCTTGTTTTGTAGCCGCCCTGGCCGAATTTGCCGCCCGCGTGCAGGACTGTCAAGATGATTTCTGTCGTCGGTCTTCCGGTCTTATGGGTGCCGGTCGGCATGCCGCGTCCGAAGTCCCGGACACTGATGCTGTTATCCTTATGGATGGTGACATCAATTTCCGCTCCGTAACCGCTCAGCGCTTCATCGACCGCATTATCGACGATTTCGAAGACGAGATGGTGAAGGCCCCGACTGTCTGTGGAACCGATATACATGCCGGGACGCTTGCGGACAGCTTCCAATCCTTCGAGTACTTGGATGGAATCGTCGTTGTATACATTCAAATCTTGTTGTTTCGTCAAGATGAAACCCCCATCAAACAAATGTTCTTATTTATATAATGATACGCCGCCCAATATCCCGTGTCAACACGGCACGCCGGCGGTATGCTTAAATAATTGTATAGAAGAACCTTCTATTATGCAATGTTCGGTATGCCGTCCGATACGGCGATTGTCGCCCAGCCGCCGTTCTGCTAAACTGGAAAAGATAATTACTTTCTTATGAAGGGGCTTTTTATGGATACAGTTATTCTTCTATTGTCGGCATATGTGATCGGCTCTTTACCGTCCGCCCTCTGGATCGGGAAGCTGTTTTACAAGACGGACATCCGGGAACACGGCAGCGGCAATATGGGCGCGACGAATACGTTCCGCGTGCTTGGTAAGAAGGCCGGCATCTTCGTGACCGTGTTCGATATCCTGAAAGGGACGGCTGCGGTGCTGCTCGTCTCGCTTCCCGTTTTTGCCGGAACACCTGTCCATCCGCTGCTTGTCGGTGTGGCGGCAGTCGTCGGTCATATGTTTCCGCTGTTTGCAAGGTTCAAAGGCGGTAAAGCAGTCGCAACGTCAGGCGGCGTCCTGCTCGGATACAGCTGGCCGGTGTTCCTGCTCGTCATTCTGACTTTCCTGCTTGCGCTGAAGCTGACGAAGATGGTCTCCCTCAGCTCGATGATCGTGGCAGTCATGGGAACCATCTACGGGTTCGTGTACTATCTGCTCACTGGGGATATCTCTCTTGTGCTGGTGATCGCCTTGATGGGCGGGTTCATCGTCTACCGCCACCGTGCCAATATCGCGCGCATCAAAGCCGGAACCGAGCCGAAAGTGAAGTGGCTGTAAGACAATCGGGATTCATGAAAGGTGGTTTTCTGAATGAAGATACACATTTCGCAGGAGGCAGCTGACTGGTTCGACGAGGAAATGGATGCGGTGTCCGGTGATGCCATCCGATTTTTCGCACGATACGGCGGCAGCAGTCCGCTGCATGAAGGATTCTCCCTCGGCGTGACGAAGGAGCAGCCCGACGAAGCGGCTGCGGAGACAGACGTGAATGGGATCAGGTACTATGTCGAGACACGGGATTTGTGGTATTTCGACGGGCATGATCTGTCTGTCAGTGTAGATGGGGACCGGTCTGAGCTGCAGTTTGGCTATGTCCGTCCGTAAACAGGGACGCCTGACGCACGAAGATACGTCCGGGGGCTGAAGCGGGCGCCGGAGACCGCTGCGGCAGGCCGCAGCACTAGACAGACCATTTCACTTTTGGTATACTTGCGATGAAATATGGATACTGTAAAAAGGACCAGGAAGATGTGGTGATCTTCCCGGCCCTGCAATAGAAAAAGCGTTCGCTGCAAAGGCGTTCGCATAGTGCCGAGTAAACCGCTCCTATGCTTGTCGGCTCAAGGGCGGTTTACTTTTTTCTTGAAAAAGTATATGACAAAGCAAGAATGGCCGTGATCAGGCTGCCAAAGCCGATCATCAAGCTGACTGCTTCATATGGTGTCATACGCATCACCTCCTCCCTCGCCTGGATCAGGCTGCAGGATTGCAGGTATGCGAACCGCCTATTGAGCTGATGCTTCTTTCTATGCACCTATCATTATATCATAAACTACAGATGCGTACATATGTTCTTGTCCTGCGTTTTTCAGCAGCCTGCCAAACTTCCGGCGGCTGCTTTTTGTGTTTGCGGCACGCACTATTGTCAGATTGACCGCGCGGCGCGAGAAGTGGTCTTGACCATTGCTCCTTTTTGCTCGGGCGGTGCGGGTTTATGAGCGGTTTTCGTGATTTATGAGCGGTTTTTGGGGTTTATGAGCGATTTTGGCAGTTTATGAGCGGTTTCTGCGATTTATGAGCGGTTTCAGCGTTTTATGAGCGCTTTCCAGGTTTTATGAGCGATTTCAGCGATTTATGAGCGTTTCCCGCAATTCACGAGCACTTCCCACGCCCCTTCCCCACATAAAAACCAGGCATCCCGGGATGCCTGGTTTTTTTCGTGTTCAGTCGACTGTTTTTGCAAGTTCAACATACTTCGCGTCCCATTCAGGTGCAATTTTGCGCAGCGAAACCGGACGGAAATTGTCTTTCCGGACGACAACGTGTTCCGACACGGCTGTGGCCGCCACGGTACTGTCAGCGTGCAGAATTTCATAGCCATAGGTCGTGCGAAGTTTGCCGTGGGATTCGATCCACGTGCGAATCGTCGCTACTTCACCGTAACGCATGGCCGCTTTGTACTGGATCGACAGGTCGGTCACCGGCGATAAGTAGCCATCCGCTTCAAGACCGGCATAATTGAAACCGAGGTCTTCGATCAGCTTCGTACGGCCGATTTCCATCCAGACCAGATAGTTCGCATGATAGACGACGCCCATCTGATCGGTTTCCGCATAGCGGATTTCGATTTCTTTCTCACTGACGTACATGTCCACTCACCTCTTCTTCTGAACCAGTATACAAAACCACGTCTGAAAATGCTGGCCGGGCGATTCAAAAAGCCCCCTCCCTGCCGTAAGACAGAGAGGGGGTGCAAGGCTCGGATCAGCCTTTCATTTTGTCACGGAGCACCATTTGCAGGATGCCGCCGTGGCGGTAGTAGTCGATTTCCACTTCAGAGTCGAAACGTGCGAGCGCTTCGAATTCAGTGACCGTTCCGTCAGCAGCTGTCGCCGTCACTTTCAGAATGTCGCGCGGCTTGACGCCTTCTGCGATATCGACGCTGATTGCTTCTTCGCCTGTCAGGCCAAGGGATGCTGCGCTCTGTCCGTTGATGAACTGGAGTGGAAGCACACCCATCATGACAAGGTTTGAACGGTGGATCCGCTCGTAGCTTTCCGCGATGACTGTTTTAATGCCGAGGAGGGATGTCCCTTTGGCAGCCCAGTCACGGGAAGAACCCATACCATAATCTTTTCCGGCAAGGATGGCAAGGCCGGTTCCGTCTGCCTGGTACTTCATGGCAGCGTCATAGATCGGCATGATTTCCTTGTTCGGCCAGTACGTCGTATAGCCGCCTTCTGTGCCTTTTGCGATCTGGTTCCGGATGCGGATGTTCGCAAACGTACCGCGCATCATCACTTCATGGTTGCCTCGACGGGAACCGTACGAGTTGAAGTAACGCGGCTCGACGCCGTGTTCGCGCAAGTACAGGCCGGCTGGTGTGTCTTTTCCGATCGCGCCTGCTGGTGAAATGTGGTCCGTTGTAATTGAATCGCCGAATTTGCCGACTACGCGCAGGTCTTTCAGTGCGCTGATGTCTTGCGGCTCTTTGGAGAGGCCTTCAAAGAACGGCGGGTTTTGGATGTATGTCGAGTTTTCATCGAAATCATACAGCGAATCGTCTGTCGTTTCGATCGCGTTCCACGCTTCGTTTTCCGTGAAGACACGTGCATATTCTTTGCGGAAGAGTTCAGGCGTTACCGTTTTTTCGATCATCGCTTTTACTTCTTCCGTCGATGGCCAGATGTCCTTGAAGTAGACATCCTTGCCGTCTTTGCTCTTGCCGATCGGCTCTTTGTCGAAGTTGATGTCAACAGTGCCGGCAAGTGCGTAAGCGACCACTAATGGCGGCGATGCCAAGTAGTTGGCTTTGACGAGCGGGTGGATACGGCCTTCAAAGTTCCGGTTTCCGGAGAGGACGGACGAAACGAGCAGGTCGTTGTCGATGATCGTCTTCTCGATTTCCGGAAGAAGCGGACCGGAGTTCCCGATACATGTCGTACAGCCGTACCCGACCGTGTTGAATCCAATTTGGTCAAGATATTTGTCGAGACCGGATTCTTCCAGGTAGCCTGTGACGACTTTCGATCCCGGTGCGAGGGATGTCTTGACGTATGCTGGCGGCGTCAGACCGAGTTCGACAGCTTTTTTCGCGACGAGTCCTGCGCCGAGCATGACGTATGGGTTCGACGTGTTCGTACAAGACGTAATCGCAGCGATGGCGAGATCGCCGGTCTTCATCTCGATCGATGTACCGTTCGCAAATTCGACTGTACCGTTTTTCTTGAATTCTTTCGATGAAAGGCCGAACCCTTGGTTGCCTTCCGGTGCGGTGACCGCATCGTTGAATTCGCGCTTCATGTCTGACAACGGAATCATATCCTGCGGACGTTTCGGTCCTGCGAGGTTCGCTTCCACTTTCGACAGGTCGATCTCGATGCACTCGGTGTACACAGGATCTTCTTTGTCCGGTGTGAAGAACATGTCGTTCTCCTGGAGATATTTCTTTACGACGGCGATATGCTCTTCGTCGCGGCCTGTCAATTTCATATAGTTGAGCGATTCTTCGTCGACTGGGAAGAAGCCGCATGTTGCGCCGTATTCCGGCGCCATGTTGGCGATCGTTGCCCGGTCTGCAAGCGGCAGATGGGAAACGCCTGGTCCGAAGAACTCGACAAATTTACCGACAACGCCGTGTGCACGGAGTGTCTGCGTCACTTTCAGCGCAAGGTCGGTCGCAGTTGTGCCGTTCGGCAGTTCACCGACGAGCTTCACACCGATAACTTGCGGGATCGGGAAATATGAAGGCTGTCCGAGCATGCCGGCTTCCGCTTCGATACCGCCGACTCCCCATCCGAGAACGCCGATACCATTGATCATTGTCGTGTGGGAGTCTGTTCCGACCAATGTATCCGGGTAGGCTTCGAATGTGCCGTCTTCGTTTTTGATCGCATGGACAACGCTTGCCAAGTATTCCAAGTTCACTTGGTGGACAATACCAGTTGCAGGCGGAACTGCGCGGTAGTTGTCATAGGCTTTCTGTGCCCAGCTCAGGAACTGGTAGCGCTCAGCGTTCCGTTCGAACTCAAGCTCCATGTTTTTCTGGAGAGCATCATGCGTACCGTAGCTGTCAACTTGCACAGAGTGGTCGATGACGAGGTCGACGGGAATTTCAGGGTTGATCTTATCCGGGTTGCCGCCCATTGCTGCCATTGCGGAACGGAGTGAGGCAAGATCGACGACGACCGGTACGCCGGTGAAGTCCTGCAGGATGACACGTGACGGCTTGAATGGCACTTCTGCATCCGCAGCCGCGTCCTTGCCCCATTTTGCCAGGTTGTCTACGTGGTTGTCTTGGATCACATATCCGTCGTGCTGGCGAAGAACGGATTCTAACAGTACTTTGATCGAGTAAGGCAGTCTTGAGACTTTTGCAATGCCTGCGTCTTCCAATGCGCTGAGACGGTAATAGTTGTATGTCTTACCGTTCAGGTCGAATGACGAGCGGCTATTGTGGAAATTGCTCTTTGTCATTACTGAATTCCTCCTTTACGTACTGAAAAGGCTTGAAAGTAAGCGTCTTTTCTCTACTCCATCATATAACAGCAAAGTCTATAAGTAAATTACATTAAATTTATAGTAATCCATAAGATAAGGTGATGCGCTTGGTTTTCTGACTGCTAGATGACCTGAGGGCGGGTTATGTGCATAATAGAGGGGATGATAGAGAAAAGGAGTGGTCGGGTTGAAAAAAGCCCTGCTGGTGATTGACTATACGGTGGATTTTGTAGCGGAGGACGGTGCGCTCACTTGTGGCGCCCCCGGTATTGCGCTGGAAGATTATATTGTACGCCTGACGGAGGAGTTCATCCGCAATAAGGATGCAGTCGTTTTCGCTGTCGATGTTCACGACAAGGATGATCCGCACCATCCGGAGTCCAGGCTGTTCCCTCCCCATAATTTGCGGGATACGCCGGGACGGGATCTCTTCGGTTCGCTGAAAGAATTATATGAGGAAAACAAAAACGCGATCCACTGGATGGACAAAACTCGCTACAGCGCGTTTGCCGGGACGGAATTGGATGTCTGGCTGCGCGCACGCGGTATTGAAGAACTGCATTTGACCGGTGTTTGCACGGATATCTGTATTTTGCATACGGCTGCGGATGCATATAACCGCGGTTACAAAATCGTTATCCATGAGCGAGGGGTTGCGAGCTTCGATCCGGCGGGCCATGAGTGGGCGCTCCGCCATTTCAAGAACACTTTGGGTGCTGAAGTGATCCGCTGATCGGCCACCTTTTTTTTCGCTGTTATGTTTGAAGTATAGAAATAATGGTTATTACAAATACTACACCAAACAAATTACTACAGCGAAAAGGAGAGGAATTACATGCTAAGTTTTCTTTGGTTCTTAATTATCGGAGGTATTATTGGCTGGGTTGCCGGACTTATTCTTGGTAAAGATATCCCTGGCGGAGTCATTGGTAACATCATCGCAGGAATCGTCGGTGCTTGGGTAGGCGGAACACTGCTCGGAGAATGGGGGCCGAAAGTTTCGGACTTCTATATCGTTCCGGCATTGATCGGTGCGCTTGTACTGGTCTTCATCGTCAGCCTTGTACTGAAAGCAATGCGCAGAGCTGCATAACCGGTAACAAAAGTAAAAGGACTTCGCATCATGCGAGGTCCTTTTACTTTTGAGCTTGTTTTGTCTGCTGCGCTTCGTACTCATCGAAAAACCAAAGCACATCTTCTACATATTTATCACTGTGATTGTAGTGGAAAATGGCTTTTTCAATCTGTCCGTCGGCAGCCCCGCTTTGCGACAAGTAGTTCGCCGCACTGAAAATCGCGTCTTCCAAGTCGTATGGATCAGCTTTGCCATCTCCG
Source organism: Sporosarcina sp. (assembly GCA_032099885.1). Taxonomy (GTDB): domain Bacteria; phylum Bacillota; class Bacilli; order Bacillales_A; family Planococcaceae; genus Sporosarcina. Next base: position 79,185 of record DAMDKL010000011.1, read on the forward strand.
TTGGCGTCTACTCCGTAGCCGCCGTATTTCGCAATGACGGCAGGATCCGTCTTGTCCTTTTCAGGGATGTCGCCTTTTCCTAAATCGGTACAGCCCGGATAACTCCAGCCGACAAATGTGCAAGGCATGAACTGCATATGTCCTTCTGCACCTGTCGGGGACAGCAGCGGATCCATCGTGGAAAATCGGGTTTCCACGCGATGATGAGCGGCGAGCAGTGTCCATGGGATGTGATACTTCTCAGCTGCCGCCTTATAGATCGGGATATACTCGTCCGGAATGGTGAGTCCGTCATGGCGGTCATGCAGGTCGATCAGCGTACTGGCGGATTTCTGGATGAGGGCCGGGTGGCGGATACTTGCCCAGACGATCGCCGTCAAGGTGAACAGAACAGCCGCAACCGGAACAAGCAGCACAAACAGCAGCAGCTTGGCTTTTGCGGTCAATTTGCGTTTTTTCTTCTTCACCCGTCCCTCCCCTTTCCGTACGTCAGTCTTGTTTGCTCAAACTTTTCATGTCTTTGACAATCGTATCATACGGGACGTCCTCGTATCCCGAATATGTCTTGACAACTTTCCCTTCCTTGTCCACCAGGCCGAAGCGGGACCCGTGGATGACCTGGTCGGTATTAGGGTCATCGATGACCGGCATCTTGAATGATTTGACAGCGAGGTCGTTGATCTCCTCCATGGAGTAACCCGTCAGCATCTCCCATTTCGACTTATCCGGCACGCCGAACGCATCGAGATACTCGCCGAGTTTTTCCGGGGTATCCACTTCGGGATCTACACTGAAGGAGACGATCTTGTAGTCTTCAATTCCCTTATCTTCAAGTGTTTCCTGGAGTTCTTTCATGTTGTTCATCATCGGCGGGCAGACGCTCGTACAGCTCGTGAAGACAAACTGGGCGAGCCAGATCTCCCCTTTCAGATCATCCAGGGAAACCGTTTTGTTGTTCTGATCGGTGAACTCGAACGGATCGATGCTGTAATGGTGATCCGCTTTGAAGCCGCCGGAACACGCACTGAGTACAATTATCAGCATGAACAAACTTATCAGGATTGCTTTTTTCTTCATGACTCTTCCTCCAAACTCTGTTCGCTTACCTTATCATATCGAACGGTCAAACGCCAAACAACCGTGGAAATCCGGGTTGTTTGGCGTTTGTTTGTCAGAACTGTGAAGACTATTTCACTTTTAACGTGATGAGTGCTCCGTGGATCGCTTCGAGTTTCGTTTCGAGGCGGTGGAGCAAGTAGAACGACACAAATACCGGGAAGCCGATCTCCTGGATGAATCCCATCGCCAGCTCAAGCATGTGTTCCATCGCTTCTCCTCCTTTGTCTCCTTGTGTCAAAAAACCGGCTCCAGTCAGATGACTGGATACCGGCGGATCTTGGTTCCTCAGTTGCTGCTGATCAGGGTGCTGACGCTGCGGTCGATGATGCGGGCGCTTTTGACAGCGCTCGGCGTGTGGCCGCTTTTCTTGAAGGCGCCGGAAGCGATGATCTGCTCCATCGCGGCTTCGACTTCAGCCGGCGTCAGGTCTTCGCGCGGTTCGTCGACGGTCAGGACAAAATCTTTGCCGTCCGTCTGGGTAAATACTAGCTGGAGTGTGAGTGCCATGATTGTTTCCTCCTTTTTTCAAATTAGTCGGTGACTGTCGATGTAACGATCTTTTCGTACGTCAGGACTGTCCATGAAGACAGTTGGCTGAGTGCTGCCAATGCGGCCTGCAAGTTTTCCGGCGTTACGTCTTTTTCGACGAACCGGTAGGCTTTCGCCTTGTGGATGATGCGGCCGTCCGGTGTCAGGCCGGCATCGTAATTGATCTTGCCTGCTGCGTTCTGGAATTCGAGAGCTGCCATGTGTGTTCCCCTCCTTTCATCCTCTACATAGACGCCGGATGCAGAAAAGGATACAATAGGCATGAAAGAGTTTCAGTTTGCAGGTACACTTGCAAATGGACAGAGTCATTAAAGAGGTGAACATATCATGCCAGGCTGGTTTATCTGGTTCATCGTATTTTGGTGTGTGGTTCTGATCGTCCTGTTCGGGATCGGCGGCTTTTTCATGTTCCGCAAGTTTTTGAAAGTGTTCCCGAAAGCGGACGGAAAATCGACGCTCGACTGGGAAGAATACTACGTCGACCGCTCGCTTCATCTATGGAACGATGAGGCGAAAGGCTTGCTGAATGAACTTGTACAGCCGGTGCCGGAGCTGTTCCGGCCGGTGGCGAAACAGAAAATCGCCGGACGTATCGGACAAATCGCGCTTGAGGAACACGCAAAGCGGATTGGTTTCGACCACATCATCCGCGGCTACATTGTCGCCACCCCAAAGCGCGACCATAAATTCCTCCGGAAGAAACTGGCGTCCATGGATGTCGATATGACACCATATGAACACCTGTTTTAACGGACAAAAAAGAGAGGGACCCGGTCATTTAACCGAGAGTCCCTCTCTTTTTTTTAAGCGGCTGTATTTGACGAGCATACCGATCCGCCATGGGATGATCATGGAGAATGCGAGGATGAAGAACATGCCTGCAAGCTCCCCGACATCGATCGAACTGCTGAGGATCAGCTTGGCGACAAGCCGGAAGATGAGCAGCCCCGCCAGGATGAAGATGAAAGCTTTCGACCGCTTCACGAACAGCTCCCCGTCCTTGTGTTCGAAATTCGTCGTTGCGATCAAAATTGTGGAAAACAGCAGGCCCACAACCATCGCTTCAAACACCTGGTTGCGAGGCACCTGGAACTGCGTAAACAAGAACATCAGCAGTCCGGACGACATGAACAGCGGCGGCAGAATGATGCGAACCGGTGTAATCGGACGCTGCGCCGCTTTCGAACGGACGAAAAACGCCAGCAGTCCCATTACAAAAAAGCCGATGGTCGACCCGACGATCAGATAGACCGGCGGTATTTCGTTGAAGATGATATCGATCAATCCCTGCAGCTGACTCATCGGGACACCGCCTCTTTCAATTCATCCAGCCGCTTCTGCAGCGCTTCCATCGGAACAAAGCGTGCAAAACGTGCCAGCTCCCGGCCTTCCCGGTACAGCAGGACGACCGGCGCAGTGAACAGTGCCAGCTGGCCCGCCATTTCAGGAACCGCGGAGACGTTCACGCTGAAGAATGGGAATGGATAGTGTTCTTCCAGTGCAGTCACTTGTGGCAGCAGCCCATCACAGACGGAGCAGTGATCCGTCTTCACAAACAGCAGAAGGGCTTCCTGCTCGGCAGTCTGCTGCTGCCAGTCGGCAAAAGATGTTATGTCGTTCATTCAGTAAAGCCTCCCTGCTTAGAAACCTTGGAAATCGCCGAAAATCGGACTCAGCAAGCTGATCAGATAGGTCATGCCGTCAAAGAACAAGATGATCCCGAACACGATCATCAGAATGCCGCCGATGCGCATGATCGTCTGGTTGTGGCGCCGAATCCAGCCGAGCCGTGTCACGAAGAACGACAGGACGAAGAACGGAACTGCGAACCCGAGGACATAGGTCATCATATATAGCATGCTGGAGCCGGGGTTCGATGCGGCGAGTCCGATGATGGCACCGATGATCGGCCCCATGCACGGCTGCCAGCCTGCGGAAAACGCAAGACCGATCAGGGCGGAGCCCAAATAGCCCGAAGGCCGGTTTTTAAATTGCAATTTACGTTCCTGCATCAAAAATTTCGGCGTGAAGACACCTGTCACCATCAGACCAAACAGGACGATGAAGATGGCGCCCACCTGCCGAAGGATATCCATATATTCGATGAAGAACCGGCCGATGAATGAGGAGCCGAATCCTAGGAATACGAAGACAATGGAAAATCCGAGAAGGAAAAATAACGTATGCAGCATTCCGTTCCGGCTCATGCGTTTTTTATCCGACGTCAGTTCCTCAATGGACATGCCCGTGATGTAGGAGATGAATGCGGGATAAAGCGGCAAGACGCACGGGGAGATGAAACTCAAGAAGCCCGCACCGAAAGCAAGGAATATGTTCACATCTGCTGCCAAGGAACTTCCCCCTTTATCATTTTCTCTATTTTTCTTATCCATCGTATCAGAACGGACAGGGGAATACGCGCATTTTGTCTGTGAACAGTTTATGACACATGGAAAAGCCGCACGCCGAGACCCCCGGTGTGCGGCTTTTCCCTTTTCCAGTTATGCGGTCTTCCCGTTCTGCAGCTGATACATTTTGTAGTAGAGGCCTTTCTGCCGGAGCAGCTCCTGGTGGGTCCCCCGCTCGGCGATTTCACCTTTGTGGAGGACGAGGATGAGCTCGGCGTCCTGGATCGTACTCAGCCGGTGGGCGATGGCGATCGTCGTCCGCCCTTTACGCATCTTCTGGAGGCTTGCCTGGATGGCGATCTCGGTCTCCGTATCGATATTCGCTGTTGCCTCGTCGAGGACGAGTATTTTCGGATCGGCGGCCATCGTGCGGGCGAAAGCAATCAGCTGACGCTGTCCGCTCGACAGCGTGGCGCCCCGTTCCATTACTTTGTGGGCGTAGCCGCCTTCCAGCTGTCGGATGAACGAAGACGCCTGGACGAATTCAGCCGCGGCCCGTACGGATTCGGACGTCATTTCGGCGTTGTGCAGCCGGATGTTGCTTTCGATATCGCCATAGAACATGAACGGATCCTGCAGGACGAGGCCGACTTTCTTCCGCAGTTCCTCGGCAGGATACGATTTCAGCGAGCGGCCGTCGATTGTGATACTGCCATGCTCATACTCGTAAAAGCGCATGAGCAGATTGATGATCGAGCTCTTCCCGCTTCCGGTGTGGCCGACGAGCGCCACTGTTTCGCCGGCATTCGCGGTGAAGGTGATGTCTTTCAGGACGTCATTCTTCCCGTCATAGCTGAACGTGACATGATCGAAGACGATCGTCCCGTCTGTGATCGAGGCGGATCCGGCTGCTTTCTGGACAGGTTCCATATCGGTTTCATCGATCAGCGCAAAGACGCGTGACGCGGAAACGAGCGCCTGTTGGAAGATCGACAGCCGGTTCATCACTTGCTGGATCGGCTGGAACAGACGGCTCAGCAGTGTCGTGAAGGCATAGATGACACCGACATCGACAGCCGAGGACAACGACGCAAACCCGAAATATGCGAGCGTGGAGACAACAGCTGCGGTATAGAGCAGGTCGATGAACGGACCGAGGAGCAGGCTGTCGAACTTGATGTTCCTCCGGCCGGCCCGGTAATGGCCGTCGTTGATCGTCCCGAATTCGTCCGCAAGCCGCTGCTCCTGCCGGAATGCCTGGATCATGCCCATTCCGGACAGCGATTCGGAGATCTTGCCGTTCAGCTGGCTGAGCCGCTCCCGGATGTCCTGGTAGAAGTCCGCACTGTAGTGGCGGTACACCGCGACGAGTATAGCAAACAGGGGCAAAAGGACGAGTGAATAGAGCGCCAGGGACGCATCGAGTGAAAATAGGGCGATATAGACGCCGATGATCCCGAAAATTGCCTGCAGGAATGTCACCACGACACTGACGAACATTTCCTTGATGGCTTCCGTATCGTTCGTGACGCGCGAAACGATGCCGCCTGCCGGTGTCTTGTCGAAGTACCGCATGCCGAGCCCCTGCACTTTCGTGAACGCATCGATCCGCAGCTGCTGGATGATCTTAAGGGCCAGGCGCTGGAAGCGGATCGATTGGAAGTATGAAATGATCACGACGGTCAGCTGGACGGTTACATAAGCGGCGAGCAGGCGGACGATGCCGGTTCGTTCGAAATTCAGTGTCACAAGGTGGTTGTCGATGAACGACTGGATGAGCAGCGGTCCAACGATACTGCCGGTAATGGTCAGCATCAGGAGCAGGAGTGCAATTGCGATCGACAGTTTATAAGGCTTCAAATAGGTGAGCAGCCGGATGAAGACACGGAGCTGCTGCCGGCCGGACATCACCGGCTGTTTCGTTTCCTTCATCAGTCCTCGCCCCCCTGTTCGACAGATGCTTCGAGCTGCTGCAAATCATACATCTCTTTGTACCGGCCCCCGAGTACCATGAGTTCAGCATGCGTGCCGGCTTCCGCAACACGGCCGCTGTCCATGACGAGGATCTGGTGGGCATGCTGGATGGCGCTCAGACGGTGCGACGTAATGATCGTCGTTTCCCCGCTGCGCGTCTCCTTCAGTGACCGCAGAATCGCTTCTTCGGTTTTTGCATCGACTGCTGAAAGGGAGTCATCCAGGATGAGGAGCTCCGGTTTCATGAGCAGTGCGCGAGCGATGGAAATTCGCTGTTTCTGACCGCCCGAAAGCGAAACGCCGCGTTCTCCGACGACGGTCCGGTAGCCTTCTGCAAACCCTTCGATATCATCATCAATATGAGCAAGACGCGCCGCCGCCCGGATGTCCTCCATGGAAGCGGAGGGATCGGTGAAAGCGATGTTCTCCGCGACTGTCGTGGAAAACAGGAAATGATCCTGCGGCACGTAGCCGATCGATTCACGCAGACACTGCTGCTTGTACTGCTGGATGGAATGGCCGACGAACAGGATCTCCCCTTCGTAATCATCAAATTCCCGCAGCAGCAGCTTCAAGATCGCGGTCTTACCGGATCCGGTCTTGCCGACGATGCCGAGTGTTTCTCCCTGACGGAGCGCAAACCGGACGTCCTGCAGTGCCGGCTGCGGGTCATCCGGGAACGTGAAGGAACCAATATTGACGATGAGATCCCCTTTCGGGCGCTCGCCGATCGCGCCTGTCACATCCACCACTTCGGGCTCCACAGCGAGCAGGTCGCTGATCCGGCTGTACGAAGCGCTTCCCCGCTCGACAATATTGAACAGGAAACCGAACGCGAGCATCGGCCACGTCAGCAGTCCGAGATACGTACTGAATGCCACCAGATCCCCGACAGTCATCTCTTCTGACAGGATGAAACGCGCACCGAAAATGAAGGACAGAATGGAAGACACCGCGAAGATCCCGCCGATGGTCGGATCGAATAACGCGTCGACCCGGGCCACCCGCATGTTTTTCTCCACGACTTCGTCGGACAGTTCTTTGAAGTCCTGGATATCCTCCTGCTGCTGGCCGAATGTCTTGATGACCTTCATGCCCGAAATACTTTCCTGCGTCTTGTCGTTCATGCTGGAGAAAGCTTCCTGAGCCGTCCGGAAATGGCGCCGCAGCAGCCTTCCGTAAAAGCTCGTAAGGATAATCATGAGCGGGATCGGAATGAGGGCGATAAGCGTCAGCTTCCAATTGATCGTCAGTGCCATTGTCAAGATGACGAATCCGCCGGTCAAGATGGAGTCGAATAATGTCAGCACCCCCATGCCCGCAGTCTGCTGGACAGCACTCACGTCATTGGTCGCATGCGCCATCAGGTCCCCGACACGGCGTTTCTGATAAAAAGCCGGCGACATCTTCAGGAAATGATCGAATAATTGCTTCCGGATCGTCCGGGCGAGCACGATGGACGAACCAAAAATCATCACACGCCAAATGTTGCGGAACGCATACATGGCAACACCTGCAGCAGCCAGGATGACCAGCCATTTCGTCAGTTGACCGGCGTCCAGCGTCCCTTTCGTAATATCATCGACAATATAGCCGATGATCTTCGGCGGCAGCAGCTGCAGTATGGAAACGAGCACGAGCGCTGCGATGCCGGTGAGGTATTGCGTTTTCCGCTGTTTGAAAAACCAGCCGAGCTGAATGAGAACGTTCACGGATTTCCCCTGCCAATCTGTATGGACTCTGACCAGTTTAGCAGATTTGTCCGCAGCTCGGAAAGTGTTTGTTTCGAATTATCCGAGTTTGGAAATAACTTCGACGTCGCCAAGCGAAATGATACGCGCCTGTCCGTCCAGTGTCACTCCGCGCAGGCGCTGCCGTTCCGGCTCCAGGCAGTGGATGAAAAGTTCCTCGGTTTCCGGGCGTCCCTTCTGCCAGTGGACGAGTGATACCGGTTCGTTCGTCTCCATGGCACCGGCCAGCAGGCAGTCCCATTCCTCCAGCTGCTGCTCATCAGGTTCACGTCGGACAGGCTGTTCGTCTTCCGCCTGCCAGGCACGCAGACGTTCGACGTGTTCCGGCAGCATAAGCGCTGTCCATTTAATCCTTCCACGGTCTCTCAGCATAACGATCCCCTCCTCTCACACGTCCCTGACAGGAACTCACTTTACATGTCCGCCGATCAGGCCGGCCCGTTGCCGTGCGGTTCCTGCGTCGGTAAAGGACACGGCGCGCAGCACAGCGGCAGATCCGTATTTACTGCGCAGTTCATCGACCGTCTCGCCGAGCTTGCGCTTCTTCCATTTGGTGCGGTCGAACAGGCTCAGCTGCATGGAATATTCATCGGCCAGGTTCGATAGGCTGATCGACAGCTGACGGACAGGACGCCCGTCGTGGAATTCGTCGAACAGTTCTGTGCAGACCGCGTAAATCTTCATCGTCTCGTTCGTCTCTTCCGGTATCGTTTTCGAGCGGCTGAACCCGCCGCCGAGCGCATTTTTGGAATAACCGACGGACAGTTGCACCGTACGCCCTGCCCGCCTGGCAGTCCGGGCACGCATGGCGACGTCCTCACACATCTCGAGCAGCACGGCGAGCACGTCTTCCCGGCGTTTGTAGTCGCGGAACAGGATCTGTCCTTTCCCGTAACTCACCTGTCCTTCGATAAGCGGGGCGCCGAGATCGGATAAATCGATGCCGTGCGCATGGTGATACAGCTGATTGCCCATGATGCCGAATTTCGATTCGAGCGCTTCGAGCGGTGCATGCGCCAGGTCGCCGACCGAATAGATCCCCATGCCGTTCAGCGTCTTCTCGAGCCGGCTGCCGATCCCCCACATCTTGCGGAGCGGAGCGACAGGCCATAGTTTTTCAGGTACGTCTTCGTAGCGCCAGCAGGCAAATCCTGTCTTTTTCGCTTCCAGATCGAGCGCCAGTTTCGCAAGCAGCATGTTCGGCCCCATGCCGCAGGCGGACGGCATCTGGAACTGGCGCAGCAGATCGTCCTGGATGCGGGCGACCGTCTCACGCGGCGGCCCCCACAGCCGTTCCGTCCCGTCCAAAACGACGAAGCTTTCGTCGATGCTGTATACATGGATCGCTTCCTTCGGCACGTACTGATTCAGCAGATGGGCGATTTCCATCGAGACACTGATGTAGAACTCCATGGACGGTTCGATGAGGCGGATCGCCGGATCATCCGGGATCTCGAACAGCCGCATACCGGTCTTGATGCCGAACCGTTTTTTGAGCGGCGGCGAGGCGGCCAGCACGACACCGCCTTTACGTTTCTTATTGCCGATGATGGCGATCGGTGTCTCCATCACATCGAGCCCTTCGAGCGCGGCGGCACAGCTTGCGTAAAAGCTTCTCATATCCAGGCAAATGACCGTCCGTTCCGGCAGATGGTTCATCATTCATCCCTCCTAGAACGTTTGTTCCCTTAGTATAAAACGGACAAACCCTTTCGGCAACGGCCATTCTTTTCCAGTTCCTGTGAGACGTTGAGATTGTGCGGCGCAGCACGATTAAAAATATTGTAAAATGGTACTTCGGGCGGCCGGAAAGCACCATATCGCCTTTCTTCCGCCAGTAGACCATGCCGCTTTACGTTTTTAGAACAATCAAGAAAATTGACCGCCAAACGATGCTTGCTGTACACTTCGCTAGATAAGTAACCAATCCATACAGATAGGAGCAAGTCCATGATCCAGAAAGTTTGGCGCACGTACCGTGACAGTTCATTTGTCCTCAAAATGACGTTCGGATTCGTCGCCGGTATTATTTGCGGGCTTCTGTTCCGGGAGAAGATGGCCGTCTTCCAGCCGCTCGGCACGCTGCTGATCAACCTGCTGAGCCTGGTCGCCATTCCCGTTATCTTCCTGACAGTCGTGCTTGCGGTCGATCAGATGAGCATCAAGCAGCTTGGCCGCATCGGCTGGAAACTCGTTCTCTACTATGCAGCGACCACCGCGGCGGCAGTCGGGATCGGCGTCGGGCTCGCCCTGCTGTTCCAGCCTGGAAAGCATCTGACACTGCCGAATACAATGGTCGAAACGCCGGCAGCGCCGAATGTCTCGGATGTGCTGCTCCAGCTCGTTCCGTCCAATATGTTCGAAGCGTTCTCAGGCGGCAACGTCATGGGCATCATTTTCCTCGCCGTTATCATCGGGCTCGCCATCTCGGCGATGAAATTTTCCGATGAGCCGGAGATGCGGCGGCACGGCGAGCTGCTTGATCGGGTGATCATCGCCCTGAAGGAAATGTTCTCGAAATTATTGACGGGCGTGCTGCTCTATGCGCCGATCGGTGTGTTCGCGATCAGCGCCACCGCGTTCGGCAGCCAGGGTGTTGCAACGTTCAAGTCGCTGCTTGCCTTCACCGGGGTCTTCTATCTCGGAATCGCGGTTCTGTGGCTGTTCGTCTATACGAGCTTCCTCCGTTTCTCAGGCAATTCGGTCACCCACTTCTTCAAATCGACGAAGGAAGCCTATACGACCGCGTTCTTCACCTCGAGCAGCATCGCTTCCCTGCCGGTGGCCATCAAAGCCGTGCAGAAGGCGGGTGTCTCGGAGAAGACTGCGAACTTTGCCCTTCCCCTCGGTGCCGTCTTCAACTCGGACGGCGGTGCGCTGCGGATGGGAGTGTCCATCGTGTTCGCAGCAAATATCACCAACTTGGATTTATCGGTGTCGAGCTTCTTCCTTATCGTCATCGTCGGCACCCTGCTGTCGATCGGGACGGCCGGCGTTCCCGCAGCAGGTCTCATCACGTTGGCGGCCGTCCTGACGATGTTCGGCCTGCCGCTTGAAATCGTCGCTCTCATCGCAGGAGTCGATGCCATCATCGGCATGGGCGGCACGGCATCGAATGTCACCGGCGATCTCGTAGGAGCCGTCGTTGTCGACAGCTCAGAACGGAAGCGGGCAGTGTCAGAGTCCTGATGCATGGAAGAAGTCCGCTGTTGTAAAAAATACGGTCCATAGCAAAACGCACAGATGAGCCTATCTGTGCGTTTTTGTTTAGCTTATTATTGACACGATGGGCAATGCCTGTTTCAAATTTTCATTCCGACATCCGCGAACGTCGCCATCCGGGTCATCATGCTGACGGCGGCGTCGAAGATCGGAAACGCCAGCGCGGCGCCGGATCCTTCCCCGAGACACATGTCCATGTGCAGCATCGGTTCCAAGCCGAGCAGTTCGCTTGCAAGCTTCCCGCCCGGTTCTGCAGAAGCATGCGAGGCGAAGAAGTACGCTTTTGCTTTCGGTTCAAGGGCAGCAGCAAGCAACGCCGCCACGGACGAAATATAGCCATCGATCACGACGGGCATCCGATGCGCCGCAGCACCGAGCATGACCCCTGCCATCCCGCCGATTTCAAGGCCGCCGACTTTCACGAGGACATCGAGCCCGTCCACGGTATCCGGCCGGTTCACGTCGATCGCTTTCCGGATGACCGCAACTTTGTGCGAAATGCCGCCTTCCCCGACGCCAGCGCCCCTTCCCGTGATGTCAAGCGGATCCCTCCTGCTGAAGACAGCGAGCATGGCGGTGCTCGGCGTCGTGTTCCCGATGCCCATCTCACCTGTCCCGATCAGCCGGGTTCCCTTTTCCGCCTCCCGGGCGGCCATCTCAATGCCGACTTCGATCGAGCGGATGGCCTCTTCGCGCGTCATCGCCGGGCCCTCCGCCATATTGTCGGTGCCGTGCTTCACCTTACGACGGATAACACCCGAGTGTTCCGGGAGCTCTCCCTTAATGCCAATATCGACCGCCGTCACGGCGGCACCCGTGATACCCGCAATGGCACACACGCCGGTCAGTCCCCGCTCGAAAAGCAATGTTTGCGCAAGCGTGATCTCCTGCGGGTTGCCGGAAATCCCTTCAGCATACACGCCGTGGTCGGCCGCCATCGTAATGATCGCTTTCCGGTCGATCACAGGGTGAAGACTTCCCGTGATACCGGACAGCCGGACGGCGATGTCCTCCAGTTTCCCGAGACTGCCGACGGGTTTGATCAGGTTGTCGATCCTAGTTCTGGCGGTCTCCATCATGCCGGCGTCCAGCCCGTGGATCCCTTGAAGGGTCTGTTCCAATACGTTCATCATCATTCTCCTTTTTTGACAAAAAATAAAAGCCTGCAGTGTATTTGCATAGCAAATACACTGCAGACTTTTCCATCATCTGTATCTCCCCGCAATTCAGGCAGGTCTCCTGGCTCAGGATCTGCGTTCCGCTGCTCCTTCCCGGAACCGAATCCAGTGGGCCATGCAGCGAAACTCCCCGTTTACAGTGGCGGGACCGCTGGAGATTCACACTCCATTCCCTATTCTCCCCGAAGGGCACCTGTTGCGTCGGTTATTCTTCTATGATTGTCATCATAGCTGATGCTGCAGGTCTTTTCAAGAGTCCGCCTGCACTCCAGGTGAATGGGGAGAGTAGAGCGGGCAAAAAACGGGCCATGTCTAGAAATCCTAAAAAAAGGGTAAAGAAAACGGAATTCGGGCAAACAGGAGGTAGTTTTCAATGAAAAATCAAGTGATCGGCGTATATGATACCGAACAACGAGCAGCAGAAGTGGTGGAAGAGTTAAAACAGAAGGGCTATACAACTGAGGAAATTTCAGTGATCGCTAAAAAAGCAAAAGAACTATCCGCACACACAGAGGTAGTAAAACCTTCTACGATGGATGGTGCCCTTGCCGGTGCTTCCACCGGAGCTGTCATTGGTATAGCCGGCGTAATCGCAGGACTATCCACTATATTGATTCCCGGGTTTGGCGCAGTGCTGGCTGCCGGTCCTATTATTACCACAGTCGGGGGCGCAGTCGTAGGAGCCAGTGCCGGAGCTGGCGGATTAAAGCATGCGCTTATGGAGATCGGTGTACCGGATGAAGAAGCGGATCGTTATTCTGATGACGTGGCACAAGGGAAGATTCTCATATTCCTACATCCGAAAGAAAGAAGATAAAATAATTTGCGGGTCCCTGTGCTTGTATCATATTTATACAAGCACAGGGACCCGTTATTAATGAGCTGCTAATCTGCCACCTTTTATTCAAACACCAAGTGGACAGAATCTGCAATCCATCGATAGCCGATTTCCTGATAGATTTTGTTTGACGTCGGATTGGCAAGGTCTGTGTACAAGACGCAGAAGTCATATTCCTTCAGCAGTTCCGCGGAACAGGCGGCGACCATTGTGCGGCCGTAGCCTTTCCGGCGTTCCTCTTTCGGCGTGTAGACAAAAGACACCGTCACGCCATGTTCTGTCGGTCTTGCTTTTTTCATAATCGAAACGACTTTCCCGCCAACTTCCCACAGAAAGACTTCCCGGTTCCCGACGAACTGCGCGGCTTTGTCGCGGGCGACGTCCTTCGGAGACAAAGCCAAGCCGCAGTCTCGCTCGAATTCCGAGAACCATTCTTCGACCAGCAGAAGATCCGACTCGTCTGCATACCGGAAGTATCCGAGACTTGCGACAAGTTTCGGATTCACCGCATCCAGCCGGTAGAGCCCTTGGTCCATCGCCACGCGTACCTGCTGCCCTGTCCGCTCCGCCCATTCTTCTGCCAGGGGCATCAGCCACTCCTTCCTCCCGATCATGCTGGTCGGTCGGACATCCTGCTCTGATAGACCGCGGAGGAGGGCAGCTTGAACCATCTCCGTCTGTGTCTCATCGACAATCACAACATTAAGCGGATGCGGCGGTGTCATTTGCAGCAATGCCGCCAAACGTCCGTCCTCTTCCACTGCAGCCTGAAAGTATTCCGGATACTTCCCCGCTTGGATCGCTTCTGACACCCCTTGCATCAGGCTCAAACTGTCTTCGTGCCGCCGCAGAAACGGCTCTGCTTTCTGTGCGAACCCTGCAGGATCGTTGAATACCTTCATTTCCATCATTGTTCCTCCTGTCATACTTTAGCTGCCAAGGTCTTTTCGTTTTTTGTTCGTAGTTTACTGCGTAAAATACTAGAGACGACCGCTATTAATAAAAGAGAGGCTCCGAGCAGTACGGCACACCCTGTAGAAACAGTGATTGCTGGATTGTTCAGCAGTGCCAGCAATTCACCGTTGAGGATTTTCGGCAAGTTCAAATACAGGAATGGAGAATAGGGAGCCAGTGTTTCCGCTTGCCCGCTCAACAGGCAGCCCCCAATAGAGAGCAGAGCAGTCAGCAAATACACTACAAGCGGCTGCCGGATGAACAACCCAATACTGTTAGTCAGGGCGACCAAAAACAGGGTGATGCACACATAGAGCAGTAGCGCTTGCAGCACATACTCCCCGAGCGGGAGAAAGTCATAACCGCCTTCAAATGCCCGCAGTCCCGTATAATCAAACGACTGCACTTCCTGTTTGCTATGGTATCTGAGTATCGGGTACATCCAGTCCCCGAACCGGTTGAAAATCGTTCCAATGAGCACCGTGAATAAAAATAAGCCGACGGCACTTATGATCGCAACAACTGAAGCATTCAGTACTTTACCGAGAAACAAAGAACCGCGTGAGATCGGCAGTGTTGTAAGCAGACGCAGTGTCGGTCTCTTGCCGCGCTCCCCCGCAAATCCGGCTCCTGTCAAATAGAGCAGTAAGACCAAAGGGATAATGAAAAGATAATCCCGGAAAACCATGAACAACATGAACAATCCACTGTGATCGGCTTCCCGGTTTCCCTCTTCGAATGATGCTTGCTCGTTGCGATTTTCAGGCTCCCAGCGATCGTGAATGTTCGGAATGTAGTGGCCAGTAAAAATCGGACGCATGTTATGTTCTTGCATCCATTTTGTTCGGGCCATCCCTGCTTCATAGCCGAAATAGGTTAGCGGCGGTCCGATGGAACTATTCGATTCCCTGAAATCTTCGATCCAGCGCTCAACATAAAGCTGATGGTCATACACCGGGCCCCACTCTCCTTTTTCAAAAGCAGCGGAAGCCTGTTCGGCAAGGTCAGCTTCTTCCCGAGCGGATTCGATCAACTCCTCATATAAGGGAATGTTGTGAGCATAGATGGCCTCTCCATCGTCTCCTTTTTCATTTGCCTTCTTGATCAACTCCTGGAATTCCCGGATTTTTCCCTCAAAATAAGGTATGTTCTCTTGGTCTGCTCTCGTTGTTGTTGCGGCCAGTACATCAAGCGCTGCACTCTCTTTCTCCTTCACCTGATGGGCAAGGAAGAAATAGCCACCGACCACTGCGATGAGCAGGACGAGGAGACATTGACTGAGAAGCCCCTGACGCTTAGATTTCCGCCATTCAAACAGTGTGATCATACGGAAAGGACGCAAGTGACGCACCTGTCCCTCATAAAACGGTTTCAACTCTGACGCTGACTTGGACAGACCCCTGTCCCCTTCCCGCAGCCACATGGCCAGCAGAAGCATTCCCATACTCCACAGAATAGCGGAGACGGCATACAGGATGATCGGATGATCAGAAGGGGTAGCCAGGATCTCATTTCCTCGGAAGAGCTGAAAAGGATTTAAAGGACTTTGAAGGATACGGTATGATCCTGTCAACACGTACCCGATCATCGAAGTCAGACCTGTCAAAAGGATGGAGGAAAACGAACTTTGCAGCTGGGTACCTAGAAGGATAAGCAGCGCAACTACAAGCATCGCTGATCCGGCGAACAGAATGGTGTGCTCCAGCAAATGCTGCCAGACCGGGATGATGACAAACGATGCACCCGACTGCAGGACAAGGGGATACTGCAAGTCATTGAATGTGTCACCAAAGATGAAGGGAGCTGTCCAGCTGCTGACGGTCACAAGGGTGGCAAACAAGCCAGTCACCGCGATCAGGACGACATATTTGGCAGTCAGCAGAGTTCCCCTTCGAATCGGCTGTGTTCGCAGCAGTAACAGGGTGCGCTGTTCTTTCTCCGCTGTGTAACTAGTTCCAAATAAAAGGACGAGCAGCAAGAGGCCCATTGGTCCAAATAAGATCCGGCTCACCTGGTTTAGCAGCAAAGCGGGAGATACGGGATACGTTTCATTGGCCGAAGGCAGCTGTCGTTCTACCAAATAGGCATTCTTGTCGACCGCTTTTTCCCTTTCTAGTTCCTTCAGAGCAGAATACGTCCCTCCCGCATCCGCATATGCCGACAGGCTCGTTAAGAAATTTTGTTCTATCTGAGGGATTTCTTCCCAACGTTTTTCGTAAATAGCACTTCTCCAATGGAAGATGGCCGACGCCATATCGTTCAGACTGTCAAATTGCCGTTGCTGCTCTTCGGACAGCTGATGTTCGCGCTCAAGCGGCAGAAGATCGGCATATAACTGATCTGCTTCAACCGCAAGTGAGTCGACCTGCTGAATCGCTTCTTTGACACGCAGATCCTGACTCGAATAGTTTTGATAAAACAGCCAGCTGACGATGATGACAACAGATACCAGCAGCCAAATGAGCTTCTGCTGGCGAATGAGTTTCTTTAGCTCAAACTTCAGCAGGCTCATAACCATCTGCCCCTTCCGTGAAGATTTTTCGATATCTCTCCTCGGAACCGGATACGGTCTTATCAATGTCTAGTATGAGAATCTCGTGGCGCTGCAGCTCTTGCAGCACACGATCGAGTGGACTATCCGTGTGAAGAATATGCAGGGCGCCATCCGTAATCTCAAAAGGGATAGCAGCTGCGTGAAGCAGTCGGTCTGCCTGCTCAAGCGCGTCCACGGTAATCTTATAGCGGACTTGTTCAAATACGGACAAGTCTTCCTGTATCAGCCGTCCTTTCTTGAGAAAGAGGATGGAAGACGTCACTCTGTCGATTTCCGCCAAGTTGTGGGAGGACAATAGAATGGAAATTCCCTCCTTCTGCAACTCCAGCAAAAGTTCCCGCACGCGGATAGCACTGGTCGGATCCAGCCCATTGAGCGGTTCATCCAGAATAAGCAATTGCGGCTTGTTCACGACAGCCATGGCAAGCAGCAGATGCTGCTTCATGCCGAGCGAATACGATTTCACTTTTTTATGCAGGTAGTCTGTAATCCCGATTTTGTCTGCAGTGGCAAGCAATTGTACGTTGGACAGGCCCTGTACATCGCAGATGAACTGCAAATGATCGTAACCGGTCAAGTACTCATACAAAACGGTATTGTCTTGCATGAACGAAACGTGCCGGAACATATCAGGATCCCTGTTACTCTTGCCTAGGACTGTCACTTCTCCCTTGTCAGCCGCCGTCAGATTTGTAATGATATTGAGCAGAGTCGATTTCCCCGAGCCATTCGGTCCGACAAGCGCAATAATTTGAGGATCCTTCAGCTCAAACGTGACTCTCTCTAATACCTGAACGTTGCCATACGATTTAGAGACATTTTTTACTGCTAAAATTATTTTCATCCCCTCCAAGATTTTAGATGGCAGAACCTTCGTCATCCGAGTAAGTTCTGAATAATTAAAATAGTTACGTTCCACTATCATAACATATCTAAATACTGGAAAGAAGATGACATGCAGAGCAAACAAAAAAAGTCTGTTTTTCACCGTTTGTCATAAGGAAGGGTGCAAAAACAGTAGAAGTAGCATTGTTGTTTAGCAAATGACAGTTATCTTATCGTCAATAAGCTTAGCTTTCTATCTCAAGTTAGAGATTCAACAATTTTAATACGTCCATCGGCTCGTTCAATATATATTCCGCAGCATCGAATGGGGCGGTTGTTTTCGAACCCCAAAGCGCAAGAGCAAAGGGAATACCGGCGCTATGCGCGCACTGCATGTCGTAAATGGAGTCGCCGATATAGAGCGCACCTTCTTTCGGAGCTCCGAGCGTTTCCAGACATAACAGCAGAGGATCCGGATGAGGCTTGTGTTTTACCGTATCACTCGCCGAAACGATACAGTCGAAATGATGGCTCAAGCCGAATGGATCAAATTCATCGCGGACTTCCTGTTTTGTTTTTGACGTGACGATCCCTAAGCGCAAAGGTCGGTCTGCCAGCTGCGTGACGACTTCCTGTGCACCTTGAAACAGTCGCACGGTATCTGAGAACTCGAGCACAGTCTCTGACCATGTCGCCAGAACGCGTTCGGCATCATCGATCTCCAGCTGTTTCAGTGTGTCCATGCCTGGTATTCCGAGGGCAAACCGTAACTCATCCTGCGAATAAGCCCGTCCTTCCGCTCGAAGCACCTTTTGAAGAGAATTCAAAATGGCTTCTTCGGTATCGATCAGTGTTCCGTCAACATCAAAGATAATAGTCGTGAACATGGTTATTCCTCCTTCGTTTGAAAAACGTCCAATCAGCCGTTGTCCCGGCTCTCCGTTTTGGTCGCGTAAGCGTTTGTCCAATGGAATGGCTGAATGTCCGCCAGCGTCTTGAAATGGAGACCTCCGTCTTCGGTTGTGACAGCCGCTTGGACGTCAGGCCCCCAGTAAAACAACCGCTCCTGACAGACGCCGCATGGACTTAGTATTTTAAATTCGCTCGTTTCATCTTCCCGCGCCAGACACAATGAATGTGTCACCGGATCGGCGAGCTTATGCGCCTCTAGAATGGCTCCTGTTTCCATGCACAATTCCGTAGACGCGTTGATAACTTCAGGCGCGACACTTGTCAGGATCCGGCCGCTTTTCGTGTACAAAGCAGCGGCCCCGCCCCACCCAGCAGGATACCGATTCTCGATCAATTCCATTGCGGCTTCATAAAGTTTCTGTTCAATCGTCATGTTTCACAACTCCTGTTTTTAGCTCATTTTGCGATAAAAAGGACTGGCTCAATTGAGGAATAATGTCTGTTAACTCGAGCAAATCACGGATGACGATATCGGCCTGGACCAGTTCAGCTTCCTGGGCAAAGTCAAAACGACATCCGATTGCTGTCAGCCCGTTGTCTGTGGCTGCTTGGATATCGGACAAACGGTCTCCAACAACGGCCGCTCCAGTAATGTTGTATTTTTCGATAATGACCCGGACCAAGTCTGATTTGCTGGCTGAGTCGATATGCTGAATGCTGAATGTTTCTGTCACCCACGTATCCAGCGCATAATAGTGCACGATCGCATGTAAATACTCGATTAATCCATTGCTGGCAACAAAGATCGAGTGTCCTTGTTCTTTCAAGAAGCGGAGAACCTCCCAGGTGTGTGGATACAACGCGCCTTTCCCGCTTCGTATGTTTTCAATGAGCCGTTCGAGAAAATAAGCATCCGTATACGATCGTTCTTCGCTCGTATGGCCAGGCAGCAGCGTTTCCCAAACTTGAGGAAGTGGTACACCCATAATGTCTCGGTACTGGGCAAGAGGGGTTTCTGTGTGCCATTTTTGTAAAGAACGTAAATGCTGGAACGTGTCCTCCAAGGCATTCTCTAAAATAGTATCCGTTTGAAATAATGTACCGTCCATGTCGAAAATGACAGATGTACTCATGATAGCCTCCTGCTATGTAGTTGGTTCAGCTGTAGGTGAGTCATTCTACAGCTGGAATTTTTCCTTAATGAATGCAGCGACCTGCTCTGCACTTGTATCTGTATTGTTGATTCGCAAGTAGTTTTCTTTTTTTATCTCGTTTTCATAAGAATTCAACCTATATTGGGCCATTGATTCGTGTAATTCTTTCTCAGACCATTCAATATTTCTTTTGGTAGGCTTATGTTCAAGCCGATTGTGTGATTTATTACGCTCTAGACGTGCGTCTGTATCGGCCTCTAACTCCACAAAATAGACGGTTGCCTCCTGAGATTCAAAAATTTCGCATATGTCATTCACAAAGTCCCAATCTTCCGGCTGATCAAAAGCCCAGACATACGTGAAAATCAAGCCCTCGATACTACTTTCAGCAGCTGTTTTGAAGACTTCTTTTCTAAAAAGGGTTGATAACTTCCAAAGATTTGGGCTGAAACCGAAGATAGGTTCAAGCAGCTCGATGGTCATATGATTATGAAAAAGCTTAAGACCAGTACTCTTCGCCAACTCTTGTCCTACTGTCATTTTCCCAACAGCTTGAGGACCAAAGATAAGAACAAACTTCATTCGAGTTCCTCCTAATGCGACTTTATGTGTTTAGAGACTGCTACAACTCAAATTATTCCCTACTATCTAGTAACTCAACAAACATACAAAACAGCCTCAAATTATCTGAAACTACAAATCCTGCGAAAGCCGGACCATGTCACGGCAGTGAATGCCGTTTTCCACGATCTTTTCGGGATAGTGTCTAATGAAAAAATCTAGGTCTACCCCTACGATGCGAAAGCCGCATTTCTGATAGAGGGCCAGTTGACTGACGCTTGAATTGCCTGTCCCAACGTCAATAGTTTGAAATCCTTTTTCTGCCGCTACCCGTACTGCATCGAGCACGAGTTGTTTGCCGAACCCTCTGCCGTGATGCTCTTCGGCCACCGCGACATTTACAAGCTCTACAGTTTCGGGCCGTGTCGGCAGCAATACATAGACGCCGATCGGCTGCTGGTCGAGTTCAGCGACGTAACAACTACCCCTGCTAACATACTCTTCCACGATGATCTTTGAAGGGTCTGCTAACAGCAGCAGCTCCATCGGCGGCGTCTCATGTTGCTCACATTTTCGAATTTCCAGTTGCATGTGTATCAACTCCTTTCCCCTGTTCATCCATCCTGTTTTTCGAATTCTGTCCCAAGTGTTTATCAAAAAAACGCAACATTTCATGCCATGCTAGGTATTGCGCGGCAGCGTTCGCTTTCGGAGTGCCGCCAAGTGCCAGTGTCATGCCGTTATCAAAGGAAGAAACGGCAGATCGAGATGTCGGCATTCCCGGGACGCCGATCGAATGTCCCGCATCCGGATAGCAGATGTGCACGGCCTCGAAAGGATGTTGGTGTTTCTTCAATCGGGCGATCACACGCTCAGCTAACCAATCCGCCGGCCATAATCGATCGTCACCACCGGATAGTAAAAGGATCGGTCCCCGTATCTGTTCCACTGGAATTTCAGCGGAGGTCTCACCTGCTGCCCAATGTCGGTACGTATCTCGCCAGGAAATTGGCGTGCCCTGCTGTTTCGCTAGCTGTATTTGTGCCGTGACATCATTCGGCACGTTGCCGTATGCGAATGGAAGAGGATTCCCATTTACTTGCCAAGACGATCCTGTTGTCCGCCCAAGACCTGGAAAGACCACTCCACTTGGCACGAAGGCAGCCACGGCCTTGATTGCTGGGAAATACGAAGCGCTTAACAAGGCCAGTTCCCCGCCTTTTGACGTACCGACGATTCCAAGATTCGTAATGTCCACATCCGGCTGATCTTGAAGCCACTCGATCGCTTTGCCGACAGTCTCGACCGGAATGTTGACGAGCTCTGGCGGCAGTCCCTCCAAGCCGAAATACGCAAGTGCCAAGGCATTATATCCACGCGAAGCTAACAGGGCTGCCGTACTTTCACGCAAGCCGCCTTCGGAACCGCCAAGGACAATGATTGTCGGCTGCAGACCGTTCCCCGGGTGATAAAAGAACGTTCCGACCACATCAGCTTCGCAGACAGGAAGGCGCGCAATCCCCGGGGCAACCAGCTGGCGGCTGACCGATACAGAAGCCAGCACCTGCCCTTCTGTCATCAATGTGAGTTCCGTTTCGAGCGCCTTCAAAGGAGTCCTTTCCCGACGTTTGGCGTCCGGGATAGGCGTCATTGACCAAAACAGTCCGGTCGCATCGGGAGTCGAATAGGTGCCTGACAGCGGTTCCGCAACTGATAAGTCGATTTCCCCATGGCTGTCGGCTCTGTATTCGGCAGACGATGCCCACTTTGAACCGAAGTTGTCGTACATGGTGGCTTTTAGCGTAAACACGCCGCCCGGGGGTAGATTGCCTGCCCGCAGTGTGACAGGCGTGTCCAATAATGGACTGTCTTGCCCCACGTGAATGAACGACTTCACATCTGCCCTCTCCTTTCTGTTCCGATCAATTCGGTTTCCCGACAATACTAATCAGCCTTGCTAGTCCTGTCTCTGCCGTCTGGATGATGTCGTCAAAGAGCTCCTGCACCGTCGGAATATCATGGATCAGCCCGATCACCTGGCCACCCCATCCAAAACCGGCTCTGTCATCGCCTTCATGGATGAAATTGCAGTTCGCGATTCCGCTGATCGACTCTTTCAGATCTTCGAATCCGGCACCGGTGTTCTCCCTTTCGATAATGCCTTCCGTAAACTCGGACTTCAGTACGCGTCCCGGAGCGCCGAGACTCCTCTTGATAATAACCGTATCCGTCTCGGTTCCCTCGACAATCGCCCGTTTGTACACATCGTGCGCATGGACGCACTCCTTGGTCGCGACGAACCGCGTGCCCATTTCGATCCCTTCTGCACCTAACGCCAATGCTGCGAGCAGGCCCCGTCCGTCACCGATACCGCCGCTCGCCAGGACGGGAATGGAAACCGCGTCAGCGACACGAGGTGTTAGCACGACGGTCCCGATATCTTCGCGTCCCAGATGCCCGCCGCCTTCCTGGCCGACCGCCATGACGATGTCCGCTCCTAGTTCCTCGGCTTTCATCGCCTGCCGGACACCTGCCACAAGTACGAGCGTTTTGATGTCTACTCCACGAAGGCGGTCGAAAACAGGCTTTGGGTTGCCGCCCGTGATTGAAATGGCGGGTACCTTTTCTTCGATCGCCACTTCCAGCAGTTCTTCGTAGTGACCGTCATGTCTCGCAATGGCGAAATTGACTGCAAACGGCTTATCCGTCAGCGTCCGGACTTTCCGAATTTCCTCTCGCAGCCTATCAGGTGTCCGGAGTGTAGCTGCCGTAATTTGCCCGAGGCCGCCTGCATTCGACACAGCTGCCGCCAGCTCCGCATAAGCCAAATACGCGAGTCCACCTTGGACGATGGGATAGTTGATCCCCAGAATATCAGTCACACGTGTTTTCATTGAATGAACACTCCTTTCATACGTACAGAACAAGAATAGCTCATGGCCGATCACCCAGCGGTTCAAGTTGTCCAATAGTCAGCCGTTTCGTTCTCTGCTGGATCGCTTCCAGGACTCCATTGGAAATCTCTTGGTTGGTCAACCAGCGAGAACGACCGTTGTCGACAACAAAGCCCAACTGCACTTGCGAATACCGACAAGTAGCAGGCAAGACCAGAGTTCGTATAAGTTCTTCAGCATTTGCCCGGCTGCCGAGAACGTGGTACAGCTCCCAGCTGTCATTGTTCACAGAAACTTCTTGTAGAAGCAGTGAAAGAGCAGAAATGGCGTCAGAATGAATCCAAGCCACGACGGTCTGTATGGGACCATTTTTGCAAACGGCTTCCTTTATCTTCTGGCAAAACTGAATATCGTCTTTGTAATCGACGAGTAAAGGGATAATCCGTTCTGGGTCACTCACCTGCTTGACCAGCTCGTCCATTCGTTCGGCGTTACGGGCAATGATCGATACATGATATCCGGATGATACCAGCCATTGTGATACACCTGATAACATGCCGGTTCCGCCTACGACTAAGGCATGCTTCAATATAGTCACCTCCCGCAAGTGGACTTGGTACGTTCAACGAATGACAACACGGAACGAGTAAACAGCTATTTTCTCGAAAAACCAAATTAGTAAAGGCAATGTAGAGTACTGCATGTTGGAAAGCAAGAGTCGTGTAAGAAACCATTTCACGCTTATAAAAACAATTTTTCCTGCTGCAACCACGTGTCAATCGGTACACTTCCTTGTACAGAAAGCAAACGGTATAGATAACGATAGGGCAGCCTGCAAGTGCTTACATCAGGTATGTCCATAACTGTTTCATAGCCTTTTCTGAAGTCTTTTACAGTGTTTGCGTCTAACATATACTCAAGGCCCACAAAATCCAGTTCTCTTGGAGCCAAAACAAAAGCTTCTGTATCGACTAGACCAGTAAGGTGAGTACCGCAGGACAAAAATTGTGAGGGGTCCATGTCTACCAGAACAAAAGTGGCGGCTTGCGGCGTAGGAATCGCTTTGAATAATTCAATCATCTCAGCGAGTTTACTTTCAATTGCCCAATCGGTTTTATAAAATTTATTTACTACGTCTGTCATCCCATCTACCAAATGCTGGTTGAAATTTTCAAGTGGAATTCGAAAGTTTCCTGAGGGGCTGCCTATGTAGTTTGTTTGGAATTGGTGGATGTGGGCGAGTCCTTTCCCTGTTTCGTAAAGGACGTGAGCAGACTGATTGGTAAATGAGTGTATGACAGTGCCAGGTAACTTCTCAACTACAACAAACTGTCTGGATGAAATGAAGCCCTTTCTCAAAACTTTGGGGATGGGTATTGAGGTGAGAGTGCACAAGGTATTATTCACGTGTTCCAAACCGAATCCATGTCTCGGATCAATGCCAAATAACTTATTACAGCCCCACCAAAATTCATTAGTTG
This sequence comes from Sporosarcina sp., assembly GCA_032099885.1. Lineage (GTDB taxonomy): Bacteria > Bacillota > Bacilli > Bacillales_A > Planococcaceae > Sporosarcina. The sequence continues at coordinate 103,499 of DAMDKL010000011.1, forward strand.
GTTCTTCACTCATTCGGGAACTGCGTACTACCACTTCCTCACTTTCTGTTTTGACTAACCACACATCGCTTGCATGGTCTTCATAACCAGGGTGCAGCTCTTGAATATCCTGAATCGTCTCTTGAAATAATGCCTGCAATTCCATTGATTCCCCAACTTTCCAAGCATAATAGACCAACCCGTTCTACCTGAAGATTGACTTCAGCATCTCATCGACTTGTAACTGACAGTACCAACTGTTAGAGCAACCTGTCTTAAAACTCCACGCAAAACGGCTGCAGACTGGCATTAAGACAGTGTTCAATCCGTTGTTTGAAGTTTGGGAGAGAAATCATGTCCAAAGCCTGCTCGATCGGGAAAAAACCGACTTCCAGACTTTCCGCGGAAGTCGTGCAGACGCCGCCGACGGGCTTGGCTAAAAAGAGAGTATTGCAAATGGAGCGCTGGACATTTTGAAAAACACCCCAAAACTGAAGAATTTCGATGTCTATACCGGTCTCCTCTATCGTTTCCCGGATTGCCGCATCTTTCAGCGATTCTCCGTTTTCCACAATGCCGCCGGGCATTTCCCAGCCTCTCGCAGGTCCTTTAATAAGCAAAAGTTCCTGTTGCTCATTCAGTACAATGGCAGCTGCTGAGACAAAATGTTTGGCAGGAATACTTGAAGGTGATTTCGTCGGGACCATGAAAGATTCTCCCTCCTCACTAGTTCACGTTACTAGGTTTATACAAAGAAAAAGCTATAGTTGCAGAAGTTTTTCTAAGCCGTCTTCCAAACGATACATAGTGCTCTTTTGCAATGTTTCCTGCCATAACTCGATTAAGTTGATAAATGTCTGTTCTAAGTGTTCGATCGTGTTTTCTGTTGGATAGGTCATCAAAAACCGTTCAATAAAACCGCTATCCAGCGTATCGTACGCTTTAAATTGATGAACTTTTTTCTGTTCATTCATCGCCTGGAGATAGAGCAGGTAGGTCCGCATCGTTTCGAGCATCTGTAAAGCATATAGTGGATTATCCCGTTTTAGCGCTTTCTTCGCGCTTTGCGCACAATAAGCAAATTCAAAAGGAAGGTCCATACCGGTTCCGTATTGAACAGTCTCTTGAAGAAAGAGTTCATTTTCATGATTCATCTTTTCAACAACTGCTCCTGTTTTGTCCGTCAACACCTTCCACAATGGTGACTTGACGGAAAGGAGTCGGAGCGACGCAACTGAAACATTGAATTCGAGTCCATTGTGCAGAAAAACGATGAGCAGGAAGATGTCTTTACCGAATTGCTTCTCTTTGATATATATAGGGTGCATCTCTTCAAAAAAGTTTTTAATGGATGCTTTCGCTTGTTCGGGATCCGCGAGATTTGAAATCCCAACCATCAGATCGATATCCGAATACTCGTCACTAAAGCCATTCACACCTGATCCGATCTGGACAATTCCTTCAATGTCTGGGAACGAAGTGATTTTTTCAGTAACATCCACCAAGTATTCCTGTCTTTCACTCTCACTATAGGCCATCTGCAAATCCCTCTATTCATTAATGAAATAAAACAGATAGGTTAGTCTTTGTCTGCGTCAAGCCGCTCCAAAAACAAAAGTATCCGCTCAATCATCTGTGCAGTCGCAGCAGAGTCGTAGCCTGGCTGACTGTTATCTGCGAAAAAATGCTGGTTCCCGGTATAGAGGAACAGTTCACCACTGTCCGACGTCTCGGTTATCTCCCGGGCCGCTTCCAGATCTCCTTCGTCTGCGAAAAACGGATCCTCCTTCATTCCATGGACTTGCAAGGGAAGCTTCGCAGGCCATGGACCGCCAAATTCATCGGCAGGTGCGCACGAAGCGATAAAAAGGGCACCTGCTGCGTCCGCTCTTGTCTGGGCAAGCTGCTGAGCGGCCATCACGCCGAGGGAGTATCCGGCATAGACGACAGGCGGATCCAGGTCCTCTGCTGCTTGTCTGGCTCGCACCATGAGTGTTTCAAATCCGATCTCTTTCACATAAGCGAACCCTTCGTCAATCGTTTCAAACGTATGGCCCTCGAACAGATCAGGTGTGTGGAGCGTGTGCCCTGCCTGTTTCAACTCTTCCGCCAAGTGCAGAATGCCGGATGTGCGCCCTAGTACATGATGAAAAAGTAAAATGACTGCCATGTGACGTCCTCCTCTGCCTGATTCTGTTTTAAGTATTTCATTCAATTTAGACGAAAGGAAGATCCAGCTGCCAGGAAACGCCGAACCGGTCATTCAGCCAGCCAAACTTCCGGCTGAACCCGTAATCACCTAACGGCATGAGTGACTGTCCGTCCTCCCCCAGCTTTTCGTAAAGCGTTTCGATCTCCGCCTCGGACTCACACGTGAGGAAAATGGAAAAGGACGGCGTAAAGTCGAACGCATGGCTCACGTTGCTGTCGATGCACATGAATTCCTGACCTTTCAGCTGGAACAGCGCCCGCGTGACGGTCCCTTCATCTCCTGCTTCGCCTGGTCCATAACGGACGATGTTCGTAATGCCTGACTCTTCAATAAGGGAAACATAAAAATTCATCGCTTCTTCAGCCTGTCCTCCCTGGAACATCAAAAACGGTGTGACTTTCTTCATTGCCGCATCTTCCTCTCTTTGTGTAAAGAATTATAAAAGGGAAATTACCTAAATCACTTCACCGCATGGAATATAAAAGATTGCGATTGTGCAGTGGCTGGTTCGAACTTCCAGTCTCCATATACTTGGAATAATGAAAAGCCGGCCTGTTGTAAGGATTCACCGATCTCTTCCATTGACCGGAACCGCAGCTGCATCTTTTCACGGATCAGGACGTCCCCCGTTTGAACACTTTTCACAGTCTCATAAAACGTAAAAACAACTCCTTCGAATCCTTCGTACTCCATCCAAATCTCAAGGGGGTCTCCAGTTGTCATGTCTTTCGCAACATCAGGCGTCAAGTCCTTTTCCCACTGTTCCCACGCTTTTGCCAATGGATTGCGAGTGTCGAAAATAAAATGTCCGCCGGGGTTCAGTGATCGATAGACATCCGAAACGACTTGCCTCCAACTTTCATCTGTCAGGAAGACTTGCGCTACATTCGCAGTCATAACGACCGCATCATACGCACTTGCTCCCAAGTGGCTGCTGTCGCCGACAATCCAAGTCACGTCATTTGCATACGCTTTTTTCTTCGCGTATTCGATAGCCTCTTCGTTAGGGTCGATTGCAGTGATAATATAGCCTGCTTCAGAAAAATGGGTCGTCAGTCTTCCGGTGCCGCACCCCAAATCAGCGAGGAATTGAGGACTCACCTTCTTCAGAATCGCCATAAAAAATTCGTCATCTCTGGCCCATCTATTTACTTGATCATATACAATGGGGATCACGTAATCTCCTTCTTTCTATCAAAGCCATGAGGCGGAATATATCGTCTATTCAATTTAAAGATGTTCTCTTACTTAGCTCTATTCTCTGCTGAAGGTAAGTTCAATAGCTTGTGTTCATAAGCTTTTCGTAAAACAAACAATCCGGTTAGCTTCCTGGAATCCTAACTTCAGATGCATGGCGAGGCTTCCTTCGTTGTCCAGTTCACAATCACTGGCGAATTCCTGGCAGCCCTTGTCTTTGACCCATTGTTCACAAGCCGTCACCAGCTGTTTCGCAATGCCTCGGCTGCGGGCCTCTTCTTTGACGAAGAGCCCTTCCAAATAGCCGACCGGGCTGGAACGGGTGCCTTCCAGGTAATCATGGCGCAGCTGGCATTGAGCGAATCCGGCGGCTTTCTCATCGATATAATGTATGAAAATTGCCGCACCAGACTGCAAGAGGAACTGCTCCATTTCTTGGCGCAGTTCCTCCCTTATATGACCCGGCCAAAGCAGAAGCGCCAGGTCTGCCGCTCCGTTTGCGTCTTGTACAGTTGCTTGTTTTATCATAGTTTCCTCCTGATAGGTTTTGGTCCACTATTAAAAGTGCTTTCTTCTTTTACTAGGTCTCGCGTAAAGAGAAATAAAGAGAGTGCAAGTGCGACAATACCTATTAACACAGATTGCATTTCTGAGTTATCGGTAAATAGAGAACCTATTGAGGCTATTGAAGAGGCTAAAACTAAAACGCCTGTTCCATAAAATATTATCGACCCTCTCTTAGCGACTCTTTTTGTTTTTCGTATTAAATTTTTAAATATCTTATTATTGATTTTATTTTTCATTGAGCATTTCCCCTTAATTAGTTTTATTATAGCTATCTACACCAGTGTAGGTGTGTCTTCACGTAAGTACCAGGCTTCACTCGTTTTTTAGACTATTTTTATCCGTTAAAGAAAGTTGCATAAGAGCAACAGTTCTCCTTAAAAAAGTTTTACAACCACTTTAGAATTAGTGTGTCCAAAGCAATATGTTTATCTACTTCTCCCCGTTTCATCTGCACGTCCAAATCAGCCAAAGTCTGAAGGTGTTCTTGAATTTCTCCCAATGAGTAGTTTTCGGCTTGTTCCTCCGCTACTTGTAATGCATATGGATGGACCTTGACCACGGACTTTGGTGACTGACCGATTTCTTGAAGAGTTTTCACTTGATGAATAATCCGGAACTGACGAGCTAGGAGCAAGGTGATCTTAATCGGATCTTCACCGAGACGGTATAAATCTTCTAAGATTTCCATGGCAGACGCTTGCTTGCGCACTATCCTATTAATAAGCTTAAAAACATCACTCTCAAGTGTACGCGATATTACTTCTGAAATCATATCTTCGTCAATTTTTGAATCGTTTACATATCGAGTTGCTACTTTTTCGATTTCTTTACTCAATAAGAATAAATCATTTCCCAGCTGTTGTGCCATGTACTCTGCAGCAGCAGCTGTAACCGTCTTCCCTTCCTCTGTTTATGGCACACTAGAAATGTAGGAAACGGCAGCTAATTTATGTATAAAAAA
>DAMDKL010000012.1:0-17464 GCA_032099885.1 Sporosarcina sp.
TTTTTTATACATAAATTAGCTGCCGTTTCCTACATTTCTAGTGTGCCATAAACAGTTGCTGAACACGTCCGCTTTTGAAGTTTCCTGCGTGATTCTATTCTATTGGGTTGTCACTTCAGATTTTCATTTAACACACTAGTCTCCAGTACAGCAAACTTATCTCCGTGTACTTTCGTAATATGGGTATCTCCCCATGCACACAGCGCCTGTAAGATGTCTTCCAAGCTGGTCCCGTAATCGCTGAGTTCGTATTCCACTTTCGGCGGGACTTGGTTGTAGACGATCCGATGGATGACCCCGTCCTCTTCCAATTCGCGCAGCTGTTGGGTGAGCATTTTTTGGGTAATCGCAGGCATCAGGCGTTTGAGTTCACTCGTTCTTTTTTTACCATGAGTGAGGTGGCAAAGAATCACACATTTCCACTTCCCACCGATGACTTCCAGCGTTGCTTCTACAGATATATTATATTTCTTTTGTTTCATGTTTTATCCTCCATGTATGGGTACCAAAAAGTGCCTATAGTACTTTTAGGTTACTATGTCACTTTAAAGTGCGTACTTTTCTTTTTGGAACCTATATTTCATAATAACATGTGTTGACCGGTTCATCCTGCATTTACTTTCAACTCGTTTTATCGGAGTCATCGCCTTCTTTGCGAAGTGCGCTCCGGTTCTCTATACTGTGCGTCAAGTAAGTGAAATACACTACCATTCGGAGGGTTAACAATGACAGCAAACAATTTGCAAGATACGACCACGTTGCACAACGGAGTTAAGATGCCATGGTTCGGACTGGGTGTCTTTAAAGTCGAAGAAGGACCTGAGGCAGTAAACGCAGTGAAGACAGCAATTTCACACGGTTATCGAAGTGTGGACACCGCGGCCGTTTATGGGAACGAAGAAAGTGTTGGAAAAGGAATTCAGGAGGGGTTAAAAGAAACAGGCATCTCGAGAGAAGACCTGTTTGTGACATCGAAAGTGTGGAACTCCGATTTAGGATATGACGCCACCATTGCCGCTTACGAAACCAGCTTGAAAAAGCTTGGCCTGGACTATTTAGATTTGTATTTAATCCATTGGCCGGTTGAAGGGAAATATAGAGAAGCATGGCGCGCATTGGAAACCCTCTACAATGAAGGACGGGTGAAAGCGATCGGTGTGAGCAACTTCCAGATCCATCACTTGGAAGACCTCCTGAAAGATGCTGACGTCAAACCGATGGTCAATCAAGTCGAGCGCCATCCGAGATTGACGCAAAACGAGCTGCACGCATTTTGTAAAACGAACGATATTCAACTGGAGGCATGGTCGCCGTTAATGCAAGGCGAATTGCTGACGAATGACGTTTTACAGGGAATTGCGGATAAGCACCAGAAGTCGGTCGCCCAAATTATTTTGCGCTGGGACTTACAGCAAGAGGTAGTCGTGATTCCGAAGTCTACAAAAGAGCATCGGATCGTTGAAAATGCGGATTTGTTCGATTTCGAATTGACGAAAGAGGAAATGCAAACAATTGATGAGTTGAACCAGAACCATCGTGTTGGACCGGATCCGGACAATTTCGATTTTTAATAACAAAAGGAACGGTTGTGGCACAGTTCCGTGTCCGTACATTTCAGTTACGGGTGACTCCTCTTATTTCTTATTGAAGTAAGGGGAGTTCTCTATATGGGCGGAGGCACACTTCGTTTTGCAATATTCAAGTGATTAAAATGTAGCCTTCTGGAGGAATCGATATGGAATTAAAGTTACAGGGGAAGACAGCCTTAGTTACAGGGTCGACGTCCGGAATCGGAAAAGCGATTGCTATGGCATTTGCGTCGGAAGGTGCCGCTGTACTCATTAACGGGCGTCGTGAAGAAAAGGTTCAACAAACGATAAAAGAAATTCAGGCCGAATTTCCCGAAGCTGCCTTTCATGCGGCAGTCGCCGATCTAAGTACAGAACAAGGGTGTCACAAGATGATGGAGATGTATCCTGAAGTCGATATTCTTGTGAACAACTTAGGGATTTTTGAGCCTGCCGACTATTTCGATATTCCTGATGAGGACTGGTTTCGGTTTTTTGAGACCAATGTAATGAGTGGTGTCCGGCTGACGCGCCATTATTTGCAACGAATGATCCAGAAAAACGAAGGCAGGGTCATCTTCATCGCTAGTGAGGCTGCCATTATGCCATCTCAGGAAATGGCCCATTATAGCGCCACCAAAACGATGCAGCTTTCCCTCTCCCGCAGTTTAGCTGAACTGACGGAAGGGACCCGTGTAACGGTCAACACGGTAATGCCAGGCTCCACGCTGACAGAGGGAGTGGAGACGATGTTACACAGCTTGTATCCCGATGACAACCTGACAATGGAGGAAGCGGAAAAGCGATTCATGAAAGAGAATCGGCCGACTTCGATTATTCAACGTCTGATCCGACCAGAAGAGATCGCTCATCTGGTCATCTTCCTAAGCAGCCCCCTTTCCTCGGCGGTCAATGGCTCGGCGCTGCGAATAGACGGAGGACTGGTGCGCAGTGTGTTCTGACTGAGGAAGAAAGTGCATTCCCGAGAACATATCGAGCAACCCACTGAAGATAAGGGAACACGGTCACCGGCAATGTTCTATGAAAAATACAAATTATGGATAAACCAAACATACAAAAACCGTACAGGCATGGGCAGCTGTACGGTTTTTGTATACTACAAGGTCTCTTCACTATGCTGCCAGAGCGATACAGGTGTCTTCCGCCCCATCATTTTCGGCAGTGACTCCATATAATCAGGACTCTCCTGCCTGACCATTCATGATACGATAAATTCAATAGAAATCGGGGCAGTGGTGCGCCGAGAAACCTGCAGGGAAAGGCGGAGAATGATGAAAACTCTAATTACGAATGCGTGGATTGTCACGATGGATGCGAACATGCGCCAATATCGCCATGGCTACCTGCTGGCGGATGAACAGATTCTCGAGGTAGGATCGATGGATGTCCTGCCGCCGCATTTGGCGTACGACCGTCATCTCGATGCGAACGATGCAATTTTGCTGCCAGGGATGGTGAACACACATACCCATATCGGCATGATTCCGTTCCGCTCGCTTGGAGATGATTATCCGGATCGTCTCCGTCGCTTCCTGTTCCCGCTGGAGAACGAGTGCATGGACGGGCAGCTGGCGTATGCAAGCGGCAAATATGCGATCGCGGAGATGCAGCTGGCTGGGGTGACGACGTTTTTTGATATGTATTACTTTGAAGAAGAGCTGGCGCGGGCAGCGGAGGAAATGGATGCGCGGGCACTGCTTGCGGAAACGGTGATCGACTCGGTGACGGTGGATGTGGAGGAGCCGATGGGCGGCCTGCAATACGCTGAACATTTTGTGCCGGCATGGCGGGCACACAAACGGGTACGTGCTTCCGTGGCACCACATGCTCCGTATACGAACACGATCGAAGCCTTGCAGCAGGCAGACCGGATATCAGAGAGATACGATGTGCCGTGGATGATGCATGTGAGCGAGATGGACTTCGAGATGGAACAGCTGCGACAAGAACGAGACCAAACGCCGGTTGAATTTCTGGAGGAGATCGGCGTCCTCAGTCCGCGTCTCGTAGCGGCACACTGTATCCATCTGACAGATCATGATATCGAACTGCTGCACAAATACTGCGTGAAAGTTGCCCATTGTATCGGGGCAAACACAAAGTCGGCAAAAGGGGTGGCACGGGTGCGGGATCTGCTGGCAGCGGATGTAACGGTCGGGCTAGGCACCGACGGACCGAGCAGCGGCAATACGCTGGACTTGTTCAGCCAGATGCGGCTGTTTGCCAATTTCCATAAGACCCATCTGCGCGATCGGAGTGCATTCCCGGCGCACGAAATCGTCAAGCTCGCGACCATTGAAGGGGCGAAGATGCTCGGAATGGATGCGCAAATCGGCTCTATTGAGACGGGCAAACAAGCTGATTTTATCCTCGTGGAAACCGATTCGGTCAATATGTTCCCGATTTACGATCCGTATTCAGCGCTCGTCTACTCGGCGAATGCCGGTAATGTCCGGGATGTGTTCATTGGCGGGAAACAGGTGGTTGCAGAAAAGGAACTAGTCAGATATGATGCGGCCGGGCTGCGCGCCGAACTCGCGGCAGCTATGAGGCAATGCGGGTTCGAGGAAAAAGCACGGAAAGCGATGATGGACGAGTGAATGGAGTGCCTGCTGTGCCTTCACTCGTCCGGCCATCAATGATACGATGAAAGGAAGAGAAATTGAGGGGGCAGACGTGATGTGTATGGACAATCTGCAACAACGGTTGGAAGAGAACAACGCGCTGTTCATCGGGGAAGAAACAGCGTTCCGCGCAGCAGTGCTCGTACCGCTCGTCGAGCATGAAGGGGATTGGCATGTCGTCTTCGAGGTGCGCGCACTCACGATGCGCAAACAGCCGGGAGATATCAGTTTCCCGGGCGGACGCATCGATCCGGATGACGCATCCCCGATGGTAGCAGCACTGCGGGAAACGCAGGAGGAACTCGGCATCGATCCGGGAACCGTCCGGATTGCCGGCAAGCTGAGTCCGTATATCGCGTCGCCATCATTCGTTGTCTTTCCATTCGTCGGTATATGCGATTACAACGAAATTATTCATTCATACAACCCTGCAGAGGTGGAAAAAGTATTCACCATACCGCTAAGCTGGCTGCTGGAAACCGAACCGGTGCTGCATCGCGTGCCCGTCCAGCCGGCGCCCCTGCCGGATTTTCCGTTCGATAAAATCTACAACGGCAAAAAGTATAAATGGGGAAACCGCACACAAGAAGAGTGGTTTTACGAATACGGTAACTATACCGTATGGGGAATCACCGCCCGTATTTTGAAGCACTTCGTTGACATTACTAAAGACTGAAAACATTGATTAAATATTTGGATAAATGTGTTATTATTGTAGGACTATCATGGAAAGGTGTGAATAACATGGAAAACACATACATCGCAGTAAAGGACAATCATTTTAGAGGCATTCATTGCGGGTAATTCATCAAAGAAAGCTTTGTTGAATGCCCACAAACAAAAGAAGTATTGGAGGAGCATTCATGTTAACGAGCAAAGGCTTCGATTTATGGGCGGATGAATACGACAAAACCGTCCAGTTGAGTGAGGAAAGCAATACCTATCCGTTTGCAGGATATAAGGAAGTACTCAATGTTATTTTTAATGAATCCATGCAGAAACCGAACTCCGACATCTTGGATATCGGTTTCGGAACAGGCGTCTTAACCCGCAAACTGTATGAGCAGGGACATCGGATGGTCGGTGTGGATTTTTCGTCAAAAATGATTGCGCTGGCGCAACCGGCCATGCCGGATGCCAATTTGCTGGAATGGGATATATCCAAGGGATTGCCTCCGGTAATCCTCGGTAAGCAATACGATTCCATCATCAGCACCTATGCACTGCACCATTTACCCGACAAAGAGAAAGCAGAGTTCATCGCCATGTTACGACCGCTGCTAAAGGACGGCGGCAAGATTTTGATCGGTGACATTTCGTTTGAAACCCGGGAACACCTTAACAAATGCCGTTTAGACAGCATCGCCTATTGGGATGATGATGAGTTCTACTTCGTTCATGACGAAATGCGTTCTCTTTTGAAGATACCGTGCGAATTCTATCCTATCTCTCATTGTGGCGGGGTTTTTGTTATCGAAAAATAATTGTAGATGAGAAGGAGTGGCAACATCACAGTTGCTGCTCCTTATTTGTCTCCGTAATTCTGCAGACGGTTTAAGAAGCCATTATCAGGTGAAAGTTTAAGCTGATAGGAAAGTCACTGAAACGAAAAAAAGTCGAAGGGTGAAATGATGAAAACTTACAAATGTCGATTCTATCTATTGTTGTTGGTGGTATTGTGTCTGGTTGGCTGTTCGCCTTCAGGTGATAAGAATGTTAGTTATAAAAAAGCAGGCATAAATGAAGAGTTTCCGGTTCCAGCTAATGCAAAATCAAGCGACGTGCAATTCGACAATCCTACTATTAAAAAGGGCGAAAAATATCAGCTGAAGAACATCGGAGGAGAACAAGGACTCTATCCACCCAGTGAGTATTTCGAAGAGATTAACTCGTGGGGATGGGAACTGTTGAAAGAAGAACAAATGGGACAGGCCAATTTTTTTAAAAAAGGAACGACTATTATCTCGATTGTTATTCATGAGGATGACTTTGAGTTGTATGAAATGAAGGATGACTTTCCGTTACATTAATTAAACAGTCCTTTCCGTTCGTCAACGAGGGCATTGACTCTTACATAAGGAGCTGCTCTGTTTTAACACACGGCATATTGTTGAAGATAACATAACTTTACAGAACTACTTTTCGTTAAGGAGGACGTATTGCATTGGATGCAAAATGTATTAGATTTCACGAGTTTGGAAGTCCTCTAGATGTCTTGAAAATTGAAAGTAAAAGCATTGTCCCACCTAGTGATCATGAAATGCTTGTTCGGATGCTAGCACGACCGATCAATCCATCTGATTTAATACCGATTAGGGGGTCTTATTCTCACCGTATTTCGTTGCCAACTATACCAGGCTATGAGGGCGTTGGCATTGTAGAAGATGTAGGGGCTGGTGTTTCTCAACATCTTCTTGGTAAACGCGTGTTGCCGTTGCGAGGAGAAGGCACATGGCAGGAATACGTGAAAACATCAGCAGAATTGGCTGTTTCTATCCCTGATTCTATCGACAATTTTACGGCTTCGCAGATGTATATTAATCCACTTACAGCCTGGGTTATATGTACGGAAGTATTAACGTTAAAACCAAATGATGTTTTATTGGTGAATGCGTGTGGTTCTTCGATTGGTCATATTTTTGCCCAATTATCAAAGGTCTTAGGGTTTCGTTTGATTGCGGTGACTAGAAGTAATAACTATACAGAAAAACTACTCGAGTTTGGTGCTTCAAACGTCATCAACACAGCAGAAAACCAACTGCAAAGTACGGTGATGGAGCTGACAAACGGGGTTGGCGCAACTGCGGCTATTGATTCGGTTGGAGGTTCCTCTGGAAACGAGCTGGCTTTTTGTGTACGGCCCAATGGGAGATTTTTAACGATAGGCCTTCTATCAGGGATACAAGTAAACTGGGAGGATATTGTAAAGAAAGCTAAAGTACATGCTACTCTCTTTCATTTGCGGCATTGGAATAAAAACGTTTCAACAGACAAATGGCAAGAAACGTTTAATACTTTAATTGCTTTAATCAATGACAACCACTTACGACTGATGGGAGTGGATTCTCAGTACGATTTAGTAAAGATAAGAGAAGCTGTTCGTGTTGTTGAATCTTCAAAAAAGGGGAGAGGGAAAGTTTTCTTAACAAGTTGAGGAAGGTTGAGGAGCTGGAATCATGAATGACTTTTTTACCGTATTACAGTATGTAAATAAAATAATCTACGAACCAAATCAACTACGTGTAAAGTCAGTTGAAGAAGAAAAACAAAATTCTACGTATGGTGCGGGTACATTTCTATTATCCTCAAGAACAGTTCGGTTCAGGGTTGCAAAACTAACTCCCGCCAAAGAAGGACAGTTTGTTGCCTGTTGGGAAAAGGACCTGAATCATAAAAATCAACCGTACGTATACGAGGAAGCTCCTGACTTTTTAGTGATCACTACTTTTAAGAATGAAAATGAGTTTGGTCAGTTTGTTTTCCCGAAAGAAGTTCTGGTAAAGCAGGGAATCCTTCGTTCTGTTTCAACAAAAGGCAAAATGGCATTTCGGGTTTATCCAAGCTGGGATCATCCGTGCAGCAATCAGGCGGTGAACACTCAGAAATGGCAGTTACGCTATTTTGTTGATATGAGTGAAACAGACAGATTACCTGTAGAAGAGATATTAGAATTATACTCATTTTAACTACCAATATTTGAAGGACATGCGTGTCTGAAGTTCATAAATTCATAAGATCAAGGTAGTGAGTTGTAACTGCTTTCTAATTGCTTATCCCGCCTAGTATCTTTATAAAAGCAGTAAACAGGTGTCCTTTTAGGCACCTCTTTTTGGGTTCAAATAGGTTATTTGGTAACGAAGACTGGTAAACTGGAAAAGTACTGTACGATTGAAGTTAACGAGAAACCCGCTGTAAAGCGTATACGGGAGACGAATACTTTGAAGCCAAAACCAATCTACGTAGAAATCATAATAAATGCTCCGGTCCAGCAGGTGTGGGACTCTTCACAAGAACCCGATTTACATGCACAATGGGATTTGCGCTTTTCGTCCATCCATTACTTACCGAAGGAAGAAAATCAGCCTCAACGGTTTACCTATACTCGCACGGTTGCCCCGTTTTTGGCAGTGGAAGGGTGGGGAACGAGCAATGGATCCGCTTATATGGACGACGGCTCGCGTAGTTCTTCCTTGCACTTCGGCACAGACCAAAAAATCTCGCCGATTCGTGAGGGACGCGGCTATTGGAAGTACGAGCCGCTAGAGGAACGTACAAGGTTTTTGACACAATATGATTATAAGACGAACTTTGGTCCAGTAGGACTGCTAGTTGATCGGTTGTTTCGCCCGTTAATGGGATATGCAACTGCCCTGAGCTTTGATGTGCTGAAGCGATGGATGGAAAGCGGGGAATCTCCTAAATCGCAATACTTTCGTTATTTCACCATGCAGGTTCTCACGGCATATTTCGCTTTTCTCTGGATCTATCAAGGTCTTGTGCCGAAACTCCTGACCATGCATCCGCAGGAAAGGGCCATGGTTGCGAGCGGCCTGTCGCTTTCGGATGCTGCGGCGGCGTCGGCAGTGTGGGCGATTGGTGTAGGTGAAGTGGTGTACGGCATCCTTTGGTTGTTCTATCGAAAGAAACGACATCTCTTACGCTTGCAATTCGTTGCCTTCCCTCTATTGACAATCGCAGCCTTTGTTACTGCGCCGGAAACAGCCATTCATCCGTTCAATCCCATCACATTCAATCTTTCTTTATTCGTTTTGTCTGGAATCGGATTGTTTGTGAGTCGTGATCTTCCGACGGCAGCCTCGTGTAAGAGAGAGAGGTGAGGAGCAGCATGTCCATTTATCGAAACGTATTGGGTGAAGACTTTTATTGTCTACATCCCATGTTGCAAAAAAGGTATGCATTTGAAGAGCCGGCCTTTCAAGCGTCAGGCGTGATGAATCGTATAGCAGGCGGTCCGAAATGGCTTTCTTTGCTCTTTCGGTTAGGGGCGAGAAGGAAACTTGTCTTTCCGGAAAGAGGAACGGATATCCCGTTTACTATTACGAATACATCCTTTACTACTTCAACAGGCGACAAACAAATCCATTGGGAACGAAGGTTCACGTTTCCGGAAAACGTGCGCTATTTCAATGCCTTGATGAGTTTGGATGAACGGCGGATGGTCGTGAAAGATTATCTCGGGGAACCGCCGCTGTTGTATTCGGACTTACAGTTTACGATCGTAAATCGGGACGAGTTGAGAATCGAGTCATCCAGCCAGCGTTTAGTACTCGGGAAGATTGAAATCCCGCTGCCGAGACTTCTGCAAGGATTAGCGACAGTTGTGGAGTCCTATGATGAGCGGCATGGTGTTTTTCGAATTTGCGTTGACGTCAAGAACCCATTATTAGGTAAGGTGTTTTCATATGAAGGAGAGTTCACGCCCGATGCGTAGGTTTGTCGTGATTCATATACTATTGTTCCTAACTGCCATGCTTTTCAGTACCTCACCGTGGCCATACGGCTTGCTGGTGGTCGCGCAACTCGTGTACATTCCCGTCTTACTCAGGATGGTCGTAACGGAAACCAATTGGTTCTGGAAGTACTATCCCTATTTCGCCATTCCTGCTTATACCGCAATCGTGCTCGGTCAAGCAATCTCCACTAGATGGGAAGGCTGGATTGCTGCACTATACGTATTGTTCACGGTATACGTGGCTCTTTACGGGATCACTCGGTTTCTCCGACGCGGGTTTACAAATGTTGAAGAAGTTTCAATCGACCTCGGGCTCATTTATCTGGCTATGGGTGGCGGCTGGTATTTTGCTTTTGCTGCGGGCATCGATTTGGGATTTAGTCCGCTGCTGACGTGGCTGACGGCCATTCACTTCCATTATTCTGCATTCATCTTACCTATTTTTCTAGGGCTGACAGGGCGCTTGTATCAATCGGGTTTGTATCGGTGGGCCGTGGGGGCATTGCTAGCGGCGCCAATGGCAGTGGCGGCAGGAATCACGTTTTCCCGTTGGGTCGAACTGTTTTCCGTCTTGCTATATATCTACGGGATTTGTACTGTGATTTGGATCGTTTGGAAACATTCTTTTGCGACCAGTTTACAGAAATGGCTAGTGCGTCTGGCGTTTAGTGCACTGGCAGTCACCATTACGTTTTCGATGCTGTATGTATTGAGTAATGGGTTCGGCGTATTTGCGGTGACGATCGACTTCATGCTCCGTTTCCACGGGGTGTTGAATTGCGTAATCTTTGCATTAGCCGGTATCATTGGGTGGTCGTTAGCTGTACCCAATCCTCGTTTTAGGCGTTTGGCATTTCCAAGGAGCAGGATTCGTGGGAGGCGGGCTGCCGAAGAAATCGGCCGGGTCGGTGAGGTTCGGGGACTGTCTGATGACCTGACTGTGTATGGGCTGACGTCTGAATCGGTCTCTCCATCACTTATCGATTTCTATGAAAATACGATCGATTACAGGCTGTACGCGAAGGTCCGCTGGCATCGCTGGTTCAAACCGTTTGCCTTTCCTTACTCGGTCATCAGCAGACGGACCCAGCAGATTAATTTACCTCTCCATTCCAGCGAAGTCGAGATGATCGGCGGCATCTATGCATTGGAGGAAGGGATCGATGGGCGGCAACGCGTGCGCGCATGGGAACGGAAGATCGGGGACCAGACGATTTTCACGGCTCTGTACTCGCAGCATGAAACAGATGGACGGATGTATATGAATATTGCCTTGCCTTTACCCTATTCGACAATGACAGGGATATTGGAATTGCAGGCAGTTGAGAGGGGGTTGAAGCTGACAAGTAAGCGCAAGGATGCCGCTTCGGACGCAGGTGTGTATTTGTCGTTCAACGACAGGGACTTATTCACGCTACCGCTGCAAGAGACTTTTTTCATTCAAGAAACAGCGGAAGGAAAGGTGACAGCCACGCATAAGATGTGGATATTCTCGATTCCATTTTTAACGATTGACTATTCGATCGTCCACAGAGGAAGCGAGACAGACTGAAAACGCACAGAAGTAAGCCGCTGTGCGTTTTTGATATGCAATTTTGTATTCATCAGGAATGCCGGCAAAGTACGACAATCTGGCTTGGAGTCGTCTGAGCGGGGATGCTGCGCGTCGTCCGTCCGTAGGTGACGATAAGATCCCGGTTCGCGAGACTGCCGTTGAACGGCTGACCGTTCGGGAGGACGATCGGCGTATCATCCGCTAAAATAAGTTGAAGCGAGCCGTCGCTGCTGATGAGCTGTTCGTTGAACTGAGACACGGTGACAAACTGGCCCGGTGTTTCCTTGCTGATCACGAGCGCATTATATTGAGGCGGATAAATTAGGATGGCCGGCGCGTCGGCGTCGTAGAAACCGGTGATGGTGTCGCCTATCCCGATGACGGCATAGTCGACAAAATACGTAGTCGGTGCCACGGTGAAGTTGACGACTTGATCCGGCCCCTGCACGACGGTGAACCGTTTGTAGCAATCTGATTCCTCGTGCTGCCCAATCGAAATGTCTTCAATCTGCATGACCGTGCCGGTGAACGATAAAAAGTTTCCCACGTTGATTCCTCCTGATTCAGTTCTGGCAATCCCTATAGCATATGCAGGACGTCCCGATTCGGGAAGCGCATGCTGTGCCAAGAGAAAAAGAGCGGCAGGCCGCTCTTTTTAGGTTACACCGCTTGAACGGTCACTTCGATATTGTTGCGGGTCGCTTTTGAATACGGGCAGACTTGGTGTGCTTTTTCGACGAGTTCCTGGAGTTTTTCCTTGTCAATGCCTGTCCCTTTGACCTCGAGCTTAACGGCCAGCTTGAATCCTTGGTCCGTCTCGTCTTTCTGCAGGCTGACATTTGCAGTCACTTCCGAGTCAAACTTCACTTTTTCCTTGCCAGCGACAAGCTGGAGTGCGCCATCGAAGCATGCGGCATATCCTGCAGCGAAGAGCTGCTCAGGATTTGTCGAGCCCTCGAGTTCTTTGGCCCGCTTCGTGCCGGGCATCGCCGTGTCAAAACTGATAACATTATCGGAAGACTGGACGTGTCCTTCCCGTCCACCTTTTGCCGTTGCTGTGGATGTGAATAGTGTTTCTGCCATGTGATCACTTCTCCTCATCTTCGTTTTTTGACGCTATCCGTTGTTTACCCGTTTTGCGGCCATATTAAGCGTTGTGCTGCTTCTGACGAGGCGGCAAAACCTTGCTATAATGAAAGAATGCAGGAGCTGCCGCTGATGTGCTTCAGCAGCTTCCGTCTGTACTGAGAGAAGGCAGGGGAATGGCGATGAACAAAAAAGATATTGCTGCAATCCGCAAGCAATTTAAACTGGAGACCGATCTGCTGACAATCCAGGATATTTACAATGTATATGTACGGCAGGAAAGCAGTGAGATTTATCATGAAGAGAGCCAGGCTTTTGAATTGCTCGACCGGGACCAGCAGGAACTGTTCCTGACGAGTTTCAAAAAAGTGCTTGGCGGGAAGCTTGCGATGAAGCTGTTCGAGGTCCGTTTCGCGCCGACAGAGGAAGGGCGCCGGGATCATACGCAGCAGCTGCTGTATGCAGGACTGCATGCGGCCGACGCGAATGACTGGCGGAAAGAAATGCAGCTGATCGCGGAGAAGATGGTCCAGAGCGCGCAATACGAGAAAGACTTGGTCATCACATTCATCCGCGGGCAGTATTTCAAGCCGACGAAGTCGAAGGCGGACTTGGATGAGCTCGAGATGGGCGCGCGCGATGAGACGTACACGACGCCGTTCATCCTCTGCAGTTTGAACCATACGGAACTGCCGAAACCGTCGCTAATCTTCGACTTCAATGGCCGTGCATTCAAATCGAGCGAGATGGCGGACCCGGTCGTCAAGCTGGCGTCGCCGGTCGGCGGGTTCCTGTTCCCGTGCTTTACGGACAATGCAGCGGACGTCAACCACATTCTCTATGCCGCCGGCAAGGCGAACAAACCCGATTACGCGTTCATCGAAAGTGTGCTCGACGGCGAAGAGATCATGACCGCGGAAGACGACAAGGCGGTGTTCGAGGAAATCGTCAAGCATGTGGTCGGCGAGGAAGTGAACACGCAGACGCTGGCCGGTGTGTACGATGAACTCCATCGGATGACGACGGTCGAAGAAGAGGACGAGGATGAAGAGTACGTGCCCGTTCTCGATTCGAAGGAGATTGAGCGCGTGCTGAAGGTGAGCGGCATTGAAGACATCGATACCGAGAAAGTGCGGGAAGCGTTCCAGACGATCGTCGACGATGAGGCGTACGAGCTGAAAGCGAGCCACGTCGTGCCGAACTACAACACGAAGTCCATCAAGATCAGCACGAAAGTCGCCAACATTTCGATCAGCCCGCAGGACTTGAAGTACGTGAAGCAGGTGAATGTCGATGGGAAACGCTGCATTCTGATCGAGGTGGAAGAAGATACGATGATCGAGGGGTTCACGCTGCTGGAGGAAGAGCTTTTTGAGTCATGATTGGCTGGGATCTTCGGCGGCATGGCGGGTTTATGAGCGGAAATCCGTTTTTATGAGCGCTTTCTGAGATTTATGAGCGGAATTTTATTTTTATGAGCGCTTTCTGAGATTTATGAGCGATATTTTGTTTTTATGAGCGTTTTTTGAGATTTATGAGCGATATTTTGTTTTTATGAGCGTTTTTTGAGATTTATGAGCGATATTCTGTTTTTATGAGCGCATTCCATTTTTTATGAGCGTTTCCCGTAATGTATGAGCACGTTTTCGTTTCCACGCTCGCCAAAAACCCGGCGGCCCATTATTTTGGGCCGCCGGGTTTCATTTCAACGATATATTTGAAGTCGTCGAGCGAATAGAAGGGGTAGATGCCGTATCTCGGCACTTCGAGTGGCTGCGTGGAGGGGGCGGCATATCCCGGGGTAACCGTAAAGGACAGGTCCACGCCGAGTTCCCGCAAGATGTCCAGCGTGCCGGGGTTATATTCTCCGTAAGGAGCGGCAAAGGCCTTACTCGTACCGAGCCAGGAAGCTGCTTTCACCAAATCCTCTTTCACGCGGGAGCGGCTGAAGGCGTTCAAATAAGCGGTATTTTTGTCGTCTCTTTGATGGAAGGAATGGGTGTGGTTGCCGTATTCGAAGACATCTGACGCCTTTTTCAGTTCTCCGATACTCACGTATTGAAGGACGGAGGAATCGTATGCCGTCTCCCGGTCCGTGACCAGGCCCGTAATCAGAAACTGGACAGCCAGGAAGCCATTTTCCTTCAAGACCGGATACGCGTACTCAAATACATTTTTGTACCCGTCATCGAACGTCAAGAGCACACTTTTCGCGGGCACCTTTTTTTGTTCTTTCATGAATCCTTCAAACTCATGTAACGACAGGACAGTGTATCCGTTCGCCTTCAGAAATTCCATTTGCTCGGTGAATTGCTCCAACGTGACCACCATATCGACAAGGCTGCCGTCCTTGTTGAAATGGTGGTCTTTCAATTTGCGTTCCGGGATGATCTGGTGGTACATCAGCACGGGGACTTGATCGGCGGCTGCCCCGTCGTTGGAAAAGTCCCTGTCGACCGGGGATATTTCAGATTGATAGCCGCTGAACGATTCTTTGGCGGCTGCCGGGGACATGCCGAAATCCAGGACATAATTGACGAGCAGAAAGCAGAGCGGTGCGAAGAGGGCGAGAAAAGAAATCGTAAAGAGTGTGTTGGAAAGTACGTATTTTTTCATGCAATCCTCCTGTTTTCAAGTTGTCGTGGCTCCAGCTGGGACACTGTTTCCATCTGGATTGCATTGCCGACCCGTTCCGAACGGCTCCATCCGTCTTTGTTGAACAGATAAAGGATACTGCCGGTGGTGACAAAAATCAGGCCGGTCAGCCGGTATAGAATGACTTCGACCGGCAGAAACAGCAGTATCGACAAATATCCTTTCCGTGTATATCGATGATTGAACCGTCTGGAAACGAGCAGAGCCGCGACATCCTGCATAATGGCTAACACAATGGAGATCAGAAAGAGCAGTAGGGACAGCTTCAAATGGCTCATAGTCACCAATATCAGGATGGGCACCAATAGCGTGGGAAACGCGGAGATCGTACCGAGGATCAGGGAGTCCACCAGCAGATAGGTCGATACTTTAAAATTCAGTTTCCTATAGAAAGCACGTCTATAGGTGACGATGCAGTCGAGGAACGCTTTCTGCCAGCGAATTCGCTGTTTGAACAGGTTTTTAAGGCTGGCTGGACATTCTGTGTAGCAGACGGCCTCTGGGACGAAGACGATCCGCTTTGTTTTCAGGACGGTGCCGATCAGCTGCTGGATGCGCAGGGTGATGTCCATATCCTCGCCAACCGTTTTCCGATAGCCGTCCGCCTGAATCAGCACGCTCCGGCGAAACGCCCCGAAGGCCCCTGCAATGACGGTGATGGACCCGATTTTGGACTGCGTCGCTTTGTGGAGGTAGAACGCCGTCAAGTACTGAATCACCTGGTAGCGGATCAGGCCGGTCAGCCGGAAACAGGGATGAAAGGAACGGTTGCGGCGCCTGAATCCCTGCGCAATATTAACAAGTCCGCCGGCAGCCACTACCGAGCTGTCTGCAAATGCAAGATTCATTTCTCGTAAAGAATGCTCCTCCAGCACACTGTCGGCATCCAGCGTGATCACCAGCTCTTTTTCGGCATAGTCGATACCGGCATTCAGGGCATCTGCTTTTCCGCCGTTCTTCTTGTTGATGACCCAAATATGCGGATACAAGGCGGAGCGATAGGTATCTGTGATGGGTTCATACGTAAAATGACCTTCCCTATGTTTGCTGCAGCGTGTCAGCTTTAAACGGCTGTCGAGTACAGAGAAGGTGTCATCTGTGGATCCGTCATTTACAAAGAGGACTTCCATATTTTGATAGGCAACGTTTAAAATTCCGTCCAGACAGAGTCCCACCACCACTTCCTCATTGAAGGCAGGAATGACGATGCTCATCCCTTCCTCTTCGGCGGGACAGGCTTTAGGTATCCTGCGACTCGTATATAGGGGGATGAAAATATAAAGAAGATGAAAGAGAATGAAACAGCAGAAGAATCCTAACGTAATTGACAGCAGCAAGCTAACTCCCCCGTTCGTATAGTTCCTAAGGTTTTGGCATAACGACCTGTGAATATATGAATTAGCAGTGAGGAGAATGACTGTAAATATGTCACTCTGTTTTCTGGAATACGCGCACATAATCTACTTCGAAAGTAGCAGGGAAGCGGGTGGAAGCGTCAGGCGGGCCAGGCCAGTTCCCGCCGATTGCCGTATTTAGATAGAGATACATCGGTTCTTTAGGGATCGGCTCCGTCACCCGGAATTGTTCCTCGCCGTCGATCCGCCATATCAGAGAGTCCGGTGTCCACTCCAAACTGAACAGGTGAAAGTCCTTTGAAAAGTCGGGCCCCCGATAAGAATGCGATGCACTGGATAAGGAACCTGCAGCGTCCAGCCAGTGGGAGACCATCCAGACTTCATCCGGCTGGTGGCCGAGCATTTCCATAATGTCTATTTCAGGGAGCCACGTATCCTTACGATCGGTCATCATCCAAAACGCGGGGAATATCCCCTGGCCACCCGGAAGTTTTGCACGCATTTCCGCTTTGCCATAGAGAAAACTGAAGTTTCCCCTCGTATGCACGGCCCCTGACGTGTAGGCTCTGCCCCGGTAGGACTCCTGTTTACTCGTCAAAATGAGCTGGCCATCCCGTACCTCCACATTGGATGGCGTGTAGTACTGCAGCTCATTGTTTTTTTCGGCAGGCCAGTCTTCCGCACTCCACTTGGAAGGATCGAGGCAGTCCCCGCTGAACTCATCCGACCAGACAATCTTCCAGCCGGACCCTGGAAGGTTGGAATCTTCACCAGGTACCGATGAGTCAGGAAGACGGTCCGTACATGATTGTTCATACGCGGCGGGCAGGGAACCATCCGGCTGCAGGGCGATAGCTTGTTTACCGGATGATCCGGCTTCCGAGGGATCCCGTTGCGGAAGGACCAGTGCGAAGAGGAAGAGCGCTGCGCAGAGCAGCAGTAAGATTCCTAATCCTAATTTCATCATTCTGGCATTCCTCCAGTCTCCCGTGCTGCGGTATAGGAACTAGTATGGTTTTGATGAGGACAGCATACGCAGCGTTTGCCAGTTTTATAACTGACGGGGATGATTTTTTTGCGGTCGCTGATAAGAAGTGAGGAAGCGAGCTTGCATGCTATGCGAGTTT
>DAMDKL010000012.1:17564-20776 GCA_032099885.1 Sporosarcina sp.
ATGAGCGTTATTTGGGATTTATGAGCGAAATTCTGTTTTTATGAGCGTTATTTGGGATTTATGAGCGAAATTCTGTTTTTATGAGCGTTATTTGGAATTTATGAGCGAAATTCTGCTTTTATGAGCGTTATTTGGGATTTATGAGCGGAACTCTGTTTTTATGAGCGCTTTCCGAGATTTATGAGCGAAATTCCGTTTTTATGATCACGAAATTCCCTTCAGACACCGCGAAATTATACGATTGTGAGCCGTCGGGCATGACTTTATCGTCATCTGTCAAATTGACCGGGCGTATGTACATATTCGTATCCAGGTGTTGATGGAACTGTCGTTTCCTTTGATCGGATTGAGTGATGGTAAGTCGCCGGAGGTCATCGCGAACATCTCCCTTTTGTATCTCCTTGAATTAGTCTATAATTGGTAGGGTAAAGAACGTGTATTTATCAACTAATCGCTCCCTATAGATTCAAGTGAGGAACAGCAATACAAAAGAGGTGGTTTCTTGAAGTGGAACCTGTCTCTCTTTTACAAATTCAGTGTGTAAGGATGGGTCAAATGAGCAACGGAGAAACGAATACAGACGTGATTTTGATTGGCGCAGGGATCATGAGCGCCACGCTTGGAGCAATGCTGAAGGAGTTAGTGCCGGAGTGGAATATTACCGTTTTCGAGAAGCTGTCCCGTGCAGGCGAAGAGAGTTCGAATGAATGGAATAATGCCGGTACCGGGCATGCGGCCTTGTGTGAACTGAACTACACGACGGAGAATAAGGATGGTTCCGTCAACATCAGCAAAGCCATCAACATCAACGAGCAATTCCAAGTCTCGAAGCAGTTCTGGTCGTTTTTAGTGGAGAATGGACGAATCCAGAGCCCAGAAGACTTTATCCGTCCGCTGCCGCATATGAGTTTTGTGCAGGGGAAAGACAACGTCAGCTTCTTGAAAAAACGTTATGAGACAATGACGCAAAACCCGTTATTCCAGGACATGGTGTATTCGGAAGACCACAAGACGCTCGCAGAATGGGTTCCGCTGATGATGAAGGACCGCGATGCGAAAGAGCCGATTGCCATCTCGAAAATCGATGCGGGAACGGATGTCAACTTCGGTGCGCTTACGAATATGCTGTTCGATCATCTGGAGCAGCAGGGGGTGCAGATGGAGTACCGCCGCAGTGTCGAAGGACTGAAGCAGCGGAGCGACGGACGCTGGGAAGTGAAAGTGCGCAATCTTGTTAGTGGGGAAACGCAGCGTCATACGGCGAAGTTTGTGTTCCTCGGCGCGGGTGGCGGCAGTCTGCACTTGCTGCAGAAGTCAGGGATTCCGGAAGGCAAAGGGATCGGCGGTTTCCCAGTCAGCGGTTTGTTCCTCGTATGCAACAACCCAAAAGTAGCGGAGCAGCATTTTGGAAAAGTGTACGGCAAAGCCTCGGTAGGTGCTCCTCCGATGTCGGTGCCGCACTTGGATACCCGATTCATCGACAACCAACGATCCTTGCTGTTCGGACCGTTTGCCGGATTCTCACCTAAGTTCCTCAAGACGGGCTCGATGATGGACCTGATCACTTCTGTGAAACCGGGCAACGTGGTCAACATGCTGTCCGCCGGTATGAAGGAAATGGCACTCACAAAATATTTGGTCGAACAGCTGATGCTGTCGAAAGAGCAGCAGGTGGAAGAACTGCGTGCGTTCATCCCCGATGCGAAAGTCGATGAGTGGGATACAGTCGTCGCGGGTCAGCGCGTTCAGGTCATCAAGGAAACAGAAGCCGGCGGCAAAGGAACCCTCCAGTTCGGTACCGAACTGATCACCGCACAGGACGGATCGATCGCGGCGCTGCTCGGCGCGTCACCTGGTGCTTCGACTGCTGTCCATGTGATGATCAACCTGCTGAACAAGTGCTTCCCGGAACGGGCGGACGAATGGCAGGCTAAGTTCAAAGAGATGATTCCTTCTTATGGGGTCAAGCTTGCGGAAAATCCGGATATGCTGCGCAATGTGAAGGAAGCGACAGCGGTGTCGTTGAAACTGGATCACCAAGCTCCGTTCACGATGGATCAGCAGCCAGAAGCGCGAGCCATCGCAGACAATCAGAAATCCGATAATGAATAATTCATCTGAAGCTCCTCTGTGAATCGTTGCAGAGGGGCTTTTTTGTATGTTCGCAGTCGATGATCAGCGACTACTGTGTATCAGGTTACGGCGGGGTGATTTCGTTAATTCGAATCTCTTTCAATTTGTCAGTCTCCGCTGAATAGGTGACGCGCACAACCACGCCGTATTCTCGGCCAGCTTCCCGCAGCCACAAGCGAAAAATAGCTTCCATGCCTGCTGTGCTCTGCCGAGTGCCCATATAGAGGTAATCGATGATCTGAGCTTTCGGATACTGGATTTGCGCCTGTTGGATTGCAAGTCTTGACCATTTCGCGTAAGCCGGTGTCTCCGATTCGACGGTGGACGAAACCGGTACGGTGGGAGAGAAATGAGAGACGATAACGAATCCAAGCGATATCGCAAGTTTGATCAGCATGAAGAACACCTCTTTTTCCCCTAGGGTTTCCCGCGTGACGGAAACGATACGGAAGATCATCCGTTTGGTATAATCAAACAAAAGACGAAGGAGTGAAACAGGTGCCGATCACCATTTCTCACGCTGCAAAACCATCCGTTGTAAAGAAAGCCTATTATGCCTCACCTCTCGGCACTCTTGAAATTACCGGAACAGACGAGGCTGTCCATTCGGTGCTGTTCACAGAAGACAGTGAGTCGGGGACCGGGCTGACAGAAAACTTGCCGGCCGCCGTCGCTTTGTGTTACCACCAACTGGACGAGTATTTCAGAGGAATCCGAAAAGATTTTGATTTGCCGATAGCAGTGGAAGGAACGCCGTTTCAACAAACTGTCTGGCAGGCGCTGACACACATTCCATACGGAAAAACCGCCTCGTACGGGGACATCGCCTGCGCCATCGGCAGCGACAAGGCCGTCCGCGCAGTCGGTAGTGCGAATGGCAAGAACCAGCTGACGTTGTTGGTGCCCTGTCATCGCATCATCGGAAAAAATGGCACCCTAACCGGCTATGCAGGCGGTGTGTGGCGCAAAGAATGGCTCCTCGCGCACGAACAGAAATTTATGCAATGAACAGGACCGCCGGGCAGGCGGTCCTTTTTCTATGGAAATAAAGGGGAGGGGATATGCTCAAGCAAGAGGAG
>DAMDKL010000012.1:20876-104325 GCA_032099885.1 Sporosarcina sp.
AAGCGCTCAAGCAAGAGGAGAAGCGCTCAAGCAAGAGGAGAAGCGCTCAAGCAAGAGGAGAAGCGCTCAAGCAAGGGGGAGAAGCGCTCAAGCAAGAGGGAGAAGCGCTCAAGCAAGAGGAGGACCAGCTCAAGCAAGAGGGAGAAGCGCTCAAGCGAGAGGGAGAAGCGCTCAAGCAAGAGGAGGAACGCTTAAGCAAGAGGAAGAAGCGCTCAAGCAAGAGAAGAACCGATCAAGCAACCAAGGATAGCACCATCCCTTCCGAATTGATTTTAAAAAAACATTTGGAATTTTTCGTTTGTCTTGGTAGGCTTAGACCAGCTACTACAAAACAGGGGGAATGGTAATGGAGGAAGCACCCATCATTTCAGTGAGAGACCTCACCAAGGAATATCCAGGAAAACGAGTACTGGATGGAATCTCTTTAGATGTTTACCGAGGGCAGATCATTGGCTACATCGGTCCTAATGGTGCGGGGAAGAGTACGACGATAAAAATTTTACTCGGGCTGATCCGCGATTATAGCGGGACCGTTGAGATATTCG
Source organism: Sporosarcina sp. (assembly GCA_032099885.1). Lineage (GTDB taxonomy): Bacteria > Bacillota > Bacilli > Bacillales_A > Planococcaceae > Sporosarcina. Next base: position 21,422 of record DAMDKL010000012.1, read on the forward strand.
GGCGTAATTTGAAAGATGAGGACCGCGATGTAAAACGCCGTATCGGCTATGTGCCGGAGAATGCTGAGATTTACGATACGCTGACGCCGATGGAGTATTTATCATTCATCGGTGAGTTGTACGGCATGGACCGGGAAGCCGCGGCACACAAAGCTGAAACCCTGTTGACCGTGCTGGGACTCGAAGAGGTCCTGCACAACCGGATCTCCTCGTTCTCCAAAGGGATGCGACAGAAAGTGCTGATCATTTCGAGCTTGCTGCATGACCCGGACATTCTGTTTTTGGATGAACCGCTCAGCGGACTCGATGCGAACAGTGTCATGGTGGTTAAAGATATTCTGGCTGTTCTTGCCGAGAAGGGAAAAACGATTTTTTATTCCTCTCACATCATGGATGTGGTCTAGAAGATCAGCAGCCGGATTGTGCTGCTGCACGACGGCCACATTGCAGCAGACGGTACATTTGAAGAGCTGAAGGGGCAAAACGAAACCGGGACTCTTGAGACGATCTTCAACTCGCTGACCGGATTCGATGCACATGAACAGACGGCCCGGAAATTCGTCGATGCCGTAACAGGCGGTGAAGCGATTGACTGATTTCCGATCCCTTCGGATACTGGATATGTTCCGTAAAGTGTTCCGCACATTTGGTATCGACTATCCTGCCATGCGGGCGATCGTCGGCCTGAAACTGACGATGGACGAACGGCGTGTGCCCGTCATATTCTCCCAGACAAAACTGAAAGAAGGCAATCAGTTCCTGAAGTCGCTCGCCCTGTACGTGCTCTATGGCCTCGTCACGATTCCCTTCCTGTTCTTCGGCGACAGCCTGATGCTGCAGATGAGCCTTGTTTTCGGGATTGCGATGTTCATGATCATGACGTCACTCATCGCCGACTTTTCCAGTGTACTGCTGGATGTGCGGGACCGGGTGCTTCTTGCGGCTGCCCCTGTTGACGACCGCACATTGAATGCAGCTAAACTCGTCCATATTACGATTTATATGATGCTTATTGCAGGAGCACTGCTCGGCATTCCGTCGATTGTCATGCTGGCGGTGAAGGGTCCGGTATTTTTCTTGCTGTTCATTGTCCTGCTGATCTTCCTGCTGCTGCTGATCATTTCGCTGACGGCGATTACGTATATGGCGATGCTCCGCTTATTTGACGGGGAACGACTGAAAGACCTCATCAATTACATTCAGATTTTACTGTCAGTCGGTCTTTTTGTCGGGTACCAAGTGCTGATCCGGTCGTTCGATTTTGTCGGTGTTTCTGTGGACTATGCTTTTCACTGGTGGCATCTCCTGCTGCCGCCGCTCTGGTTTGCTGCCCCGTTCGAATGGCTGCTCGCCGGCAACTCCAGTACACCGCTCCTTGTCCTGTCAGCGGCGGCCATTGCCGTACCGATCTTCGCGATTATTCTCTACATCCGCAAAATGCCGCAGTTTGAGCAAAACCTGCAGAAGCTGCTTTCCGAAACGAACGGAAGCAAAAAGCCGCGCGCTTTCCTGCTGGCGTTTTGGGAAACGCTGCTCTGTCGGGACAAAGAAGAGCGCGCGTGCTTCCGATTCTCCTGGCTGCTTATGAAACGCGAACGGGATTTCAAACTGAAAGTTTATCCGTCGCTCGGCATCGGGTTCATCGCCCCGTTTCTCTTTTTGTACATCTTCCTGCAAGATGCAACGCTTGCCGATCTGACTGATTCTGACCTGTTTTACATGCTCTATTTCAGTTTCCTGATCATCGCGCCGCTGACAATGATGCTGAGTTACTCTGGCAATTTCAAAGGTTCTTGGGCATTTGACGTGTTGCCGATCCGTCATGTATCGATACTAAAACGAGGGGTACTGAAAGCAAGCCTGGCCCAGCTGTTCTTTCCGGTATATGTGCTGCAGGCCATCCTGTTTGCGGTCCTGTTCGGCTGGCGGATTGTTCCTGATTTGCTCAGTATCCTGATCGCAGCGCTCCTGTACGCAGTGATCTGTTATGGGGTAGGGGCAAAAGGGATGCTGCCGTTCTCCCGTCCGATTGGGGAATCCCTTCAAACGGGTACGGCGAAACAAATCCTTTTCCTGCTGCTGATCGGAGCGTTTGTCCTTCCTCATATTTTGCTGGCACAGCTGACATATGGCTCTCTCGTTTTCCTATTGCTCATAACGCTAGCCTGCTGGATCGGGTGGAGGACAATGCTCCCCGTGAAAAACTAAAAAACAAGCCACCCCATTTGCCACCGCAGGAGGCGAATGGGTATTTTTCATAATTCTCATTAATTCACTTCACTTGTCTATAGGTCGTACGATATAATCTAATAGACCTGCTTTTTTGTTAACTGGTGGGAACTGTTTTTCCTGAGAATATGAAAGAGGTGCATCCGGTTGCGGAGTAAGCTGCTGAACAGCATTAGGAAGAAGATCGTCGCAGGGTTTACGCTGATCATCGTATTGGTGACAGCACTTGGTGTTTACAATTACATATCGATCCAGCGTGTGAACAAGGATACGGAAAAGATGCTCGAGGAACAGGTGCAGCTGCTGATCGCCAATACGCAGATTGCGAACTCGGTATCCAACGGCCTGCGTGTCACAAATAGTTATCTGCTCACAGGCGACACGAAATATAAAGACCAGTTTGACGATTTCCAAGAGCAGGGGATTCATTATGCCGAGCATATGCAGAAAGTGCTGGGCCCGGAAGCCTTCGATCCGACAGGAGTGGACTTGGCGCAGGAATGGCGGTCCCGGATCCGGAAGGAGGTCTTTGAAGAGTATGACCGTGGGAGTGAGGCAAGTGCTCTCCGGAACCTGGAAGCCCTTGATACACTCGGCGAGGAATCCATTGAATCCTTCAGTCATTGGGTGACGGTCGGGGAGGATGAAATCAACGCAACGGGTAAGGGGATTATCCAAAATGGCCGCTCGACATTGACAATGATTGTCTTGATCACAAGTCTTTTCATCGTGATCAGCCTGATTATCGAAGTTGTCACGATCCGGATGATCCGGAAGCCGCTGGCAGAGGTGAAAAATCGGATGGAGCTCATTGCCGCCGGTGACTTGAGCAATGCACCTTTGATCAGCCGGTCCGATGATGAGATCGGGGATCTTATTGCTGCATCGAATGACATGCAGGAAACAACGAGGGAGCTCCTGCACAGTATCCGTCACCTTTCAGGTACGGTGACTGAACAGAGTGGTGAGTTTGACGGCGCGGCCCGTGAAGTCCGGGAAGGCACCGAGCAGATGGCATCCACTATGCAGGAGTTATCTTCCGGTGCTGAAAATCAGGCGCATACGACCAGTTCCCTGTCGGAAACGATGGAGGCATTCTCGACCAAGATTTCAACCGCAGATCAGAATGGGGAATTTGTACGGGAAGCATCGGCAGGCGTGCTGGATATGACCCGTGAAGGGCATGATCGGATGGTGTCATCGACAGCCCAAATGGAAAAAATCGATCAAATCGTCATGGAAGCAGTGAAAAAAGTGGAAGGACTGGACGTTCATTCACAAAAGATTTCAGAACTGGTGCTCATCATCAAAGGGCTGGCGGAGCAGACCAACCTGCTGGCGCTGAATGCAGCAATCGAGGCGGCCCGTGCCGGAGAACATGGAAAAGGGTTTGCGGTAGTGGCAGAAGAAGTCCGAAAACTGGCAGAGCAGTCGTCCAGCTCGGTGACCAACATCACGGAAATTGTTCACCAGATTCAGCAGGAATCCACAAAGGTCGTGGAGTCACTGCAAAACGGCTATGAAGAAGTCGCACGCGGGACGGAAGAAATTGCGGCAACTAACCAGACCTTCGGTGAAATCAGTGCAGCGGTCTCGTCGATGGGTACGGAAATCAGCAGTGTATCGGAGAACCTGGCTGAGATTCTCTTGAATAGCCGCGATATGACGAATGCCATTCAGGAAATCGCCGCCATCTCGGAAGAATCGGCTGCCGGCATTGAAGAAACGTCTGCGGCTTCCTTGCAGATCGGCCAGACGATGGAGCATCTGACGGACCAGTCCAAAGACCTTGCCCATCTTGCAACCGAACTGGATACCTTGGTCAGTCGTTTCAAATTATGACCGTTATGAACAGAAGAAGCCTGCATGCTCAACCGAGCATGCAGGCTTCTTTTCAATTTTCATTGTCAGTCAGCGATTGTCTTTGATGGCAAGCCGGACATCACGGTCCGTCGAGTTCGGTAACTTGAGTGCAGCCATTTCAGTGACTTCTGTATCATTCGCTGCATGGTTGAGCACGGCAGTGACTTCTGGTTTGGCAAATCGCTTGTGCGCTTTCATTGTGATTTTCGTATAGGTGTCCGGCTGGTTGCTGTCAAAGATGACATAGACATCCTTGCCGTACTGGCACGTGCGGAAGGAAGAATGGCGCTCCGACGTCTTCAGTATGTTTTGTACATCTGCCGGCAGCTGGTCTGCCTGAAGTGCTATGTATCGGGCGGGTCCGTGCATGGCATGGTAGATGCCAACCAGGCAAAGGATGAGCAGAATGCCTGTGATCATCCAGTCGCGTTTTCTCAAAGTCGTCTCCTCGTCTCTCTGCATAGTTAGTCATAGTACGTAAAAAAGATGAATAAGTTCCGTTTTTTCCAACATTCGGATAAGAAAAGTCTGGTTCCTGGACGGAAACCCCGCACTTCATTAGGAAAACACTCTCCCCTCAAGTAGAATGGAACCAACATTCGACTCACCCATCACAAGGACTATGAGGAGGCGGCAGAAATGGCAGTTCGGAGACCAGTTGTGGCAATTGCCGGTGCAAGCGGGTATATCGGCCATCACTTGCTCGATTGTTTACAAGGCAGAGCGGACATCATCGCGTTATCACGAAGCGGTGGAATGCGGAAGGGTACAGCAAACGTCACGTGGCGGGAATGTGACCTGTTTTCCATGAAAGACGCAGAAAAGGGGCTGGAAGGCGCGGACATCGCCGTCTACCTCGTCCATTCGATGATGAAATCGGCCAAGCTGACGCAGGGGACGTTCGAAGATATGGACGTTATTCTAGCGGATAACTTCGCGAAAGCGGCGAAACGGCAAGGGGTCCAGCAAATCGTCTATTTGGGCGGCATCGTGCCGGAGGAGGAAGAAGCCGAATTGTCCCGCCATCTGAAGAGCCGCCTCGAAGTCGAGCGCGTCCTGCGCGCTTCCGGCATTCCGGTGACCGCGCTGAGGGCAGGCCTGATCGTCGGGCCGAAGGGGTCCTCGTTTCCGATCCTGACCAAGCTCGTGAAGCGGCTGCCGGTGATGATCCTGCCGAAGTGGACGAACACACGGACACAGCCCGTCGCGCTGAACGACGTGCTCCGCGGTCTCACGTCGATCATCCTGGATTTCGACCTGCAGGACCGCTCCGTCGATGTCGGCGGGCCGAACGTGATGACGTACCGGACGATGATGCGGGCGACGGCAGAAGTCATGGGGAAGAATCCGAAGATGATCGGTGTGCCGTTCTTCACGCTGACGCTGTCCAGACTCTGGCTGCGGCTCGTCACCAACACGCCGAAAGAGATGGTCTATCCGCTCGTCGAGAGCCTGAAGCATGAGATGGTCGTCCAGCCGGGCCACTATGCCGAAGGGGTCAGCGACGGACAGACTCCGTTCCGGGAAGCGGCGGAACTGGCCCTTGCTGAGGAGCAAAGGAGTCAAACAGCGAAACGTACGGCCCTGCTGCCGAACCTCAGTCCGCTGAAACAGGACGTCCGATCTGTCCAGCGGATCCAGCTGCCGGTTGGCTGTACGGCAGACGAAGCCGGGCGGTATTACGTGAAGTGGCTGGAAACGTTCATGAATCCTTGGGTGCAGACGACGGTGGATGAACACTTGAATTGCCAAATCGGTTTCCTCGGCAGACGCACGCTGCTCGAACTCTCCTACTCGGAAGAACGGAGCACGGAAGACCGTGCGCTGTACTACATCACCGGAGGGCTGCTGCTGGACAGTGAGGCGAACGAGCGGGGCCGTATGGAATTCCGCAAGATTCCCGGTGCGGATGAAGCCATCATCGCGATCCATGACTATTTACCATCGCTGCCCTGGTTCATCTACTATGTCACACAAGCCAATATGCATGCATTTGTCATGAGTGCGTTCCGCAGGCATATGCGGAAACTGGCAGACGGGCAGACACAAAAAAAGCACCCTGCAAGCAGGGCGCAAACACAATCCGTTATACAAACTTTGTGATGGTATCGAGCGGCAGCCGTGTCGATCCATAAGCCGGTGCGGCCGCTTTGCCGAGTGCGATCAGTACGAGAGGCACATACCGGTCTCCGAGATCGAATGCTTCCGCAAACTGGGCTTTGTCGAACCCGCCCATCGGCACCGTATCGTATCCTTTGGCCTTCGCGATCAGCATGAGCTGCATGGACACAAGCCCGGCATCAAACGCCGCAATGTTCAGCCGTGCCTCTTTAGGTGCATTCGGATAAAGTGCTTTAGCGTTGCCGATCTGGATGGCGACGTTCCTCTCGTCGATGTGACCCGCCTTCAGGTTGGCCATGTAGATCTCGTCGATATTATGGTACATTTCCGTGTCGGCTACGACCGCGATAATGGCGGACGCTGTCTCGATCTGTTCCTGGTTGAACGAAAATTCCCGGATCTTCTTTTTCGTGTCAGGATCCTGGATGACGATGAAGCGCCAAGGCTGCAAGTTGCTCGAAGACGGTGCAAGCGTCGCTTCCTGAAGCATTTCCGTGATTTCCGTTTGCTCAATAGAGTAGGCGGGATCGAATTTACGGACGGATTTCCGAGTATGGATAACTTCGGACAACGGGGCGAAAAGTTCAGTCATGTAAAAAACTCCTTCGTGGACTCAGTTTGAATTAAGCTTACTAATAGTAAGATTGAATACACCTTACTATTAGTAAGCTTGTTTGTCAACTCCGGCTGTGGTAAAGTGAAACTATACGCTGAATGGGGGAAGACGGATGAAAAAAACTGAAGAACTCATTCAATCAGCCGGACGGGCAGGCAGCGGCGCATGCGATAGTTTCCACGCAACAATCGAATTCATCGGCAAACGGTGGATGGGCATCATCATCTATCATTTGCTGGACGGACCGAAACGTTACCACGAACTGGCCGCTGAAATTGATGGTATTTCCGACCGGCTGCTGACGGAACGGCTGAAAGAACTGGAAGCGCACGGGTTCGCCGTGAAGCGGACAGTCCCGGCAGGCCGGAAAGTCGAGTATGAGCTGACAGACAAAGGATATGCCTTCGAACCGGTGATCCGGTCGATTCTGACATGGGTTAAACAGAACGGCAGTTGCACGAAAGACAAAACGTAATCTAAATTCCAATAAAAGAAGGATGGTTCCATATGACATTCGAAGAAATTTTGCCCCGGCTGAAAGCTGGCGAAAAAGTGATTCGCCAAGGATGGGGCGGCGCAGAGCTGTACGTCAAGCTCGTTGACGCTGAGCAACTCGACGGTGAGAGAATGAACCCTTATTTCGTCATTAACGTGACAGGAGAGGGCTATACGATGTTCACGCCGACCGTCTGCGACTTGCTTGCAGAAGACTGGACGATTGTGCAGTAATGGTGCAAAGCCCATGAGTGATCATGGGCTTTTTGAATGGAGGGAAATGAGCGATGATTGACGGCGAATTTGCAGGAAAGACGGTGTTCATCACCGGGGCAGCTTCCGGCATCGGCTATGCGCAGGCAGCAGCCTTTTTGGAACACGGTGCTTCTGTCTTCGGATTCGATCTGAATGAAGAAGGACTCCGTCGGCTCCAAGAAGACTGCCCAGAGCGAATGGGGTTCCGGCTGGGAAGCGTCAGCAGCCCGAATGATGTGAAGCAGGCGGTGGAACTGGCGATCGCGACATTCGGCGGCGTCGACATCCTGTGTAATACGGCAGGCATCCTGGATGGCTTCGCCAAAACGCTCGAGACGGACGAAACGCTGTGGGATCATATTATGGAAACAAATGTAAAAGGCATGTACTTGACGACGAATGCCGTGCTGCCTCATATGCTCCGGCAAGGCGCAGGTGTCCTCGTCAATATGGCTTCCATCGCCGGCCTTGTCGGCGGGGGGGGAGGGGCGGCCTATACCGCATCGAAACACGCCGTGATCGGTTATACGAAACAAGTTGACCTCGACTACTGCCGAGACGGGATCCGGGCCAATGCAATTGCACCCGGAGCAATCGAAACGCCGATGAATGCGGCGGATTTCGCAGGAGCCGGTGAGATGGCGGCCCAAGTGGCGGAAGAGACGCCGGCAGGGCGCTGGGCACAGCCGGAAGAGGTCGCAAAGCTGACACTCTATCTGGCAGGCAGGGCTGCGGATTACATCCATGGAGCGGTGATTCCAATCGACGGCGGCTGGATCGCAAAATAAGTCATCCGCAGGGAGAGTGAATCTGCTATACTGGGCAGGCAGGTTTTTTTGCCTGCACTGCGGCACTTTTTGACGGAGCAATCGGCTCTTTCTTCCTTTGGCCGCAGTTATCACTAAAACAGCCTGTGTGCTGTTTTACAAAGGAGGATTCGATATGACGATATTCACAAGAGAGCGTCCGCGGATCGCGGTCGGTGAGCTTGCGAAGATGGCTGTCGTGGCGGGACTGTATGTCGCGATCACCCTGACACTTGCTGTCATCAGTTTCGGCGCAGTCCAGCTGCGGCTGTCGGAGATGTTCAACTATCTGGCGCTGTTCCATAAACGGTATATCATTGCCGTGACTGCCGGGGTCGTGCTGGCCAACATCTTTTCACCGACCTGGTTTCTTGACGTACCTGTCGGTGGGATAGCCACGTTCCTCGTACTGCTGATCAGCCGTGCGGCGACGAAGAAGCTGAAGTCGGACAAGACGAAGTTTGTCTGGACTGCGCTCATCTTCGCGGTGTCCATGTTCACCGTGGCAGGGCAGCTGACATTGCTGTACGGCGTGCCGTTCTGGTTCACGTGGTTCACGGTCGCAGCAGGCGAATTGCTGTCCATGACCGTCGGCGGCACGATCATGCTGGCGCTTTCGAAAAAAATAGATTTCACAAAATGAAAAAACGCACACCTTTTCGCCTAAGGTGTGCGTTTTTGCGTGCCAGATTCGATGGCGGCGTCTTATCCAAAATTTGTGCGCGCAAACCTGTAACAGCTACATTCCGCGTACGTTTGATTGAATATGTTAACATAACTCTAACTCATACAGATCAAGCAGCACCATTTATATGGTTTGTCGTATCCTGGCTGTGTTTGTATTTGAAAATTATCGCAAAAACGATACCAAGAACGATGGTGTAGGCAGCGAAAACCAACCAGATAGTCTGCCAGTCTTTTACGCCGCCAACCGTCAAGTAATCCACTAGTTTCCCACTCATACTAGCACCTAAATAAGCTCCCAGTCCGTTCACCATTGTCATGAACAGGCCCTGTGCACTCCCGCGAATTCGGTGATCCACTTCTTTATCTACAAACATCGATCCCGAAATATTAAAGAAGTCAAACGCTGCACCGTACACGAGCATGGATATTAGTAATAAGACGAACCCGAATCCGTCGGGGTCTCCGAAGGCTAGTAAACCAAATCGCAGCGTCCAAGCTGCCATACTCAATAGCATGACTGTTTTAATCCCAAATTTACGTAAGAAAAATGGGATGGCAAGAATAAAGGCTACTTCTGCAAATTGTCCAATTGATAATAAAATCGCTGGATATTTTACGGCAAGACTTCCGTTATAATCAGGATTTAGCGCAAAGTCATGAAGGAATGGATCTGCAAACGTCAAGTTAATCTGCAGTGCAGCACCGATCAACATGGCAAACACGAAAAAGATGGCCATTTTCCTTTGTTTAAATAGGACAAAAGCGTCAAGTCCTAAATTGCTGACCCATGACTTCTTCTTCTTAACAGTTGCTGTTGGACAATCAGGCAGCACAACTGAGAATAGTGCCAGTAAGAGGGCAGCCCCTGATGCGATGTATAACTGGATATTGCTTAACTCCAATCCACCAAGACTGATGAGCCACATGGCAAGAATGAAACTAACGGTTCCGAATACACGAACGGCCGGGAATTCTTTCGTCGTATCGAGTCCTACCTTTTCTAAACCAATATAGGAAATGGTATATGACAATGAAATCGTTGGTGTGAAAACCAGGGCGTTAAAAAACATTACCCAAAACATGACGGTCGGATCTGAAGCTTGTGCTGCTATAAATAAGCAAACCGCACCGAAAAAATGTAAAATCCCATACAATCTATTCGCTTTCACCCATCGGTCAGCGATAATCCCTATAAGGCTTGGCATGAAAAGAGAAGCAAGTCCAGATGCGCCATAAACCGTCCCAACTTGTGAGCCGGAAAAATGTAATGTATTGATCATATACGAACCAAGTGTAACTAGCCAACATCCCCAAATGAAAAACTGGAGAAAGATCATTATTTTAAGCCGAGATTTAATTGACATATCATTACCCTTCCTACGTCGTTAATGTCTAAGCTGTGCCCTTGTGGTACTTAAGCTTTTTTAGCTAATTCGGTTATATAATCGAAAAATGCATCGCGATTCACATCATAGACGACATTTACTGGACGTCCATCAGCTGTTTCAACTGTACGTCCTTGGCTCGGACCTTCTGTGTGAACAATGCTGTTAATTGTTTGTACTTTTACAAGATTACGATTCCCCACAAATGCGGTTGTTAACACATCCCACAAATAGTAGGTCGAGTTCGTTGAAAAGTGAACAAGCGGGGGGACCATCGCATAACATTGTCCCACAAAATCGACACCCAGGTATTTACGTTCTCTAGCCCAACGCTCCCGTACATCTAAAGTCAGCGGTACTTGGTTCGTGCTTTCAAGCGCGACTAAATCAATTTCCATGCCGGATTCCCATACGCGAGCGGCTGCTTCAGGATCCCAAAATACATTCCATTCCGCTGTTCCGTCATGTTCAGGTTCATGCACGTTTCCGGCTTCACGGAAAGTACCGCCCATCCAAACAAGTCTTTCAATTTTCGCTTCAATTTCAGGAGACTCATCTAATGCACGAGCAAGGTCTGTTAGCGGACCTGTAAATAGTAAAGTTGTTTTTTCTTCAGTTGCTAGAACAGTATCTATTAAATGAAGATGTGCTGGTTTTTCAGCCACGGGTGTTATAACGTTTCCAGATTCATTTAAAATTGGCAGGGCGTCCACATAGAACGCATGCATACGCCAATCTTTTGGAAACGGATTTTTCGGGCGTGAAGTTGACTCAGCTACTTCAAAGCCGCCGTTCCCGAAGCGGTCAATGATTTTTCTGCTCGCGAACATGGCAGGTTCTAAATAGCAATCTGCGGGAATGACTGAAACACCTGTGAGTTCAACGGTGTCCATTTTCAGTAATAAAAATAGCGAAATCAGATCGTCAACGCCGCCATCATGATTAAAATAAATTTTCTTTTTCATAACTTTTCCATTCCCTTCGTGGTGAATTACTTGGGGTTCAATAGTTGAATAACATCGCACGTTGTTCCGTACTAAAAGTCGCTGGAAGTTGTCTGATAGGCTGCCTCGCTTGATGGCTTACAAAAAATCGTCAAACGTAAAAAAACGCTCCGATAGCTCCGGAGCGTTAACTAGGATAGGTAAATAGAAAAGAAAGAATCAATCCTTCTTCCCGTAATACTTACCTCGTAGTCAAACCCTTTACGGCGGCTTGGTAGAAACTCTTGGGCCATATCCCCAATATTATACGACATAATTCGATATTCAATTGATATTTATAGTAACACTTATTGAGGTTTCCGTCAACTTTTTAACGAATATATTCATGCCATCCTTAGAGTCCCATTCGTGTTTCGGAACATGTACGATGTGATCCTTCCTTTACTGCTATCCCAATTTTCCAAGTAGGGGAATGGTCAAAATCCATTATCTAAATCTCAAATCATGATATGGATAGAGTCACAAAAAAGGACGCCAATTCATATGCGAATTGCGTCCTCATTTGGTGTGCTTGGTACTGTCTTTTTTCCGGATTCCGCACCCGTTATTTTCGCGTAATGTGTACGTTGTTCATTACGAAAAGACATACATCGGGGTACTGGTCTCTTCTGGTTCAAATCCTAGGGTTTCATAGAAACCGACAGCTTTCGGATAGGAAACGAGCACTTTGGTATGCATGTGCTCATACTTTTCGAGCATCCGGTTCATGATCTGTTTTCCGATCCCCTGACCCTGATACGCAGGATCCGTCAGTACATAATGGAAATAGACGGCCATCGCTTCATCGGACAGCGCGTTTGCCAACCCGATGAGTTTGTCTCCATCCCATGCGGTTACTACGGAATGGGAATGCATGATGGCATGATACAGGTCGTTTGGATGGGATGCCGATTCCCACTCAACCGATTGAAACAGCTCTTGGATATTTTCTTTCGTCAGCTGATCCATGTCAAATGTGTACGTGATCGCCATTCTGACAGGCCTCCTCTTAAGGTGCTTGCACTCATTCCGTCTTGGAGTGTCAAACACTTTCGCTTTTTTGCCCATTTGTTTCAGGCACCGGTTCCATTCTACGGGAAACAGACTGAAAGCTTAAGCGAATTGCTTTGTAAGATTTGCCATTTCGATGGCCGATACCGCGGCATCCCAACCTTTGTTACCAGCTTTCGTCCCAGCCCGTTCGATCGACTGCTCGATGGAGTCGGTCGTCAGCACGCCGAAGATGACAGGCACGCCGGATTCAAGACCGGCAGCAGCCACACCTTTCGCCGTCTCATTGCATACGTAGTCGAAGTGCGGAGTCGCCCCGCGGATGACGGTGCCGAGTGTAATGACAGCATCATATTTCGATGAATCCGCCATCCGTTTGGCAATCATCGGAATTTCGAACGCTCCCGGCACCCAGGCGATGTCGATGTCGTCAGCAGAGACACCGTGACGAATGCAGCCGTCCTGTGCAGCTGATAATAACTTGCTGGTGATGAATTCGTTAAACCGGCCGACAACGATGCCGATTTTTAGACCAGTTCCAACTAAGTGTCCTTCATATACATGTCCCATTCTAAATTCCTCCTAGACGGTCAGCAGATGACCGAGTTTCTCCACTTTCGTTTCCAAGTACTTTTTGTTTTCCGGCAATGCCGGCAGTTCGATCGGCACCCGTTCGGTGATCGTAATGCCGTAATCGGCCAATCCGTCTAGTTTCCGCGGATTGTTCGTCAGCAGTCGCACTGCCGTCACTCTGAGATCTTGCAGAATTCGGGCACTGACTCCGTAGTCACGCAAATCATCCGCGAATCCGAGAGCTGCATTAGCCTCGACGGTGTCCAATCCTTGCTCTTGCAGCTCATATGCCTTTAGTTTGTTGATAAGCCCGATACCGCGGCCTTCCTGGCGCATATACACGAGTACGCCTCGGCCTTCCGCTTCAATCTGAGCGAGTGCCGCCTGCAGCTGGGGGCCGCAGTCACACCGGCTCGAGCCGAAGATGTCGCCTGTTAGGCATTCCGAGTGGATACGGACAAGGATCGGTTCCTCGGCAGACAACTCCCCTTTGACAAGGGCGACGTGCTCATTTCCTGTCTTCGTCTCCGTATAGCCGACCATTTTGAAGGAGCCATAGGAAGAGGGGAGCATGATATCGGCTTCCCGCCGGATTTGTGGTTCCTGGCGAAGACGATAGCGGACCAAGTCTTCGATGGTAATGAGTTTCAAGCCTTCCCGATCGGCAAGCTGCCGGAGTTCCGGCACACGGGCCATCGAACCGTCTTCGCTCATGATCTCGCAGATGACGGCTGCCGGCGCACTGCCGGCGAGCCGTGCCAGATCGACAGATGCTTCCGTATGTCCGTTCCTCGCAAGTACGCCGTCTGTATTCGCAATCAACGGAAAGACGTGGCCGGGACGTCTGAAACCAGCCGGATTGGCAGCAGGCCCGAGCATCTTCAAAATCGTTTCGGAACGCTCGAACGCACTGATGCCTGTGTCGGCTTTGGCATGATCAATACTGATCGTGAACGCTGTCCCGTGGGCATCTGTATTCTGCGCCGTCATCATTGGAAGGCCAAGCTGGGTCGCTTTTTCTTCCGTGATTGGCGTGCAGATAAGACCGCGGCCTTTCGTGGCCATGAAGTTGATCATGCCAGGTGTGGCATGCTCTGCGAGACAGACGAAGTCTCCTTCGTTCTCCCGGTTTTCATCGTCCACAACGATGATGGCTCTGCCTTGTCGTAACTCTTCAATCGCTTCTTCTATCGTATCGAACATACAGATTCACCCTTTCCTCACAAAAATCCGTTCTCTTCCAGCAACGAAGCGGTTATCGGTTTCTTTTCAATCGGTCTTGAAGGCATCAGAATTTTTTCCGTATACTTCGCAAGCAGGTCAAACTCCACATTGACCCGTTCTCCTGGTTTCCGTTCAGCCAGGACGGTCGACTGTTGGGTGTGCGGGATGAGGGAAATGGAGATCGTATCTCCTGCCACATTAAAAATTGTCAGTGACGTGCCGTCCAGGGCGATCGATCCTTTCGGCAGAACATAGGAAGTACCGCCGGGTGGAAGTGTCAGCTGTATGACGAGTGAGTTCTCAATATGCCGGCACCCCGCAACGATCGCCGTCCCATCCACATGGCCTGTCACGAAATGACCGCCAAATCGGCCATCCGCTGGCATCGCTCTCTCCAAATTGACCCGCGTGCCGGTGTGCGCATTGTGCAGGGAAGTGGCGCGGAACGTTTCCGGCATGACGTCGGCCGTGAACGTGCGTCCAGTGAAAGCAGTCACAGTCAGGCACGTGCCATTGACGGCGATGCTGTCGCCGAGCCGGACATCGGTCAGCACGACTTCGGCCGTGATGGTCAGTTCCATCGATTGACCAGAAGTGCGGACGTGCTGGACGGTGCCGATTTCCTCAATGATTCCTGTAAACATATTCGTCAGTTCCTTTCCGTACGGCTGTCAGTTTTACATCTGGGCCGATCTGCTCGGTCTTTACGAACACGAAGTCTTCCGCGTCACTCATGAGCAGAGGGTCGGTTCCGCCAATCGGTGTGAGTGAACCAACTCCGCCTAACAGTTTCGGAGCGATATAAGTGATCATCCGGTCCACGGCCCCGGCACGCAGGAAGGAGGCGTTGACCGCAGCGCCGCCTTCGACGAGCAGGGTGACAACACCACGTGCGCCGAGTTCCTGCAAGACGGCAGAAATGGTGACCGTATCGTCAGGCATCCGAATGATTTCCGTATGGGGCGCAGCTGAGAGCTGTGCTTCCCGTTCAGCAGAAGCCGGCTGTCCGCAAAAAATCCAGACAGGGGCCTCCTCATTCCGAATCACCTGGCTTCCGACAGGTGTATTCAGCTTTGTATCTAAAATTACTCGAATAGGGTGAAGTCCGCCTTGGGGCAGTCTGGCGGTTAGAAGGGGGTCATCGTGAAGGATCGTTCCGCTGCCGCACAAAATCGCATCGTGGGCATGACGAAGACGCTGGACGTCAAGTCGGGATTCCGGACTTGTCACCCATTTGCTGTGGCCGGACGCTGCCGCGATCTTGCCGTCCATTGTCATGGCTGTCTTGAGTGTCACATGAGGTTGGTTCGTTCTGAGAAAATGAAAAAATGGTTGATAAAGCTCCAAGGCAAGTCGTTTGCAAACACCTGTGAAAACGTCGAGCCCGGCATTTTCCAACAGCCGGATGCCGGTCCCGGCAACGAGCGGGTTTGAGTCCTGAATTGCGATATAAACGCGCTTCACGCCAGCATCCAGGATCGCCTCGGTACACGGTGGCGTCTTTCCTGTATGCGAGCACGGTTCGAGTGTGACATACAGGTCTGCGCCGTCTGCTTCCGCTCCCGCCATGTCCAAAGCGATCCGTTCCGCATGTCGATCACCCGCACGTAAATGGGCGCCCATCCCGAGGATTCGGCCGTTTTTCACGACGACCGCGCCGACCGGGGGATTGGGTGACGTTTGCCCAACTGCAGCTTGCGCCAGCGAAAAGGCAAGCTGCATGTACTGTTCGGTCTCCAATAGATATACCACTCCTGCTGATTCAATTCCTCATGGAACACAATAAGCCCCGCACTGAAAATGCGGGGCGGACAAGCATGACAAAATAAGCGTCATCCAAACAAAAAAATTTGAAAAACGCGAAGTTCCTTCTCCCATCCAGACTTTCACTGTCGGCTTTGGAGTTTCACCAAATCCACCGTCTGCAGCAATTGCAGCCGGGTCACGGACTGAGAGCGTACCGCTCATCACCGCCGGTAGGGAATTTCACCCTGCCCCGAAGGAAACTATTCGATTGCCTCACAGTCTAGCACAGCTAGTAACGGATTGGCAATTGGCAAAAAGTAATACCAAGTGATTCAGCGTGTCATCTGAATTGCCTGTTGAATGCTGGAGAACGTCCGCAATCCGCTCATACCGTTCTGCAATCCGGTCAATGATCGGGCTATTTTCGGTGAAATTCCAGTCACGAATAATTGAGTACCCATCAGCCGCAAGACGTCCTGTACGGCGAGCAGGCTGCTGATAGGGGACTCGTGGTCCCAAAAGAGACCGGTAATATCGATGATCACCGTATCCACTCCGCTGCTCTGTACATATTCACTCAGTTTTTGTGTAAGGACTGAAAAACGCTGTGGACTCATTTCACCGATCAATGAGACGGCTGCCAGCCCATCATCGATCCTCATGATCGGCAGCATGATCTGTTCGATTTCCAATTCCTTATCCTCAAGTTCTCTGCGCTGCTGGAATTCCACGGAAACATTGGTCTGTGTTCCGATGAAAAACGACCTGTTCTCCACTTCAAACGGTTCGACCGTCAAACGGTTCCAGAACATCGTTCCGTCTTTTTTATAATTTTTTAAAGTGATGGTGATAGGCTGTTCCGAGTGGATGGCTTCACGTAATTTTGCTACCGTCTTCGGATCGGTTCCCTCTCCTTGGAGGAAACGGCAATTGCTTCCGAGGGTCTCCTCGAGTGAATAGCCGGTCATCTTCTCGAATGTCCGGTTGGCATAGATGATCGGATTGTCGGGTTGAGCCGGATCCGTAACTAGAGCGGCAACACGACTCCCGTCGAGCATTGCTTCCAGTAATTTACGCTGCATGGATGGTGGCAATGTGTTCAGCTCGTTCACTTCCTGTCTTCTGTAAAGTTGTCTTCTATGGGCCATGAAACCGGAGCCTGTTTTCTTCAAACAGGCTCCGGCAACTTCCCGGTAAATAACCGAATCGATAATTAGGAGGAAATCCAGGTCTGAGGGCAATGGACCCCCTTCTGTTGCTATACTATCATAGCGAGGAAAAAACTGTACAATTTATCCGACTGTTTCATTCCGGGATTAAAAACCGAAACTTTTGAGTGAAAGAAACGTAAACAAGGAAGATGTTCGCCGTATAAGAAAGAGGAGGCAAATACAATGAATGAAGGATATTTCGTCGGCTGGGGAACCCTCGCGCTGATCAACGCCGTGCTGGCTCAAGGGAAGAACCGATCAGGATTTAACTGGTTCCTGCTCTCATTATTGCTTGGACCGGCCGCAACCTTTTTCCTGGCATTATCCGACAAACGATAGCAGAAGAAAAGGACCTGGTCAGTCGAGGCCGCTGAAAAACGTGTGAATATATTTCATGAGGCATAGCGTTCACAAAAAAGACGTTCGACGAGTCAAATTTGACTCGTCGAACGTCTTTTTATTGCTCATTCCCCTCCTTTTCTTGGTCAATCAGGGTAAGAATGCGTTTCAGATTCACTGCAAATATGGAGACCGCACCTTGCATCTGCATGCCAAATAGACCTGCGTAGGTGGCCACATCATACCCGTGCCGGTTCTTCAACTCACTGTTTTTTGCTTCTACCTTATAACGGGATCGAGCGAGTTCTTTGAACTCGTCACTGTTCTGGAACGCTTCCTGCTCGGTATGCTCACTGCTCTTGATGGAAACCGAATAAGATTTACTTTTCGCTCCCTTTTTATAGCAACCGTCACGGAGTGGGCAGACTTTGCACTTCTCGACGTCGAAAAAGTAAGTACTTACCTGATTCGTTCCCTGGTCTTTCTTTCCATTCTTTGTCTTCCGGATGGCCAGGTGGCCCGCTTTGCATACATACATCCCAGCGTCTTTATTGAATTCAAATTCATCTTCTTTCGTTCGATAGCCTTGGGTGATGGATGGATTAAGTTTTGAAACCAGCTTCATTTTGCGTGTTTTTGTGTATTGGATGTTCCCTTTCTCCGAGTAAGCTGTATCCCCGATCACTGTATCCACTGGCATACCTGCGGCCTCGCTCATTTCAATCAGTTCCTTCAGGAACTTTCCGTCGCTTTTCTCTCCGGTCGTGACAATGGCCGCTGTAATCAGTCGTTCGTCGTTCAGGGCGATATGCGTCTTATAACCGAAGAACGAGGAATCCGCAGACTTGTGACCAAGTCGAGCATCGGGATCTGATGAGAATGTCAGGTTCTCCTCTACGTCCTCAACCACTTCCTTCAGGACATTCAGCCGTTCACGAACTGCCGGTACCTTGGCGATTCGAGCATCTTCTTCAATGACACGAATGACTTGACGACAATAGCTCAGCTCCTCTGTCACTTCGTCAGAAGTGGCCTTCTCCGGAAATTTTTCTTTCATAGATTCGTCAATCTGGTAGACGGCTCTCCGTACGTTTTTCGATTTTTCCTGCAAAAACTCCTTTGGCGACTTCTGATTATAACGGGACCGCGTGTGAGTGGCATCTACGATGATCGTCTTACTTGTGATCAGTTCCTGTTCCAATGCAATCTCCACGCTCTTCTGGATCAGCAGTTCCATCAATCCTTCGTCATTCAGGCGCAGCTTGCGGAATTTCGTAAGCGAACTGGAATGGATGACAGGTTCTTCGGGCGCCATGTCCAAAAAGTATTTGAACGACATATCATACTGCGAGCGCTCGACTAGATCTGCATCCGAGAGGTCGAAGATCGCTTTTAACAAAAGATATTTGAAGATCCGTACCGGCGGAATCGCAGTTCGTCCGTTATCCAAACAATACTTGCTTTTCAACTCATCCAGAATGAATGTAAAGTCAACCAGCTCATTGATCTGCCGCAGCATGTTGTCCTTTGGGACAACCAAGTCGTAGATGGCCATATAGGGGCTGAGTTGTAAGGTTTCTTGTTTGGAGATCATATCGTCACCGCCTGTTTGTAGTACACCTAGTATACCGCAAAAAGAAAGCACCCTTCACCTAGGATGGGTGAAGAGTGCTTAGGGTATGAAATTTTCGCCAACCCGTCTTCGGTTGATAGGAGCGGAAGGCGGCGACTCCTGCGGGAACAGCACGCGCGGAAGCCCCTGGACTGAGCGCAGCGAGGGAAGCGGCTGGAGCCGTGCCCGCGGAAAGCGTCCGCCTGCAGCGGAAATCAACCTTTCCGAGAATGTTACTGAGTTTCAGTAACTTTTTCAGCGGCCTCGGTCAGTCAGGTCCTTTTATGAGCGGAAATATCGACTTATATATACCCCGTGGTGTATGGTTATTCCTAGAAATGAATGGAGGAATAGAGGATGGGCTGGATTATTTTCTTAGTGCTGATTGCATTGATCGTCTGGCGCACTAAGCCTGCAAAAGGCGTGCGGACAGTATCGTCAGCTGAAGTGAAACCGTTGTTGAAAGATAAGAATAAGCAGTTCGTGGATGTACGCACACCTGCTGAATACAAAGGCGGACATGTGAAGGGATTCAAAAACATTCCGCTGAATGATCTGCCGAAGAAGATGGAGACATTGGATCCTGAAAAAGAGACCTTTGTCATCTGCCAAAGCGGAATGAGGAGCGCGCGGGCAGCCAGCCTTCTGAAGAAGAAAGGGTTCTACCATGTCGTCAATGTAAAAGGCGGTATGAGCGCCTGGTGACTGGAATTTATCCGGACGCCTAAGAAATT
This sequence comes from Sporosarcina sp., assembly GCA_032099885.1. Classification (GTDB taxonomy): domain Bacteria; phylum Bacillota; class Bacilli; order Bacillales_A; family Planococcaceae; genus Sporosarcina. Next base: position 41,312 of record DAMDKL010000012.1, read on the forward strand.
CCTGTCGATTTCCCGGGAAATATTGTGTCGAAACAGCTCTTATTTCCCAGGAAATACTCATTTTACGTCGGGAAATAAATGCCGTATTTGCAAATGATTCAGAGTTTGCTATACTGGGATGACTAACTGACAGAAAGGGCTGAGGGTGGAGGATGGACAACTGATTCCTGATTTCGTAAAACAAATGATTTGTTTGTTTGAAAAACAGGATTGGTCTGTCCATTTTTAACTGCCTTCACAGCCCTTTTGCGTTGCCGGATTTTACCCGGCTCACAATGCGCTGCGGCTTTTTAAAGATGCCGGCAGAACCGATCCTTCCGAAAAAACGGAGGGATCTTTTTTGTGTTCCCTCCACGAATGGAGGAATGGATATGAACCGGGGAATTGTAAATGACGTATCCGCAGAGTATGGGGATGTCACCTTATTCAAGGGGCTTTCAGCAGAAGTGAAGCTGAATGCACGAATCGCAGTCGTCGGTCCGAACGGGGCGGGCAAAACAACTTTTCTGTCAATGATGGCGGGAGATCGGAAGCCATCTTCAGGAAGTTTCGACTGGATCGGCCGTCCGCCGTCCGTCGCTTATTATCGGCAGGAGGCGGAAACGGAAGGTGCTGCCGACTGGACACAGACGGAGCGTTTCCATCAGTACAGCCGCTGGCACATACCTTCCGGAGCTGCCTATGCCCATGCAAGCGGCGGCGAACGGGTGAAACTCCGTCTTGCCGCCGTCTTGGCGGAGAAAGCGGAACTTCTTCTGCTGGACGAACCGACCAACCACTTGGATGCCAGCAGTACGGAGCAGCTTGTCGATACGTTGAAAGCGTACGAAGGGACGATCGTTTTTGTTTCCCACGATCGGTATTTCATCGATCAGCTGGCGAACTGCATATTTGAACTAGATCACGGGAAGCTGACCGTCCACGAAGGGAATTACACGGAATACCGCAAACAGAAGGAACACCAACGGTATGTCCAGCAGAAGCATTACGAAGAACAGCAGCGCCACATCGAGGAAGTGGAGAGTCAGATTGAGCGGCTGGATGCATGGTCTGCCACGGGGCATGCGACTTCCCGTAAAAAAGGCGGCAGAACGATGGGCGCAAAGGAATACTATCGGAAGAAGGTTAAGAAGAAGGATGTCCAGATCCGTTCCAAAAAAAGGCGGCTGGCAGCGGAACTGGAACAGGACAGGATAGACGCACCTGAACAGGAGATGGCCGTATCCTTTGACGTGGAAGGGGGACGGGGAAAAGGGAAGAGGGTGCTCGAACTGTCGAAAGCCGGAAAGTCCTATGGCAGCAGGGTCCTGTTCCGGAATGCCTCATTCACCGTCCAGACAGGTGATCGGCTGGCCCTGCTCGGGCCGAACGGCTGCGGCAAGACGACACTGTTCAGGATGCTCCTCAGAGAAACGGCGTACGAGGGTGACGTCTGGCTGTCGGAAGGCATGACGATCGGCTATTTGCGGCAGACCGCATTCGACCTGCCGGATGAGCTGACGATGGCCGAGTATTTCGGGACGCCGTCTTTCGAGGAACAGGGAGAGATCCGCAGGCAGCTGACGAATCTGGGTTTCACCGCTGGCCATTGGCAGCTTACACTCGGTGCGCTCAGCCAGGGCGAGCGGCTGAAAGTCAAACTGCTCGACTTTATCCGTCGGAGGACAGATGTACTCCTGCTGGACGAACCGACCAACCATCTCGATCTGCCGTCCCGCGAAGAACTGGAACGGACGCTTGCGACCTATCCCGGCACGCTGCTGTTCGCTTCCCATGACAGGTACTTCACCGAGCGGATGGCGGACGGTCTGCTGCTGTTCGGGATCCGGTCCATCCGGAAAGTGCCATACAGCCTGGCCGAATGGGAGGACCGGAAAGCGGAGCCGCCCGTGCAAAATCGCGAACAGGACCGGCTGCGCCTGGAGACCGAACTTCAGGCCGTCCTTGGGAAACTGAGCCTGCTGTCCGCGGGCAGCCCGGATTACGCAGCTCTCGACCGGCAATTCAACGACCTGAACCGGCAGCTGCGGGAGTTGAAGAAGTGAATGAAACAGGAAGCGGAGAGCATCTGGACTCTCCGCTTTTTCTGCGATATCCCTTCTGCTTGAAACCTATACATACTCTGCTTTGTCTAACCAATAGAGAGAAAGAGGGGTGACGTGTTGGAAAGAGGAGAGCGTGACAGGCTGTTAAGTGAGGCAATGGACGTTGAAGGCGATTACCTGCTGAGCGTCGTCTTTGCAATAGTGAAAGATAAATCAAAAGCAGAAGACATCGTTCAAGAGGTGTTTATTCGGTACTACTTGAACATCCATGAATTCGAGCACCGCTCATCTGTCAGAACCTACTTATATCGGATCGCCGTTAACCAATGCCGGAATTTCTTGAAAAGCTGGCATTTCCGCAAGCTTGAATTTACGCGCCAGGCTGCACGAGTACTGGCATTCTCTAAGTCACCGGAAGAGCTGGCAGTCACTACAGAAGCTAATGAGGAATTGATACGGCTGATCGATAACTTGCCGATTAAGTACAAGGAAATCATCTGGCTCTACTATTATGCTGAACTGTCGGTCGCGGAGATAGGAAGTGTGCTGGCGTGTCCCGTCAATACAGTGAAAACCAGATTGGTACGCGGCCGAAAGATGTTGAAAGGATATTTGAAGGAGGGGAAGCAAGATGACTGATCAGGCACATAAGCGATTGGAAAAGGTCCTGCCACCCGAACTCCGGCTGAACAGTGAAATGAAAGAACAGATTTTAGAACGTGCGTATCAGAGGATGGAGACACAGAAGCACAAGAAGGGTCCTAAGCTCAAACCGTTAGTTACTATGACGGCAGCTGCCGCTCTTTCCGGTGCATTGGTCATCCCGTACGCTTATCAGTATCAGCACCAGCAGGCCTTTGAAAATGCCCTGTCTCAAGAAACTATCCAAAAAGCTGTCATTGCAGGCACGCTGTACCCCGACCTGATCAATGGGGTATATGTGGAAGCAAACAATGAAATCGTACACAGCAATGGAGAGGGAATTTACTCGTATTCCATCGACAGGAAGTCTGATGAATTACTGGTGCCCCTCCCGGAGGATGCCCCTTTCTCCAGTGTCACTCTGAAAGCGACAGAGAAATGGCTGGCTTGGGAAACGGATACATTGCAACTGGTAAATCGTGTGACGGGCGACCGGCAGGATCTTGGTGAAACGCTGGGTGTCCTGAGTATCCATGGTGACCAACTTTTCTACATCGGTTCTTCTAGCGAGACAGGTAACGAGAAGATGGCTTACTTTTTAAGGGATCTGGAAACAGGCAGGATCACGAAAATTCAAGATTTGAATGGAGTTAGTCACAGCGCGCCGCTAGTCGAAGAAAATAATCTGGTCATAGCGGAGCAGCGGGAAACCGACAGAGGGTTATCAGTTGTCTTGTCGGTCTATGATCTGGAGTTGCTACAGCAAAGTCGGGAAGTAGTCCTTCCTTTCACAGAGATAACGAATCCGCAGCTTACTCAGTCAAAAGTCTTCGGTTTCTTTACGAATGAGAGTGGTAAGTCTTCATTGGGATATGTTGACTTGGAAACTGAGCGGTATAGTGAAATATCGGTGGAAAACGAAGGGATATATGCTGTCTATAATGACTATCTGGCGGTCAGTGAAAAAACGGGTAAGACGGATACTGTCCGGCTGTATAAAATGACAGACAATCATGCATATCCCATCGATTTATTAAAAGGGATCGAAGAACGGCTGGTTAAACCTCGCTTCACGGAGACTGGAACGCTTGTGGTGAATGGGGAAGGGCCGGAAAAACCGATCTATATCATCGATACTGCAAAATTGAAATGAACAAAAAACAAGCAGGCTGTCCGGCGTTGCCTCGGTCACAGCCTGTTTGTTTTCGTCATTGCAGCGGCATGAACGCGACTTGCCAGTTGCCATTCTCACTTTTCAGGAGTGCAAAACCAGCAGGTTCTGCATCATTTCCCTCGGGATGGAACTCCACATACCCCTCAGTTGGACCGGTTTGTAAAAACCTTCCTTCCTCGAAGTTTTTGAATAGCTGTTTCACTTTTGAGGGTGAGGGACGGTCTGTCTCTGGAATCTGTTCGTCTTCCGATTTTGTCCATTTGATCTGGTCTTTCCGATCCGTATAGAGTGCGTAAGAGATGTCATGATCCCCTTTATATAAAGCGTTGATATAGAGTTTCGCTACACTCATGGGAGACAACCCTTGCAGATACTTTCCATCCGGCTCACGTTTCAGAGCGTTATAGATATTTTGCTCCGCTGCGTCCAAGTTGACAGCGCCGATATCCTGCTGATTAGGGGCGGATACTGTTGCCAACCCTTGCAGGAATCCGAGCACCAGCAGCTGTTCTTTGTCTGCACCATCTTCCATATAACGGATTCTGAGGGCGCGGGATTTGTCAGGTACGGCTTGGGTCAGGGAGAATCTGATAACCAGTGTGCGCTCATCTGTCATGGTGAACCCATCTACCGGTGAGACCTTGCCGATGTCCTCCCGTTCGTAGACACCGGTTTTTTTATCGGCATCCGCCGTATAGATCGTATAGGAAATGCCATCTGCCGCAGAAAGTGGCTGCTGTGATTCTTTCACTATGTCGATGGACTGCACGGCAGCCGGAGAATCGCTGTTCCACGCGAAGGGCAGGACAGCATAATAGGTGGTAGCGGGCTTGAAAGGACCGGCTGTCGCATCGCCTGCTGTGAACTGCCCTGACGTATTGACGTCTCCTCCGGTTTGCTTTCCTGAATCCGTGTCATTGGAGAAGTCAGCCAGCAACAGCCATAGCCCGAGTGTCAGGAAGGAAAGGGCTGCTGCCAGCCGGGCCGCTGCCGGAATCCAGCGGGATGTTCTGGGCTTACGCTGAATTTTACGCCAGACTTTAGACTTGTCAGCATCGGTGAATTTCTCTTCTTGGAATACACTGTTCTTTAAGGAGGAACGAATTTTGTCAGTATTCTTTTTCATTTGGATCCCCACTTTCCAAGTACTGCGCTAATTTTTCCCGACCTCGTTTCAGCCGTGTCCGTAATGTGTTTTCATTGACTCCGATCCGTTCACTGATTTCCGGTACTGATAACTCTTCATAATAATAGAGGACAATGACTTCCCGATATTTCACTGGGAGGGCCAGGACATGAGCTGCCAGTTGGTCGTCCCGGCTGTTTTGAAGAGATTGTTCCAGCGGTTCGGGCTCGTGGGAGCGGAGGAATTGAAAAATATGGTTTTCGACTGTTACCCGTTTGAACCAAGTGCTTCGCAAAACATCTTTGCATCTATTACTCGTTATCCGATAGAGCCATGCTTCCAGTGAGCGGATTTCGTCCAGTTCATTACTCTTCCGGAAGCAAGTTACGAACACATCCTGAACGACTTCCTGGGCGCGTCCCCAATCCTTGACATAGCTATACGCAAAGTTCGTCAGCCGATTGCCGTATTGATCCATCACTTGTTCCAGCCAGTCTTCCACTTTTTGTACCGAAGCGGAGTATCGTTCATCAGGCATGCCATTCATCCCTTCCCTGTATTCTCTGTCGGGGTCTACTCTTTAAGACGAGTGCTGGAAACCTTCCGTTTCAAAAATAGGGTTGGAAAATTCCCGTACTATTTTTGTTACCCGTTCCGATCGTCCCCAACAGGGTATAGGTCAGTAGAGACCCAATGGAGAGGCGGTCGTTCCTGTATGGAAGTATGGCTCAGTTTTGTGTTCACGGTAGGATTCATCATCATCCATCTGCTTTCGAAAAAGATGAAGTTCTTGAAAGAGACGCCGCGCAGCCGGTTTTTGTCAGTGGCGGGAGGGATTGCGGTCGCTTATGTATTCCTCCATCTGCTGCCAGAACTGAGTGAGTATCAGGAGCAGCTGCAGGGCAAGCTGGGAGAGAGTCTGCATTTTCTCGAGCACCATATTTACATTATTGCGATGCTCGGTCTGGCGATTTTCTATGGACTGGAACAGCTGGCCGCGTCTTCGAAAAAACGAAATGAAAAAGAGGGCCGTGAAGCAAAAGCTTCTGCGGGTGTGTTTTGGCTCCATATCGGTTCGTTCGCCGTCTACAATGCCATCATCGGCTACTTGCTGCTTAAAGGGGAATATCAAACCCATTGGGGCATGATCTTCTATTTTGTGGCGATGGGCGTGCATTTCATCACGAACGACAAGGGACTGCGCGCGACACACAAGGAGGACTACGACCGGTATGGGCGCTGGCTGTTGGCGGCCTCAATCCTGGTCGGCTGGCTTGCCGGTGTCCTGTTTGAAGTGAATGATGTCCTGATCTCCGTGCTGTCGGCGTTCCTGGCCGGCGGGGTTGTGCTGAACGTCATGAAAGAAGAGCTGCCGGAAGAGCGGGAGAGCAGTTTTCCGGCGTTTTTTGCCGGACTGATCGGGTATTCGGTGCTTCTTCTGCTGTTCTGACAGAGGAAAGCACCAATCGTGTAAATTCCCGTGGGGGATTGTACGATGAAACGAAAAGGAGTGGTTGAATGGGAACCCAAGCAGGTTGGAATTTTGAAAACACGTACTGCCGGCTGCCGGATATTTTTTTCGCGGAGCAGCCTCCGGAACAGGCGGTTTCGCCGGAAATCGTATTATTGAATGAACGGCTTGCCGGAGAACTCGGATTGGATCCGGGTGCGCTGATGGCAGAAGTCCTGTCGGGCACTGACTTGCCCGATGGAGCCTCACCGATTGCTCAAGCCTATGCGGGGCATCAGTTTGGTCATTTCACAATGCTGGGCGATGGCCGGGCGCTTCTGTTGGGCGAACAGATAACGCCCTCCGGCATGCGAGTGGATATCGGCCTGAAAGGTTCGGGGCGGACTACATTCTCCCGGGGAGGGGACGGCCGGGCAGCACTCGAGCCGATGCTCCGCGAGTACATCATCAGTGAAGCGATGCACGCGCTGGGTATCCCGACTTCCCGCAGTCTATCGGTCACTTTGACCGGTCATGACGTCATCCGTGAAACAGTCCTGCCCGGCGCCGTACTCGTCCGGACGACCGGCAGTTACGTACGGGTCGGCACGTTCCAATACGCCGCCGCCCTTCAAAAAGAGGATGATCTGAAAGCGTTGGCCGACTATGCCATCGAGCGGCACTATCCGCAAGCGGCCGAAGCCGACAATCCGTATGAACAGCTGCTGCAGAGCGTCATTGAGCGGCAGGCAGCATTGATCGCCAAGTGGCAGCTTGTCGGGTTCATCCATGGGGTGATGAATACGGACAACATGACGATCAGCGGAGAAACGATCGACTATGGGCCGTGTGCGTTCATGGATACGTACGATCCTGCAACCGTATTCAGTTCAATTGACGTGAACGGCCGCTACAAGTACGGCAACCAGCCGGGGATCGCTTCTTGGAACCTGGCCCGCTTTGCAGAAACACTGCTGCCGCTGTTAGGGGAAGATAAAGAGACGGCGATCCGGATCGCGGAAGACCAGCTGGAACGGTTCGGTGACTTGTTCGAACACGAATGGCTGACGGGTATGCGGGCCAAACTCGGACTGCTGGACGAACAGTCCGACGACGAATCGCTTGTGAAAGAGCTTTTGCTGATGATGAAAGAGGCGAAAGCCGACTTTACCAACACGTTCCGCTCGCTGACAGCCGAAGAGACCGGTGTGCCTGATTGGTTTCAGAACGAGACGTTTCGAAAGTGGCACCGGAGATGGGAATTACGCCGGACTCAACAATCCGCGACAGACGAAGAGTCGCGTCGTGTGATGCAGCGTAGCAATCCGACTGTCATCCCGCGCAATCACCGCGTCGAAGAAGCGATTGCTGCTGCTGAAGAAGGGGATATGGAGCCAGTGCGTCTGCTGAACGAGGTGCTGGCTGCTCCTTATTCCTATTCCGATAAGTATCGGGCCTATACGGCGCCTGCTGATCCGGAAGTTCCGTATCGGACATACTGCGGCACCTGAAGACGGGAGGACAGAAGGAGAGGAGAACGAACAGCCCCTCTCCTTTTGTCTAGTGTATTTTCAGCTTTCTCTCACAAACTGTTAGTAAATTAGTAGAAGCGTATGAGAGGAATCTAGTCACTTCTGATCATTTCGGTTAATTAACAGTATATTAAATTGATTCTAAATGAAGCAGCCGCTATAGTAAGGAGGTTGTAAAAAGGAAGATTGGAGCTGGATACATATGAAGAAGTGGATCGTACTTTTACTGGGTGCGTGTCTCATGGTCGTAATGGCTGCCTGCGGCAACGATGAGGCGGATAAGGGGAACAATAAGAGAGAGACGGTTTCTGAAACAGCGGCAGACAAAGTGGATGACACAGAATCTGCTGAAGAAACAGCTGACAGTGAAGAAAAACCAGAAGAGGGGACGACGGAAGGCGATGCACTTGCGGGTACCGTCGAGCCTGATTCTGCAATGACTGACAAGCAGATAGGGCTGACGGCAGAAGAGTTCCAGACAAACTTCAACCATTTTGCAGAAGAGGAAGGCATTGAAGAGCGGATGGATTCGGTCGAGTGGAAAACGTCCGGTTCAGGAGGAGACCACCAGATTGTCGACTTGCAGTTTGATGAGGACCGACGGATGCAGCTGCTTGCTCAAAAAGGGGATGATGCAGCCAGAGCTGTCATGTTTTCCACCTACGGCGACCGGGATGCGGCCATTCCGCTCATCCGCGCCCTGATCCGCACAATGGAACCGTCTGCTTCTCCTGAAGAAGTGGACAGTTGGATGGACGAACTGAAACTCAACGGGCCAGTGGACGAAGACAATGAGTATCATTTCGCAACAACCGAGCGTTACAACTTAATGACGGAGGATGGATCCGGTTTTGTGCAGTTTGTCATCGGCAACGTGAAAGACCCTGAGATTACGCCGGAAAACTTCGAAGCCGGCGAACTATAAGATAAGCATGTGAGGACTGTTTCCAAGAAATATTTTGGAGGGTCCTCTTTTTGCTCGGTGTCCTAAGGATCTTCAGAGGACCGCTCAAGCACAGCGGCCTGTATGACTTACATCGCCATCGTCCGGTATGGTATACTCCGACTTATGAGTTTACGAGAGAAGGTTTGGAAATATGGCAAATGATGTAGCGGGCAAAAAAGCGCTGCCGACATTCTGGCTCGTCGTCCTGCTCGGTTCACTGACGGCGTTTGGGCCATTATCAATGGATATGTATTTACCGGGACTGCCGGCAGTTGCTGCAGACCTGGGTGCCTCCACGTCGCTCGTGCAGCTCAGTCTGACGGCGTGCCTGGTCGGGCTCGGTGCGGGACAGCTGCTGTTCGGACCGCTCAGTGATATATACGGGAGACGGAAACCGCTCGTATTCACGCTTGCGGTCTATGCGATCGCTTCCATCTTATGTGCGATATCCGAGACAATCTGGCTGTTCATCCTCCTCCGGTTCGTTCAGGGGCTGACCGGGGCAGCCGGTATTGTCATTGCACGGGCGTGCGCACGGGACATGTACGCGGGCCACGAGCTGACGAAGTTCATGGCCCTGTTGTCGATTGTCAATGGGGCGGCCCCTATTCTGGCTCCGATTGCGGGCGGGATGATTTTGAACTACGCGTCATGGCCGGTGGTGTTTTTCGTGCTGGCCGGTATCGGTTTGCTGATGTTTGCCGGGACAGCCGGTTTTCTCCCTGATACACTGCCGGCGGAAAACCGTGCGGAAAAAGGGCTTCTGTCCGTCTTCAAAACGTTTTCACGGCTGCTCAAAGACCGCCGATTCATGGGCATCGCTTTCACACAGGCATTCATCTCCGCCTCTATGTTCGCCTATATAGCAGGTTCACCCTTTGTGCTGCAAACGATGTATGGTGTGTCGCCGCAGCAATTTTCCTTGTTTTTCGCACTGAATGGTCTTGGCATTATTGCAGCTGCCCAGATTACCGGGCGGCTGTCCCATAAAGTTTCAGAGAGCCGATTTCTTCTGGTTGGTGTTGTTACATCGACAATCGGGGGATTGCTGTTACTGTTTGGAGTTTGGCAGCAAAGCCCATTGTCCCTCATTGCCTTCGCGTTTTTCATCATTGTTTCGAGCGTCGGTCTCGTATCGCCTGCTGCTTTTTCGCTTGCTATGCAGCAGCAGGAACAGTCAGCAGGAAGTGCATCAGCCTTCCTTGGCCTGCTTCCGTTTGTCTGCGGTGCGATTGTGTCACCGCTCGTCGGTATCGCTGGTGACCAGACGGCCTGGCCGCTCGGCATCACAATTTTGGTGTGCAGTTTACTGGCCCTTATCATCTGTCTGTTGCTTATGCGAAGTTTGACTGGCATGGCGGGACAGCAGCAGGCAGCAGCAAAGAATTGAACTCGAAAAACCAGCATCCATGCAGGTCATCCTGCCGAGGCTGGTTTTTTACTATTTCTGTACAGTAAATCATATAGGGATTTTATTTAGCAGTATCTATAGGGCTGGATATGTTACAGGGCAGGGTAGGAATCGTTTCTCAAGAGACTGAGGGCATCTTGGATCAGGTTAATGTCAGTGAGGATTTCCGGCTTCAGTTGGGTGGGCGCAAGTTGATATTCTTTGTTGAGGTGATGTAACTCACGAACCATCACATAGTTTTCGCACTCATTCTGCATAGTCTGTCCCTCCTCTTATGCCATTTTACCCGCGGTGGATAGCCTATAAACAATATATGCTCAGCTTGGCGGCTTTTTTGTGACGTTTGTTACGTGATTGTAACAGTTCTGTAATGACTCCTTTCCCGGCATCTGTATTTTCAGTTTGAAAAACCGCCTGTTCATCGGAAAATGTCTCCGATTGAGCAGGCGGTTGAATCATGCCGTAATATCCCGTTTTGTGAATACCGAGTAACTGATGACTAAGAACACAACCAAGTAGACAGCAAGGACTGCCAGCGAGAACGGCAGCGTGATGTCATCATTCAGCCGGAAATTCGTTTCATACATGGTCAGATCCATATGGGTGAACAGCAAATATTTCACGATCTCGAACCGGCTGAGCAGTGCCACGACAATACTGCCGGTGAAGTAGATGAACAGCGACAGCCCGATCGCCATGCCGTTCGAACGGAACACGCTGCCGATCATGAATGCGAAAGATGCCGTGATAATTACATTGCCGAAGGACAACAGCAGCATATAGAGGCCGTGGCTCCAAGCCGAAACCTCCACGACGCTGCCTCCAGACACGGCGAGCGCCTGGCCGCCGCCTGAAGGAAACAGCACGTATGCACTAAGGATGGTAGTGGCAAACCCGAGAAGCATGAGCAGAATACCGAACAGCAACACGGCGATATATTTCGACGTCATGATCTTCCAGCGCTTCACCGGCCGTGTCAGCAGCATTTTGATCGTCCCTTGTGAAAACTCAGAAGCGACAATTCCGGCTGCTACAATGACGGTGAGCAGCAGGGCGATACTGCCGACGGACGGGTCGTAGATCATCATCTCCCGGCTGATGTCTTCAAGCGGTGCAACGTCATTCGCCAGACGGTATTCGTTCACCTGGATGCGTTCTTCTGTCAGGCGTTTCGTCTCGCCTTTCATGAGACCTGTTTCAAGTGACGCTTTGTCACCCTCCAGCTCCCCTTGGACGGATGCTTTCCAGTTGACTGGTTCATCCGGCATTAAGCTTTCAGACCACTTCATGATGCCAGCCAAACCCAGGATGAGGATGACCATCAGGCCGGCCATGATCCACGTCCCTTTTTTCGACCACAGTTTCATCCACTCATTTTGCAGCAGTTTCAGCAAGCTGGCCACCTCCTGTCATCTCAAGGAACTGATCTTCCAGTGTCCGACGGTGCGGCTGGATAGCGAAAATATCGAGCCCCTCCGCGGATAACGCCTGGACGACTGCCGGAATCTGCGCTTTTTCCGCCTGAATCACCATGCCAGCCTCCAGCTGTTCGGTCGCGAAGCCTGCTGTCTGCAGCAAGTCAGCTGCTTTCTCAGCAGGGGCGGCTTCAATATAGTAGTGGGACTCACGTGTTTCCTGCACGTCCCGGATATCGACCAGCTTCCCGTTCTGGATGACGGCAATCCGATCGCACATCAGCTCGATTTCGGACAGCATATGGCTCGATACGAAGACGGAGACACCTTCCGTTTCCGCAATCATCCGCAAGTATTGCCGGAATTCCCGGATGCCGGCCGGATCCAGTCCATTTGTCGGCTCATCGAGAATGAGGAATTTGGGCCGGTGGAGCAGCGCCTGCGCCAAACCGAGCCGCTGCCGCATGCCGAGTGAATACGTCCCGACTTTTTCGTGGATCCGGTTCTGCATGCCGACTTGCCGGACCACTTCGTCAATCCGCTCTTTCGTCACCCCTTTGTGCATCCGCGCGAAATGCAGCAAGTTTTTGTACCCGGTCATGAATTTATACATCTCCGGATTCTCTACGATGACCCCGACTTTCGACATCGCCTCTTCGAAGTCGGCGGAGAGTGTCTGTCCGTCGATGACCACCTCACCGCCGCTTTTTTTCATCAGCCCGACCATCATCCGGATCGTCGTCGTCTTACCGGCGCCGTTCGGACCGAGAAAGCCGGTGATCTGCCCGGGATACAGCAGCAGGCTGACATCGTCGATAATCTTCTTTCCGTGAATAGTTTTCGATAAATTCTTCAGCTCCACGATCGGAGTCTGTTCCATATGTACGTCCCCTCCTCAGGTAATGTCAATCAACTTCCTTCCTAACTATACGGCCGATGAGCGAGAACGTTCCATTTTTATTGGGAATATTCTCCGGGGCGAAGAATGCCGCTGTACTCCCTCTGCAGGATAAGCGTTACATCTCCCGTTTTGCCGTGTCAGAGCGTACAATGGAGGAAACCAACCGAGCACGAGGAGGAAGAAACAATGGAAATAGGAGTAAGTACGTTCGTCGAGACAACACCGGATCCGCAAACGGGTCTGACGAAGAGCCATGCGGAACGGCTGCGGGAAGTGGTAGAGGAGATCGTGCTGGCGGACCGGGTGGGTCTCGATGTTTTCGGAGTAGGGGAACACCACCGGGCGGATTACGCATCATCCTCTCCGGCGGTCCTGCTTGCAGCAGCAGCGCCGCAGACGTTTTCCATCCGGCTGACGAGCGCCGTATCGGTCTTATCCTCCGCGGATCCTGTCCGCGTCTTCCAGGAGTTCGCGACGCTTGACGGCATTTCGAACGGCCGGGCGGAGATCATGGCGGGGCGGGGCTCGTTCATCGAATCGTTCCCGCTGTTCGGGCAGGACTTGGCCGATTATGATGAACTGTTCGAAGAGAAGCTGGAGCTGCTTCTTAAAATAAGGGAAGAGGAAAAAGTATCGTGGACAGGCAGGCACCGCCCGGCGATCGACCGGCGCGGTGTGTACCCGCGGCCTGTACAGGATCCACTGCCCATCTGGATAGGCAGCGGCGGCAATCCGGAGTCTGTAGTACGTGCAGGACAACTGGGACTGCCGCTCGTTCTTGCCATTATCGGCGGACAGCCGTCCCGATTCGCGCCGCTGGTCCACTTATATAAACGGACTGCTCAAGCGGCAGGTCACGACATCAGAAAATTACAGATCGCAGTGCACTCACACGGGTTCGTCGGGGAAACGACACGGGCCGCAGCGGACGCGTTCTTCCCGTCCACCGAGTATGCGATGAATGTCCTCGGCAGGGAACGGGGCTGGGGGCCGTACACCCGGGAAGCGTTCGATGAAGCCCGGAGCATGGAAGGCGCCCTGTTTGTCGGAGACGCGCCTTATGTGGCAAAAAAGATCATCAAGCTGCAGCAGGATCTCGGAATTACACGATTCTTTCTGCATGTGCCGGTCGGCTCCATGCCGCACGATGAGGTGATGAGCGCCATCCGCCTGTTAGGTGCAGAAGTGGCCCCGCGCGTCCGTGAAGCTGTCCTGCCCCCTGCCTGAATAGAGCGGCGCGGCTAAGCGCTCGATTCACCTGGCTAACCGATCTATACCCGGGGCTAAGCGCTCAATTCCCGCGGCTAACCGCTCGATACCCGGGGCTAAGCGCTCAATACCCGGGGCTAAGCGCTCAATACGCGCGGCTAAGCGCTCAATACCCGGGGCTAACCGCTCGATACCCGGGGCTAACCGCTCAATACCCATAACCAACCGCTCAAACAGCACTCCCATAGGACAAGCGACCCACCGCCCGCTGTCCGTCTAACTCATTAATTCTGATTATTCGGCATTATTGTTCCGTTCTCCAGCGTAAACTTGCTATACTGGAGAAAAGTTGAAAGGGTGTGGTGCTGTAATGGGTTCCAAACGATTCGTGAAACAAGCATTTCTCGCAGCCGCGATTGTCGGGATTGCGGTCCTGCCGATTGCGTATGAGCAGACAATACCCGTGCTGGCTGCATCGGCGGCGTTCGTGACGCCGTCGGCCAAGCCGAACGTAGCGCTGTCAAAAAAACTGGATGTGCTGCTGGCCGATCCGAAACTCCAGGGAGGCATCACCGGGGTCAGCGTCAAGAAAGCGGATACAGGGGAGGCGCTTTACTCGCATATGTCGGACATCCGTCTGCGGCCGGCGTCCAACATGAAACTGTTGACAGGAGCGGCAGCGCTCGACGTGCTCGGGCCGGATCACCGGTTCTCGACGGAAGTCGTGACAGCCGGCCAGCAGAAAGGTCCTGTCCTGAAAGGGGACGTCTACCTGAAAGGAAAAGGGGATCCAACCTTGCTGGAGCGGGACCTCGTCAGCTTTGCCAAGGAACTGAAGAAGCAGGGGATCCAGAAAATCCAGGGCGATTTGTATGCAGACGACACGTGGTTCGACGATGACCGGTATTCCCAGGACTTGAACTGGTCGGATGAATTCAACTACGTCGGTGCACAAGTGTCGGCGCTCAACTTGTCACCGAACGAGGATTACGACACCGGGACGGTCATCGTGGAAGTGAAACCGGGAGCGGCGGCAGGGGCGGCGCCTGCAGTCACACTGACCCCGGCCACCGGAACGTCCGTCATCGTCAACGAAGCGAAAACCGTTGCGACGGACGGCAAGAAGTCGATATCCATCCATCGGGAACATGGTACAAACCGGATCATCGTGGAAGGGACTATTCCCGTCAGCGCGTCCAGCTCGCGATCGTGGACGGCTGTCTGGCAGCCTTCCGAAATGACATTGGACGTCTTCCGGAACGCACTGACAGCGGAAGGCATCCAAGTGCTCGGGAAAAGAGGGCTGCAGCGCGGAACAGCACCGGCAGATGCACAGGTGCTTGCGGTAAGGAAATCCATGCCGCTGAATGAGATCTACATCCCGTTCATGAAGCTGAGCAATAACGGACACGCCGAAATGCTCGTGAAGGAAATGGGCCGGGCGGTTAAAGGGGATGGCAGCTGGACGGCAGGTCTTGCGGTCATGGCCGATACGCTGGAACGTCTCGGAATCCCGAAGAATACAGTCGTGCTGCGGGATGGCTCCGGCATGTCTCATAAGAACCTCGTCTCGTCCGACACATTGACCGGACTACTCATCCGTGCCCAGCAGGAACCGTGGTATCCGGCTTTCCGTGAATCCCTCCCGCTTGCCGGGGAGAGCGATCGAATGGTCGGCGGCACGCTGCGGAACCGTCTGGCTGGTGATATGACCAAAGGGAAAGTGGCAGCAAAGACAGGGTCCATCACTGGGGTCTCCACACTTTCCGGCTATGCAGAGACGAAAAAGGGGACACCGGTCGTCTTCTCGATCATGATCAATAACTACATCACCGGTCCGGTTACACCGATTGAGGATGCAATTGTGACCGCCATCGCAGAATCTGATTTATAAATACGAAAGGCAGACAACCCGCTATACGCGGCTGTCTGCCTTTATCAATGGGTCCGATTCACTTTCGTCTCTAAGTCGAAGAGCCTCACTTTAATAGCCCTGAATTCCTGTTCGATCTCCTTCTTGTCATTCAGCCGCTGTTCAATTTCACGGAACCGCTCGTTCATCTCTTTACGAAGAATATCCATCTCCATCTTCAAACTACCTACATCACTCTTCAAACCACCAACGTCATTCTTTACATCCCGTACATCCGCCGTAAGATCCACAAGCAATTGCAGAATTTTCTCCTCCACCATGCCAGCTCCCTTCGACCGCTTAGTACCTATAGTAGATAACGCAGGAACGTGAATGTCCAATGAAAAGGAACGCTTATTCTTATTTATTTTCTTCCTTGCAGTAGGTGTTTTTGTTTCAGCATGACATACGCCAAATGACGCCCTGCCTGCTTATCCTGGCGGTAGGAGAACCCGTCTTCGCTCAAGTACGAGCACATCGGATCGACTGTAATGCGGCCGGACGGGATGCCGGCACGTTCGCACTGGGTCTTCACCGTCAGCTTGTTGTCGATATGATACTTGCCGGTCGCTTCGTTGTATTCGATGAAGTCGTCCGCATAGCCTAGGGCGTGAAAACGGTCGCGAACGTCATGGTCAACCTCGAATTTTTCCTGGCTGAGGGCAGGCCCGATATATACGCGGAACGCTTCAGGCCGGCACTGCTCGTTGTCAATCAGATGGCCCAGCAATTTCAGAGTGATTTCTTTCACGGTGCCTTGCCAGCCAGAGTGAACCACTGCGGCAATCCCTGCTTCTTCATTGACCAGGATGACCGGGACACAGTCTGCCATGAAGCCTGCGAGGACGATGCCGGGTTCGGCTGTGTACAGGGCGTCCGTATCCGGGATGGCGTCGGCTGCCGAAAGCGCACCCCGCCCGCGGTCTGCTGCGGTCACTTTGTAGAAGTTTGCACTGTGTGTCTGGTTTGCACAGACCAAGTCTTCCGTACGGCAGCCGAGCGAATCCAGGAGAGCCGCACGATTTGCGAGCACGTCATGTGGCGAGACGCACGCATGCAGCGCCATATTGTTTTCTTCCGGAGCCGTGCTGTCCCGCAGCGTGATGCCGCAGGTCCAATTTTTGTCCATTTCGATCTTTTTCTGTTTCATCTGCATCACCTGATTTCACTATACTTAAATCCGGCAGCCGCGGCCAGATGGAAAAGTGCCTAACTTCCGCTCTGTTGCCGGATCGCAAAAAGACCGCCTCATAGCGGTCTTCCATGCTTACATCGTATTCCGATACGGCAGATACGGCTGGATCGGGGTGTTGATGATCGAGACGGGTACTTCAAGTGCGGTTCCCATCTGGATTTCGTATGGTGTTTCGATATGGTTGGCCGCTCTCAGTTCGTCTGCCGTGATGCCGTAATTGGCAGCGATCGACTCCAGACTGTCACCGGCCTCGATTTGGTGGGTCGCTCGGATCTTTTCGACTCTGCAGGCAGCCTGCTTGAACAGCGGCTGTTTGGAGAGCGGATCGATGAGGTCGATGGTCAGTTCATTAGCCGCTTCTTTTTTATCCCAGTTGCCGAAGTGGAATGGGACGAAGACGAGTCCGGGCTGGACAGCAGTACCCACACGTGCCGGTACTTCGATTTCACCGCGGGGGGAGGTGATGCGGACAACCTCCCCTTCGATGATGCCCATCTCTTTAGCATCCTGTTCGTTGACTTCTACATAGCCGTGCTGGGCAGCCATATGCAGAATCGGTGAACGGCCTGTTTTCGTCCGTGTATGCCAGTGCCAGACGAGGCGGCCTGTCGTCAGCCAGGTCGGGTACTCATCATTCGGCTGCTCATATGGCGGGATATAAGGGGTCGGCTGCAGGATCGCCCGTCCGTTTGCGCCGATTTCGGTATATTCTTCTTTGGTCAGCGCCCGTCCTGTCAGCTGATCTTTGCTGAAGGTCTGCGCATCGTCCGGTGTTGTATGGAACTTAAAATCCGAGTAGAGACGCGGCGTGCCTGCCGATTTTTCATCCGGCACAGGCCAGCGCAGTCCGTTCTCGTTTTCGAGCCGGTCATACGTAATGCCGGTCATATCACACGGCCGGCCTTTTGAGATGCGCTTGAATTCCTCGAAACACGCTTCGGGCGTCGAATACTGGATGAGCGGCTGTCCGTCCTTATCCTTGAACTTCATCCGGTCTGCAAAATCGAGCAGGATTTCAAAGTCGCTTTTCACACCTTCAGGCGGCTCGATTGCTTTCCGGAGGATGTTGATGGTCCGGTCTGCATTTTCCATCGTTCCTTCCTTTTCCCCCCAAAGGGCTGCAGGCAAGATGACGTCCGCTACGGCAGAGGTCTCTGTCAGGAACGGATCCTGGACGATGACAAATGTACTTTCCAGCGCTTTTCGTGCGCGCGTCCGGTTCGGCAGAGAGACCATGGGATTCGTTCCGATATTCCAGAACACGCCGACTTTCCCTTTCTCGATAAGCGATATGATATCTTCGATTGACTTTTCCGGGCCTGCAGGGAGGCGTTCTTCTTCAACATTCCACAACTCCGCCATCTCTTTCAGATGGACAGGATTCGTCGGATTGCGATGCGCGGGATACGTACCGACACCGCCCGCCGTCCGATTTGCGGATGAACTCGGCTGCCCGGCCATATGGAGCGGGCCGCTTCCCGGCTTGCCGATCAGTCCGCGGATCAGATGCAAGTTGTTGATCGCCACGCAGGAGGTGGTTGCATTACCGCTCTGGTAGGCTCCTTGGAGTGTCGTTGTGACGAGTGATGGAGTTGAACCGAGAACGTCTGTCAGCTGCTGCAGTTTGTCGAACGGTACGCCTGTCAGCTCAGCAGTATGCTCAAGCGACCAGTCCTCAACTGATTCTTTCATCTTCTCGAAACCGACCGTATGGCTGTCGATGAATTCCCGGTCCACTTCCCCGTTTTGCAGCACTGCATTGATAATTCCATTCATTAATGGGAGATTGGCGCCGGGCTTCAGCGGGATATGCAAATCCGCTTCTTTTGCAGAGAGTGTTTCCCGCGGATCCACGACAATGAGATATGGCTTGCCGGTCCGCTGTTTACGGTCCATGACCCGTTCGAAAAAGACAGTGCCTGTTTCTGCGGGATTGTGGCCGAACAGCATGAGCACATCGGTTTTGTCTACATCATCGAACGAAGCGGGTGTGCCGTCAGCACCGAATGACTGCAGCAGGCAGAACTCGGTCGTGGCCGTGCAGAGTCGGGTGTTCGCGTCGAGCAGATGGGTCTGCAGGCCGGCACGTCCGATTTTTGCCGTCGTATAGTAATCTTCCAGGAAGCCCTGACCGGTTGAATAGAAACTGATGCTGTTCGGACCGAGCCTGTCCATCGATTCCTTCGTCTTTTCTGTGATGAGTTCCATGGCCTCTTCCCACGAAGCTTTTTCCAGCTGACCTTGGGCGTTCCGGATCATCGGGGACATCAGCCGGTCCGGCGCCTGGTTCGCCTGCCACTGGTTCTCGCCTTTCGGTCCGAGTCTTCCCCGGTTCGTCGGGTGGGCCCCGTTTCCTTTGATGCCGACAATCTGATCGTCTTTGACTGCGACGTAGCAGCCGCAGCCGATCGAGCAAATATTGCATGTGCTGTACACCCATTTGTCGGGATCTCCCTGGCTGTACACATTCTGGTCAATCCGTTCGTCCTGCCAAGCCATACTAAGCTCCTCCTTATGATGTTGCGGGTAAGTAGAATGAGGGAATTACATATTTAACAGCCATATAGCCGTTTTCTTCTTTTAGCTGCTGTGCAGCTTCTTCCAGTTTGTCATGCGAACTCGTCATGAGCCGTCCTAACTGCGATCTGACAGACTCACACGGATCCGGCATCCAGCTGATGGCGCGTGTCCATGCTTCGTAGAACGGCATAGCCGCTTCGTTTGCATGATAGACCTGTGTGCAGGAGTTCTGGAACGCAGAAACAGGCGGCTGATCCTGCCTGTCTAGAACTTCGACTAACTGGTCAAGAGCCGACTGCTGATCGGTCAGCGTCTGCTTCAGCAGGATGAGTAACGGGTGGTCATACGCGCCGGCCAGTTCAGCCGCCTCAGTACTCTCTGCAAGTATTTCGCTGAACAGATCTCTCACGTGACTGGACATAGGAAATCCTCCTTTCAAAAAATAGTCAATTAGTACTTGGGATACCACTCAACGTCATTCTTAAACCAATTACTTGGTCGGCAGATTGATAAGTCGGAAGAATTTGTGTAATTATCGGCTGCAGAGGGAAGTATAGGAACAGCAGAGCAAGGAAATTGACAGCAGAAACGACCTGCACTATTGTAGAAAAGTATATATCCTACTATGTATATAGGAATTATTTGAAAAACACAAAAAGGGGATGCTGATAAATGAAAGCAATTTGGAAACGATATGCATCCGCGTCATTGATCCTGAAAATCACGATCGCCCTGATTCTTGGGATAGCCGCCGGTCTCCTGCTGGGCGAACAGGCTAAGGTGCTGGCACCCCTTGGTGATCTGCTCATCCGTCTGCTCACCTTCCTGATCATTCCGCTGATCCTGTTCACGCTCATTGTCGGCGTGAACCAGACAACGATCAGCAACCTCGGCAGGATGGGAGGCAAGGTCTTTCTCTACTACACGCTCAGTTCCGCTGTCGCTATCATGGTCGGACTGGCGGTCGCTTCGCTGTTCCAGCCGGGACAGGGAATGCACCTCGGCGGTAATGAGTCGTTTGACGTGCCGGACAACCCCGGCATCGTGAATGTGCTGCTGAATATTGTCCCTTCGAACATTGTGACGGCCTTCACCGAGATGAATCTGCTCGGCATCATCTTTACGGCACTCGCGTTCGGCATTGCCATCTCCGTGCTGCGCAGTTCGGAAACGACAGCTGTGCTTGGAGAGCATCTGCTGAAATCGGTCACCGCTTTGAATGAGGCGTCGCTCATCATCTTGAAAGCGATTCTCCAGTACGTACCGATCGGCGTATTTGCCATCATGGCGAAAACGGTCGGCAGCCAGGGAATTCACACATTGCTGGAGCTCGGCGGCATGATCGGCGTATTCTACATCGCCCTCATTGCGCAAGTCGTCCTGTATACTGCGGGCATGCTGCTGTTTAAAGTGAACCCGCTGAACTTCTTCAAGCATACGAGAACACCGATCGCTACGGCGTTCGTCACACAGAGCAGTGCCGGGACGCTGCCGCTGTCGCTGAAAGCGGCACGGGACATGGGGATCCCCCGCAGCCTGTATGGATTCAGCCTGCCGCTCGGTGCTACGGTCAATATGGACGGGGCGGCGATCCGGATTGCCGTGTCGGCCGTGTTCGCAGCGAACATAGCCGGCAACCCGCTGTCACTGACCGACATGATGATGGTCGTTCTGATCGGGACGCTCGCCTCGATCGGTACGGCTGGAGTACCGGGAGCGGGGATTGTCATGATTGCCACCGTCTTCGTCCAGCTCGGGCTGCCGATCGAGGCAGTGGCACTGCTGACGTCCATCGATGCGCTGGTAGGTATGGGAGCCACTGCACTGAACGTCACAGGGGATCTCGTCGGCACATCGTTGATCGGGAAGTCGGAGGAGAGGAAAGGTACGTTTGCGGAGGAAGGACAAGAGAACGTCCGCACGTGACACGATACAGAACAGGATTGGCAGCAGGGTGTGCAGTACGCATGCCCTGCTGCTTTTTTTGCTGCTGTCCTTGACTTCATACAATCTATGGCAGAAAATTGAACAGAGTCATATCTTGTTGAACGTGCAGTCGGACGGCTGCTCAGCAATTGAGACAAAGGATAAGGAGGAGGACGGTTCTATGGATACGAGCACGACAAAGTCAGAACGTCCATCTTCGGCGGAACGGACGCTTTTGCTCATTGCCATCATTGTCATCGGTTTCAACTTGCGGCCGGCGATCACATCGGTCGGCCCGCTGCTCGGAACGATACGCGACGAACTCGGGTTGTCCAACTGGAGTGCGGGGCTGATCACGAGCCTGCCGCTTCTCGCATTTGCAGCGATGTCCACTGTCGCTGCCCGCTTCGGTAACAAGTACGGCAATATGAGGGTGATCCTGGCAGGGATTCTCTGCCTGACGGGCGGCATCATCCTTCGTTCCGTACCGAATATGCCGATGCTTTTCATAGGCACAGCGCTGATCGGGGTCGGCATCGCGCTGATGAACGTGCTGCTCCCCGCATTCCTGAAAGAGAAATTCCCCCGCAAAGTCGGGCGGATGACAAGCATCTATTCAACGGCAATGTGTGTATTCGCAGCGGCGGCATCCGGCATATCGATCCCGCTTGCGAATGGCGCCGGGCTCGGTTGGGAACTTTCCCTCGGCTCGTGGGTGCTGCTGTCGGCTGGCGGTGCGGTGCTCTGGATTATCGTTATGAAGAACGAGCGGCCGGCTCCGGAAGATGAGATGAAAACATTCGTCGCTGCTAAGCGTAAAGGGTTGTTCGGTTCCCTGCTCGCCTGGCAGGTGACGCTGTTTATGGGATTGCAGTCGTTCGGATTCTATACAATGGTCTCATGGCTGCCCCAGATTCTGATCGACGCTGGATTTTCCCCTTCTGCTGCCGGCTGGACACTGTCAATCGCGCAAATGGTCAGCATCCCGTCCACCTTCATCGCGCCGCTCCTTGCGGAAAAATTCCGCAACCAGTCGGGGATTGCTGGTGTGGCGGGCCTCATGTATGCCCTCGGCTATGCAGGCCTGCTCGTCGGCGGGTCATCAGCATTCCTGGTCGGCTCCACGATGCTGATCGGGCTGGCATCAGGCGCGACCATCAGTCTGTCCCTGGCGCTTCTCGGCATGCGTTCAAGGGACGGCCGCCAAGCCGGGCAGCTGTCGGGCATGGCCCAATCCGTCGGTTATCTGCTGGCAGCGACCGGTCCTTTGGCGATCGGCCTGATCTATGATGTGACCGGCAGCTGGACAGTGCCGCTTGCTGTCCTCGTCATGGTTTGTCTTCTTATGACGATCGCCGGCATCGGTGCCGGCCGCGACAAGTACGTCAGCGAACCGTTTACAGACGGAAGCTGAAAACCGGAACTTTTGCAAATGAATCCATTCCAATCTGGACAGGAGAGGGGAATCGCCATGAATCTCGACCGGCTGCGTCAATCATTCACAGAACTCGGTGCATTCACAGACAAAGGAGAAGGTATTAATCGGCTCGCCTATACGGAAACAGAGCGTCAGGCCCGCCAGCATATGATCCGGCAGTTCGAACAAATCGGCATGACCGTCCGGACGGACTACGCGGGCAATATAATCGCCCGGCGCAAGGGAAACCAGGATGAACTGCCTGTTGTTGCGACCGGATCCCATATCGACTCTGTCTATGAGGCCGGTGAATTCGACGGGACAGCGGGTGTCCTTGCCGCCCTCGAAGTCATGCGCTCGCTTCAGGAGGAGGGTATCGAGACCCGCCACCCGATGGAAGTCATTATCTTCGCCTGCGAAGAATCCGCCCGGTTCGGAGCGTCGACCCTTGGCAGTAAAGCGATGTCCGGCCGACTCGACCCGGCATATACACGCTCGCTGACCGACAAGAACGGTGTCACCCTCATGCAGGCATTCGAAGAGAATGGTCTGAACCTGGAAGAGGTCCACTTGGCGATGCGATTTCAGGACGAATTCAAAGCGTTCGCCGAGCTCCACATCGAACAGGGGCCCGTGCTTGAAAAGAAGGGCACGCCCATTGGTGTCGTCTCGGCAATTGCAGCGCCGGTACGGTATCACGTCCATGTCGGAGGGACGGCTGATCACTCCGGTACGACACCAATGGACTATCGCCATGACGCACTTCTTGGCGGGGCTGAGATCGCGCTCGCCGTGGAACAGGCCGCATTTGAGGAATTGAATCACGGTACGGTCGGCACAGTCGGTGTTTTCTCGATTCAGCCCGGTGCTATGAACGTCGTGCCGAGCGCGGCTGATCTCGACATCGACATCCGCGGGACGGACACCGAATCCCGCCAGCGGGTCGTCACCGCCCTCGAACAGGCAGTCGGCCGGATCGGGGGGGTCCGTGGACTGGACATCTGGATGGATGAAATCTCTTCAGAGGAACCTGTTCAGATGGACACGGACCTGGTTGCGGAACTGAAAACAGTCTGCGATGACCGGGGAATTTCGTGGCTTGAAATGCCAAGCGGAGCAGGCCATGACACGATGAACATGGCCCGGTTCTGTCCGGCGTGCATGATCTTCGTCCCGTCAAAGGATGGGCTGAGTCACAACCCGGCGGAATATACGTCGATGGAACAGCTTCTGACAGGTGCAGAAGTGCTTCGTGACCTGCTGCTGAAACAGGCCATTGTCTGCTGAAGTTCAGCGAATTGAATAGCATTCCATGAAAAAAACCGGTCAGCATCCGTGCTGGCCGGTTTTGTTGAGGTATGATGCAATCACTTCGCGAATGGATCTTTGTGATCGTACTGGTTATTGTGAACCGTATCGCTCCGCAGATAGGCAAGGATATCATCGACGATTTCGATGCCGTTTTCCATGGAGTCCTGTTCCTGCAAGGTCGTATTCTGGCCAGGATAGAGCACTTGGTCGAATCCTGGAGCCGGTTTGACTTCATTCAATTCCTTCATCATTCCGGAAATGTTCTGGCGGAACAGGTCGGCACTCGTGAAGGCACCCGGATCGATGACAATATGGAGCTGCCCGAGTTCGCGCCCAGCTGTCAGGTCATGATACATGGATGAAACGTGCTTGCCGAATGGCAGGCCGAGCAGGACGCCTGACAGGATATCGACCATCATCATGAGGCCGTAACCTTTCGGGCCGGCAATCGGCAGCAGACCGGTCACTTTGAATGGATCGGTTGTCGGCACACCGTCTGCGTCGACCGCCCATGTATCGGGGATCGACTCGCCTTTTGAGCGGGCGTGCAGGATTTTGCCCCATGCCTGGACGCTCGTCGCCATGTCGAAGATGATTTTGTCATCACCGTTGCCGGGAGCTGCAAAGGCAAGCGGGTTCGTACCGAAATACGGCTCTGCACCGCCGAACGGGACGACCATCGGATCCGACTGGCAGAGCGAGATGCCGATCATCCCGGCATCCGCTGCCTGCTGGACGAAATACGACATGGCGCCGCTGTGGCTCATGCGCCGGATGCCGACAATGGCGGTCCCGTTTTCACGAGCCATACCGATCGCATGTTCCATCGCTTCCTTAGCCGCGACGTGCCCCGCGCCGTTATCCGCATCGAGCACCGCCGTGCCTGGAGTCGTTTTCGTGAACTGGAAGTCCGGATTAACGGTGATCCCGCCTTTTGCAATTCGTTCTGCGTAATATTCCGTCCGCATGGCACCGTGCGAATGGATGCCGCGTGCGTCGGCATGGGCCAGCACGTCTGCGACAGTTTCGGCGTGTACAAGCTGCAGCCCGGCCTTCTCCAGTTTACGGGCCATCAGTTCTTTCAATTCATCATAAGTCACTTTCATTAGTCGACACTCCTTCTGGCAGCAGCTGCCGGATCGTTTACTGCATGGCAAAGCGTTGTTTCAGGAATTGAATCGCTTTCTCGACAGCATGGATGGAATCCGGATCGTCCATGTCCGCATCGAAGTTATGCTTTCCTTGCGGGATCGTCAGCAGCTCATTGCAGACGCCGAGAGCATCCAGCTTTTCCTTCATGGCAAGTGATTCGCTGTACGGCACATCTTCATCCGCGTCCCCGTGAATGAGAAGGGTGGCGGGGTACTCTGCATCCGCCAGCCGCACTGGAGCATAGTTGTCCAGCTTCGTTTCATTTCCTGCCAGACCCTCGCCCGCAACCCAGTCCAGCCACGTGCCGGATTGGCGGCAGTACAAGTAGATCGCGTACCGCTGTTGGATCGGTGCCGCCGCAATCGCGGAGGATCGCACAAGCTGGTCGGCAAGCAGTTTCGGAACAGCCGGCATGCTCGTGAAATGCGGACTCGGATTGCGGTACCAGTCTCCTGTCACTTGTCCGTAGCCGTAAAACGACACGATGGCATCCGGTCTGACGCGAAACGTCCCTGCGAGCAGGGCGAGATAACCACCCGCAGAACCGCCGACAGCCGCCACGCGTTCCGGGTCGAAGCCGAACTGCCCGGATGCTTCCTCTTTCACCCATTTGAACAGCGCCTCGATATCTTCCCGGATGCCGGGCAGTTTCGTCTCCGGCGCGAGCCGGTAGTCAACGGACAGTACGTTGAATCCAGCCTCATTGTAGCGGGCGATCTGCTGCTTGTTCATATCTTCTTTCGTTCCCCAGATCAGACCGCCGCCGTGGATATATACAAGCAGCGGTGCCTGCGACACCGCAGCCGGATAGAGAACCGCCCCGATACTGCATCCGGCTGCCTCTCGATACACAACTGTCTCTGCCATACTGCAACCTCTTTTCAATCTCGTTTTTTGCAAACCAAGTCATTTGTATACAGCTTCTGTTAGTATGTTCCTCTCCATGTTACGACACGACTAGACAGGAATACAGCAATCCATTCCATCTTTTACGTTTTTGTAATGTTCGGCTCCCGGATTTTATTCGTCTGCAATGCGGGTTGCAGTATAATGGTTGTGGATATAATAAAACCAGCTTCCGTACAGTTTTGTGACCGGTTTTTAGGGAATCACACTGTACGTAGGTACGCTGATTTTAAAAATTTACTACAGGGGTGATTTTTGTGCTTCATACGATTATCAAGAAGAACTCGTACCAAGACTCCATCAACCTGATGCTGCTGACGAACTCAGTATCGACGATGGAAGGTCTCAACAAAGTGCAAATCATGATGGCTACACCAGCGAACAAAGACATCTTCAAGGATGCCGGACTGCACACCGACGAGCTGGAAGCTGCAGAATCGAACGACATGGCGATCGTCATGGATACAGAAGATGCTGGCATGGTGGACAAAGTGCTCGAAAAAGTCGACCAATATTTGAAAGACCAGTCAATCAGCAACAAAAAGCAAAGTTTCGAAACAGTACGTACATGGGACAAAGCAGTCGACGCATTGCCGAACGCTAACGTTGCAATGATCTCCGTCCCTGGACAATATGCAGCAGATGAAGCGGACAAGGCATTGGACCGCGGTCTTCATGTGTTCATGTTCAGTGATAACGTATCAGTCGAGGACGAACTCCGCCTGAAAAAGAAAGCACACGAAAAAGGTCTGCTTGTCATGGGTCCTGACTGCGGAACCGGAATCCTGGACGGCGTTCCGTTCGCCTTCGCAAACGTTGTTAACAAGGGACGCATCGGTCTTGTCGGCGCTTCTGGAACAGGAATCCAGGAAGTGTCCACGATCATCGACCACCTCGGCGAAGGTGTCAGCCATGCCATCGGTACAGGCGGACGCGACCTGAAAGATCCGATCGGTGCCATCACAATGATGGACAGCATCCGTGCGCTTGAAAACCACAGCCAGACGGAAATCATCACAATCATCTCGAAGCCGCCTGCAGAGCACGTGCGGAACGAAGTAATGGAATTGCTGCAGAGCCTGTCGAAGCCGGTTGTTGCGGTATTCCTCGGTGAAAAACCGACAGAATACGTCGGCAACGTTTACCAGGCGTATACGCTTGCGGAAACTGCTCATATCGCAGTAGATCTGGCACGCGGCAACGAAGTGAAGCCGGATTACAATTCGGGTGATTTCACAGTGGAAAACACCAACTTGAAAGATGGCCAGAAGACATTGAAAGGTCTCTATTCAGGCGGTACGCTTGCATCTGAAGCGGCTGTCCTCATTTCAGACGCCCTCGGTCTCGGCACACACATCAAAAACGAAGAAGGCTACGTCCTGAAACACGAAGGTCATGAAATCGTCGACCTCGGGGACGACAAATATACACAAGGGAAGCCGCACCCGATGATCGATCCGGAAACTCGCTCGAAATTCATCGAACAGGCAGGTGCAGATGCGTCGACAGCAGTCATCCTGCTCGACTTCGTACTTGGATACGGTTCGCATGACGATATGGCAAGCGCACTGCTTCCTTCCATTAAGAAAGCGGTCGCAGCTGCTCAAGAAGACGGCCGCACACTTCATGTTGTGGCGACTGTCTGCGGTACGAAAAATGACCCGCAAAGCTACGACGGCCACGTCAAAGAGCTTAAAGAAGCCGGCGTCATCGTCAAAGAAACAAACAACGAAGCTGTCCGTACAGCACTTAACATTGTCGGTCTGCACGTTGAAGATAATGAGAAAAAACACGTGGAAGGCGGAAAGTCCGATAAGAAATTCGACCTTTCCGTATCTGACGACATTGCATCTCTCGTATCGGAACGCCCGCGTGTCATCAATGTTGGCTTGAAAGGCTTCACGGAAGCATTGGAAGACACAGGATCGCAGTTCGTCCAGTACGATTGGCGTCCGGTTGCCGGTGGGAATGCCCGCATGGCGAAAATCCTCAGCCTCCTGAAGTAATGCCCGCGTCAAGTGAATATGAGGTCCGGATCCGTTTCCGGACTGGACCTTTTCCATGCAGATAGAGACATCTGTAAATACGATGAATGAGGTGGAACGGTTATGAATTACAAGTCAATGGATGAAGCGAACAAAGCAGTCATCGACAAAATCACAGGATCGGCACCATTCCTGGTTGACGTTGTACCTGCAAAAGACAAAATCAAAGAACTCAACGAAGGCAAAGTCCTTCTGCATGCAGGTCCTCCGATCAAGTGGGAAGACATGACAGGCCCGATGCAAGGTTCTTGTATTGGTGCATCCCTCTATGAAGGCTGGGCATCTTCTGCGGAAGAAGCTGAAAAGCAACTTGCTGGCGGAGAAGTGACGTTCATCCCATGCCACCACGTGAATGCGGTCGGACCAATGGGCGGGATTACATCTGCTAACATGCCGGTATTCGTTGTAGAAAACCGCACAGACGGCAACGAAGCGTACTGCATTATGAACGAAGGAATCGGGAAAGTGCTCCGTTTCGGTGCAAACTCACAAGAAGTAATCGACCGCCTGAAATGGATGCAGAACGTCCTCGGACCAACGATTGCCAACGCATTGAAACTGACGGAAGACGGCTTGAACCTGAACGTCATGATCGCTAAAGCGATCACAATGGGCGATGAGTTCCACCAGCGTAATATCGCGGCGTCTCTTATCTTCTTGAAAGAGATCAGCCCGTATATCGTTCAGCTGGATATGGACGAAAAAGACCGGAAAGACGTCATCCAGTTCCTTGCTGACACAGATCAGTTCTTCCTGAACATCGCGATGGCGACAGGAAAGGCAGTCATGGATGCAGCTCGTCAAATCCAGGACGGTACTGTCGTAACGGCGATGTGCCGGAATGGTAAAGACTTCGGTATCCGGATCAGCGGAATGGGCGACGAGTGGTTCACTGCGCCAGTTAACACACCGCAGGGACTGTTCTTCACAGGATTCTCCCAAGATGATGCAAACCCTGACATCGGGGACAGCGCCATCACAGAAACATTCGGTGTCGGCGGCTTTGCGATGATCGCTGCACCTGGAGTTACCCGCTTTGTAGGCGCCGGCGGTTTCGAAGACGCGCTTGCAACAAGCAACGAGATGGCTGAAATCTGTATTTCCCAGAACAGCAACTTCACGATTCCGACGTGGGACTTCCAAGGTGCATGCCTCGGAATCGACGCACGGAAAGTTGTCGAAACAGGCATCGAACCGATCATTAACACAGGTATCGCAAACAAGCGCGCTGGATTGGGACAAGTGGGCGCAGGAACTGTCCGCGCACCGAAAGAGTGTTTCGAGAAAGCACTGGAAGCTTACGCCGTGAAACTTGGCTTGATCTGATGGACCGGCCGTCAGGAATAGGATCCGTTTTGCAGGCAGAGGAATACGAACAGCGCATTCCTCTGCTGCTTTCTGCGCATGCGGAAGGCATTGTGCACAGTGTCTTCCAGAACGGGGCCAATATCCGAATGGGGGACCGGTTGTTCTTCATAGGTACTGTGAAGAACGGCCAGCTGCCCTTCGGTATCCATCTCTCCGGCGGTAACTTGCACGAACTTTTACAAACAATCGGGCAGAATGACCCTGTCACCTGGAATTCCGATGCCCAGCTGCTCTGCTTCGGCAATGCAAGGCTGTCTGTCTCGCTAGCAGCATCAGATGCTTTTCATTGGCCATTAGCCAGGCGACCGGTAACACCAGATGTGCTGCGGGATAATTTGACGATGCTCGCGTCCATCCTGCTGGCCCAGCCAATGTCGACAGGGCTCGGCATTGAAGTTGGAGAATTCTTGTCTGCCTATCTGGAGGCTGTCCGGCCTGCCGGAAAGACGGACCAGCGCATTCGGGATCTGATTGCGGCGGTTCAGTCTGCGGACGAAACCTGCATTGAAGACGTTCTCCGCTTCTTTTTAGGACGTGGACAGGGGCTTACCCCGTCAGGAGACGATCATCTTGTAGGCCTGCTCGCAATCGACAAAGCTGCAAGTATTCTGTCGACGGAAATGCAGAGCGTCTTGCGCAGATTAGTGGAGGACGAACAGCTGACGACGGACATCGGACGGGAGTATCTCCTGTATGCACTGGACGGGGATTTCAGCTCGACAGTCGTCAGAGCGGCTTCTGCGTTGACAGAGAAGACGGATATTACTATGCTGAAACCACTGCTGTCTGAACTGCTCGACATGGGACATAGTTCCGGTGTCGATACAGTTTTTGGCATGTTGCTTGGATTATTAGCGCTAAGGAGGAAACAAGAATGTCAGAAAAAGTAGTAATCGCACTTGGGGGAAACGCCATCCTTCAGCCTAAACAGGAAGCGACATATGAAAACCAGCGTGAAAACGTTCGGATCAGTACCGAAATCATTTCTAAAATCGTGGCAAACGGCCATACCGTCATCGTGACGCATGGTAACGGCCCGCAAGTCGGTAACATCCTTCGCCAGAACGAGGAAGCGAAAGATGTTGTGCCTGCACTTCCGCTTGATGTGTGCAGTGCGGAATCCCAAGGGTTCATCGGATACATGATGGAGCAGACGCTGAAAAACGAACTGACGAAACTCGGCCAGAACCGCCAAGTCGTCAGTATGCTGACACAAACGGAAGTGGATCGCAATGACCCGGCGTTCGAAGATCCTTCCAAGCCGATCGGTGTGTTCTATTCCGAAGAGGAAGCGAAACAGCTTGCGAAAGAAAAAGGCTGGGACGTTAAAGAAGATGCAGGCCGCGGCTGGAGACGTGTTGTCGCTTCACCGAATCCGAAGTCGATCCTCAGCTCTGAGACCATTAAAATGCTGACAGATAACGAAGTCATCGTTATCGCTTCCGGCGGCGGCGGTATCCCTGTCGTGCGCGAGGAAGACGGCAGCCTGACAGGCATCGAAGCGGTCATCGACAAAGACCGCAGTGCGTTCCGCTTGGCGGAAGAAGCAAAAGCGGACGTCCTGATGATTTTGACGGACGTCGATAACGTCTATGTGAACTATGGCAAGCCGGATCAGAAAGCACTCGGTTCCATCAAGCTTGACGAAGCGAAGAAATATGCAGATGAAGGTCAATTCTCTGCAGGCAGCATGGGTCCTAAAATGGAAGCAGCTATGAAATTCGCTGAAATGGGCGGGCGTGCGATCATCTGCTCACTCGGACAGGCAGACTTGGCTGTCGAAGGCAAAGCAGGAACACAAATTACAAAATAATGCAATCCGAGGTATTGGCCGGTGTCGCAAGACCAGGCCAATACCCTTTTACTATTCCTGTCCCATTTCATGTTTACATAAGGTGTCAGAAGTAAAGAGGAAGGAGGAGAGTCTGGATGAGAAAGAGAAAATCCCGTTCGTTTCGTAAAGAACTCATTTATTCGTTTTTGACAATCGGCCTGGCAGCCATTATATCTTTGGGGATTTTCCAGTATTTCCAGCTCTCTTCCCTCATTAAAGATAATCAGGACAGCCAGACGAAGGTGACGGAGTTCCTGGAAGACAACATTGACAGTTATATGGAACAGCATGGCCGCGTCATCGAAACGATGTCAGCTGCGATCGCGCCTTACTTGGAGCAGGGCGACACGGAAAAAATTGAGAAAAGCCTTCGGGATATCAAGACTAACTATCCCGGATTCGTGAACCTGTACGTCGGGGACAAGAACGGGAAATCGCTCGTCTTCTACCCATCCGTCTATACGGACGGGGTGACACGGGAGCATCTGGACTTCAGTGACCGCTCCTACTATAAGGAACTGCTCGACACGAATCGGCAGGTCGTCTCCCACGTCTTCCACGGCAGGGGGGGAACGGATACGCTGCTTGTCGCCATCGTATCTCCCATTTTCAATAAGGACGGGAAAATGCAGGGATATATTCTGGGCGCCATCGATCTCCGGGTGCTGGAAAAGTATATTTCCACGCGTATCTCAGGCGAAGCGAGCTATGCTGTCCTGCTAGATCAGGACAACAATGTCATTGTCCATCCCGATGTTGATACGAGAACCGATATGGTCAACATGACGGACTCCAAGATCGTCCAATCCATTGATTCGAATGATGGAGATGCTGTCAGGAGCTTGTCGATTCAAGAAGAAGGACGGGAGAAGGAATTCATCACCTATGCGAAGACACCCGATCTCGGCTGGACGGTCTGGATTGCCAACCCGTCCACGCACATCACCAAGCCGCTGAGGGAAGCGGCAGGCACGATTTTGTGGTTCATTCCGCTGACGGCCCTTTTCGTTGTCTTGGCAAGCCTATTCCTGACAACCCGGCTGGAACGCACGATCCGGAACCTGCTGGACATCATCAAGCGCTATTCCGCAAGCTATAAGACAAACCAGCCAGTCCAGATCGAGGAGAAGATTGAAGGACCGCAGGAGATGACCGATCTGCTGTCCCACTTCAATGACATGCTGTACGAAATCGGTACGAACCGCGATCAGCTGATCGAGCTGAACACACAGCTCGAGGGCCGCGTTCAGGAGCGTACCGCCGACTTGGAGCGGCGTAATGCCGAACTGCAGGCTGTGAATCAGCTCATCACCCCAGTCTCCTCCAAGATGGATGTTTCCCATTTCATCCAGCTGTGTTTGAAAAACATCGAACCGACTGTCCCGTTTTCCGTGCACATCTGGTTCCGTGAGCTGGCTGTCACGAAGGAAGCGATCCACACAGATGAAAGTCTCCAGCAATATTTGGAGCGGCACGTACAGGGGTCGAACCATCATATGGAACCGATCGTCCTCGATGGCCTGCCGAATGGGTATCTGATCATCGATCTACAGGAGGGACAGACGATCGAAGGGAAGGAGCAGTCATTCCTCCAGACATTCTCACGGTCTCTCGCCATCATGCTGCAGAACAAGCTGCTGTTCGAGCAGTACCGGAACAAACATGCGGAACTCGATGCAGTGCTGGAAAGTATGTCGGAAGGGATTATGCTCCTGAACAACAATTACGAAATCGACTACGTGAACGAATTCTTCCTGAATGTCATCGACGGGGAAGGCACCGGTATCCCGCTGCAGCTGCTGTCTGACGTCTTCCAGCGCATCAACGAGCTGTTCGAAGTGAGTGAGGACGAACTGACTGCCTTCTTCGAAGAAGACAAGAGCGACTTGAAGCTGGAGTACAAAACGAACGCGGGTGATACGGACTTCTACATGCTCCATAAGTTTTCCGTTGTTTCGGATGACAATAAAATCGGTCTCGGTCTGCTCATCCGGGACATCACGAAGGAAGAAGAGATCGATACGCTGAAGAATAACCTGATCTCTCTGACGTCCCATGAGTTCAAGACACCGATCACCAACATCCGGGGGAGCGTCGAGACGCTGCTTCGCGATGATGTCGAATGGGAAGCGGACTTCCAGCGTGAACTGCTGGAAGGGGTGCACGAAGACATCGAACGGATTCAACATCTCGTCGATGACTGGATGGATATTTCAAAGATCGAGTCCGGCTCAATGTATATCGAACGCAACATGGTCAGGGCCGATCACGTCATCGAAAAGTCGATCGAACTCGTGCCCCTGGCGCTGAAAGAGGATGCCGTGCTCGAATTCCACAACCAGGCGGAAGAGTATTTGTTTTTCTATGCCGACAAGACACGTGTCCAGCAGGTGCTTGTCAACCTCTTCACGAACGCTTTGCGGTATAATGATTCTGCTCATAAACGGATCGACATCACGCTCGAGAAGCGGGATGATTATCTGACGATCGCCGTCTCGGACAACGGCATCGGTATCTCGAAAGAGCATCTGCAGAAGATCTTCAACCGCTTCTACCAAGTCGACGTGACAGCAACGCGCCGTTCAGGTGGAACGGGT
The DNA here is from genome assembly GCA_032099885.1 of Sporosarcina sp. Lineage (GTDB taxonomy): Bacteria > Bacillota > Bacilli > Bacillales_A > Planococcaceae > Sporosarcina. The sequence goes on from DAMDKL010000012.1 coordinate 75,346, forward strand.
CTCGGCCTGTCGATCTGTGAAGGGATCATGGAAGCGCACGGAGGGAAAATTGAAGTCACCAGCATACCGGGGGAAGGCAGTACGTTTACACTTTACTTTCCGTTAAGAGAGGGGTCGTAAGGGATGAAGCAGAAAATATGTGTCGTGGATGATGAAGCAAAGATTTTACGTTTCATCTCTGCGAATTTGCGTTCGGTCGGATATGAGGTCGTGACCGCAGATTCCGGAGAAGAATTGCTGGAGAAATATGACCTCATCTCTCCGGATCTGATCCTGCTCGACATCATGATGCCGGGCAAAGATGGTTTTTACGTACTGGAAGAGCTCCGCAAGTTCTCGCATACGCCGATCATCATGCTGACGGCACGAAGTAACCCGAAAGACAAAGTGAACGGACTGAACTTGGGTGCCGATGACTATTTGACAAAACCTTTTTCGCTTGACGAATTGTTCGCACGGGTCAACGCCGTCTTGCGGAGGAGCCAGCCTGCCCTTTCGGAAGGGACGCCCGGCGCCTCTTCCGTCATCGAAACCGGATCCTTGCAGGTCGATGTCGGCAGTAAGCGGATTTGGATCGAAGGGGAAGAGCTGAAGCTGACTCAGACGGAGTTTTCGCTCCTCGAGATTCTGGCGCTCAACCTCGATAAAGTCGTTCAGCACGAAACGCTTTTGTCCGAAGTTTGGGGGCCTCAATACCGCGATGATGTCGAATATTTGCGGGTCGGCATCGCCCGTATCCGCCGGAAGATCAAGGAGCGGCTGAAGGAGCCGGAGGAGTATATCATCACATATCCGGGTCTCGGTTATATGCTGAAAAGTGTCGCAGCCCTAAAATGAACGGATTTACCCGACTTGATCGTTCCTCATACATGAACGGCGGACAGCGGGATAAGCTAGGTAGGGGAGAGAATGGCGTCCTGGCCGGCCAGGACGCAAGAAGCTAATTTCTTGTCGAAATTTAATGTTTTGGCAAGGTTCCCGTATTTGATTTTATTCGTCTGCAATGCTGTCTGCCGTATGATACCAATGTAAGGTAAATGATCATTTTACTGAAGTACCACTTATAGAAAAAAAGAGGAGGAACTCTCGATGGCAAAGCAAGTACATGATACCGGCGAGAAAAAAGAGCTAGTCCCATATTGGATTAAAGCCGTTATCGTATTCTTCTTAGGTTGGGTTGCCATTTACGGCACCCGCGCAATCTTGAACCCGGTCATGGATGACATCCAGAACGAGTTCAGTCTGTCTGCCGGCCAGCTCGGTATGATCAGCAGTATCTTCTTCCTTGGATATGCCGGCCTGAACGTCCCATCCGGTATCCTTGGAGACAAAATCGGTAAAAAGAAAGTATTAGTACCAGGTATTATTCTGTTTGGTCTTTTTGCAGCAATCGCGGGTACGATGCCAAGCTTCTTCCTATTCGTACTCATGTGGCTCATGGTTGGTGTGTTCCAAGGTTTCTACTACGGACCACAGTACGGCCTGTCTTCAGAAGCGATTCCAAAGAAGCACCTGACAGTCGGATCCGCGATCATCAACAGCGGGATGGCATTCGGTCTTTCCGGAGGGTATTTCCTGTCAAGTTACACAATTGAAGCAGGAATGAGCTGGAGAGCACCATTCTACATCGTGGCGATTCCAGTTGTCTTAATCGGCTTGCTGATGTGGTGGCTCGTTAAGGAAAACCCGAAAGGCAAGGAAGAAAAAGCAATGCTCAACGATCAGGAAAAACTGAAATTGAGCACATTGTTCAAGAACCGCAACTTGGTCATGTCGTATATCACCATCTTCTGTGCCATCTACGGCTTCTTCGTAGTTGTGACATGGATGCCGTACTACTTGCAGCACGCGCGCGGCATTGAGGGAAGTGCTGTTGCGACAGTTTCTTCACTCGTTCCATGGGCAGCGATCCCAGGGTCGATCTTGTTCAGCTGGATTGCTGACCGACTTGGAAAGCGCCGTCCGGTATTGCTCGTGATGCTTCCGCTTTCACTGATCTCTCTTGTGTCGATCGTATTGTTCGACAACATGTATGTTTTGTATGCGGCATTGATCGGGTATGGGATCTTCGGTAAGATCAGTACAAACCCTGTACTGGTTGCTGTTGTTGCAGACAACGCACCGAAAAATGCATACTCCACATCATTCGGTGTGTACAACTTTATCGGAATGTGCGGATCCATTTTGGCACCGTATGTTACAGGTTTCTTGACTGACATCACAGGCAGTCTGAATATGGGCTTCTACTTCGCCGGCTTCCTGCTCGTCATCGGTACGATCGCGGCATCTATGATCCGCGAAGACAACCGTCCGAACGTAGAAGGCGAGAATGCCGTCGCTGGAGGCTGATCTCCAAGCGCAGAACCGTCCCTTACATAAGGGGCGGTTTTTTTCTGTTTACTCTGATATTCACAATAGGGTGTTCTTTGCTATACTGGACTTATGACAAACTTGACTGCGAACCAACTCGCCCAATTGCATAGCAACGGTGTCTATACGACGGTGCCTGAGCACCCGATCATCACATTGGCCGCACTGCAGAAAATAAAACATACAGACGAATTCCTGACTGCCGTGCAGGCGGTCAGCGGCTGTCCGAACAAAACAGTCGCTGCTTCTTTTTTCATGAGGCGGTATGGCATGTTCACCGCCATGCAGCTCTGGCAGTTCGTCTCGTATGAGGAGCTCTGGAGCGGCGGACCGGAGGAACTCGTTTTCGGGGCAGTCGAAGAATTTGGCAATCGGACGATCAGTGCCTTTCCAAAACTTTCAGCTTGGCAGGAGACAGAAGCGGCACGGCGGGAGGAGACAGTGCGCGACTTGCTGCTGCAAATCCTATCCGTCGTCGAGAGTCTTCGTTCCTCTTCCTCGATTTCCGCTGCCGTCTTATGGGAGAATGTATTTGGTTTTTGGCTCTGGCAGTTCCATGTCCTGCTGCAATCCCCCGAGAATGCAGAAGAGGCTCGGCTGTTATTCGATTGTCTGAAAGATGACGATATCTGGACGGGGATTGCCGGTCAATCATTATTTGCCCGTTATCTGCAGGGGCGTGAGCCGTCAGAGCTGTTGAACACGGTCGTCCGGAAGACGTGCTGCCTGTCCAAGGATGTCCCGGGTCTGATGCAATGCGGGTTCTGCCCGCTTAAAAAATGAGACGGCTCATTTGGAACGGAATGCAATGTAGGATTGCTTCATTGAATACAGCGCGCCCATTGCCGCGCCGCTGTAAAAGAAGCCCATGAAAATACCGGCCGACAAACTGTTAGGATGACTGATGAAAATCGAGAGAATGAGTGCTGTTACCGTCGCCACAGTGGACAGCCAAGACGGCTTCACGCGGAGCAGCCACCGGGCGGCCAGAACGACGGCGATCGTAACGGGGACTGCCCAGACTGCATCCCAGACGTTCGTATGGATGGTTGGAAATTCGGTGAGCATTGCAGGACCTCCTTTTCCTCACAGTATGGGAAAGTTCAGGGGTCACTATACGGAGAATGGAGAGATGGGGATGGCGCAGCAGCGATCGAAAATAAGGAAACAAGGACTGATCATCGGAGCACTGCCGACAGGTGCGAACAATTGCATCACGGATGTAGAGGGCGTACGGGTCGGTCATGTGACGATCGACAAACCGATGCCGGATGGGGAATACATTGCAACCGGCGTGACTGCTATCCTCCCGCATTCCGGTAATCTGTTCAGGGAAAAGATGGCGGCGGCCAGTTACGTCATCAACGGATTCGGGAAAACGACAGGCCTTGTCCAGCTGGACGAACTCGGCATGCTCGAATCTCCGATCATGCTGACGAATACGTTCAGTGTCCCAGCCGTCACGGAAGGTACCCTGCGCTGGATGCTTGAGCAGACACCCGAGATCGGTGATACGACAGGGACACTCAACATCGTCACCGGTGAATGCAACGATGGCCGTCTCAACTCCATCCGCTTGCTGGCCGTCACACAGGAGCATGCCCGCCAGGCAATCGAAGCCGCTTCTGATGCTCCGGCTGCCGAAGGGGCAGTCGGTGCGGGGAAAGGGATGATTTGTTTCGGGTACAAAGGCGGCATTGGGACAGCTTCCCGGCGGATTGAGCTGGAAACAGAGACGTTCACGCTCGGCTGTCTCGTACTTAGCAATTTCGGAAGACGGGATGATTTCGCAGCAGACCGGTACTGCCGCGGAAAAGAGACAGACTTGCAGCATATGCCGGAACCTGCTGACGGCTCGATCATGATCATTCTGGCAACAGACGCCCCGCTCGACAGCCGTCAGCTGAGACGCATCGCCAAGCGGGCAGGTGCCGGTCTTGCCCGCACCGGCAGCCATTACAGCAATGGCAGCGGAGATATCGTCATCTCGTTTTCGACAGCACACCGGTTTGCCCATCAGTCAGACAATGCTGCTGAGCAGGTGAGGGTGCTGCGTGATGAGCATCCTGTCATGAATGCATTCTTCCAGGCTGCCGCCGAAGTGACTGAAGAAGCGATCGTTAACTCGCTGTCACAAGCAGAAGAGACAACAGGGCGCCATGGACTGACGGTCATTCCCGCCCCGATCGGCATTAGTGTTCCATGTGAAACATAATTCGACAAACATAATAGAAGCTGTACTGCTGATGAGGATCTCATGGCCGTACAGCTTTTTTGGGTTGTCTATGTTCACATAATTGTAAACTGAGGAAAACAATTTGTATCTCCCGCATGGCGGATAACACACAGTAAGAGTCGAAACCTAGGAATGAACCGTTAAAACGTAAAGGTGGCGAGGGATTGAAAATTGCAGCATAATGAAATTTCATTTCACTGAAATCAAAACATTACTAGAAACTAAATAATATTTTTTAGACAAATACCTTCAAATTATCTTGTTATTTCAACGACTATTTGGTATTGTTAGATAATAAGAAAATAAGCAGATTTTTCTGTCGTCTGTAGGGGGATCATATGAAGATATTTGTTTCAGTAGACATGGAAGGAATTACTGCGCTGCCGGATGAAACGTTTGTTGACTCGCGCCGGCTGAACTATGAGCGCGCCCGCCGGATCATGACGCAAGAAGCCAATGCAATCGTGTCGGCAGCACTGGAAAATGGTGCAGATGAAGTACTTGTTAACGATAGTCACTCGAGCATGAACAATTTGTTGGCGGAGGAGCTGCATCCTGACGCGGAGCTGATCACCGGCAGTGTGAAACCGCTTTCAATGGTGCAGTCTCTGGATGAAAGCTATACTGGCGCCGTATTCGCGGGCTATCATGCACGGGCCGGACAGCCAGGCGTCATGAGTCACACGATGATCTTTGGCGTGCGCAATATCTACATCAATGACACGGTTGTCGGAGAACTGGGATTCAATGCGTATGTGGCAGGCCATTTCGGTGTCCCTGTTCTGATGGTGGCGGGTGACGACGGCGCTTGCCGGGAAGCCGAACTGCTCATCCCACATGTCGTGACCGCAGCGGTCAAACAATCGATTTCCCGTTCTTGTGTGCGCACACTGCATCCGCTGAAAGCACAGGAACTGCTGAAGCAGAAGATGGCGGAAGCACTGGAGAAGCGGGATCTCATCCAACCCCTCGTTCCACCTGAGAATCCGGTCATGCGTGTGGAGTACACCAATTATGGTGAAGCCGAATGGGCAGCCATGATGCCGGGGTGCCAGATTGAAGAAGGGACAACGATCGTCCGCTACGAAGCCAAAGACATCATCGAAGCGTACAGAGCGATGCTCGTCATGACGGAATTGGCGATGCAGACGAAATTTTGTTAAGGGGGAACGAGAGTGCCGCTATACATATTGAAGCGTTTCATCATGATGATTGTCACCATATTGATTATTGCCACGCTGACATTTGTACTCATGCGCGCAATTCCGGGTTCGCCGTTCGATGAAGAACGGACGTCCAATCTGACCATCCAGGCGAACTTAGAGAAATTCTACAAATTGGATCAGCCGATGCCGGTCCAGTACTTGAACTATTTGAAGTCCATCGTCACGTTCGATTATGGTCCGTCCATCAAAAAACCGAATGAGACGGTTAATACATTGCTGTCACGGGGCTTCCCGATATCGTTCGAGCTCGGGATTGCCACGATGATCGTTGCAGTGCTGTCGGGTATTGTTCTCGGAACATTTGCGGCACTGCGGCATAACGGCATCGTCGATTACGGAGCAATGACCTTCGCCGTCATCGGGATTTCCATCCCGAACTTTGTTTTGGCGACACTCCTCATCCAACAAGTGGCGGTCAATTGGGGATGGCTGCCGCCGGCGACATGGAGCAGCCCGAAACATATGATTCTGCCGATCATCGCATTGGCAACCGGACCGATGGCTATTATCGCACGTCTCACCCGTGCCAGCATGCTGGAGGTGCTGACCCAGGACTATATTAAGATGGCACGTGCAAAAGGGCTTACGCCGTTCCGGATCGTCGCCCGCCATGCGCTGCGCAATGCACTCATGCCGGTCGTCACAATCATGGGTACGATGCTCGCAGGGATTCTGACCGGAACATTCGTCATCGAAAAGATATTTGCAATCCCGGGCATGGGAAAATACTTTGTGGAGAGCATCAACAACCGCGATTACCCGGTCATCATGGGATCTACCGTCTTTTACAGTGCATTTCTCGTCTTCATGCTGTTCGTCGTAGATATCCTGTATGGCTTCCTGGATCCGCGTATCAAGCTTCACAAAAAGGAAGGTGAAGTGTAATGGTCGCAAAAGATCCAAGACTGACTGTACCTGATGAGTGGTTCCGAAAGAAAACAGATGACCAGGGACAAGCCGAAGCAGTCGTCCGGCCATCGCTGTCCTATTGGAAAGATGCGTGGCGCCGTCTGCGAAAGAATAAGCTGGCGATGAGCGGTCTCGTATTTCTCATTTTGCTGACGTTCATGGCAATTTTCGGGCCGATCCTCTCTCCATACGAAGTGACAGCGACCGACTTACGGAGCCAGAACCTGGGGCCGAGTGCGTCCCATTGGTTCGGGACAGACGAAATGGGTCGTGATGTCTTCACCCGGACATGGTACGGAGCAAGGATTTCCTTGTTCGTCGGCGTCATGGCGGCATTGATCGACTTTTTCATCGGCATCATCTACGGAGGCGTCAGCGGCTACAAAGGCGGACGCACCGACTCGATCATGATGCGGATCATCGAAATCCTGTACGGACTACCTCACCTCCTTGTCGTCATCCTGCTGATGGTCGTCATGGGGCCGAGCCTGACGACCATCATCGTCGCGCTGACGATCACCGGCTGGGTCGGAATGGCCCGGATTGTCAGGGGCCAGGTCCTGCAGATCAAAAACTATGAATTTGTCACGGCGTCCAAATCGTTTGGCGCTCAGACACCGAGGATCATCCGCAAGAACCTGCTGCCGAATACGATGGGACCGATCATCGTCCAGATGACGCTCACCGTGCCGAGTGCCATCTTCGCGGAAGCATTCCTGAGTTTCCTCGGCCTCGGTATCCAGGCACCGTATGCAAGCTGGGGTGTCATGGCGAATGATGCACTGCCCGTAATCTTATCAGGTGACTGGTGGAGGCTGTTCTTCCCGGCATTCTTCATCTCCATCACGATGTTTGCGTTTAACGTGTTAGGCGATGGAATGCAGGACGCGCTGGATCCGAAATTGAGGGGGTAATGGAAATGACAGGACATCAGCTGGCTGCGTCGACCAGCTTTGCGGAAGCCCCTGCACAGATCGGGGAGCAAGCGGGGCGATCGACGGCCACAGACGGAAAAAACAAGAGCATCAACCCGAGTGAGGAAGAAATCATCCTGTCCGTACGCGACTTGGAAGTCTCCTTCAAGACATTCGGCGGGGAAGTCCAGGCGATCCGCGGCGTGACGTTCGACTTGTATAAAGGGGAAACGCTGGCGGTGGTCGGCGAGTCGGGTTGCGGCAAGAGTGTCACCGCCAATACGATCATGGGACTCATCCCGCAGCCGCCCGGCAGGATCCGCAACGGCCAAGTGCTGTTCAAGGAGAAAGACCTGACAAAGCTGTCAAAACGGGCATTGCGGGACATCCAGGGAGTCGACATTTCAATGATCTTCCAAGATCCGATGACCGCCCTGAACCCGACGCTGAAAATCGGGGAGCAGCTCATGGAAGGGGTTCGCACGCATCACAACGTCTCCAAAGCAGAGGCCCGGAAAAAAGCGATAGACATGCTGAACTTGGTCGGTATTTCCAACCCTGAAGAACGGCTCGGCCAGTATCCGCACCAGTTTTCCGGAGGGATGCGGCAGCGGATCGTCATCGCGATCGCACTGATCTGTGAGCCGCAGCTGCTGATCGCGGACGAACCGACCACGGCACTCGATGTGACGATCCAGGCGCAGATCTTGGAATTGTTCGCGGAGGTCCAGCGCAAGACCGGTGTTGCTATCATCCTGATCACGCATGATCTCGGAGTTGTAGCGAAGATCGCTGACCGGATCGCCGTCATGTATGCGGGCAAAATCATTGAAATCGGGAACAAGCGGGAGATTTTCTACAACCCGCAGCATCCATATACGCAAGGGCTTTTGAACTCCGTGCCCCGTCTCGATCTGCAGGAAGAGGAACTCCAGCCGATCGACGGGACGCCGCCCGATCTGTTCGCGCCGCCGGAGGGCTGCCCGTTTGCTGCCCGCTGCCCATTTGCCATGGAAGTGTGTGAGCGCGTGTATCCGGCCACCACGCTGCTGACGGAACAGCATACCGTCGACTGCTGGCTGCAAGATGCCCGTGCGAAAGCTGTGTTCTCCTGAAGAGGGGGATGGGAAATACCTTATAAAAAAAGGGGGAAATCCAATTGAAGAAGTGGATCAAGTTCTTCTTATTCACGGCGCTGATCGTCGTACTGGCGGCTTGTACAGCCAACGAGGATGCCGGCAAGAAAACGGAAGGCGATACGGGATCGAAGACGACCGAAGGGAAAGACGGCGATAAGCAAGCCTCGTCCGGCGAAAAAGTGCTCTACTTGAACAATGGCGAAGAGCCGACGTCGTTCGACCCGTCCGTCGGGTTCAACGCAGTCTCCTGGAGTGCACTGAACAACTTGATGGAAGGTCTGACACGGCTGAATAAGGACCACCAGGCAGAAGAAGCGACAGCTGAAAAAATCGACGTTTCCGAAGACGGTCTGACGTATACATTCACGATCCGTGACAATGCGAAATGGTCGAATGGTGATCCGGTCACTGCCAACGACTTCGTCTATGCATGGAAGCATATGCTCGACCCGGAAACCGCTTCACCTGCTGCATTCCTCGCGTACTTCATCGAAGGAGCGGAAGCGTATAACAACGGCGAAGGAAAACCCGAGGATATCGGAATCGATGCGCCGGATGAGAAGACATTTGTCGTAAAATTGAGCGCACCGAACGAAGCATTCTTGAATATCATCACAAACCCGAGCTTCTTCCCGATCAACGAAAAAGCGGCAGAAGAGAATCCGAAGTGGTTCACAGAAGCGGATTCGTTCGTTGCGAACGGACCTTTCAAACTCGCTTCATGGAATCACGATGTAAAGTTCGTATTTGAAAAGAACGAAAACTATTGGGACGCGGACAACGTAAAACTCGATAAAGTGAACTGGGAAATGGTAAGCGACTCGACGACGGCTTACCAGATGTACAAATCCGATGAGCTGGACAGCACGGATGTCCCTTCCGAGATCGCGGAAGACTTGAAAGGCGATCCGGAAGTGAAAACAGAAGATCAGGCAGGACTCTATTTCTTCCGTTTCAATACATCCATGGAGCCATTCACAAATACGAAGATCCGCCGTGCATTCGGTGAAGCGGTCAACCAGGAGGACATCGTGGAGTTCGTCACGAAGAACGGTGAAAAGCCGGCGCACGGTTTCGTCTCATACGGATTCATCGGCCCGGATGGCAACGAATTCCGTGAAGACGCAGGCGATCTGATCACCTTCGATCCGGAAAACGCGAAAAAGCTTCTGGAAGAAGGCATGAAAGAAGAAGGTTATACGGAATTGCCGAAAGTGACACTGACGTATTCGACAAACGAAGCGCACCAGAAGATTGCGGTTGCTCTCCAGTCAATGTTCAAAGAGAACCTCGGAGTCGATGTGGACTTGCAGAACGTGGAAGCGAGCGTGTTCCTGGCCGACCAGAAAGAGCTCAAGTACCAGCTTTCCCGTTCGTCGTTCCTGTATGATTATGCAGATCCGGTGAATGCTCTCGAAAGTTTCATCACCGACTCGTCCATGAACCGGACGACGTGGTCGAACAAAGACTATGACAAGCTAATCGAAGACATCAAGAACGAAACCGATGCGAATACCCGCTGGACGCTCCTGCAGCAGGCAGACATGATGCTGATGGACGAAATGCCTGTATTCCCGCTCTACTATTACAACCAGGCGACACTTGAAAAGCCTGGCGTCACAGGGATTCTCCGTCACCCGGTCGGCTACCTCGACTTGAAGTATGCTGACAAAGAATAAGTGGGAGAGCCGTGTGCGCCGATCCGTCGACGCACACGGTTTTTCATTTACGCTGAAGTTCCTATAGAAAGAAAGGAAGTACATACTATGAAAATCCGTTCCATCGAGTGCAGCTGCGTCGCCGTTCCGCTGACAAAACCGTTTAAAACCGCCTTGCGCACAGTCCATACCGCCCACTCCGTCTATGTGAAGATCACGACAGAAGCCGGCGAAACGGGCTGGGGGGAAGCCCCGCCGACCCATGTCATCACGGGGGATTCCATGGCAAGCATCGTCTATGCCGTCAATGAGGTGATCGCACCCAAGCTGATCGGCGCCGATATCCGGAATCGTGCTGAGGTGTTCAATCGTATCCATACGGCGATCATTCGCAACACGAGTGCGAAAGCGGCTGTCGACATGGCGGTGCATGACCTGCTCGGTAAACTTGCCGGCCTGCCGCTCTATCAGCTGCTCGGCGGCAGCAGGCAGGAGCTGGATTCGAATTTCACCGTCAGCGTCAACGAGCCTCGGGAAATGGCGGACGATGCCGTACGTTATCAGGAAGAAGGCTTCTCGACGCTGAAAGTGAAAGTTGGCACCGGCTCGCCGGCACTCGATATCGAACGCGTTAAAGCGATCCGCTCCGCAGTCGGCCCGGCAGTCAAGATCCGGCTGGACGCCAACCAAGGCTGGAGCCCGAAGGAAGCGGTCCGGACAATTGCCTCGATGGAAGATGCCGGCCTTGCGATCGAGCTCGTGGAACAGCCCGTCCATGCTGAGGATCTGGACGGTCTCGCCTATGTCACTCAGCAAACATTGACGCCGATCATGGCGGACGAAAGCATCTTCTCCCCGCGGGATGCGCTCCGCGTCCTGCAGATGGGCGCCGCCGACCTCCTCAACATCAAGCTCATGAAATGCGGCGGCATCCACGAAGCGCTCAAGATCAATGCGCTTGCGGAAAGTTATGGCGTCGAATGTATGACCGGCAGCATGATCGAAACGAAACTCGGCATCACTGCAGCAGCCCATTTTGCCGCCAGCCAGAAGAACGTCACGCGTGTCGATTTCGACGCGCCGCTCATGTTAAGCGGCGACCCGATCCTCGGCGGCGTCATCTACTCAGGACAGACCGTACATCTGCCCGAACAGCCGGGACTCGGTGTGCAGATCGAACCTTCCTGGCACTCACAACTCAGACATGCAACCAACGAGGAGGAACTCTGATGATACAATCCAAGTCTGTCCTATTATCCGTCAAAAATCTAAAGCGGCATTTCGATGTCGGCAAAGGGAAGACACTGAAGGCGGTCGACGGCCTGAGCTTTGACGTCTACAAAGGGGAAACTTTCGGTCTGGTCGGGGAGTCGGGATGCGGCAAATCGACAGCCGGCCGGACAATTCTGGGATTGTATAATAATACAGACGGCGAAGTGCTGTTCGAAGGGCAGGACATCCATCAGATGAACGACAAGGAGCGCAAGTCGTTCCTGAAAAAAATGCAGATGGTGTTCCAGGATCCGTATGCGTCCCTGAACCCACGGTCGACCGTATACGAAATCATTGCTGAACCGATGGAAATCCACGGGATGTATAAAAACAAGAAGGACCTGCGGAATCGGGTGAACGAGCTGCTCGAAGACGTCGGCCTGAACCGGGATCATGCCAACCGGTATCCCCACGAATTCTCGGGAGGTCAGCGCCAGCGGATCGGCATCGCACGCGCCCTGGCGCTCGACCCGGATTTCATCATCGCGGACGAACCGATTTCCGCGCTGGACGTATCGGTCCAGGCCCAAGTCGTAAAGCTGTTCCAGCGGCTCCAGCGTGAAAAAGGGCTGACGTATCTGTTCATCGCCCACGACCTGTCGATGGTCAAGTACATCTCCGACCGGATCGGCGTCATGTATCTCGGTCATCTAGTCGAACTGACGACGAGTGACCAGCTGTACAAAAAGCCGCTGCATCCTTATACAGAGGCCCTGTTATCCGCCATCCCAATCCCCGATCCGGATATTGAGGAAGCGAGGGAGCGGATCCTGCTGCAAGGGGAGCTGCCGAGCCCGATTGATCCGCCTTCCGGATGTGTCTTCAGGACCCGCTGTCCATACGCGATGGGCGTCTGCGCAGATCGTACGCCGAGGTGGCTGGAGAAGGACGAAGGTCATTTCGTCGCGTGTCACCTGCACGACGAGCAGATCATGCAGGAGGCGGGCGTGAAAGCAGAACCTGTGGCAGCCCGATAAAGGAGAGGAAGCAGATGAAGAAAATATTGGTGACAGGATTCGAGCCGTTCCTCGATTATCCGGTCAATCCGACAATGCAAGTCGTCGAACTGCTGGACGGCAAAACAATCGGGGAATATACAATCTGCGGGAAGATCCTGCCTGTCGACTTCGGCCAGTCTGCTGAGATGTTAGTGGCCTATATCGAACAAGAGACACCCGATGCCGTCCTGTCCCTCGGCCTGGCAGGCGGCCGTTCCAAGATGACGCCGGAACGGGTGGCGCTGAACGTCAAGGACGGCGAGCCGGATAATGCGGGGCACCGCCCGGTCGACGAGCCGATCGAACCCGATGGACCGCCTGCCTATTTCTCCACGCTGCCGATCCGGCAGATGGTCGAACGGCTGAAACAGGAGAACTTGCCGGCGGACATCTCGAACACCGCCGGCCTGTATCTCTGCAACAATGTCATGTATGCCGGTCTCCATTGGGCGGCAGGTCACAAACCAAATATGCCTTCGGGCTTCCTGCATATACCGGCTTCCTTTGAACTCGCTATCCGGCACGGGAAAATTCCCGGGTGGCCGCTTGCGGAGCTGGTGAATGGTGTGACAGCGTGTATAGAAGTCATATCGGAGGCACAACACGATTAATGTTATTGTGTTGTGTATTTTCGTGTCGCGAAATGTCGGAAATATAGAATGTCTGGCACTAGGGAACTTGAACCTAACAAGTCATTCTTTTGAAAAGCTGAGAATAGATTTCGAAGATCCATTTTTCCTGTTTTGCATGGAATTTGGTAGAAAGTCAGAGGGAATAGGCTTCCGAAGTATACATAAAAAATTTTCAAGTCAATGGAACTCGCTTAATTCCCTTTGTTACAGGAGTTGTCACTGTTTTGTCATGTTTGAAATAGTCTATGTATTTGGTATTCTGAAAAAATAGTGTTGCCATCGGTTTTGCTGTGTAGTATAGTTGAAAAAAGATTATGAAATCTGAAAATTGAGTTACGAGGTAATCTGATTTTACGTATTACGGAAGGCAAGGAGGAACCGCGTTGGCTGAGTCAGTTTTGGAAATTGAGAACCTGCGAACATCATTCAACATCAAGGGGAACTATTACGCAGCTGTGGATGGCGTGTCACTGACTGTCCATAAAAATGAAGTCGTAGCGATTGTCGGTGAATCAGGATGTGGAAAAAGTGCACTGGCACTCTCTATCATGGGTCTTCATAATGCGAAGACAACAAAACTGGAAGGTCAAGCGAACTTGAAAGGGCAGAATCTGATCGGTCTGCCAGTCGACAAGCTGAACAAAATACGCGGTAAGGACCTGGGCATGATCTTTCAAGATCCGATGACAGCTCTGAATCCGCTAGCGACAATCGGCCGCCAGATCGAAGAGCCGATGGACTACCATATGAAACTGTCGAAAGCTGCCAAGAAAAAACGTGTTCTGGAGCTGCTCGAACAAGTAGGTATCAAGGACGTCAACCGAATCTACAAACAGTATCCTCATGAATTGTCGGGTGGTATGCGTCAGCGCGTGGTTATTGCGATTGCGCTCGCCTGCAACCCGGTCATGCTGATCGCCGATGAGCCGACGACCGCTCTCGACGTGACGATCCAGGCACAGATCATGGACCTTATGAAAGAACTGCAGCGCATCACGGACTCAGGCATCATCCTCATCACCCACGACCTCGGTGTCGTCGCGGAGATGGCGGACCGTGTCGCCGTCATGTATGCAGGCGAATTCGTCGAAATCGCAGACGTCCAGTCGCTGTTCGACAATCCGCTCCATCCATACACCCGGTCACTGCTGAACTCGATCCCGTCCAATATGTCGGACAAGGAAAAGCTGCATGTCATCGAAGGGATCGTCCCATCCATCCAGAACCTGGACAGGGAAGGTTGCCGGTTCGCTCCGCGGATTCCGTGGATACCGGCAGAGGCGCATGAAAAGAATCCGAAACTCCATGAAGTGGAACCTGGTCATTATGTACGCTGTACGTGCTACAAAGACTTCCACTTCCCGGAAGAACGAGTGGAGGATGAACAATATGTCACTACTTAATGTAAAAGACCTGAAAGTCCATTTCCCGATCCGCGGAGGATTCTTCCGGTCAGTCGTCGATCACGTCCGCGCGGTTGACGGTGTCAGTTTTGAACTTGAACCGGGTGAAACGTACGGCCTCGTCGGTGAATCGGGCTGCGGCAAGACGACGACAGGACGGGCAATCATCGGTCTTAACAAAGTGACCGGCGGAGAAGTACTCTTCAATGGAGAGGACCTCGCTACGATGAACGCCCACGACCGTAAGAAGCATATGCGCGATATCCAAATGATTTTCCAGGATCCGTATTCCTCGCTGAACGGCCGGAAGAATGTGCTCAATATCATTGCTGAACCGCTCCGCAACTTCGAACGGCTTTCGCCGAAAGAAGAGCTGACCCGCGTACAGAACATGATCGAGCGTGTCGGCCTTAGTCCGGAATCGATCTATAAGTACCCGCACCAGTTCTCCGGCGGACAGCGTCAGCGGATCGGCATCGCCCGGGCGCTCATGCTCAACCCGAAACTGATCATTGCGGATGAGCCGGTCTCCGCCCTCGACGTATCCGTCCAGGCGCAAGTGCTCAACTTCATGCAGGAGATCCAAAAAGACTTCGGTCTCACGTACTTATTCATCTCCCACGATTTAGGGGTCATTAAACACATCTGCGACCGGATCGGCATCATGTACAGAGGCCGTTTCGTCGAAGAAGGAACAGCGGAAGATGTCTACACGAATCCGCAGCATCTGTACACGAAGCGTCTCATCTCAGCGATCCCTGAAATGGATCCAGCGAAAAAATTCGAGAAAATGGAAATGCGCAAAGAGATCAATGCAGCGTACCGTACCGAATACGATAGCTATTTTGATAAAGATGGCCGGATGTTTGACTTGAAGCCAATCTCCCCGACCCACTCTGTTGCGGTCCAGCAAGGGGGCATGTAAGCGATGGTCAAATTTACAATCCGCCGGGTACTCATCATGATCCCGCAGCTGCTGTTGCTGAGCCTGATCATCTTCGTTCTCGCGAAACAGATGCCGGGTGATGCTGTCACTGGTGCCTTCATGGGCAACCCGAACGTCTCAGCTGAACAAATGGAGAAAATCCGGGAAGAATATGGACTGAACGATCCATGGTATGTACAGTACGGTCATTGGGTCGGGAAAGCAGTCAAGGGGGATCTTGGAAGTTCATATACTCACAAGCAGCCGGTCACATCACTGCTAGCCGGCCGGGTCGCCAATACGGTTACGTTAGGGTTGTTCATTCTAATTGTCTCTTACATTATCGCCATCCCGTTAGGAATCATAGCAGGCAGGTGGACGGACTCCTGGGCAGACAAATCTATTGTTATGTATAACTACTTCTCGTTTGCGACCCCTCTGTTTGTTTTTGCTTTGCTTATGCTGTATGTATTCGGTTTCGTGCTCGGCTGGTTCCCGACAGGTAACAGTGTAGATGTGCGGCTGGATGCGGGATCATGGGAGTATTACGTCAGCAAGTTCAAGCACTTGGTGCTGCCGGGCATGTCCGGTGCAATTCTCGCGACATTCGGTACAATCCAGTATTTGCGGAATGACATCATCGACACGAAACTGAAAGACTTCGTTAAGACGGCACGAGCGAAAGGTGTGCCGGAAGGGAAAGTGTACACACGTCACATCTTGCGCAATTCGATGCTGCCAATCGCCGCATTCCTCGGCTATGAAATCACCGGGCTGATTGCCGGATCAATCTTCTTGGAAATGATCTTCAGTTATCCGGGCCTCGGACAGCTTTTCATTCAATCAATTTCAGGACGTGACTTTACTGTCACAACAGCAATTGTCATGATTTCAGGAACTGCTGTTATCGTCGGAACGATGCTCTCAGACATCATTTTGAGTGCTATCGACCCGCGTATCCGGATTGAGTAGGAAAAGCGAATGAGGAGGAATCACAGATGGTAACAATTGATGATAAGAACTTGATCGCCAAAGAGAAAGCGAACAATCCATCGTTCGCCAAAACAATCTGGCGGGAAATCAAGCATGATAAAATGGCGCTCGTTTCATTGGTTTTATTGTTTGCAATCTTAGTGACAGCTTACGCCTCCCCTCTGTTCATCGACCAAGAACAACTGCAGCGGGTCAACTTCCTTGAAACGTGGGAAGCGCCTTCCTCAGAGCACATTCTTGGCACAGATGACGGCGGGCGGGACGTATTCGGCCAACTCCTGCTCGGAGCACGTAACTCGTTTACGATCGCACTCAGCGTTACTCTGATTGCAGGAGTTTTCGGACTATCCGTCGGTTTGATTTCCGGATATTTCGGCGGCTGGGTCGATAACGTCATCATGCGGATCATCGACTTCCTGATGGTTTTGCCGAGCACGATGTTCATCATCGTCTTCGTCGTTATAGTGCCGAACTACTCGGTCTTTACGTTTATCCTGATCATGAGTGCATTCGCCTGGTTCGCGAAAGCCAGATTGATCCGCTCGAAAGGGCTTGCCGAGCGGGAACTCGATTATATCAATGCGTCGAAGACACTCGGCACCCCGAACTGGAAGATCATGCTGTTTGAAATGTTCCCGAATTTAAGTTCGATCGTCATCGTAAATATGACGCTGAATCTCGCGGGAAACATTGGACTGGAAACTGGTCTGTCTTTCTTAGGATTCGGACTTCCGGCCAGCACACCGTCCCTTGGGACACTGATTTCGTTCGCCACGAATCCTGACATTCTTGCAAACAAATCATGGGTATGGTTACCTGCAGCATTGCTGATCTTAGTAATGATGCTGTGTATAAATTACATCGGGCAAGCGGTCAAACGCGCGTCGGATGCAAGACAAAGATTGGCCTAAAAAAAGGGGAGGTAAGACAATTGACGAAGAAAAGATTCATGCTCCTGGCAAGTCTCATGCTCGTCCTCAGTATTTTCCTGGCTGCATGTAACGGGAAAGATGGCGCAGGCGGCAAAGACAATGGTAAAGATGGCGGTAAGGACGGCGGCTCTGAAACAGATAAGGGCGGCGACGAAAATGCAGCAGACCTTGATTTCCCATTAGATGTGAGTAACGACAAAGAACCAATGGAAGACGGGGAAATGACGGTGGCTATGGTAGCTGACGAGCCTTTCGAAGGGACACTGAATCGTAACTTCTATTCAGGAACATACGACGCAGAAATCCTAGACTTCTTCGATGAAGGATTGTTAGATACAGACGGAGACTATCTGATTACTAACAACGGAGCTGCAACATATGAGCTTTCGGAAGATAACAAAAAAATGAAGCTGACGATTAAAGATAACGTCAACTGGCACGATGGTGAGCCGGTTAAGACAACGGATCTTCTTTACTCGTATGAATTGCTTGGACACCCAGACTACGCAGGCAACCGCTATGATTTCAATATTGAAAACGTAGAAGGAATGCCTGCATACCACGAAGGCAAGACGAAAGAAATTTCGGGTATCAAGATCATTGATGACAAGAACATGGAATTCACATTTACTGAACCATCACCATCAATCCTCTCTGGATTCTGGTCATATGCTACTCCGCGTCACTATGTAGGTGATGTTATGACAGGTGAAACAACAATCAAAGATCTAGAATCTTCCGATAAGATTCGTGTGAACCCAATCGGTTTCGGACCTTACAAAATCGAAAAGATTGTACCGGGCGAATCTGTTCTCTATGCTCGTTACGACGATTACTGGAGAGGCAAGCCGGCTCTTAAGTCAGTCGTACAAAAAGTAGTAAGTTCATCAACAATCGTAGAATCCTTGAAAAAGGGTGACGTTGACTTGGCAAGTGTTCCTGCTGACCAATACCAAACAGTCAAGGATGTAGACAATATTGAGTTGTTGGCAAAAGTTGACCTTGCGTACACGTACATCGGCTTTAAACAAGGTAAGTGGGATGCGAAGAAAAAAGAGAACGTCACAGATCCAAATGCGAAAATGGCGAGCAAGGAATTGCGCCAGGCGATGTGGTATGCAATGGACAACAAGACAATTGGTGAAAAACTTTACCACGGTCTTCGTTTCCCGGGAACATCGCTGATCATCCCTGTATTTGAAAGCTTCCACGATGAAAGCATTGAAGGACGTCCATACGATCCAGAAAAAGCGAAACAGCTTCTTGAGGATGCAGGTTTCAAAGATACGGATGGCGATGGATTCCGTGAAGACCAGAAAGGTGAAAAATTGGTCATCAACTTCGCTTCTATGTCGGGAGGAGAAACAGCTGAGCCAATTGCGAAAGCGTACATGCAGAACTGGGCTGACGTCGGTTTGAAAGTGGAACTCGTTGACGGCCGTCTGCACGACTTCAACGCATTCTATGACATGGTTGAAAACGACGATCCGAAAATCGACATTTACCAAGGTGCTTGGGGAACTGGGTCTGACCCGGATCCATCTGGTCTCTATGGCCGTACCGCTTCATTTAACTACACTCGCTGGACTAGCGAGAAGAACGATGAGCTGCTGAAGAAAGGTACTTCAAAGGATGCATTCGACTTGGAATACCGCAAAAAAATCTACAATGAGTGGCAGGAGCTTATGTTTGACGAAGTTCCGGTTGCACCGACTGTTTACCGTTATGCATTAGAGGCGGCTAACAAACGTGTTGTAAACTACACAATTGATCCAGCGTCAGATATTCGTCGCTACCAGTGGGGTGTAAGCGAATAATATGCACTACGATCCGTCTCCTTTAATAGGGGACGGATTTTTTGATGGGTTTCTTTCATTTCCGGGTATACTGGCCGTAAAGGAGCTGACCATCCGTATGACAGTTAAAAATTCAGAGCGCTTCATCACGGCGTACAATCGGCTGGAGAAGACGCTCGTCCGAAAAGTGGGGGAGAGCAGCTACTTGCCGTTCTACCGGTTGCTCGACAAAGCGAAAGTGAAGAACTCCGTCGTCCGTAACAACGAGGAAGACTTGCGGGAATTCGGCGACTTGCGGAACGCCATCGTCCATCACCGGACGGGGGTCGATTATGTCATTGCTGAGCCGCATGACGATATCGTGGAGCGGATTGAAGAGCTGGAGCAGAAACTGAGCAATCCGCTGAACGTGGGCGCCCTGTTCGGCTGCAAGGTACATAGTCTGCAGGCATCCGACAAGCTGACGGCCGCCCTGAGCCTCATGCACGAGAACAAATTCAGCCAGGTGCCATTCTACGAAGACGGCAAGTTCCTCGGGCTGATCACTGCAGCGGGCATCACCTACTGGCTCGCCGGCCATTCGACGTCAGGCGATATTCCCCGGGAAATACCGACATTATCTGACGTCTACAACTACGAAAAACGGAAAGAATCGTTTGAATTTGTCAGACGAGATCTATCCGTGTATGAAGCGGAAGACTACTTCAAGCGTGCCATCTCGAAAGGCACCCGCTTGGAAGCTCTGCTGATCACGGAGGAAGCCAAGCCCGAGGAACCGCTGATTGGTATCATTACGCCATTTGATCTGTTGAAAATCGAATGAATGAGTTAAGTGAAGAGGTGATTCAGCTGTCCAGAGATAAAGGACGGCTGAATCACTTTTTCTTTTCTAACTCAGCTTCGGGTACATAATGATCGACTGCAGATCTCCCTTTGGTATGTGTGCGTCTGCCCGTAGGTATGGTAAAGTTTGAGTAGTATGTGAATAGGTAACTATACAAGAGATTGGAAGGAAAACCTTGCGAATTCCTATCGCAAATAATTATAGGCAGAGTCAAGACTGACAGGAGACATGTGAAATGGAAAAGAAGATAGAGACAGCGGTTGCCATCCAATTAGAAGGTGTCCGTTATTCTATTGAAGAAAAGGAAATTATCCAGAATGCTTCAGCGAATGCCCCTCAAGGACAGGTCACGGCGCTGATCGGACCGTCCGGCGCAGGGAAGACGACGCTGCTGAAGCTGTGCAATGGGCTTATCAGTCCGACGGCAGGAAATATCTACATAGAAGGTCAGGCAATCGGGGATCTTTCGCCGATCACCCTCCGGCGCCGCGTCGGCATCGTGCTGCAAAGCTCGCCGATGGTGAAAGGGACCGTGCGCGACAACTTGGAACTTCCGATGAGACTGCAGGGGAAGACACTGTCTGATCAGCAGGCGGCCGAACTGGTGGAACGGGTCGGGCTGCCGGCGGCTGTGCTTACGCAGGATGCACGGGAGCTGTCGGGCGGCCAGCGCCAGAAAGTGTCGATCGCCCGGACACTGGTCAACAATTCGAAGATCTTGTTGCTGGATGAAATCACGGCATCGTTGGATCCCGAGTCACTGCAAGAAATCGAGGAACTCATCGTCGGCCTGAACCGCGACGAGTCGGTGACGGTCGTCTGGATCACACACAACTTGGCGCAGGCGGCCCGTGTGGGTCAGAATTTTTGGGTGATGGCAGATGGGATCATACGCGCGGCCGGCACGAAGGAACAGATCCATGCGTCGGAAGACGAGGAAGTGCGGCGGTTCGTGAAAGGGGTGCTGTCGTGAGCTGGCTGACACTGAGTCTGACGCTGATATTCGTGCTCATCCCGCTGCTGTTATCGAAGACGCTGAATCTCGGGCTCGAGAAGGACACGCTCATTGCGACCGTACGCTCGGCCGTTCAGCTGATCGCAGTCGGATTCGTGCTGAAGTTCGTCTTCGAGTCGGAGCAGGCGGTGTTCATCGTCCTGATGGTGTTGCTGATGATCGGGGCGGCCGTCCAGAATGCGCGGCGCAAAGGGAAAGCCGTGAAAGGCATCACGTGGAAGCTGTTCGTGACATTTGCGGCGATAGAACTGATCACGCAGGGCGTGCTGCTCAGCCTGCATATCGTGCCGGCCACCGCGCAATACATCATTTCGATCAGCGGCATGCTGATAGGCAACTCGATGGTATTGGCTATCCTGTTCCTGAACCGCTTTACGTCCGAAGTCGAGAGCCATCGGGATGAAACGGAACTGATCCTCTCGCTCGGCGGGACCCCGAAACAGTCGATCAACCGGCAGCTGCTGAAAGCGATCCAGGCGAGCATGATCCCGACGATCGAAAGCCAGAAGACAATCGGCCTCGTCCAGCTGCCCGGTATGATGAGCGGCCAGATCATCGCCGGCGCAGATCCGATCCAGGCGGTGCAGTTCCAGCTGCTCATCGTCTTCCTGCTGCTGGCGACGGCCGCGATGACGAGTGTCATCCTCGGCTATTTGTCGTACCGGAGTTTCTTCAATGAGCGGATGCAGCTGTTGAAGGTGGATGGGGATTGAGATGAAGGGCGCTCCCGTTTTTGCGGGAGCGCTCAAGTTTGTGTCGAAGCGCTCAAGATGAGGAGGGATCCGCTCAAGAGCAGAGAAGAACCGCTCAAGTTTACAGAGAACCGCTCCAGCTTAGCGGGTGCCTGCACGTACCCGCTCATTTATACGGTCAACCCGCTCAATACTGCGGGCTACCCGCTCGTTACTACGGCGTACCCGCTCATTACCGCGAGCTACCCGCTCGTTTCCACGGCGTACCCGCTTATTACCGCGAGTTACCCGCTCATTACCGCCAGCTACCCGCTCATTTACATGACTTACCCGCTCTATTACTTTGGCGGACCTCAGCTTTTATCCCCAAACAGCACCACTTCCGCTTTCACTTCCTCGTCGAGCGTCAGCACGATGAACGAGTAGTATGGCAGTTTCCGTTTATCCGTCGGGGAGCCGGGGTTGAGCAGCAGCATCCTTTTGAAATACTTGACGAGGGGGATGTGCGAGTGGCCAAAGATGATGACATCCACTTCGTCGTCAGCGAATGTCTCCACAGCACGCTGCTCGGTCGTTTTCTTCTCCCCGTGCCCGTGGACCAGACCGATGCGCAGCCCGCCAGCTTCAAAGAGCTGGCGCCTTGGCACGCGTGCCTGGATATCCTCCCCGTCGATATTGCCAAAAACAGCACGGACTTCCGCGAACTGCTCCAGTTCATCCAGCACAGCAGGCGATCGGAAATCACCCGTGTGGATGATCAGATCGGCGTCCCGGCATTCCACAGTGAGCCGCGTGGGCAGTTTGTTCCCTCTGCCGGGAATGTGAGTGTCGCCTGTAATGACGATCTTCATCTGTCATCCGCTCCTTTCCTTCGAACTTTTTCAATTATCGATACCCGCAAAATGAAACTTTCAAAAAACCCATAACGTATGACTGGCATAGAATCGAAAAACCGCTCCTCCGAAGAGAAGCGGCGGTTCCGTCAGTCGAGTGCGCGGTCGAGGAAGTCCGACAGCTTTCCTTCATACTCCTTGGTGCGGTTGTCATAGGCTTTCGTATGGCCCGCGTCCTCCACGATCCACAATTCCTTGTCCCCGCCGGCCGCGTTATACAGGATGTCTGCCATCCCGGTCGGCACAAGGTCGTCCTTGTCGCCGTGGATGAGCAGCAGCGGCCGGGTGTTCTTGCGCACCTGGTCGACGGCGGACGCTTCCTGCAGTGTGTAGCCCGCCCGGATTTTGGCGATGACGCTCGTCACGTCAAGGAGCGGGAACGCCGGCAAGCCATAGATGGATTTCAGCTGGTGGGCGAGTTCGTCCTTGACGGTGCTGTACGAACTGTCCGCGACGATCCCTTTCACCTGATCAGGCAATGTTTCGCCGCTCGTCATCAGAACCGTTGCAGCGCCCATGGAATTTCCTTGTAAAATGATCTCTTCTGCGTCATGCTGTTGAATAAGATAGGTGATCCAGTCTTTCATGTCGAGCCGCTCGTGCCAGCCGTAGCCGATATAATCGCCTTCGCTCTGGCCGTGGCCGCGCGCATCCGGCAGCAGGATATCGAACCCGCGGTCGTAGTAGAACTTCGCGTATTTGCCCATGTTATCCCCGGTATTCCGGAAGCCGTGAACGAGGATGACCGCCCGGTGATTCGGGTTCTCCTTGTTTTTGATGAACTGTGCTTTCAGTTTCAAGTTATCGTAGGATTTCATCGTGATCGTATTTTTGTCCTGTTCGGCGTACCAATCATTCGCTTCTTTCAGCAGTTCCCGGTCTTCGTCGGACGCCAGGTCATTGACGCCTTCCGGTTCGCTGTGCAGTTTGACTTCGGTGCCCCGCTTAATGCCCTGATCGTAAAAGTAATTGCCGGCAAAAATCAGACCGGCTATGAGAACGATCACGACCAAAATAGTTGCTGCCCATATTTTTCTTTTCAAAAAATCCCACCCCCAGTGTTCTCAGTTTACCATCTTTTCACTGAATAGGGAGCCTCAACTTTAAGGAGGATACTCAAAATGAACGTAAAACTGCTTATCACCATCTGGTCACGGCCGATGGAAGTATTGGAGTATATGAGAGAACAGGTGTCGCTGAAATATGCGGTCTTCATCCTGGCGCTGGCCGCCCTTGCGACAGGGGGCTACCAGGCGGGGAATGCCAATCTGCTCACCCATCTGCCGCTCGGTGCGCTGATCGTCGTGCTGGTCGTCCTGACGTTTGTCGGGGCCCTTATCTCCTGGGTGATCGGCTCTGCGCTGTATGCGTGGATCGGTAAAGGGCTGTTCGGCGGACATGGAACGTTTTCAGAAATGCTGCGCATTGTCCCGGCTTCTTCCATCCCGATGATTTGGCTGGCTCCAGTGAACTACGGGATCATCGCCGCTTTCGGTAAGAAGGCATTCATGGAGCCGCCTGCCGGGAGTCTGGAGTTCACATATTTGCCACTCGCCGTCTTTGCGCTCGTCAACTTCCTGACATTTGCACTCGGCATATACTCTCTCATCATCTCGTGCAAAGGTATCGGCCTCGTACACGGCTTTTCTGCTTGGCGCGGGTTCGGTGTCGTTCTCGTCGTGATTGCGGCTGGGATCCTGATCGTCGCTGTGCTGGCTGTCATGCTGGTCTTGTTCTTCTCCTTCGCCTATTAAAATGAATAGAAAAAACCGGAAGCCGTATTGAGCGGATTCCGGTTTTTAGCGTCCAGTGTATTAATAGACTTTATCTCCATTAAAGATAGAGTTTTTAACGATGGCGTAGTCGACCGTGCGGATGGCGTCGAGATTACGGCCGCCTGCGTAGGAGATGGAAGACTGGAGATCTTGTTCCATTTCTGTCAGCGTGTCCTGGAGCGGTCCTTTGTATTCGACGTACATCTTCTTGCCTTCGACGTTCTTCTTTTCGCCTTTTTGGAATTCAGACGCGGAGCCGAAGTACTCTTTGTACATTTCTCCGTCTTTCTCAACTGTCTGGCCGGGGGATTCTTCGTGTCCAGCGAACAGGGAACCGATCATTACCATGCTTGCACCAAATCGGACGGATTTCGCGATGTCGCCGTGGGTACGGATGCCGCCATCTGCGATGATCGGTTTGGAAGCAGCTTTGGCACACCAGCGAACTGCAGCGAGCTGCCAGCCGCCTGTCCCAAATCCTGTTTTGATTTTCGTGATGCACACTTTTCCGGGCCCAATCCCGACTTTGGTCGCATCAGCTCCGGCATTTTCAAGTTCCCGTACAGCTTCCGGCGTGCCGACGTTACCCGCGATGACGAAGCTTTCCGGCAAGTGCTTCTTGATGTGCTGGATCATGCGGATCACGGCGTTTGAGTGGCCGTGCGCAATGTCAATTGTAATGTAGTCAGGGACGAGGGAATCCGCCGCGAGCTGCTCGACGAATCCGTACTCATCGTCCTTGACGCCGACACTGATGGACGCGATCAGACCGCGGCTGTGCATGTCGCGGATGAACGCCGGGCGGGAAGCCGGATCGAAGCGGTGCATAATATAGAAGTAACCGCCTTCAGCGAGCTGGACGGCAATTTTTTCGTCAATAATAGTTTGCATATTGGCAGGGACGACCGGCAGGCGGAACGTATGCTTTCCAAGTCGGACGGACGTATCACATTCGGAACGGCTGTCGACGATACATTTTGCGGGAATCAGTTGAATATCTTCATAATCGAATACTACATCCATTAATGAACACTCCTAGAAACGAATAATTTGTGGGACTCACCTGAAATTGTTCGTCCTTATGTACTGTACAAGATTCCGACACGGTTGTCAAACGATTTTCTGTCTTTTCTGGCGTCCCAAAATTGTGATCGGTAAACAGCTATGGCATGATAAAAGTATAGTAGTTTACCTGACTCCCAAAGAGAGAGGCTGAATCTAGTGGAATATTTATTGAAACGCAGTAAACTGTTCATTTTTCTCATTTTCGTCCTGATGTTAGTCGGCGTGTATACGTTTTTGACACTGCCGAAACGGGAGATTCCGGAGACGCCGGTCGATCTTGTGATGGTATCGGCGATCCTGCCGGGGGCGGAGCCCGAAGAGACGGAGCGGACGCTGACAAATCCGCTGGAGCGTGCTGTGAAGAAAGTGGACGGCATCGATACGCTCAAATCGGTATCGGCCAATTCCGCATCCATCATCACGATCTCACTGAAGGACGGCGTGGATTCCGAGCAGACACTCAGTGAACTGCAGTCGGAAGTGCAGAAGGCGGCCGGCGAGCTGCCGGATAATGCGCAGACGCCTGAGGTGAAGAAGCTCGATCTGGCATTCCCGCTCGTTTCCTATATGTTCACCGGGGATGAGAAGGCGCTGTCTGAACTGGAGACGGTCTTTGCTGCGCTGTCGGATGACATCCAGTCGATCGAAGGGGTGGCCGGCACGACGGTGAAAGGATATGCCGAAAAGCAGGTGATCATCGACCTCGATCCGGCGAAGCTTGCGGAATATCGCCTGCAGCCGTATGACGTGCTCAGTGTGCTGCAGCAGGCGAACCAGCCGGTGGCACTCGGAACGCATGACGACGGCAAGGAACGCGTCGTGCTGAGCGTCCAGCAGGAAGACGGCATCGACAAGCTCAAATCCCTGCAGATCGGGGATGCTGCCGTGCCGCTGTCGAAGCTTGCGGACATCGGCGAGTCGGATGCAGAGGTGAAGGACATCGTGACCTTCGACGGGAAGCCGGCTGTTTCCTATACGGTCTTCCTGCAGCCAGGGCAGGATATCCCGTCGATGGACAAAACCGTCGCCAAGAAGCTGGATAGGTTCATCAGCGGATTGCCGGACGGGATATCCGCCCATACGTACGAATCGCAGGCGGACAATGTGAACACGATCTTCGACAGTCTGTATGTGTCCCTGCTGATCGCCGTCATCGCGGTGCTCGTCGTGACGACGGCCGGACTGACCTTATTCGGGTCGTTCGCGGTCGCGCTGACCGTGCTTGCGTCCGTCTTGACGGGGCTCATCCCGATTCCGTTCATGGGCGTGGACCTGAACCAAATTTCGGTGATCGGTCTGATCATCGCAATCGGAATCCTGGTCGATGACAGCATCGTCGTGAACGATAATATCCAGCGCCGCTATAAGCTCGGAGATTCTCCGCTGGACGGTGCGGTGAACGGCGTGAAGGAAGTGTATTCGTCGATCATTTCGTCCAGTCTCGCAATCGTCGTGACGTTCACGCCGCTGCTGCTGCTGTCCGGCGGCAACGGGGCATTCATCAAAGCCTTGCCGAGCATCCTGATCACGACGATCATCGCGTCGACAATTCTGTCGGTGACACTTGTGCCGATGATGCAGTATATCAAAACAAAACGTCGCGGCAAGAAAATTTCTGACACTCCTGGGTTCCTCGGCAAGCCGCTCGAAAAGATTGCGGTTTTCTATTCGGAAAAGGTGCTGCGGTTTGTCTTGAAGCGTCCTCTGCTCGTCGGGATCGGTGGGCTGGTGATCGCGACCGGACTGCTGTTCCTGGCGCTGCTGACGCCGTTCGAATTCTTCCCGGCTGCCGATAAGGAAGAAGTGACGATGAACGTCCGCCTGGCCGAAGGGACGACGCTCGACGAAACGAACAATGAACTCCAGCGTATCATGGACGAAGTGGCGGAAGAGGATGACAGCGTCAAGGAGACGGCCCTGTTTACAGGGGATGGTCTGCCGAACCTGTTCGCCGCGTCGATGGACAATACGGGGGAGAACACCGGGCAAGCAGTGTTCCGTGTGAATAAAGACAAAATCAGTGCTTCCGAATTCATCGACAAATGGCAACCGGAATTGCGGAAACGCAATCCGGATGCGGAAATCTTCCTGAATACGATCGTCCAAGGGCCTCCTGTCGGCGCGCCGGTCACAGTGACGGTGAAGGGGGACGATATCGATCAGCTCGCTTCGCTGCGGGACGATATGAAGAAACGTCTGCTGGATGGCGGCGCGGAGGTCGTGACGGATAACCTGGGCGACCCGGTGCCGGCCGTCGTCTACGAACCGGATCAGTCCGCGCTTGAGGAGAACGGCATTTCGCTCAGCCTCGTGACAAATCAGCTGCAGCTGCTGACTCAGGGCATTCCGCTGTTCAAACAGTATGACGGCGACATTGCGAAGCAGGTCGTGTTGAAAGAGCAGGGAGTGGAAGACGGCAGTCCGGTCGACTTGTCCGGTGTCGTCCTGCCGTCGCTGACGGAGCAGGGGCCGCCGAAACTCGTGCCGCTGGATGAATTGCTGACGGCGAAAGATACATCCGTGCTCGCCCAGATTCCGCATGAGAAAGCGGAGCGTGCGATCACGTTGAAAGCGTATGGCAGCGCCGATGGGTTCAAGGCGGCGATGCAGGAGGCGGCTGACGCAGAGAAAGCGGAACTGCCGGACGGCTATTCCATTTCGACAGGCGGCGAGGACTCCGACCAGCAGGCGTTCTTCGCGGAGATCGGGATCCTGTTCCTCGTCGTCCTGCTGCTCGTGTATTTGGTCATCGCGTTCCAGTTCAAATCGTTCAGCCTGCCGTTCCTCGTACTGTTTGCGGTGTACCTCGGCATTTCAGGCGCGATTCTCGGGCTGTTCATCACCCAGACGCCGCTCAGTTTCCTCGGCGTGATGGGAATCGTGTCGCTGACAGGGATCGTCGTGCGGAATGCGGTCGTGCTCATCGACTTCGTCGAAGCACGCCGTCTGCAGGGCGACATGGACGTCATCGAAGCGATTGTCGAATCCGGCTACGCACGGATCAAGCCGATCATCCTGACGTCGCTGACCTCGATCGTCGCGCTCATCCCGGTCGCCGTTTCGGGCGATCCGCTGTTCGAGGCGCTCGCGATCACGATCATCGCGGGACTCGCGTTCTCCAGCCTGTTCACACTGGTGATGATCCCGTCGCTGTATCTGGTGTATTACAAGTGGATCGGACATCGTGCGGAAGCGGTGTAATATGTAAGGAAAAGCAAGCAGCCTGTGGGCTGCTTGCTTCAGACTGTAGACAAACTCTAAAGATTTGGAGTTTGCCTGCAGTCTTTTTTCTT
>DAMDKL010000013.1:0-47214 GCA_032099885.1 Sporosarcina sp.
CCGCTCGATTCATGCGGCTACCCGCTCGATTCATGCGGCTACCCGCTCGATTCATGCGGCTACCCGCTCAATTAAGCCAGTTACCCGCTCAATTCCGGCGTCCAGCCGCTCAATTCCACCCAATCGCGCACGCACCAAACCAAACGCAGAATCCGACAAAACGTTACAAATCCATCAACATTTCATCGTAGGAAAGTTTGACCGCCTCTGCGACAAACAACGCAGCGAATAAAAATGGCTGCACGACGCGCCCGCCCGTATCATCGGGCAGCAGTCCCTTCGTGATCCCGGTCGCCACATACACAT
Organism: Sporosarcina sp.; assembly: GCA_032099885.1. Classification (GTDB taxonomy): domain Bacteria; phylum Bacillota; class Bacilli; order Bacillales_A; family Planococcaceae; genus Sporosarcina. The sequence continues at coordinate 307 of DAMDKL010000013.1, forward strand.
CCGCGAGCTCCGACAATTCGTTCTCCGCAGATGCCGGCACGTCGGCCACCGCCGCGAACGCCGTGCCTTCTTCCGCAAGCTTCCGTGCCAGCTGTAGCACTTCTTCGTCTCCGACATGACGGACGAACAGCCAGACCCGGTCCATTGTCCCCGGCACTGTTTTATCCGTCAGTTCAGCGGCACGGGTGAACGGCTCGGCGCCTTCCAGCACATTCAGCACGGCTCCGCGCATCTCGCGAGATCCAAATACGAGCACCCGGCCTTCTCCGGCCGCTGCCTGCGCCAGCAGACGTGCCGTATCTTCGATCGCCTCTTCCTGGCTGCCGGCAATGCGCTGCAGGACACCCGCCAGCTGAGTCGTAAGCATTTTCATAGTTCCACCTCCATAGACACCAGTATAAAGAAAAACAAAAGGTTTCGCAGGAAAGGAAGGGTTTTCCCTAACGGCGTCAAATATATACTTAACACGCATGTTTCATTAAAATTATATAATTATAACATTTTTGCGAAGGAGTGAACGGATTGAAGAAGCTGCTGATCGCAGATGACCAAGCCGGTATACGGATGCTGCTCAGTGAAGTGTTCAAAAACGAAGGATACGAAACGATCCTCGCATCCAACGGGGAAGAAGCTGTCCGAAAACTGCAGACGAAGAAACCGGATTGCATCCTGCTCGATATGAAGATGCCCGGACTGAACGGCGAAGAGATCCTCCGGGAGGTCAAAAGCCGTTGTCCGGACTTCCCGGTCGTCCTCATGTCAGCGTACGACAAAGTGGAAACAGCGGTGTCGGAGACCGATCTGCGTGCCGACCATTACTTCACCAAGCCATTCGACATCCACGATTTGCGGCGAACGATCAACCAGCTCCTGCAGGACCCTTGAATCCCTCTCCCCAAGTGGAAGTGGACAGTGATTTTTGGTATGATGGGTGCGGTAAACAAATCACAACAGCACGATCCGACCCACCATTCGAAGGAGGAACTAACCATGGCACTCGAGTCGATGAAAGAAATGATGATCAAGGGAAAAAAAGAAGGCTATGCAATTGGTCAATTTAACTTGAACAATCTTGAATATACACAGGCGATCCTGAAAGCGGCGCAAGCTGAAAGTTCGCCCGTCATCCTCGGCGTCTCCGAAGGGGCAGCGCGCTACATGGGCGGCTTTACGACGGTCGTCAGCATGGTGAAAGGGCTCATCCATGACTATGGCATCACTGTCCCGGTTGCCATCCACCTCGACCACGGCTCAAGCTTCGAAAAGTGCAAAGAAGCGATTGACGCCGGCTTCACGTCTGTCATGATCGACGCTTCCGCAAAACCAATCGAAGAAAACATCGCGATCACAAAGCAGGTCGTCGACTACGCACATCCGAAAAACGTCTCTGTCGAAGCGGAACTCGGCCTTGTCGGCGGCCAGGAAGACGACACGATCGCGGAAGGCGTCCTCTACGCAGATCCAGCGGAATGCAAACGCCTCGTCCAGGAAACAGGCATCGACTGTCTGGCACCTGCACTTGGCTCTGTCCACGGACCATACAAAGGAGAACCGAACCTCGGTTTCAAGGAGATGGAACAGATCTCGACTGAATCCGATCTGCCACTCGTTCTCCACGGCGGAACCGGCATCCCGACGAAAGACATCCAGCGTGCTATTTCTCTAGGCACTTCGAAGATCAACGTCAATACGGAAAACCAAATCCAAGGAACGAAGAAGGTCCGCGAAGTTCTCGCAGCCGATCAGGACGTCTACGACCCGCGTAAATTCCTCGGGCCGATGCGCGAAGCGATCCAGGAAACGGTCATCGGTAAAATGCGCGAATTCGGCAGCTCGCAAAAAGCCTGACGATCCGGCGCAACTGAATGAACATGAGCTGCACCCGCGAAACCGGGCAAGAGCCATCCTCAACAGCCGGATGGCTCTCCTTTTTCGCGAATCCAAAGGAGGAATTGACGAATTATGAAATTTTTCATCGATACAGCAAACTTTGAAGAGATCAAAGAAGCACACAGCTGGGGCATCCTGTCCGGCGTGACAACGAACCCGTCACTCGTCGCGAAGGAAAACATCTCGTTCCACGACCGTCTCAAAGAGATCACAGCCCTCGTGCCCGGATCCGTCAGCGCGGAAGTCATCGCACTCGACGCAGAAGGCATGATCAAAGAAGGACGTGAGCTCGCAGCCATCGCACCGAACATCACTGTCAAACTGCCAATGACACCGGACGGCCTGAAAGCGTGCTCCGTCTTCGCATCTGAAGGCATCAAAACAAACGTTACGCTCATCTTCAGCGCCAACCAGGCACTGATGGCAGCCCGTGCAGGCGCTACATACGTGTCGCCGTTCATCGGACGGCTCGACGATATCGGCCAGGACGGCCTGGCACTCATCGAAACGATTGCGGACATCTTCACGATCCATAACATTGACACGGAAATCATTGCGGCCTCGATCCGCAGCCCGCAGCAGATCACGAATGGAGCCCTTGCCGGTGCACACATTTCGACCGTGCCGTTCAAGGTGCTGAAACAGCTGTTCAGCCACCCGCTTACGGAAAAGGGAATTGACCAATTCTTGAAAGACTGGGAAGCCCGCAGCAACAAGTGATCGCGTAAAGGAGACTGAAATGGAAGTATACAAAATACAAGGCGGTACTCCGCTGAAAGGCAACATCAAAGTCAGCGGAGCGAAAAACAGCGCTGTGGCTCTCATCCCTGCATCCATACTCGCGGATACTCCCGTCACCATCGAGGGGCTCCCTGAAATTTCCGACGTCCATACGCTGCAGGCCCTGCTTGAAGACATCGGCGGCTCAGTCAGCTTCCAGGATGGCACGATGACAATCGACCCGTCCAGCATGGTTTCCATGCCGCTGCCGAACGGCAATGTCAAGAAACTGCGCGCGTCGTACTACCTGATGGGAGCGATGCTCGGCAAGTTCAAGAAAGCCGTCATCGGACTGCCCGGCGGCTGCCATCTCGGACCGCGGCCGATCGACCAGCACATTAAAGGATTCGAAGCGCTCGGCGCCAAAGTGACGAACGAACACGGAGCTATCTATCTGCGTGCGGATGAACTGAAAGGCGCGAAGATCTACCTGGACATCGTCAGCGTCGGCGCGACGATCAACATCATGCTCGCTGCTGTGCTTGCAAAAGGCCGGACGACGATTGAAAATGCAGCAAAAGAACCCGAAATCATCGACGTCGCCACTCTGCTGTCCAACATGGGGGCGAACATCAAAGGGGCCGGCACGAACGTCATCCGGATCGACGGCGTGGAACGTTTGAACGGGACGCGTCATACGATCATCCCTGACCGGATCGAAGCCGGGACATTTATGATCATGGCGGCCGCTGCAGGAGAAGGAATTACGATTGACAACGTCATCCCGCTCCACGTGGAAGCCGTCACCGCAAAACTGCGTGAAATGGGAGTCACCGTGGAAGAGGGCGAAGAGCGGGTGTTCATCCCGAAAACAGAGGCGCTCCAGGCGGTCGATGTGAAAACGCTCGTCTATCCGGGATTCCCGACAGATCTGCAGCAGCCGTTCTGCGTCCTGTCCACCCAGGCGGAAGGGACATCCATGCTGACGGACACGATCTACTCTGCCCGATTCAAACAGATCGACGAACTTCGGCGCATGAATGCCGACAGTAAAGTGGAAGGCCGCTCTGCGATCATTAACGGGCCGACACCGCTCCATGCGGCGAAAGTGAAGGCGAGCGACCTGCGCGCAGGCGCCTCCCTCGTCATCGCCGGCCTGATCGCAGAAGGCGAGACGGAAATCCAGGGCATCTCCCATATCGAGCGCGGCTACGGCGGACTAATCAGCAAGCTCCAAGGACTCGGGGCTTCCATCGAGAAAGTCGAAGTGCCCGAAGCTGACAGCGAACCGAGCAAACCGTGAAAACAGTGCAGCGCGCTATTTAACCTGTGCTATAATTGAGTGAACGAGCAACATGGTCAGACAATCTGCAAGTGGCAGAAAACGGGAGGAATTCTAGAGATGGAACGCAGTTTATCGATGGAACTTGTACGTGTGACAGAAGCAGCGGCAGTTGCCGCATCACATTGGATGGGACGAGGCCTGAAGAACGAAGCGGATGACGCGGCGACAACAGCCATGCGGACCGTATTTGATACGATTCCGATGCAGGGCGTAGTGGTCATCGGCGAAGGGGAAATGGACGAAGCACCGATGCTCTATATCGGAGAAGAGCTTGGGACAGGCTCCGGACCTGCCGTGGACGTCGCTGTCGATCCGCTCGAAGGAACCAATATCGTCGCATCCGGCGGCTGGAATGCACTCGCAGTCCTCGCGATCGCGGACAAAGGAAATCTCCTGAATGCTCCTGATATGTATATGGACAAAATTGCAGTCGGCCCGGAATCGGTCGGCAAGATCGACATCAACGCTTCCGTAACGGACAACCTGAAAGCTGTCGCAAAAGCGAAAAACAAGCAGCTCAACGAAGTGACGGCCACCGTCCTTAACCGAGAGCGTCACCAAAAGATCATCGACGAAATCCGTGAAGCCGGCGCGCGTATCAAGCTCATCAACGACGGTGATGTCGCTGCAGCCATCAACACCGCATTCGAAGGAACAGGCGTTGACATTCTATTCGGACTCGGCGGCGCACCGGAAGGCGTCATTGCAGCAGTCGGCCTGAAATGCCTCGGCGGCGAGATTCAGGGCAGACTGATCCCGATGAACGACGCAGAACGCGAACGCTGCGAAAAGATGGGCATTGACGTCGACAAAGTATTGTACATGGATGACCTCGTGAAAGGGGACGACGCCATCTTCGCCGCAACAGGCGTAACGGACGGCGAACTGCTCCGCGGTGTCCAGTTCACGGGCGGCCATTCCAAGACGCATTCCCTCGTTATGCGATCGAAGTCGGGGACAATCCGCTTCGTCGAGGGACGTCACAGCATGGACAAAAAACCTCACCTTGTGATGAAAGACTGAACGGCCTCAAAATAATTGCCCGGCACTCCTGCCGGGCGATTCTTCTGTACTTCGTACGCTCATTCTGATCAACCCCAACCTATTTTCATCCGAATCTAATGACTACACGTAAAAGAGTGGTGCCGATAATGACAATGATAACACTGGCTGACTTGGAGAACATGACGCTCAAGGAGCTCTATGCGCTCGCCAAGGAATTCAAAATCAGCTATTACAGCAAGCTGACGAAAAAAGAACTGATCTTCTCCATCCTGAAATCGCGCGCCGAACAGGAAGGCTTCTTCTTCATGGAAGGAGTTCTTGAGATCATCCAGTCGGAAGGCTACGGCTTCCTCCGGCCGATCAACTACTCGTCCAGCTCCGAAGACATCTACATCTCCGCGTCCCAAATCCGCCGCTTCGACTTGCGGAACGGGGACAAAGTGACCGGCAAAGTCCGTCCGCCGAAAGAGAACGAACGCTACTACGGCCTTCTGCAGGTGGAAGCCGTCAACGGACAGAACCCGGAAGTCGCACGCGAACGTGTCCACTTCCCGGCGCTGACACCGCTCTATCCGACGCGGCACATCAAGCTCGAAACCGAGCCGAGCAACTTGTCGACGCGCATCATGGACCTCGTGTCCCCGGTCGGATTCGGTCAGCGTGGCCTCATCGTCGCCCCTCCGAAAGCAGGGAAGACAATCCTGTTGAAGGAAATCGCCAACGCTATTACAACGAACCACCCGGAAGCGGAACTCATCGTCCTGCTCATCGACGAACGGCCGGAAGAAGTGACGGACATCGAACGCTCCGTCCAGGCAGATGTCGTCAGCTCGACGTTCGACGAAGTGCCTGAAAACCATGTGAAAGTAGCGGAACTCGTCCTTGAGCGTGCCATGCGCCTCGTCGAGCACAAACGCGACGTGGTCATCCTCATGGACTCGATCACCCGCCTGGCACGCGCCTACAACCTGATCATCCCGCCGAGCGGCCGCACATTATCAGGGGGAATCGACCCGGCAGCATTCCACCGGCCGAAACGGTTCTTCGGCGCGGCGCGGAACTTGGAAGAAGGCGGCAGCCTGACAATCCTCGCAACGGCACTCGTCGATACCGGCTCCCGAATGGACGAAGTCATCTACGAGGAATTCAAAGGGACCGGCAACATGGAACTGCATCTGGACCGGGCCCTCGCCGAACGCCGGATCTTCCCGGCGATCGACATCCGCCGCTCCGGCACGCGGAAAGAGGAGCTGCTCGTCCCGAAAGACCAGCTCGAAAAACTGTGGGCGATCCGAAAGACGTTCTCCGACGCGCCGGACTTCGCGGAGCGCTTCCTGAAGAAGCTGCGTCAGACAAAATCGAACACCGAATTCTTCGAGAAGCTAAACGAAGACATGAAACACCAGCGCAACGGCAAAGGCCTGCTGTGAGTTAGGTGGAAGACTGCGGATTCCCCGCAGTCTTTTTTATGTGTGATGATTGGTCAAGGGCATTCGGCGCGGCGAAGGCGGACGCGGAGCGGGGGGAGCGTGCCGCGTGCGGTGTACAGGCCGGCGCGAGGGTGATTTATGAGCGGAATTCTGAGTTTATGAGCGTTTTTTAGGATTTATGAGCGGAATTCCGAGTTTATGAGCGATTTTTGGGATTTATGAGCGGAATTCTGAGTTTATGAGCGTTTTCCAGGATTAATGAGCGATATTCCAGTTTTATGAGCGTTTCTCAGGATTTATGAGCGATTCCCCGATGTTATGAGCGCTCCCCCGTATCAATATGACCCCCACATCTCACAAACAAAATTCTTGCAGAGCCCGTCCGTTTTTGGTAAGATTAACTCATATGGTTCACACCATATCTGCATATACGGCTGACATATACGGGTCGTGTAAGGCATCAGTCTTTTACTGGGAAGGCGCGAGCCGACCAGAATAACAACTCTGTTCCAGATGGTTCAGGGCGAGAGGAGAGAGACCGATGAAAGCAGGAATTCATCCAGATTACAAACTTGCAACTGTTTCTTGTTCATGTGGCAACACATTCGAAACAGGTTCTGTCAAAGAAGACATTAAAGTGGAAGTTTGTTCAGAATGCCACCCATTCTACACTGGACGTCAGAAATTTGCTGCAGCGGACGGCCGTGTCGACCGCTTCAACAAAAAATATGGCCTCAAAGAAGAAGGCAAGTAAGAACGGCTTCTCAAGTTCCCGTCCGGTGCATGGCGCCGGACGGGAATTTTATTTTATCCGCACCACAAAAGCACTCCTTCCTATCTCTCATTCACGAAAGGGGATTCCTCATGTACGTATCCATGCAAGGCGGATGGATCGAAGTCATCTGCGGCAGCATGTTCTCCGGTAAGTCGGAAGAGCTCATCCGCCGGATCCGCCGTGCCCAATTCGCCAAACAGAACATCGCCGTCTTCAAGCCGGCGATCGACAACCGCTACAGCGAAGAAGCGGTCGTCAGCCATAACGGCACGACGCTGCTCGCGGTCCCGGTTGCCTCTGCCGCCGATATCCGGGCGCACGTGACCGACGACTGCGACGTCATCGCGATCGACGAAGCCCAGTTTTTCGATGAAGGCATCGTCGACGCGGTCATGGAACTCGCAGACCACGGCTTCCGGGTCATCGTAGCAGGCCTCGACCAGGACTTCCGCGGTGAGCCGTTCGGTCCGATGCCGCGGCTCATGGCAGTCGCCGAAATGGTGACCAAGCTCCAGGCGGTCTGCACCGTCTGCGGTTCACCGTCGAGCCGCACGCAGCGGCTCATCAACGGCAAGCCCGCCGGAGTGGACGATCCAATCATCCTCGTCGGCGCATCGGAAGCATACGAACCGCGGTGCCGCATGCACCATGATGTTCCGAAAGGTGTCTCCATCGAGATCCCCGCAGAATAATGACAACACAAAGAGACAGGCTGCCCGGCAGACTGTCTCTTTGTGCACGCGGACCGGCCGCTTGCGCACACGCTGTGCTGAAATCCGGATCCCGAAAAACTCTTCTCGAAAATACTGACCAACCAAACTAACCCGAGGTGACCTGCTATGTATGATCGGCTCCAAGCTGTCGAAGACCGGTACGAAAAACTGAACGAACTGCTGAGCGATCCCGACGTCGTCAGCGACTTGGACAAACTGCGCACGTACTCGAAAGAGCAGTCCGACATCCAGGAGACCGTCGACGCATACCGCGAGTACAAACAAGCCCGCTCAGCGGTCGCGGATGCGAAAGAGATGCTCGACGAAGCGGATGATGAAATGGAAGACCTCATCAAAACCGAACTGCAGGAGCTGAAAACGCAGATTGACGCGCTCGAAGAGAAACTCAAGCTGCTGCTCGTGCCGAAAGACCCGAATGACAACAAGAACGTCATTATGGAAATCCGGGGAGCGGCCGGGGGAGATGAAGCTGCGTTGTTCGCCGCCAAACTGTACCGGATGTACAGCCGTTTCGCCGAACTGAACCACTGGAAGATTGACGTCATGGATTCATCACCGACCGAGCTCGGCGGCTTCAAGGAGATCATTTTCATGGTGAGCGGCACGGGCGCCTATTCGAAGCTGAAGTTCGAAAACGGCGCGCACCGTGTTCAGCGCGTGCCGGAAACTGAATCGGGCGGCCGGATCCACACGTCGACTGCTACCGTCGCCGTGCTCCCGGAGGCGGAAGAAGTCGAAATCGAACTGCACGACAAAGACATCCGGACCGACACGTTCGCTTCATCCGGTCCCGGCGGCCAGTCCGTCAACACGACGATGTCCGCCGTCCGGCTCACCCACCTGCCGACGGGCATCACCGTCTCCTGCCAGGACGAAAAATCACAGATCAAGAACAAGGAAAAGGCGATGAAAGTGCTGCGCGCCCGTGTCTACGACAAATTCCAATCGGAAGCCCAGGCGGAATACGATGAAAAACGGAAATCCGCCGTCGGCACAGGCGACCGGTCGGAACGAATCCGTACGTATAACTTCCCGCAGAACCGGGTGACCGACCACCGCATCGGCCTGACGATCCAGAAGCTCGACCAGGTGATCGAAGGAAAAATGGACGACGTTATCGATGCGCTCACACTGGAAGACCAGGCACGCCGACTGGAAAGCATGGAATCCAATGACTGAACGCATCCATGAAGCTTTGACCCGGCTGCAGCGGCAGCTGGAAACCCGCGGCCTGGATGCGAACGCCGCGATCCTGCTGATGGAGCATATTACGCAGAAATCACGTGCCGCCCTGCTTGCGGATCTACGGGAGCCACTGTCGGCAAGCGAGCTCCGGCAATTCGAAGACGAAAGTGCCGAGCTGCTGACCGGGCGCCCCGTCCAGCACATCATCGGCGAAGAATGGTTTTACGGCCGGCCGTTCATCGTCTCGGAAGACGTCCTCATCCCGCGTCCGGAAACGGAAGAACTCGTCCAGCACGCGCTGCAGCGGGCGGACAAACTGTTCGGCCGGGAACCGATCCGGATGGCAGATATCGGCACGGGCAGCGGGGCGATCGCAGTCACGTTCAAGCTCGAACGCCCGAACTCGGATGTCACGGCGACGGACATCAGCGCTGCCGCTTTGGCGGTCGCTGAACGGAATGCCGAGCGTCACGGAGCGGCGATTGAGTTCCGTCTCGGCGATCTGACGGAGCCGCTCACAGGCCGGACGTTAGATGTCATCCTGTCCAATCCGCCCTACATCAGTGAAGGCGACGCATTGTCCATGTCGCCGACCGTGACTGGATTTGAACCGCACAGCGCACTGTTCGCTCCGGAAGAAGGACTCGCGCTGTACCGTAAACTTGCAGACTCGCTTCCAGGCGTGATCGGAAGTAGGGCGCTCATCGGCCTGGAGATCGGCCATCTGCAGGGACCTGCCGTACGGGATTTATTCCGACAGGCGTTCCCGGACGCCGCGGTCGACATTGCCCGTGACATTAACGGCAAGGACAGAATGATATTTTGTGAGATTGTGTGAATAAACGCCGCCCTCCCTGTCCACAATGAGGTCAGGAGGGGATGACATGTTACAAGATTATCCACAGTTCACAGACTCGCAGATTGCACGCACAGATTCAGCACATACATGGAAGAAACGGTTCATTACACTCTCGGAATTCCTGCTCATCATGGTAATGCTGCAGGCGGTTCTCGCACTCTTCCAGCCGCATGAGACAGAAGAACCCGTCCGGTACCGGATCCTCGCCCATTCGGACTCGGCTGCCGACCAGGCCGTCAAACTGCGCATCCAGCAGGAAGTCGAGCCGATAATCGCGAGTGCACTCGCGACAGCCGCCACGCCGGCCGAAATCGATAGAGCGCTCGCAGGACTTGAAGCCGAGATGCTCGCCGCGGCCCGGAAGCTGTCACCGGATCGGACAATCACGCTCGAGCGGAAGAACGCCCTGTTCCCGGCGAAACGGACAGGACTTTGGATCAGCCCTCAGGATACGTACGATGCGTATGTAATGACGATCGGCAGCGGCAAAGGCGCCAATTGGTGGTGTTCCGTATTTCCGAAAGTCTGTTATGACGAAGAGAAAGAGGAAGAACCGGTGAAGTTCTTCGTCTGGGAGTGGATAACTTCTTTATTCGCCTGACAACATCCACTGATAATTGTGGATAACCGAATGAAAAGCGGCACGAAGGAGATGAAATGATGCACACTCAGCTTGTGAAAGTGGATAACCATGTGGATAACGTAGGAAGTTACCAACAAGTTGTGGATTGTTTACGGAATGGAGAAGTCGCCGCGTTTCCGACCGAAACGGTTTACGGTCTTGGAGCGCTCGCGACGGATCCGGAAGCGGCGCGCAAGATTTTCGAAGCGAAAGGCCGTCCTTCCGACAATCCGCTCATCGTACATATCGGAACAAAAGAGGAAGCCGGGCGTTATGCAGCGGAGATTCCAGAAGACGCAGTCCGTCTGATGGACGCATTCTGGCCGGGACCGCTCACTATGATCTTCAAGGAGCAGCCGGGCGTCATTGCGGAAAGCGTGACGGCAGGCATCGGCACAGTCGGCCTGCGTATGCCGGACCATCCCGTCGCTCTCCGGCTGCTGCGCATGCTCGGCGGGCCGCTCGCTGCGCCGAGCGCCAACCGGAGCGGGAAACCGAGTCCGACCGAGGCCGCGCACGTGCTCCACGATCTGGATGGCAAGATTCCGTTCATTCTTGACGGCGGAGCGACAGGCGTCGGCGTCGAATCGACCGTCCTCGACATGACCGCCGTTCCGCCCGCGATCCTGCGGCCTGGCGGCATTACGGCGGAAATGATCGAAGCTGTCATCGGTCCCGTCCGCACCGAAACGGGCTTGGCGGAAGCGGAAGCGCCGAAAGCGCCGGGCATGAAGTATATGCACTATTCGCCCGATGCGCCGGTCTGGCTCGTCGAGGCGGACGGGAATGCCCTCCGAAAGGCGATCCGTGAATTCAGCAGTGACGGCGGCAGGGTCGCGGTCATCGGTCCGGACGAATTGAAGACGGAAGAAGCTGAGTGGTATATCGCGACCGGTCCGTATGCAGATCCCGGCAGTCTGGCATCCCATCTTTATGGAGCGCTCCGGGCATGCGATGACACGGCGGCGACCGTCATCCTGGCTGTAGAGACACCGGCTGAAGGGGTGGGACTCGCCGTCATGAACCGCCTCAGGAAAGCGGCGGACGGCAAACGTTTCGCGATCTAGCCCGAGACTCTCAATCGAATACGATTCATGAATGGCCTCCCCGGGCGCCGCATAAGATGGACTGGCGCAAACTCGGGGAGGTTCTTTTATTGGTTGAACTCATTGCAGCAGCGGTGACAACGATTGACATCCTCGTCATCTATACATTGCTGCACGTGCGGAAACGCAAGTGGCTCATCGCTTTGTGGACGGGATTCCTGAACGTCCTGTTCCCGCTCGCCGGATTCCTGATGGGGGAGTGGTCGGCACACTTGTTCTCGGAGTGGAGCAGCATCCTGTCGAGTGTCCTGCTCACCCTGCTCGGTGTACATATGGTGCTTCAGGAAGAGGATCCGGCTTCCCAGAAGCTGACCGGACCGCTGCTGCTGGCGGTAGCAGTCAGCCTGGATGGCTTTTCCATCAGCATGTCATTCGGCCTGATCCAATTGAATATGGTGCTGTTCGTGGCAGCGACGGGCTTCCTGTCCCTCGTGCTCTCGTATGCAGCATTGCGGTTGAATCTCACCATGTCGCCCGGAATCCGGTCCTTACTGAGACGTTTCGCAGGGGTCGTCCTAATAGGAATGGGAATTTTGGCATGGATTTCGTAAAAAAACTGTTTCGGTTTCAGCGGGAATCAGGTATGATGAGTGATAGGTGATCATCATGAATATTTGTTTTATTTGCACAGGAAATACATGCCGTAGCCCGCTCGCCGAAGGGATCCTGACATCCCGGCGGCTGCCGGGCGTGAATGTCCGGTCGGCGGGACTGTATGCGGCGGACGGTGAGCCGATCTCTGACAATTCCCGGCGTCTTCTAGAGGAAAAAGGATACCCCTATACGCCGTACACCCGCAATTTTTCACGGCAGGACGCCGAATGGGCGAACCTGATCCTGACGATGACACGGGCGCATCGGGATACGATCCGGCGGGTGTATGCCGCCCACGCGGACAAGGTATTTACGCTGAAGGAATATACAGGAGATCCGGTGCCCGACGTCGGGGATCCGTTCGGCGGCAGTTACGAAGTATATGGACAGACGCTCGCTGAACTCGAAGAACAGATCGATGTGCTGGCGCGCAAGTTATGGGAGGAACAGACATGACAGAGACAAAGAGAAAATTCGGGCTGAAATGGAAACTGGTCATATTCGTCACCGTTTTGGCACTCGTGACCTATTCGACCAGCGCAGTGTTCATCAACTTCCTGCAGCCCCGGTTCTTCCCCGGGTTTGACCCGGTATGGTTCGGGATCCTGACGTATGCGCTCGGCATCCTCTGGTCGGCAATCCTGGCCGCGCTGTTCAGCAACGTGCTCACGAAGCCGCTGCAGAAGCTCGAACAGGAAGCGATACTGGTGGCAGACGGTAAAATCGGCACGGACATCGAGCTACCGAACTCATCAGACGAGATCCGCTCCGTTGCGGAAGCGTTCCAGCAAGTTGTTCTGAACTTGCGGAGTATTGTCGGGCAGATCGAGGAAAACTTCGAAGCAACGTCGCGCTCTGTGGAAGTGCTGCATAGCGAAACCGGCTCCGCGGCCAGCCAGGCAGATGCCATCGCCTCGACAATTGCGGAAATCTCTTCCGGGGCCGAAGCGACGGCAGTGTCCGTTCAGGAGACGGCGGAAGCGATGGAAGATGTCCGGTCGATCGCAGCGGATGTCAGCAGCCGCGCGGAACAGTCGTCCGCACAGTCTGAAGCGATGCTCAGCGATCTGAAGAAAACGACCGATGCATACCGGGCGCTCGTCGGCGGCATCCGCGACATGTCCACGCAGAGTGAAGAGTCGCTCGCGACAATCCGCGACCTGGATCGCAACGCCCAGAAGATCGGCGAAATTGTCGAGCTTGTCGGAGGCATTGCCGACCAGACGAACCTGCTCGCGCTGAATGCCTCGATCGAAGCGGCCCGTGCCGGCGAACACGGCAAGGGATTTGCTGTCGTCGCGGAAGAAGTGCGTGTCCTCGCGGATGAAAGCGCGAAATCCGTTCAGATGATCGGCGGACTCGTCAGCACAATCCAGGCGGACGTCACGAAAGTCGTCAAGGAGATTGAAGCGCAAGTGAAAACGGCCGGTCAGGAAGCGGACCGGGCGGACGAAACGAACAAGAGCATCACGGCGATGGCGGCAACCGTCAATACGATGGCCGGCTCGATCACCGGCATCACAGAACTTGTCGAGCATCAGCTGACGCAGATCGAAAAGACGGCGATGCAGTCGCAGGAAGTGGCGGCGATCGCCGAGCAGACGTCCGCCGGTGCAGAAGAAGTGCAGGCGGCGACTGCAGAGCAGGCCCACTCCATCGAACAGACAAGCAATCTCGCAAGTGAACTGAAAGACCAGTCACAGGCATTGTACAGCGTCATCCGTCAATTCGATACATCCCAATGAGAAAACCGGCCGCGCGCCGGTTTTTTCTATGCCCTCGTAAAAACTTGCCGCTGTGTTTTTCAGCGTAAGAGTGATAGAATCTATTGTAAGTATATTATGAAAAGAGGGACCTACGTGAAACTCGCAATTTCATCCGACCACGGCGGCAATAACCTCCGCCGGGAGATCAAAGACCTGTTAACTGAGCTTAAGATCGACTTCACCGACTTCGGGCCGGATTCTGATGCATCCGTCGATTATCCTGATTATGCAAAAGCGGTGACGTCCGGCGTCGCCTCCGGCAAATTCGACCGCGGCATCCTGATCTGCGGCACGGGCATCGGCATGTCGATTGCCGCCAATAAAACAAACGGCATCCGCTGTGCACTTTGCCATGACGTTTTCAGCGCCAAGGCGACCCGCGGTCATAATGATACAAACGTGCTTGCGATGGGCGAGCGTGTCATCGGGCCGGGACTGGCCCGTGAAATTGTGCAGACGTGGCTCGATACGCCATTCGAAGGCGGACGCCACGAACGCCGCATCGAAAAACTGATGGCGCTCGAAAACAACTAGGAAGCGGGGGAGCAGCATGGACGCAACTATCTTATGGAGACTGCAGATCGAACAGGCGCTGGCGGAGTTCGCCGAACAGGCACCGCCTGAACCGGATACGTTCTTCGTCATCGGCTGCTCCACGTCGGAAGTGGCCGGCAAGCGGATCGGCACAGCCGGGGCGTTGGAAGTGGCGGAAGCGCTGTACGGACCGATTGCCCAGTTCGCAGAGAAGCACAAGCTGCATCTCGCCTTCCAGGGCTGCGAACATATCAACCGCGCCGTCACGATCGAACGGGCTGCCGCGAAACAGTTCGGGCTCGACCCGGTATCCGTCGTGCCCGTCCGGACGGCGGGCGGTTCGATGTCCGCCTACGCCTACGAGCACCTGAATGACGCAGTCGTCGTGGAATCCGTGCGGGCGCATGCTGGCATAGACATCGGCCAGACGCTGATCGGCATGCAGCTGAAACCGGTCGCCGTACCGATCCGCACATCGGTGAAACAAATAGGGGAAGCGATCGTCACCTGCGCAACGACCCGTCCGAAACTGATCGGCGGTGCCCGCGCGCAGTACGAATAACCCGGAGCCTGTACTTCGGGACAGTACGACCAACTAGACGCTAAAGGGGAAATGATCATGGATTTGAGCAATGTGAAACGCGAAGACAGCGCAGTATTCGAAGCGATCATGGCGGAAAAGAACCGCCAGAACGCTAATATTGAATTGATTGCCTCTGAAAACTTTGTCTCTGAAGCAGTCATGGAAGCACAAGGGTCCTATTTGACGAACAAATACGCGGAAGGCTACCCGGGCAAGCGCTACTACGGCGGCTGCGAACACGTCGATGTTGTCGAAAACATCGCACGCGACCGCGCCAAGGAACTGTTCGGCGCAGCGTATGCGAACGTCCAGGCACACTCCGGCGCACAAGCCAACATGGCCGTCTATTTCACGGTCCTGAAGCCGGGCGACACCGTCCTCGGCATGAACTTGTCGCATGGCGGTCATCTGACACACGGCAGCCCGGTGAACTTCTCCGGGGTCCTCTATAACTTCGTCGAGTACGGCGTGAGTGAAAGCGACGAACGCATCGATTACGAAGACGTCCGCCAGAAAGCGCTCGAGCACAAGCCGAAGATGATCGTCGCCGGCGCAAGCGCCTATCCACGGGAGATCGACTTCAAGAAATTCCGCGAAATCGCGGATGAAGTCGGCGCCTTCCTGATGGTCGACATGGCGCACATCGCCGGACTCGTCGCAGTCGGTGAGCACCCGAACCCGGTGCCGTACGCCCACTTCGTGACGTCCACGACACACAAAACGCTCCGCGGCCCGCGCGGCGGACTCATTTTGATCAACGAGGAATTCGCAGAGCAATACGGCAAGAAAATCGACAAAACAGTCTTCCCGGGCATCCAGGGCGGCCCGCTCATGCACGTCATTGCAGCAAAAGCTGTTGCATTCGGTGAAGCACTGCAGCCGGACTTCACGACGTACATCCAACAAGTGAAGAAAAACGCCGTTGCCCTCGGTGAAACACTCGTCGCAGAAGGCATCGATATCGTCTCCGGCGGCACGGACAACCACCTGCTGCTGCTCAACCTGACCAGCCTCAACCTGACAGGCAAAGTCGCAGAGCACGTCCTCGACGAATGCGGCATTACCGTCAACAAAAATACAGTACCATTCGATAAGGAAGGCCCGTTCGTCACATCCGGAATCCGCATCGGCACACCTGCCGTCACGTCACGCGGCTTCAAGGAAGACGACATGAAGGAAATCGGCCTGATCATCGCCAAACTCCTCAAAAATCACGAGGACGAAGCCGTAAAAGAAGAAGCGAAACAGCGCGTCCAAGCCCTCACCGGCAGCCACGCCCTATACGCATAAGACGAACCGAAGCGAAAACCGCCATTCCCCTGGGACGGCGGTTTTTTGCTGCATTCAAAACTTTTTTACGGTACCTGTGCATCACACAACTTAGACACAATTCAAAATTGTTTGCGTTCGTCGGTCGACTCACCTGTCAGATTGATTTCAGCCGTAAAAGCAGTACCTTATGCCGCGCAAATCTTCCGCGAATTCCAAACTTCGGCCGATGCAACCTAACGTGCCCCCGTTCTGTTATACTATTTGAGACAACGTAAAAGGAGCGATCTCAATGGCAAAAGTACACGTATTCGATCACCCGCTCATCCAGCACAAACTGACATTCATCCGGGATGTTAACACCGGCACGAAGGAATTCCGCGAATTGGTGGATGAAGTCGCCACATTGATGGCCTACGAAATCACACGCGACCTCCCGCTTCAGGAAGTGGATGTCCAGACGCCTGTCAGCAGCGCGAAATCGCAAGTGCTGGCAGGGAAGAAACTCGGCATCGTGCCGATCCTCCGCGCCGGCATCGGCATGGTTGACGGCATGCTTAAACTCATTCCGGCAGCCCGCGTCGGCCACGTCGGCCTGTTCCGGGATCCGGAAACGCTGGAGCCGCACGAATACTTCGTGAAACTGCCGTCGGACGTCTCCGAACGTGAATTGATCGTCGTGGATCCGATGCTTGCGACAGGCGGAACTGCTGTCGAAGCCATTAACTCGCTCAAGAAACGCGGCGCCAAGCACATTAAGTTCATGTGTCTCGTCGCGGCACCCGAGGGGGTAGACGTGCTGACGGAAGCTCACCCGGACGTCGATGTCTACATCGCAGCGCTTGATGAAAAACTGAACGATCACGGCTACATCGTACCGGGACTCGGCGACGCCGGCGACCGCCTGTTCGGCACGAAATAATCCGACACGAAATAATGGGGAAGGCGTGACTACTGTGAAACGCAAATGGAAAGTAATGACGATCTTCGGAACGCGTCCGGAAGCCATCAAAATGGCGCCGCTCGTTCTCGAATTGCAAAAACACGAGGAAGACATCGAATCGATTGTGACCGTCACCGCGCAGCACCGTGAAATGCTCGACCAAGTGCTGAGCACATTCGGCATCACTCCCGACTTCGACCTCAATATCATGAAAAGCCGGCAGACGCTCATCGATGTCGCCACCCGCGGCCTCGAAGGGCTCGACCGGATCATGAAAGAAGCACAACCTGATATCGTGCTCGTCCACGGCGATACATCCACGACATTCGTCGGCAGTCTGGCGGCGTTCTACAATCAGATCGCCATCGGACACGTCGAAGCGGGCCTGCGCACATGGGACAAGTACTCGCCGTATCCGGAGGAGATGAACCGCCAGCTCACTGGCGTCCTGGCAGACCTTCATTTTTCGCCGACCGAGAAGTCCGCGCAGAACCTGCTCGATGAAGGCAAATCGCAAGACCGGATCTTCATCACCGGCAATACGGCTATCGACGCGCTGCAAACGACAGTGGACGACACGTACACACACCCGATCTTCGAAAAGCTCGGCGATGACCGTCTCGTCCTCCTCACAGCACACCGACGCGAGAACCTCGGCGATCCGATGCGCAACATGTTCCGGGCCATCAACCGGCTGCTCGACAAGCACGGAGACATCCAGGTCATCTATCCTGTGCACATGAACCCGGCCGTCCGCGAAGTGGCGGACGAACTGCTCGGCAATAACGACCGCATCCATCTAATCGAACCGCTCGAAGTGGTCGACTTCCACAACTTCGCGGCCCGGTCGCACATCATCCTGACCGACTCAGGCGGCATCCAGGAAGAAGCGCCGTCCCTTGCGAAACCGGTCATTGTCCTCCGGGACACGACCGAGCGCCCGGAAGGCATCGACGCCGGCACACTCAAACTCGCCGGCACCGACGAAGACACGATCTTCAACCTGGCCGACGAATTGCTGTCCGACCAGACCGCATACGAAGCGATGGCAAAAGCGTCCAACCCATACGGCGACGGCCATGCCTCCGAACGCATCGTAGAAGCATTGCTCAACTATTTGAATAAAGTCCAATGAAAAGCAGAGGCCCGAGAGCCTCTGCTTTTCAAATTTCATAAGTTATGTCCCTGTCACCGAACTTTAGTTATGTCCCTGTCACCACTCCGCTGTCGCAATGACGTTCCCATCTCATATGGCGACCGTTGATCGAAGCGGAAAGCGTCCGCTCGCAGCGCAGATCAACCCTGTTTCTCCCCCTACCCCCTAAGGGAAATCCCTATTTCTCAACTTTCGTGAATTTAAACAAGAAAGTGTGACGATAATTTGACACTCTGCTGACTATGTGAAGAATTTCACGGGAATCAATTGACATCAAAATACCCCTATTGTATGCTAACAGAGGGTAATAATGATAGGGTTTATACATAGATAAATCAGCATTTTCCGCTTGATTTTCGGCTAAGTTCTATCATCCGCTCGCAGCCTATCGCACGCAAGGAATTTGGGCATTTGTGCGGTACGTTGGACAACGTGTCCTGGTGAACGCCAAGCAGGCGGCAAGTCTCTTACTGCATTCAGCCGCGGATCTCCCGCATCCGCTGATCAGGAGGTCAGACAGCCGTACAACTCGGGGAACGCCGAACGTGCCGGACTGCGAATCCGCCCGTCCTTCCGGGAGCTCCGCTTTCTATAAGGACAAGATCTGTTTCTAACTAAACTTAACGTAATAGGAGACTCACCTACCAT
Organism: Sporosarcina sp.; assembly: GCA_032099885.1. Classification (GTDB taxonomy): domain Bacteria; phylum Bacillota; class Bacilli; order Bacillales_A; family Planococcaceae; genus Sporosarcina. Next base: position 19,471 of record DAMDKL010000013.1, read on the forward strand.
GCAGACAATGCAGGAAATTTTCCACAGGCAAAAGAGGGCTCTATTTTTTTTGCTCGCATTGCTCATAATCGGCTGGGCCGTTACGGGGGCAAAAGAGATTTTTGCCGGGCTTTCACTCGGTTTAGTCTTCGGATTGTATAATTTCTGGATACTTATCCGTAGAATGGAACAATTCGACAGGAAATTGGATCAGGGCAAAAAGGCTTCGCTTGGTTCGGGACTGCGTTTCGCTTCCGGAGTGGCTGCGGCTGCCATCGCGATGTCGATGCCAGAATACTTCAATCTGATCAGTACTGTGATCGGTTTGATGATTCCATACGCCCTATTGCTCATCGATAGGATCTTCTACCATGTGAAGCATCAATCTTAACCTGATCGCAAAAGGGAGGTGAACGAAACGTGGAACACACAAATCCGGAATGGGTCCTCTTCGGTATCAGCTTCAACCCGGCCAATATCATGATGCTGTTCGTCACCTGTCTCATCGTCTTCATCATCGCAGTTCTGTCAACACGCAAGCTGCAGATGAAACCGACGGGTATGCAGAACTTCATGGAATGGGTCATGGACTTCGTCAAAGGGATCATCAAGAACAACATGGACTGGCAAACAGGCGGCCGTTTCCACGTACTCGGCATCACGCTGATCATGTTCGTGTTCGTCGCTAACATGCTCGGTCTGCCATTCTCTGTAAGTTGGGACGGCGAACTTTGGTGGAAATCACCGACAGCCGATCCGGTCATCACCATGACGCTCGCGGCGACCGTCGTCATCCTGACGCATTTCTACGGGGTGAAGATGCTCGGAGCCAAAGGGTACTTCAAGACTTACTTCCAGCCGATGCCGTTCCTGGCGCCGCTGAAAGTCATTGAGGAATTTGCAAATACGCTGACACTCGGTCTGCGTCTTTACGGTAACATCTTCGCAGGGGAGATCCTGATCGGTTTGCTCGCAACACTTGCAGCAGGCAGCATCGGGGGGTTCGTCGGAGCCATCATTCCTGCACTCGCTTGGCAAGGGTTCTCGATCTTCATCGGGGCGATCCAGGCATTCATCTTTGTTATGTTGACGATGGTTTACATGGCCCACAAAGTCTCTGTAGATCACTAAACATAAAGCCCGTCCGCGGGTGAATACTTCATTACCAAACCAAACAATACTAGGAGGAAATAACACTATGACAGGTTCACTTGGTCTATTAGCAGCAGCTATCGCAGTTGGTCTTGGCGCACTCGGCGCTGGTATCGGTAACGGTCTTATCGTTTCGAAAACAGTTGAAGGGATCGCTCGCCAGCCAGAAGCACGCGGCGTTCTTCAGACAACAATGTTCATCGGGGTTGCATTGGTTGAGGCATTGCCGATCATCGCAACTGTTATCGCTTTCATCGTCATGAACAAGTAATCGTCACGGAACTTATCGGCAGATTGGCAGAAATGGATAGGGCCAGGACTGATCAGTATCGGTCCTGCCAGCCTGTTTGACTCCCTCTGTTATCTAACCACTTTATAGAGCAAGTAAACAATGGCGGAGAACGGGAACAGTACGATCCTTCGCCATTCGTTTATGTAAGCGGCAGGCGCTTGCAGCCGGCCGGGCCACCACTAAATCGTTTGAACCGCAAACGTAAGTTTTTGAAGGGAGTGAAACAATCGTGTTTTTGGATACCTTCGTCCTTTTGTCGGCAAACGCTGACTCAGGATTTTTGGCAAGCTTGAACCAGCGGCTGAATCTCGGGGACATCATTGCAACGGTCGTGTTCTTCACGATCCTGATGCTTCTCCTGAAGAAGTTCGCATGGGGTCCGCTGATGGGCGTCATGAATCAGCGTGCTGAAATGATTGCTAACGAAATCGAAGCGGCTGAGAAAAGCCGTGCCGAATCACAGAAAGTTCTTGAAGAGCAGCGTGCTCTTTTGAAAGAAGCCCACACAGATGCACAATCGATCATCGAAAACGCGAAGAAACAAGGCGAAGCAACTCGCGAAGACCTCGTTCAGGCAGCGCGTGTTGAAGTGAGCCGCATGAAAGAAAACGCGGCGCTTGAAATCGTCAGCGAAAAAGAAAAAGCGATTGCAGCTGTTCGCGAAGAATTCGTCTCGCTTTCCATCATGGCAGCGTCTAAAGTACTCGGCAAAGAAGTTTCCGAGGAGGATAACCGCGACTTGATCGAACAGACGATTGTGAAGGCAGGGGAAGGCCGATGAGCCGTTCGATCGTATCAGAACGTTACGCAGCCGGCCTTTTCAAAGCGGCACAGGATAACGGTGCTCTGCCGGAAGTCCATGCAGACGTCCTTGAATTGCAGAAAGCGATTCAACACGACCGCGGCTTCCTGGAACTCATGAGCCTGCCGCAGCTGTCCCTGCAGAAAAAACACACACTGATCGCAGCCACTCTTCCCGGTGCCAACCAGCTTCTGCTGAATGCACTGTACGTCATGCTCGATGCTGACCGTATGGAAGAACTGCCAAGTGTCCTGGAAGAGTTCCACGAGCTCGCGAACGACGCAGCCGGCATCGCCGAAGCGACGGTGTACGCAACCCGTGAACTGACAGAACAGGAACGAACACGAATTTCCAGCGCGTTTGCCCACAGAGTCGGCAAACGGACGCTTCACATTACAACGATCATTGACCCGACCCTGATCGGCGGCATCCGCCTTCAGATCGGCAACCGAATCTTCGACAGCAGTCTCAGCAACAAACTGGCTTCACTGCGCCGTACGTTGATCGGGTAAAATTTTGAAAGATGAGGGGTGACATACATGGGCATCAAAGCTGAAGAAATCAGCACACTGATCAAGCAGCAGATCGAGGGCTATCAGTCTGAGATGGAAGTTAGCGAAGTAGGTACCGTCCTCACAGTCGGTGACGGTATCGCCCGTGCTCATGGTCTCGACAATGTCATGGCCGGCGAACTCCTTGAGTTCTCCACTGGTGTGCTGGGTATGGCACAGAACTTGGAAGCGAACAACGTAGGTATCGTTATCCTCGGACCATACACGGACATTAAAGAAGGCGATGAAGTACGTCGTACAGGCCGTATCATGGAAGTACCGGTTGGAGAGGAATTGGTTGGACGTGTCGTCAATTCACTCGGTCAGCCAGTGGACGGGCTCGGCCCGATCCACACAACGAAAACTCGTCCGATCGAAAGCCCGGCGCAAGGCGTCATGGCGCGTAAATCGGTAGACGAACCGCTTCAAACCGGTATCAAAGCGATCGATGCACTTGTGCCGATCGGCCGCGGACAGCGTGAATTGATCATCGGTGACCGTCAGACAGGGAAGACCACTGTCGCAATCGATACAATTATCAACCAGGCAGATCAGGACATGATCTGTATCTATGTAGCCATCGGACAGAAAGAATCGACCGTCCGCTCGGTTGTTGAAACGCTCCGCGAACACGGCGCACTTGACTACACGATCGTCGTGACAGCATCGGCTTCACAGCCAGCTCCATTGCTGTACTTGGCTCCGTACGCAGGAATCACGATGGGTGAAGAGTTCATGTTCCAGGGCAAGCACGTCCTGATCGTGTACGATGATCTCTCGAAACAAGCTGCGGCGTACCGTGAACTTTCCTTGCTGCTTCGCCGTCCTCCAGGCCGTGAAGCATACCCTGGTGACGTCTTCTACCTGCACTCGCGTCTCCTTGAGCGTGCAGCGAAACTGAACGACTCTCTCGGCGGCGGTTCCATCACGGCACTGCCATTCGTTGAAACGCAGGCAGGCGACATCTCTGCTTACATCCCGACGAACGTCATTTCCATTACGGATGGTCAGATCTTCCTGCAATCCGACCTGTTCTTCTCGGGCGTGCGCCCGGCGATCAACGCCGGACTTTCCGTATCCCGTGTAGGCGGATCCGCTCAGATCAAAGCCATGAAAAAGGTTGCAGGTACACTGCGTCTTGACTTGGCTGCATTCCGTGAGCTGGAAGCCTTCGCTGCATTCGGTTCTGACTTAGACCCGATCACAGCTGGCAAATTGCAGCGCGGATACCGGACAGTCGAAGTGCTGAAACAAGACTTGCACAAACCGCTTAAGGTTGAGTACCAAGTCGTAATCTTGTACGCACTGACACGCGGATTCCTCGATGATATTCCAGTTAAGGATATCCAGCGTTTCGAAAGCGAGATCAACATCTGGCTCGAAAACAACCACACTGACATTTTGGGAACCATCCGTACAACGAAAGGTCTCCCTGCAGATGATGCATTTGCAGCAGCCCTGAACGAGTTCAAAAAGAACTTCGCGGTTTCTGAAGCGTAAGAACCGGTGCTTGACGGATAACGGACTAAAAAAAGGTGGTGAATAGCCAATGGCCTCATTACGCGAGGTAGAACAGCGGATCAAATCGACGAAGAATACCCGTCAGATTACGAAAGCGATGCAGATGGTCTCCGCTTCGAAGCTCAGCCGTGCGGAAGCGAATGCCAAACAATTCGTTCCTTATATGGATAAGATCGAAGAAGTGGTCGGTTCCATCGCATCGGCGACTCAAGGATCCAGTCATCCGATGCTCGTCTCCCGTCCTATCAAAAAGACAGGGTACCTAATCGTAACGTCAGACCGCGGACTAGTAGGGGGCTACAACTCCCACGTCCTGCGGAAAGCGAAGCGTGCGATCGAACAGCGTCATGCGTCGAAAGAGGAAATTACTCTTTTCGTCATCGGAAGCAAAGGGACTGATTTCTTCAAGCGCCTCGGATTCACGGTGGAAGAAAGCCTGATCGGCGTCTCCGACCATCCTTCGTTCGAAGAAGTGAAAGACATCGCGAATAAAGCTGTTGGCATGTTCACGGAAGGCAATTACGATGAATTGTACTTATACTACAATCATTTCGTCTCCGCCATCTCCAACGAACCGACGGAACGGAAATTGCTTCCGCTTACCGACCTGGCATCGTCCGGCGTGAGCTCTTCATACGAATTCGAGCCTTCTGCGGAAGTCATCCTCGAATCGCTATTGCCGCAATATGCGGAGAGCCTCATCTACGGAGCGGTACTCGACGGAAAAGCGAGCGAACATGCTTCCAGTATGACAGCGATGAAAACTGCTACAGATAATGCAACAGACTTGATAGACGATTTGACGCTTGTATTCAACCGTGCCCGCCAGGCAGCGATCACTCAGGAAATCACGGAGATCGTAGCAGGCGTAGCCGCGCTCGAATAACAGCGCAAGTTAAGAACGTACAAGTACGACAGGAGGGAATAGCATGAGCAAAGGACAAATTCTTCAAGTTATGGGTCCGGTCGTTGACGTCCGTTTTCCGGATGGACAGCTTCCTGCGATCTATAACTCATTGAAAGTCCAGATCAATCGCCCCGGTGCAGAAAGCGAAACACTGACATTGGAAGTGGCTTTGCACCTTGGAGACGATTCTGTACGTACGATTGCGATGTCCTCGACAGATGGTCTGAGACGCGGCGAAGAAGTTACCGATATGGGTGCGCCGATCTCAGTACCGGTCGGAGATATGACTCTCGGACGGGTATTTAACGTGCTGGGTGAAGAAATCGACTTGCGGGAGCCCGTTCCAGCGGACACACCGCGCGATCCGATCCACCGTCAGGCACCGACATTCGAAAACCTTTCAACAAAAGTTGAAATCCTGGAAACCGGTATTAAAGTCGTCGACCTCCTCGCCCCTTACATCAAGGGCGGAAAGATCGGTCTCTTCGGCGGTGCGGGTGTAGGTAAAACCGTACTTATCCAGGAACTCATTAACAACATCGCTCAAGAGCACGGCGGTATTTCCGTATTCGCCGGCGTTGGAGAGCGTACACGTGAAGGAAACGACTTGTACTACGAAATGACAGACTCCGGTGTTATCAAGAAAACGGCGATGGTCTTCGGTCAGATGAACGAGCCGCCGGGTGCGCGTATGCGTGTTGCCCTGACAGGTTTGACAATGGCTGAACACTTCCGTGACGAACAGGGCGCTGACGTTCTGCTCTTCATCGATAACATCTACCGCTTCACACAGGCCGGTTCTGAAGTTTCCGCCCTTCTCGGCCGTATGCCGTCTGCGGTTGGTTACCAGCCGACACTCGCTACAGAGATGGGTATGCTTCAAGAACGGATCACTTCTACAAATAAAGGTTCAGTCACATCGATCCAGGCGATCTACGTACCAGCCGATGACTATACGGATCCGGCACCGGCAACAACGTTTGCTCACTTGGATGCAACGACAAACCTCGAACGTAAATTGTCCGAGATGGGAATCTACCCTGCGGTTGACCCGCTCGCATCGACTTCCCGTGCATTGAGCTCCGACATCGTCGGCCAAGAGCACTACGAAGTGGCAACACAAGTGCAGGAAACGCTCCAGCGCTACCGTGAACTCCAGGACATCATCGCGATCCTCGGTATGGACGAATTGAGTGAAGACGACAAGCAGGTCGTGGACCGTGCGCGCCGCATCCAATTCTTCCTGTCGCAGAACTTCCACGTGGCCGAGCAGTTCACCGGTCAAAAAGGTTCGTATGTACCGGTTGCTGAAACCGTTGCAGGCTTCAAGGCCATCCTTGAAGGCAAATACGACCACCTTCCGGAAGATGCATTCCGTCTCGTCGGACGCATCGAGGAAGTCGTGGCAAAAGCGAAAGAAATGGGCGCAACAGTCTAATACAAGGGACCAGGAGGGAAAGTAATGAAGATAAAAGTGAATATCGTCACTCCCGACGGCCCTGTCATGGAAACTGAAGCAGACATGGTGATTGCGGTCACCGAAACGGGTGAACTCGGCGTCCTGCCGGGTCACATCGCGATGGTGGCACCGCTCGACATCGGCGCACTGCGTCTTAAAAACGGCACTGACACGGAACACGTAGCTGTCAACGGCGGCTTCCTTGAAGTCCGTCCCGACGTCGTGACCGTCCTTGCCCAAAGTGCGGAACTCGCTTCCCGCATCGACGTAGCCCGTGCAGAACTTGCGCGCAAGAAGGCAGAGGTCGCCCTCCAGCAGAAGACGAACAAGCTGGAGGCACAAATGGCCGAACTGAGCCTGCGCAGGGCCATCAACCGCATCAAAGTTTCCGGCATGTAAGGCGGATATGTACAAATCGGGCAGAGGGGGATCCTTCTGTCCGGTTTTTTAGCGTATAAAAAAGCACTCCCGTAAAACCGGGAAGCACAGGGAGTTGAACCAGATGGATCTATACGGTGTCAATCCGCTCCTCGCCATCGGATCGCACATCTTCTTCATCGGCATCTCGTTCTTCGCGCTGCAGGCCATCATGCCGCAGGCGATCATCCGGAAGAACCGTGTGTTCCAAACCCAGCTCCTGTATATTTTACTGAGCATTGCCATCGGTTCAGCCGTATCGAACTTCTTTTTGGACATATCCTATTGGTCAGGAAGGCTGCCGTTCCTCTTCGGCTGATTCGTCGGATGGCCGCGCAGGCAGCGGTGCCTCCGGGGCCATCCGACGAAATCCCATTAGAATTCGATGTGAAAGGTTTACATCGTCATCCACTCGGGAACGGACTAAATTGTAACCCGTCTGTAATATAGGTGGCAGAAACAGTAAGCCATTCACCTACACAGATCTTCTTAGGCATACATAACTTAGACTGAGGCGATCTTTTGTCGGAAACAGTCATAATGACGCTTGTGAACCGTTGCTTGTCGTTGTACAATGGACTGAGTTTGGTTGATTTTTCTACTAGATTTCTAATTGACTTATGAATAGGGACACGTTGAACAAATAGAACGTAATATAACTTTGAGTCGGAGGGGCTTGTTTTGGATAAAATTATTATTAATGGTGGGCGGCAGCTGCACGGTACTGTGAGGGTGGAAGGGGCCAAGAACGCGGTACTTCCTATTCTCGCAGCCGCGCTGCTGGCGACGGAAGGTGTTAATGTCATTCGGGAAGTGCCGAACTTGTCGGATGTCCGGACGATCAACGAAGTGCTCAAAAGCTTATACGCAAAGACGGATTATAAGCCAGAAGAAGGCGAGCTGATCATTGACTCGACGGAGACATTGACAAGTGAAGCACAATTCGAATACGTCCGCAAAATGCGTGCATCCATTTTAGTAATGGGACCTTTGCTTGCGCGCAATGGCTTCGCCCGCGTGGCGATGCCAGGCGGCTGTGCGATCGGATCCCGTCCAATTGACCAGCACTTGAAAGGCTTCGAAGCGATGGGTGCAGAAATCTCATTCGGCCACGGATTTGTGGAAGCACGCGCGAACGGCGGACTGAAAGGTGCCAAGATCTACTTGGACTTCCCGAGTGTCGGCGCGACAGAGAACATCATGACAGCAGCAGCCCTTGCTAAAGGGACGACAACAATCGAGAACGCTGCGAAAGAACCGGAGATCGTGGACCTCGCGAACTTCATCAACGAAATGGGCGGCCGTGTGATCGGTGCCGGTACGGATGTAATCCGGATCGAAGGCGTCCGTACATTGAAGGGCGCTGTTCACCACATCATTCCGGACCGCATCGAAACAGGTACGTTCATGGTCGCGGCTGCGATCACGGGCGGCGACGTGACGATCGAGAACGCGCTGCCAGAACACAATGCCGCACTGATCTCGAAACTTCAGGAAATGGGCGTCATCATCACGGAACTCGACGAAGGTATGCGCATCACCGCTGAGCATCCGTTGAAATCGGTCGATCTGAAGACGATGCCGCACCCTGGTTTCCCGACCGACATGCAGTCCCAGATGATGGCACTCATGCTGAAAGCTGAAGGGACCGGCGTCCTTACGGAAACAGTCTTCGAAAACCGTTTCATGCACGTCGAGGAATTCCGCCGCATGAACGCGGACATCAAGATCGAAGGGCGCTCCGTCATCATGAACGGACCGTCGAAACTGCAAGGTGCCGAAGTCGCAGCAACCGACCTCCGTGCCGCTGCAGCGCTCATCTTAGCAGGACTTGTTGCCGAAGGCGTCACACGCGTCACGGAACTCGTCCACTTGGACCGCGGATACGTCAACTTCCATGAAAAACTGAAAGCACTCGGCGCAGACATCACGCGTGTCTCGTCCGAATCCGAAACAGCTGATTCCGAAATCGTGCATTCATAATAGCAATGACCGACTGCTCCTTCTACTCCGAAGGGGCAGTTTTCATTTTTGCGATGAACCGCTTCCGGGCACCGGAATACTAGACCCGCGCTGCGCATACAATGCGGCATGGACAAACGACTATTAGCAGTATTCATCATCCTCCTGTTTTTCATACCAATCGTGCTGAACAAAGCATTCAAGCCGCCGGACGCCCCGGGCAGCCGCAACGATCCGGCCGCTGCCGCCTGTGAAACCGAAATCACTGTGGAAGGAGAGGACAAGCCGCTGCCGCTCGAAGAGTACATCGTCGGTGTGGTGGCCTCGGAGATGCCCGTATCCTACTCGCCTGAAGCGCTCAAAGCCCAGGCAATTGCCGCCCGGACGTATGCACTGAAAGAGACGGCAGAAGGGACGAAACCGATCGGACGCGATGTCAGCGCCCAAGTCTACGCCAACAAAAAAGAACGGAAGGAGCGTTGGGGGAAGGCGTTCAATGAGAACGAAAAGAAGATCCGCGCAGCGGTCGATGCTACGGCGGGCGATATCCTCGTCCATGACGGCGGCATGATCACCGCCATGTTCTTCTCCACGTCGAACGGCCAGACGGAAACCGCCGAGAACTTCACCGGTAATCCCGTGCCGTACTTGCAGAGCGTCGAAAGTCCGGACGAGCAGACCGTCTCCGAACAGGTCGAGCGCTCCGTCGACATGCCGCTCAGTGACTGGAATCAGAAACTCGGCGTCTCTTGGAAAGAAGCCGACTTCCGTGCCCTTCAGCTCGTCCGCAACGAAACCGGCCGCGTCCAGCAAGTTCTGTCGGGCAGCACGGAATTCAGCGGGCGCGATATCCGGGAGAAACTCGGACTGGCCTCGACCGACTTCAATATCGGCTTCGACGTCGCGAACAAGATCGTCCACATCACGACGAAAGGATACGGGCACGGCGTCGGCATGAGCCAGAACGGCGCCGAAGCATACGCCAAGAAAGGCTGGACCGCCGAAAAAATAGTGAGCCACTACTACACTGGCGCGGAAATAAAAAAGTTCGGGAAGTCAGATTCACAATGTTTAAAAACACCATAACTTGCGGAGAATAGCGAGTGAGGTGATCATAAATGGGAGAAGAAAAAAAACCGAAAGCCCCTTCTCAGAAAAACAAGAGCACAAAAAGCAACTGGTTCTGGCCCGCCGTCTATGCAAGTTTCGCCCTGTTGTTCGTTGGAATGGTTTGGGGATATAACGCGCTGAACAAATCCGAAGCCCCCCAGCAAGCCGCCGTCGAGAAAACAGAAAAAGGCAATGACAATGTCACAGTCGAGACGAACGCAGCTGCCGAAAACCTGAAATACCCATTCAAGGAAGACCTGCTCGACCAAGTCGCAATCCTGCAAGACTTCTATGACGCCAAGGCAGAAGAGTCAAGCCGTGAAAACGCACTGCTCGTCTTCAAACAGACCTACGTTACGAACCAGGGACTCACGCTGTCCGTCGACGGCAAACCGTTCGAAGTGGTCGCAGCGATGAGCGGCAAAGTCGAGAAGATCATTGCCGACCCGTTCAAAGGTGACGAAATCATCCTGTCCCACAAAGACGGACTGAAAACCTACTACCGCTCCGTCACTGGCATCCTCGTCAAAGAAGGCGACGAGATCCAGCAGGGTGAAGTGCTCGCAACGACCGCCGAGAACGAATGGAACCCGCAGGCCGGCGTCCACCTGCACTTCGAAGTCCAGAAAGACAACGTCGCCGTCAACCCGCGCTCGTTCCTGGCATTCTAACGCAATCATCTACCAAGCCTGCCTCCCCGGCAGGCTTTTTGGGTCGAGGAAATGTGCAGTTTCTCGGGAACCGCTCAATTATAGCCGCTAAGCGCTCGATTTAGGCGGCTAAGCGCTCGTTTAAGGCCGCTAACCGCTCAATTTCGGCGGCTAAGCGATCAATTCCCGACGCGAACCGCTCGATTCCCGCGGCTAACCGATCAAATAAGGCCGCTAACCGATCATTTCCCGCGGTCATCCGCTCCATTCCCATCGATCCCCGATGGTCGCGACAATTCAGCACTGCCCGAACTTCAAAACCAAGACTGAATGGTCAGCTCCGCTGCGCTCCGCATTTTCTATTTCGTGTCGCGCTGGCCCGGCTGCCCCCACGGCACCCGGATTTCCCCCGAAGCGCTCGATTCCGGCGGCTAAGCGCTCCATTCCCGACGCTAACCGCTCATTTCCACCGCCTAACCGCTCGTTTCGTCTCGGTAACCGCTCCATTCTCCCGGCTAAGCGATCAAGTAAGGCCGCTAACCGCTCATTTCCCGCGGTCATCTGCCCCATTCCCACCGATCCCTGTTGGCCGCGACAATTCAGCACTGCCCGAACTTCAAAACCAAGACTGAATGGTCAACTCCGCTGCGCTCCGCATTTTCTATTTCGTGTCGCGCTGGCCCGGCTGCCCCCACGGCACCCGGATTTCCCCCGAAGCGCTCGATTCCGGCGGCTAAGCGCTCCATTCCCGACGCTAACCGCTCATTTCCACCGCCTAACCGCTCGTTTCGTCTCGGTAACCGCTCCATTCTCCCGGCTAAGCGATCAAATAAGGCCGCTAATCGATCATTTCCCGCGGTCATCCGCTCCATTCCCATCGATCCCCGATGGCCGCGACAATTCAGCACTGCCCGAACTTCAAAACCAAGACTGAATGGTCAGCTCCGCTGCGCTCCGCATTTTCTGTTCGTGTCGCGCTGGCCCGGCTGCCCCCACGGCACACGAATTCCCCCCGAACCGCTCAAGCGGCGCGAGAACTGCTCAAGCCCCACCACCGCCACACACCACCCCAAAGGAATAGCCGCCCCCTCATCCGCATACAGTGAAAGAACAAATGGACGACGAGAAAGGAAGAGGGTGTGCACGAACAAATCCGGAGGCGCAGTGTCCGCCTCGGCAACTTGCTCATCGAAACCGGGCTCACCGTAAGGGCGCTCGCCAAAGCGACAGGTTACTCGAAAAGTACCATTCACAAGGACCTGACGGAACGGCTGCCCAACATCGATGCGGCATTATCGGAAGACGTCGCCAAAATCCTGGCCTATCACAAATCGATCCGCCATTTGCGGGGAGGCGAAGCCACCCGGCAGAAATGGAAACTCGAACAGCAAAAACTGAATGAACTTGCGGAAAAAACGGACTAGCGGATCAGCTTATCCGTTTTTTCCCTGTTGCCGGGCCGAAAGCTACCCTGAAGTCCAGGAAAACAGGTAATTTCAGGAGTTATTATGTTCATTTGGCACGCACTATGATAAAATGTTAAGTTAGGAGAGCGTGTAAATTTCCAATTTACCGGCCGAACGAACGGAAGGGGCAGGGATGAGATGTTTGCGAAAGATATCGGCATTGACCTGGGAACAGCGAATGTGCTAATACATGTAAAAGGTAAGGGGATCCAGCTTAACGAGCCATCCGTCGTCGCCGTCAACCCGACAACCCGCAGCCTGGTTGCGGTCGGAGAAGAGGCACACCGGATGATCGGCAGAACCCCTGGCAATATCCAGGTCATGCGCCCCTTGAAAGACGGCGTCATCGCCGACTTCGACAGCACCGAAGCCATGCTGAAAGGGTTCATCGACCGGCTGAATGTCAAAGGCTGGTTCTCGAAACCCCGCATTCTCATCTGCTGTCCGACCGACGTCACAAGCGTCGAACAGAAGGCGATCAAAGAAGCCGTCCAGAAATCGGGCGGCCGCCAAGTATTCCTCGAAGCGGAACCGAAAGTCGCGGCGATCGGCGCCGGCATGGACATCTACCAGCCGAGCGGCAACATGGTCATCGACATCGGCGGCGGCACGACGGACGTCGCAGTCCTCTCAATGGGGGACATCGTGACATCCGAGTCCATCAAGATCGCAGGCAACACGCTCGACCAGGACATAATCCAATCCATCAAGAAAAACCATAAATTGCTGATCGGTGAGCCGACAGCGGAAGAAGTCAAAAAGACCGTCACGTCACTGTTCCCGGACGGCCATTCGGAAACGATGGACATCCGCGGACGTGACGTCGTCACCGGCCTGCCGCGCACCGTCACCATCACTTCAGAAGAAGTCACAGAGGCGATGGAAGAGTCCATCGCCTGGATCCTTCATACGGCGAAGAACGTGCTCGAGAAGACACCGCCGGAACTGTCCGCGGACATCATCGATCGCGGCATCATCCTGACAGGCGGCGGGGCACTTCTGCGGGGGCTTGACCAGCTGCTCGCCGAGGAACTGAAAGTCCCGGTATTCGTCGCAGACGATCCACTCGCCTGTGTAGCGAAAGGGACAGGCATCATGTTGGAAAGCCTGGACAAGAAACGCACCAAGTCGCAACGGTAACAGCCACTGGATCATTCGCGCAACAGCAAAAAGGAGGCGGAGCTAATGTTCCGTGGATTTTATACAGCCGGTTCCGGCATGATCGCGCAGCAGCGCAGAACGGAAATGCTTTCCAACAATATGGCGAACGCCAACACGCCGGGGTTCAAAGCCGAACAGTCGTCCATCCGCTCGTTTCCGGACATGTTCCTGTCGAGCCTCGAGACAACGAAAATCCCAGTGCAGAACCGGTTCCAGATGAACGGCCTGCGCCCGGTCGGACAGCTGTCCACAGGCACGTACATGCAGGAGACGGCCCCGCTTTTCACACAGGGCCAGCTCCGCGAGACCGAGCTGACGACAGACATCGCCCTGATCGACGGCTCCCTGCCGGTCGATGAAGAAACAGGACGCCCGGGTGCCGTCTTCTATACGCTGGAAGGACCGGGCGGCGAACGGGCGTATACGAAAAACGGCAACTTCGCGCTGAATGCGGAAGGGTATCTGACGAACGCTTCGGGCAACTACGTGCTCGACGATAACGGCCAGCGCATCCAGCTGCCGGATGACAGCTTCCAGGTTTCGGCTGACGGCGTCATTTCCTACGGCGGCCAAGAGGGCATCCGGCTCGGTATCGGCTTCGCGGCTCAGCCTGAGACGCTCGAGAAACGGGATAACGGCCTGTTCTACGCAGCAGAGGACCTGCCGGATGCAGGGGACGCTGACGGCGTCACCTACTCGTTCCAGCAGGGCTACGTCGAACAGTCCAACGTCGACGCCACCCGCACGATGACGGACATGATGACTGCCTACCGTGCGTTCGAAGCGAACCAGAAAGTGCTGCAGGCATACGACCGCAGCATGGAGAAATCCGTCTCAGAAGTGGGACGAGTCAATGGCTGACCGCGCATTCCGCACTAGCGAAAGGAGTCTTTCCAGATGATCCGTACGATGACGACAGCTGTCAACACCATGAATCAGCTGCAGAACAATATCGATATCATCGGTAATAATTTATCCAACCTGACGACGCATGGCTACAAATCGAACCAGGCGAGCTTCCAGGAGATGCTGTACCAGCAGTTCAACAACGACAAAGCCGATACGGCCCCGCGGGAAACACCTGCAGGCATCCGCTACGGAGTCGGCGCCGTGCTTGCCCAGACGCAGATGAACTGGAAAACAGGCGTTCTGCAGCCGACGGACCGTAACCTCGATTTCGCGCTGACTGAACCGAAACAGTACTTCAACGTCATCGTCCAGGGACCTCAAGGACCGGAAACCGTTTATACACGGCAGGGGAACTTCTACTTGTCCCCTGAAGGGAACCGGGTCGCTCTCGTCGATGGGGAAGGCAACGCTGTGGCCGACCGCAACGGCAACCCGATCACGTTCACGGGTCCTGTCGATGACTTCGAGCTGCAAAACGGCGGGACACTCATCGCAAAACGGGCGGACGGGACAGAACAGACCGCACAGCTCGCCGTAACACGTCTGGAGCGGCCAAACCTGATGACCCGGCTGTCGTCGACACACTTCAAACTGCCGGATAACCTGGATGAACTGAACGTCACGGCAGCGGACATCTTAACGGAACTTACCGGAGAGCAGCCGGCCATCCGCCAAGGTGCACTCGAAGGGTCCAATGTGGACTACCAGAAAGAAATGACAGACCTCATCAACGTCCAGCGATCGTATCAGTTCAATTCACGTACGGTCTCCATCGCTGACCAGATGCTCGGCCTGGTCAACAACATCCGGTGAGCCGAATGGGGAGTATAGATATGACTGATGAAAAACGATTGACACGCAATCCGGCCGAACCGCCGGTGGAAAAGCCGGAACAGACGATACCTGCCAGCCGGTCGGAAGCGCGCAAAGCACACGCCGCCACCGCTGCGGAAGCGGCAGCCGGACAGGAGCGTCCGACACGCAGCAGACGCCGGACGGAAGCTGTTCCTGCCAAGGAAGACCGAACTTCGCGGAACGGGCAGCAGGCGGAAGCCGGAGACGAATCAGAAGGAACGAAGCCGGTACGCTGGGTGCAGATCCGCATCCTGCCGATCTATGTCCGTGTCCTGATCGTCCTCGCTCTCCTCGTGCTAGCCGTTGTTGCCGGCGCTACGATCGGCTACAGCATCCTCGGCGACGGCTCTGCCGGCGATGTGTTCCATAAAGAGACGTGGACACACATTTTCGATATTATGAACGGAAAAGAATGAACCAACTGGTAAAGGGGGAGTCCCATGCTGACAGCTGAACAGATCCAAGCCATCATCCCGCACCGCTATCCATTCCTGCTCGTCGACCGCATCATCGAAGTCGAAGCAGGTGTCCGCGCCAAAGGGCTGAAAAACGTAAGCATCAACGAAAACTATTTCAACGGTCATTTCCCGGGCTATCCGGTTATGCCGGGCGTCCTGATCGTCGAAGCGCTGGCACAGGTCGGCGCGGTCGCCATTCTGCAAAAGGAAGAGAACAAAGGCCGCCTCGCGTTCTTCGCAGGCATTGACAACTGCCGGTTCAAACGCCAGGTCGTCCCGGGAGATGTCTTGAGTCTTGAAGTGGAAATCACGCGGATGCGCGGTTCGATCGGCAAAGGGCATGCTGTCGCGATGGTCGACGGCGAGATTGCATGCGAGGCGGATATCACGTTCGCGCTCGGCGCCAAAGAGGACTGACCGGCTGGCGGTTGCATCCGGAACCTGAATCCGATAAAATTTTACCTAGTGTGTACACATATTGGCGAATGCATGCACGGACATCCGCGCATCGATGCCGCATGAGGTACATGTATATTGTGGGAGGTACGAAACGAGAATGTTCAAAAGTCTTTCACCTAACCTGAAGAGCAGCATCACGAGGTCGATCACACAGACCTTTGAACAATACATGACAGAAATCGAATGGGATCCTGAACGCTACGACATGACCGACTTCATGAAGCGGTGGAGTGAGTACATCACGAAGCGGGCGCTCTGGTATTCCAAAATCCCGGACGACGTGAAATACTCCACGGAATTCCACGAGGACGTCGCGACACGCATCAACGAAGTGATCCAGAAAGTGCTGAGCGAGCCGCCGTCCGAAGAACAGATCGCCTCCATCGAACAGATGCAGGAGAGCCTGAACACGGAATACATCTACGAATGCAAGGCCGAAGCGGCATTCGTGGAAGCTGAACTGAAGAAGCGCACGAACGCCTAAAACGAACGGATAGTTCCCCCTTTTCGAGCCAAGCTATGACAGATGGCTACTTGGAAAGGAGGGAACTTTTAATGTGGAAAAAGGCTTTGCCTTTGGCAGCGGCAGGATTCCTGCTTACTGCGTGCGGCGGCAACAACAATGACGCGATCCCGGACAAGAACGAAACGCCGATGGAAGACACGGACCGCCGGATGGACGACTGGACACCGGAAATGGACGCTGACAATCCGGACGGCACAGCCGGACCGAACCTGGACGGGGTGGAAGATGCACGTCCTGAAAACAACGGGGACGGCCTGCTCGATCGGAACGGCATGGACGACAACGGGTCGTACACGGATGGCACCGGCAGGGACGGCAGCACGATCGAAGGCAACGGCAATGCGGAAGGCGATGACTTCGGCGCAAACAGCACGGAAGACGGCGGTAACTCAGCCGGTACTGGCAGCAACGGCGGCACACCGCCAAAAGGTGATCGGAACGGCACACGATAAGGATCGGACATCCGCACTTATGGAAAGCCGGTACAACAATAAAGGGCTGTCCGAACGTCAGTTGTCTGACATTCGGACAGCCCTTTTTAACTGACCCCTTTACTTCTTCTTGAGCCGGGGACGCGAACGCATATCATGTTCGAACTGCGCCAAGAGCTCAGGACCTTCCAGCCCGCCGTCGATCAGCTCGCCAAGCAGCTGCTCGGCATACTCGGAACGCTGCCGCTTCAGGCGGCCTTTCAGCAGTACGGACAGCTTGCTGCCGATCTGCTGGACGGCATAGATCGCGAGCACGAATGCCGCCGGCTCGTTCTCCGGATACGAAATGACCACTTTCGCTTCGATCAGTTCTTCACCGGCCTGCAGCTGTTCAAACCGCTCTTTGAAGGACGCATCCAGAAACAGCTCCAGGATCCACATGCGGTGGCTGTTTTCCTGATTGATGATAATGCCGTCGAGCATCGGCAGATTCTCCGTCTCATCCCCCGACACCAAGGCGAACGAAATCATTTTGAACGTTTTCATCCCACTGAAGCCCCCTTTTTCAATCAGTATACCACAGCCTGGAAATTTCTTTGCAAACAGGGCAAAGCCGAATTATCACGAATTCCGGACAATTGAGGAACCCGGTGTCTGCTGCCTCCGCTGCGTGCTGCTGACCTGACAGGAGTCCCAAACTTCAAGATTGGCCGGGAATCGGGCGGCAAACCGCTGAAACCGCAGTTTGTGCAAACCGACGGGACCCCGTATAGTCAAGGCAATCCATTGAGAGGAGGGGAAACAGGTGAATCACGTAGCACTCGTCGGACGGCTGACCCGAGATCCGGAACTCAGGGTGATCGGAGACCGGAGGACGCAGGCGAGTTTCACGCTCGCCGTGAACAGGAGCTTCAAAAACCAGCGCGGTGAAATCGAAGCGGACTTCATCCTCTGTTCGATCTGGGGCAAGACCGCCGAGAACACCGTCAAGCATTGCGGCAAAGGTTCGCTCATCGGCGTCAGCGGACGCATCCAGACGCGCTCGTATGAAAAAGACGACCGCAGCCGTACCTATGTGACGGAGATCATCGGGGAAGACGTGCGCTTCCTTGTGACGAAAAAACCGGCATCCGCCGGACGAGTGGCGGAAACATCCGGGACTGCAGCAGAGCGCGCCGAAGCAGAAGCGCATTTCGACCTGCCCGCGGACAAGCCGGACACACCGGAAACCGAATCACTGCCGATCTTCTGATCCTGACACACGGTACATAGGACAGAAGGCGGCGAAGCGAAGGGAGGAGTCAGCCCGGGCAACAATCCGGCGGCAGGAAAGAGGATAACGGAATACGGAAGAATACGATGTACTGATGATGTGACGGGATAGATGGACGGCCCGGAAGTTTGGGGAAACATCTGGGCCTGCAAGACGGGCTGCCGTGCCAGACGAGCCCATCTCAGGGGGTCCTGGACAGGCGGACCGCTAGATTTCCAGAGGAGTGAGTGGCTGTTTCAAGCCATCACACAGCAGCAGCGATGCCGCAGCACAGCGGGAGACCGCTTCCCGCAGGCCTGCGGCAAGTGCTGCTTGACGAAAAGGGGGGATGAAAATGATGAATGGACAGGAACAGGCTGTTGTGCGAATGGAGCTGCAGATCGGTCAGCTGATCAGAATGGTCGCCAACCTGAACGAGCGCGTAGAAGCGCTGGAAAGGCTCGAACGGAGCAAAACGATCCGTGTACTGCACATGAAACGGCTGAGCCGGGTGTAGACAGAAAAAACGCAAACTGCCGAAGCAGTTCGCGTTGTTAACAGGAGAGGAGCCCGTATCCCGATCAGCCGAATGACAGCAGATCATCGAGTTCGGAGTCGGAGAGTTCCGTCAGCCACTGGCTCGACTGGATCAGGTCTGCGGACAGTGCCGCTTTCTCTTCCAGCATCTTATCGATCTTTTCTTCAATCGTCCCGATCGTCACGAACTTATGGACGTGGACGAATTTCTCCTGGCCGATCCGGTAGGCCCGGTCGGTCGCCTGGTTCTCGACGGCAGGATTCCACCAGCGATCTGCATGGAGCACATGGTTCGCAGCCGTCAAGTTCAGCCCCGTACCGCCCGCTTTCAGCGACAGGATGAAAATCGGGAACTCTCCCCGCTGGAACGCATCCACGAGTGAATCCCTCTGGCCTTTCGGCATACTGCCCGTCAGGAACGGCACGTCGAACCCATACAGTTCAGACAGGCACTGACGGATCAGCTGCCCCATGCCGATGTATTGAGTGAAAATCAGACACTGCTCGCCATTTTGGGCAATCTCTGCCGCCAGTTTAACGAGGCGTTCCAATTTGTCAGAACGCGTCAGCATCCGGTCTGCCGCAGTAAACGGTTCTTTCAGGAAAAGCGCCGGATGGTTGCACAGCTGTTTCAGCCGGCTCAGCATCTTCAGGATGAGCCCTTTGCGTTCAAAGCCCGACAATGTCTGGAGTTTGAACTTCGTCTCCTCGATGAAACTCTCGTAGAGCGCGGCCTGTTCCGCCGTCAATGGTACATATTCGTTCTGTTCGAGTTTTTTCGGCAGATTCAGCTGCAGATCCGGGTCGTTCTTCGTACGGCGCAGCAGGAACGGATGGATCTTCGAACGCAGTTTGCGTTTCGTCCGTTCATCATCGTCCCGCTCAATCGGGATGATGAAGTCATCGGTGAACCGCCGGAAGCTCCCGAAATACCCGCGGTGGATGAAGTCGAAGATCGCCCACAGCTCCGCCAGACGGTTTTCGATCGGCGTCCCGGTAAGGGCGATATGATGGCCGCCCCTCAATTTACGGATCGCCCGCGACTGTTTCGTCTGCATGTTCTTGATATTCTGCGCTTCGTCCAGTGTAATGCTTGCAAACGGGAAGTCTGTCAGGAATTCGCTGTCCTGCGTCGCAGTCCCGTACGTCGTCAGGACGACGTCAGGCTGTTCGGCGGCCAGGAATTTGCTGAACTGCTCTTCCTTCAGTCGTCCGGGCCCGTAATGGACGGAGGCTTTCAAGGAAGGTGCAAACCGCTCGAGCTCCTTCTGCCAGTTGCCGAGCACACTCGTCGGACAGATGATCAGCGACGGTGACGCGGTTTCCGCATCACCATGGACAGCAAGCAGGTAGCTGATGAGCTGGACGGTCTTCCCGAGCCCCATGTCATCGGCGAGGCACGCACCGAACTTATTCTGGCGCATGAACATAAGCCAGTTGAACCCTTCCTGCTGGTACGGGCGCAGCTCTGTCTGCAGCCCTGCCGGCACCGCTACTTCCGGCAGCCCTTTCTTATCCATGACCTGGTCCACGTAATCGCGGAGCGACTTCTGCATCGAAAACGCGAGGAGCGGGTCCTCTTCAGCCGATTCCTCTTCCATCGGCACAATCTCCTCCGGCAGTTCCTGGAACAGCAGGTCCTTGACGGTCCACTCGCCTTCATCCGCCTGCTCCATCAGTTCTTTGATGCGCTTCAGCCAGGCAGGATCGATATGGAACCATTCGTCCCCCGTGCGGATGAACTCCCGGTTCTCGTCGACCATCCGCTGGAATGCATCCCGGTCGATATTCTGGCCGCCGAGGGAGAAGCTCCAATTGAAGGACAGCACTTCGTCCAGGCCGGCAGCCGAGCGGTATGACTGGATACCGGCGTCTGTCCGGATTTTCAGCTTCGTTTCGGTCACTGTCTTCAGCCAGGCGGGCAGCAGCACTGCGAAGCCGAACGACTGGAACAACGGCAGATCATGCTGGATGAACATCCGGACTTCCGGGTCGCTCATCGGAATATGCAGGAAGCGGTCCGCGGGTTCCGTGCCGACGGACTGCAGGAACGAAATCATTTCGGACTGCTGCTCCCGCAAATGGTTCGCGTACGGCTTCCATTTTGCAGGGAGCGCCTCTTCGACGGAGGCATGCCGTTTCGTTTTGGCGGGCACCCACTGTGTCCCGCGCTCATTCAGGAGAACGGTCTCAAGAAGCCAGTCCTCGGAACGGTCCGCGTCAGGCTCGGTCAGGCGGAGTGCGCAGCGGACAGGCAGATCGGACTTCGTTTCTCCCGGCCAGCCATATACTTTCAAATGAGGCAGCAGCGCAGCAGCGGAATCGCCGGCGACGCCGAGTGATCTGAATTTACTGATGACCGCCTGTTTCGTCAGATCGGCGGCTTCTTCGGACAGGCCGGCCGCATCACCCGCCAAATGGATGACCTGCTCGGCATCCGGCTCCACGTATGTCCACAAATCGGGTGACTGCCAAAGGGCAGCGGCTTCTTCGGCCGCTTCCAGATGACGTTCATCGTCCTCCGAGGCACCGATATAGGAGACGAACGGGTGGCAGCGGCTGCCGAGCACCTGCACCCACTCATATGGCTGCAGGATGACCGTATTCTCGTCGACGGGCACGGACAGGCCGAACAGCGACGCTTCATCCGCGAAGAAAAAGAAGGAGACAAGCCGTTCGGCAGGGATGCGTGTCCCGTAATCATCAGCGGCGGACAGGGCGATCCTTCCCCGGTCTGTCGGCTGGATCGTCAAATAGAGGGTGCGGACCAGCGGATTGGCAGAAGTCATAATTCAAGGTTCCCCCTTTCCATTTCTTCGACGAGCGCGCGCAGGCGGCGGTGTTTTTCACGTACGGTGCCGATGTAGCGGTTCCAGAACTCCGTCTGGCCGCTCTTCTTGCAGGCGGTCCGCATCCGTTTGAACAGCTTGACCGCCCGGCGGTAGCTCATCCGGTTCTTCTCGGCGATGAACTGCTGGGCATAGTCATGCAGCAGCGGCAATGCCGCAGACGGCTGACGGGTGAGCACTTCCTTCAGCTCCCATGACTCGATGCTGTCATACGGCACACTGAAACGGTGGAGCAGCGCAGCCCATTCCTCGAAACGCCCGCGCTCGATGAGGAACAGCGAATACCGCGGAATCCCGATCTTGCCGTAGACAGCGTAGACGGCTTCATATTCTTCATCTGTGAAGTCGCCGCTCGAAAGCAGCGCGTCGATTTCCTGGGCAGCAGCGAGCTGTTCGCTGCGGTTTGTCATCCGGGTGAAGTATTCGGCGACGGATGGATATAAGCCTCGGGCAATCGACGCGGCAGTCGGCTGCAGCGCTTCGGAACGCGCGAACTTCGCGAGCGTCATCCAGCTGCTGAAGTCGGGGGATGTCTCATCGGCGAGTGTCTCTTCCAGGAGATCTCCGCGCCCTTCGATTATGGCGAAATACATTTCGAAGAGCTTTGCTTCTTCTGACGGATCCTCCGCAAGTTTGCGCTTTTCCTCTTCGCGGTCCTTGCTGTCGTTGAACAGCTGGCCCCAGATCGCTTCATACAATCGGAAGCGGTACGGGAACTGTCCCGTATGCCCAACACAGACTGTATAGACAAGTTCTTTCAGTCGTTTCAGGAAAGCATCGGTTTCGAACAGTTTCGGTTTGTTCCCGAACGTGCCGGCTAATTTTTCGATGTCGCCGATCTGATCGTTCAGCCATGTCGTCAGCTGCCACGTTCCGTAAGCATGCTGCGAATGGCTCGCATCGAGCACGGACGCTGCATATTCCCAAGCGGCGTCAAGCAGGTGGAGGCGGTAATACAGGTCGAACAGCGGCTTCCATTCATATTCGTACGGCATGAGCGGCCGGACACGGGTTTCGATCTCCGTACATTCATACGTGAACACGGACGAATTGACGGAAGGTGTAAGTTTGCGCAGGGGAGCCGTCACTTTCGCGAGCACAGTATCCCAGGCACCCGGCGTGCGCGCGGTGATCTTGAGCGCAAGCTCTTCCTTGTCCGATGTGCGCCAATCCTGGACCCACTCCGTGAGTGAATGGAATTGGGAATACAGGTCAAATACGACGGCGAGCTGATGCACACAGTGCTCGTGTGCCCCGCATGTGCAGCTGAGCGCCTGATCATTGAACGAAAACCGTACGAATTCGGACGCACGGTCATTGAGCTGCGCCAGGATTTCCCCGTCTTCCTGGGAATACCGGTAGGACGATATCGCGCCGCGGCGCACCATCAGGATGGCACGCCGGACAACATCGGCCTGGTCCGGCTGATCCGGACGGAATCTATAGTGGAGATCATTCATCATCTTCTCGATTTCCCGTTCATGCAAATACGAAATACGTTCTGCAGCAACGCGCAACATATACCCACTCCCTCGACAAAGCATTCTTTCTATTATACCCCATGACGGAGAGAGCGTAAATCATCACATTCCTAAAAGAAAAGACCATGTCTCATTATAGTTGCGGGTAGAAGGAGAAGGCTATGAGCTGCCGGCTGTCTGACGCCTAAGAAATCCTCACGCACCCACGGACACGCACACCTGCAATCGGGAAAAGAATTTATCTCAGGATGATCAATCTTTTGCGCAGTACTGGAATAGGATAAGGAAGGGAAGGAGAAGAGAACATGCAGAAGTCGATGGTCGTCTACATCCCGGATCTGCGCGTGATGATCCAGGATAGAAGAACAGTGATCTATGAAAAGCTGGGCGGGGACTGGCCGGATCCGATACCCGGCATGGCAGGGCACTGGACGTTCCACTTGGAGGACGTCACGTTCAGCAGCGCATTCTTCCACTACATAGAAATCGACTGCAATACCAACCGGATGACTTTCCTTCGGCACTGCGGCGGCCGCTTCCGACTCGGCGAAGCGGTGCTGAGCGCTCTGAAGGAACTCGGGATCGACGACTTCACACCGTGCAGCCTATCGTGCTGGGCCTATGCTCCAGAGTGGCGGCCGACGGAGGGTCCGTACGGATGACGGGGCAAATTCATCAGGCGGCTATCATTCACAAAAGCAGGTGGAGTGTGATAAACTATTAATAATCGGAATATTCAATTATGGAGGGGATCCACATGCTGTCCGTCAAACGTATGACCCCGTTCTATACGAGTAAAGAGGATTTCAGGCTGCGGCTCGTCTTTGCGTATCAGTACTTCTCCATCCTCAAAGGCAGTGAAGTGTTCCAATTCGTGCCGATCGAAGGAAAAGAGATCGTCATCAACATGAAAAGCCTGCAAGTTGAGAACCTGGGCGAAGTATTCGTCTTCCAGCGGGGCAGCCGGTTCATCCGATTACCGCTGTACCAGCTGCTGCTCATCTCTGATCTGCACATGCACCTGTCCACTGTCCTTGAAGGCATTTTCCAACTGGCTCCTGAGCTGTCTGAACCGCAGGCACGCGAAATCGAGCAGCTGATCGGCGAGTTGGAGCTCGGCAACCGGCTGCGGATGATCGACTATGCACTTGAAACGAACGACAAAAACCTGTTCACCGAACTGACGGAAGGAATGCACGCACGCAATGTTCCACAAGAATAACGCCACGTAAAAACACCTGTCCAGAGAAGCGATTCCCGGATAGGTGTTTTAAGTTTGCATAATATACCTGTTTCCAATTATTTTCATAGGAACATGTACAGCAGCGCTACGAAACCTGTCGAGCCTGCGAGTCCGAAAGCGACGTCCTGCCATGTCATTTGGTCGATTTTACGGGTAGTCACGTTGTTTTCCATCTGGATCCGCTCCTTTTGTCGATTTCCCGGGAAATAACGCACATTTCCGCGAGTCTGTCATTCCGTGATGTCAGTGGGAGTCAGGTTTTCTTTGATAGTCTTGTAATACCCACGTTGCCGGCAGCGGGAAACCTGTTTTCCCGAATAATTCTCCGAGTCTCTCCCGATTGCAAGTCTTGTACGTGAAATCTTTGCAAATCACGCGGATTTTGCTAAAGTAGAGGATAGGAAGTTACTGCATCGTTCGTTTCCCATCTCCAAGAAGAAAGGAATTATCCCATGTTTTTCAACTTTTCGTTTTGGCGCTATGTCACCAGGCCGTCAAAACTCGCAATCGATCACCAAAATTCGGCAATGCGCGGATTCACCGTGCGCATCGTCTTCCTTTTCCTAGCGGGCATTGTGATCTTTGCATTGCGGGATATATGGGGAATGACGACTGATTCGCTCAGCCCGATGCTTGCAGCAGCCACTGCCGGCGACTACACCATCGCCCGGCTCGTCTCGGTCATCGGCACCGTACTCTGGGCCGTCATCTACATAGCGTTCCATCTGTTCTTCATCTCTTATGTCCTGGGTCTCATCACGTCGATTCCCGTGCGCCGTTTCGTTCCGCTTCAGCTGCTCGTGACGGGTGTGCTGCTGATGGAAAAGGCGCTCGTCTTTCTCGTGTTCGCCGTCAAAGGGGAAGCGGCCAACGTGTCGTTCCTGTCATTCGGCCCGCTCACCGCGACGTTTTCGGACACCTGGTTCCTGGTCATGTTCCTCAACCAGCTGACCCTTGTCTCGGCGCTCATCGTCAGTATGCAGTTCAGTTTCATCCGTTCGTATACGAAGACGATGAATTGGAAAAGCCTGCTTGCCGTCCTGATCGGCCTGCAGATCCTGCTGGCACTTCTGACAGCGGCCATCGGCTACATCCCGTTTGAGCGTCTCTTCAATTACGTCGTGCAAGGAGGCGCATAAGTGATGAACAAACTACAGAACGCAATCATCGCTGTCGTTGTCAGTGTGTTCGTGGCACTGAACCTGTACTTGCTCTATTCCGACAAAAGTGTCATCCCGAAAACAGTCTATGTCAGCGACTACGAAACGATGTCTGCGAACGAATACAGAGAGGAATTGCCGAAAGAAGGCTTCGTCGCACCTGCTGAGACGTTCACCGTCTACACGGACGACAGCAACACGATCGACACATGGCTCGTCGACGTTGGCGATACGGTCAGCGCAGGAGACGAACTCGCAAGCCTGCAGACAGAGCAGGCGGACGGTCAGCGCGCCGTGTGGGAGTCCGAAAAAGAGGCGCTCCTGGCACAGCAGAACGCTATCCGGTCAACGATCGCCGACCTCAACTCCGGGGATCAGACCGACAATTCGAATTCATCGAAGTCCGATCGCGCCCAAGCCGACGAAGATACGAAAGTCGAGCTGAACGTCAATGTGAACGTCGACGTGAACCAGAAAGGCTCCTACGCACAGGCCGTGGCGGAAGCCGAACGTGAACTCGCGGACATCGACCGCCGGTTGAAAGTCGTGGAGTCACAGCTCGATCAGAATCCGTCAAATCCGGCGCTCATCAGCCCGGCTGACGGCATCATCGCGCGGATCAACAGCGAAAACGACCGCCCGACGATCGTCATCTACAGCAATGAGCAAGTGATCGAAACGTATGCGGAAGACGAAGAATGGAGCCGCATCGCAGCCGGTGATGCAGCCGTCATGAATGCCAAAGGGACGGATGCACCGGTCGAAGGCTCCGTAGAGGCAGTCGATCAGGTACCGGCACAGCCCGGCGAATTCCTGGATGCCTACAAAAAGCTGGCGGATAAAACCGTCACAAACCCGCTCGCCTATTACAAGGTGCGGCTGAACGCAAACGGCGAACCGATTCCTGCGCCGTTCGGTACACATGTGAATACCGTCATCACGACGAACGCAGCACAGAACGCTGCTGCTGTCCCGTCTGCCTGGGTGACCGGGGCGGGAACCGAGCGTGCCTCCGTCTGGCGGCTCGATGAAAACGGCTATGCCGCTGTCACCGAGGTGGCCGTGCCGTTCGAACATCTCGACCGGTCCGTCGTGACGGAAGGGGTCGCAGCCGGGGACGTGGTCGTCTATGACAAAGCGATCCGCGATCAGGAAAACGCACCGCGCGTATTCTTCCCGATGCCGGTCGACTTCCCCGCAAAAGCGGAGTGGAAAGCATTCGGCTGGAAAAACTATTTCAGTGTCCTGCTCATGAAAAAACAGTATACTGGCAGCTGACAAAAGGCAGAGTCCACGCGACTCTGTCTTTTGGTCTATAATTTAATGTTTTTTTAATGCATAATTACTAGAAGGACGGGGTATAACTAGAGCAGACAATACAGCAGCAAGGAAGTGGCCCGATGGAAGCCGAACGCAAACAAGTCCAGGCTCTGCTCAACCAGCAGCCGATGCAGAAGAATCACCGACTGCGCAAACAGACCCGTAACAGCAATTATATAACGACAGAAGACTGCCATGACAATTACGTCGTCCTCGATTTCGAGACGACCGGCATGCGGGCCGGCGCGGACAAGATCATCGGCGTCCTCGCCATCCGCTATGAAGATCACGAAGAAGCGGGCCGTTTTGAGACACTGGTCAATCCCCACCGCCATATCCCGATGGAAGTGACCCAGCGGACCGGCATTTCAGATGATGATATCCAGGGTGCGCCCCGGATGGAACAGGTGATCGAAACGCTCGTCCAGTTCATCGGCGACCTGCCGATCATCATCCATGACAGCTCATTCGAAATGGGTTTCCTCGAGTCGCTGCACGATTTCTCGGTAGTCGACCTGCCGAAATATACCGTCGTCGACACGACCAGGCTCGCGCGCAAAGTCGCTGGCCAGCTGAAAACTCAAAGCCAGATGCAGGAAATGAAGACCCTGCTCCTAGCCAAACGCAATTCCCTCAGCGGTCTCACCGACTGCCGCGCCACCGCTGCCATCTACCGGTACTGCTGCGACGTGAGCGAAACGACTGCCTCCCTCTGACCCGTGACCACGCTTCCCAGCCGAAGCGTTTTTTTTGTCGTTTTTTGCCGCCCATCCGCTCGATACCCCCGCTAAGCGATCAATTCGCACGGAGAGCCGCTCGATTCCCCACGCAACCC
>DAMDKL010000013.1:47314-92389 GCA_032099885.1 Sporosarcina sp.
GCTCATTTCTGCCCGTTACCCGCTCGATTCCCCACGTAACCCGCTCATTTCTGCCCGTTACCCGCTCGATTCCCCACGTAACCCGCTCATTTCTGCCTGTTACCCGCTCAATTCCCCTCGCAACCCGCTCATTCCCACCATCCCCACACACATCCAAAAGACCCATCTTCAATCTGCCCAACCATTCTCACAACATCCAACACTTTCCATACAACCAATAGACTACTTCACATGAGCCGGGCAACTATCCATTGAACGATTTTTCAGAAAAGTGGACAAATCATGAACAAACAGTGTCAGCAAGCCATTCTCAAACCTTCCAATCTATGCTATTGTCATTCTGTCACTTAATTTTGTTAAGTCTGACAACTATCATGCATAGGGGGAAGGGAATTTGACGAACAAGAAATTCACCAGATGTCTCAGTACATTTCTGACATTCATCCTGGTACTTTCGCTTGTCCTGCCGTTTGCAGGGACTGCCGATGCGGCGCTTCTCAAACAGCCGTTCAAGCCGAACCCGCAGGAGGAAAGCGTGCTCCAGCAGAAAGCGGCCATCGCGCAGCAGACCGATGTGCTGGAAGGGGATGCGCGCCTTCACAAAGACTTGGAAGGGCTCTCCGGCATCAAGAAAGTGCCTGTCATCATCCATTTGTCCGAGAAATCAGTGGGCCTTGAACAAGGGATCCACAAATTGAACGGAAAAACGATGAGCCAAGCACAAAAAGCAGAAAAAAAGAAGAAGATTCTTGCTCAGCAGACCAGCGCCAGAAAAGAAATGACAGTCAAAAAAGTGAAGTTCGAACAGAAATTCACCTATGATACGGTCCTGAACGGATTTGCTGGAACTGTCCAGGCCGACGACCTCGAAAAACTCCTTACAATCAGCGGCGTCAAATACGTCGAACCTGACACGACGATGTATGCACTGGAAGGCCTCGAAAAGGTCGAGCCGGGTGCAGACGCACAGATGGACACAAGCATTCCATTCCTCGGTATTGATAAATTATGGGCTGAAGGGTATGAAGGGCAGGGTATCAAAGTCGCAGTCCTCGACACAGGAATCGACGCTACCCACCCGGATCTGCAAGCTGTCTACAAAGGCGGGAAGAACTTCGTACCGCATACAGATGGCGATTATGCACGCCCCCGCGCAGATGACGACGGATCGGAAACGTCTCCGCTTGACCGTCCGGCGAACAAGCCTGAGTTCAACGACAAAGGCAGCGCGTTCTACACATCCCACGGCACACACGTAGCGGGAACCATCGCAGCACAGGGCAACAACAAATACGGCATCAAAGGCATTGCGCCGAAAGTCGACCTTTACTCGTACCGCGTCCTTGGCGCATACGGCAGCGGGGCGACCGCCGGCATCATCAAAGCCATCGACACCGCAGTCATTGAAGAAATGGACGTCATCAACCTGTCCCTCGGCGGCGGAGCAAACTCCGAAACGGACGGCGCCTCATTTGCCATCAACAACGCGATGCTCGCAGGCACGATCTCTGTTATCGCAACAGGCAACTCAGGTCCGAACCGCGGCACGATGGGAACTCCGGCGACTTCACGTCTCGGCATCGGTGTCGGCAACACGACGAATCCTGAAACACACCACCAAGCCAACATCAGCATCACAGCAGGCGACTACACGTACAACAAAGTGAATGACCTGATGGCAACAACGTTCGGCAAGGACGTAAAACAGCAGCTGTCCGGCAGCTATGATATCGTTGCTGTTCCTGGCGTCGGTGCCGAAAAAGACTACAACGGTCTTGACGTAAAAGGCAAGATTGCACTCGTATCACGCGGCGAAATCGCATTTGTCGATAAGATCGAAGCAGCGAAAAAGAACGGTGCTGCCGGCGTCATCGTCCACAACTTCGCGGGCGGTTCGAACGCTCCGGGCAAATCACAGACCTTCCTCGGTGACGCATTCGAATTCATCCCGACATTCGATATGTCCGTCACGGACGGCGAAGCGATTCGCGCAGCCCTTGCAAAAGCACCGGGAACGATTTCGTTCGATCAATTCACAACAACAAAAACACCGGGAAATGAAGTCAACGACTCGAGTTCGCGCGGACCGTCAACACCGAACTTCGACATCAAACCTGACGTCACAGCACCCGGAACGAACATCATGTCCACCATCCCGGAATACGGCAACGACTTCCCGGATGCGGACTACAGTGAAGCCTATTCACGCAAAACCGGTACATCCATGGCAACACCGCACGTCGCTGGAATCGCAGCGCTCGTGAAACAGGCGAACCCTGAGTGGAACGCATTCGACGTCAAAGTGGCACTGTCCAACACGGCAAGCCTCCTTGACACGCAGAAATACGACGTCTTCTCACAAGGCGCAGGCCGCGTGGAAGCGTACAAAGCAGCGCATGCAGATGTCCTGGCATACGGCATCGACACAGCAAACAATGACGGTACTATCGTCGAGAACCTGAAAGGGACTGTCACGTTCGGCCCTCAGAAACTCGATCAGAATATCACCGTCACCAAGCAGATCAAAGTCAAAGACCTGAAAGCGAAAGGCGGCGACTATACCGTTTCGGTTGACGTCACAAAAGGCTTCGGCGATGCGAAAGTCACCGTCGACAAACCGGCATTCACGCTGAACGGCGAACAGCTGCTCAACGTCACGCTGACAGCATCCAAAGCAGCAGCGAAAGCCGGCGATGAAATCCTCGGCTACATCCATATCACCGGCAACGGCCATGACTTGTCGCTGCCATTCGCCGCAGACTTCGGCGGTGCAGAAGCCGCGGCTGTGAAAGACATGGAAATCACGGAAACCGACTTGTCCTTCAACGGCGACGGTGTGAAAGACGAAGCGATGCTCTACTTCACGATCACCGGTGACGTCAGCACGAACTACATCGAGCTGTGGAACATCATGAATCCGACAGATGGTGCATATGGCGACGGCTACATCGGCTACCTGCACGCTTCCGATGAACTGAAAGCCGGTTCATACCAGCTGCCGATCAAAGGCAACTACACACCATGGCAGAAAACAGCACTCGAAAAAATTCCGGACGGCCTGTACACGATCGACTTCACCGGCAAGCCGAAATCCGGCAACCCGGCTACCATCTCGGACTACGCCGGACCGGTAGTCGTGAAATCGACAGCCGGCACGATCGAAGGCTCCGTTGAAAACGGCAAAGCCTCCGGGAAAGTCATCGACAAATACGTCGAGTACCAGAAAGAACTCACGAAGTATGGAATGGGCTACGACCTCAACACGAAGCTGTCCGCGGCGTACGACGTGACAGCAGACGGGAAAACCGTCAGCACAGGGAAAGTCCAGCTCGGACAGGATGGTTCATTCACATTCGACATCCCGAATTTCGATAAAACCAAACAGAGCGTCATCGTACGCTACCAGGATGCTGCAGGCAACAAAGCATCCAAAGAAATCTACACAGCGGTCGCTGCGCCAGACACAGTCTCCATCTCGGTCGATCAAACCGCACTCGACTTGACAGCGGGAGACACAGCGCAGCTGCTCGTCACGGAAACGACGACGAAGCCGGACGGCACGTCAACGGACCGCGACATCACAGCTGAAGCGACATTCACGTCTAGCAACCCGGCAGTCGCAACAGTCGCTGGTGGTAAAGTGACAGCGGTCGCAGCCGGCAAGGCGGACATCACCGTCACGTACAACGACTTCACGCAGACAGTGCCGGTCACCGTAACGGAAAAAGCACCGGTCCAGGATGAAGTCACATACGCCATCAACAAGAAAAACCTGTCCCTCGGCGTCGGCCAGCAGGAACAGCTCATCATCACCGAAACGACTGTGAAAGCGGACGGGACGACGGTCAACAAAGACGTCACACCGAACGTCAAATTCAACGTCGTCGACAACTCGATCGCGACTGTCTCCCAAGGTCTCGTGACTGCACACAAAGCGGGCAAAACACAAGTCCGCGTCATGATCCCAGGACAGGACACGCGCTTCGTCTACCTCGAAGTGAGTGAACTGCCGCAAGATACAATCACCTATTCGGTTGATAAAACAACACTCAAACTTGGCGTCGGCCAGCAGGAGCAGCTGACGGTCAAGAAGACGACTGTGAAGCCGGACGGCACCGTCATCGAACAGGACTTCACGCCGTCCACGAAATTCAATGTCGTGAACAACACGATCGCAACGGTCCAAAAAGGACTCGTCTCGGCACACAAGGCAGGCAAGACACAAGTCCGCGTCATGATTCCGGGAGAGGACACGATCTTCGTCTATCTCGAAGTCGTCACACCTCCGCAAAACATCGTGACATACTTCTTGAGCCAGATAGACGTCAAAATGAAAGTGAACGAACAGAAACAGCTGAAAGTGACGGAAAAGACGGTCACGCCTGATGGCAAAACGACCGAGCGCGACGCAACATTCGATACAAAGTTCAGCGTCGTGAACAACAAGATCGCAACCGTCAGCAAAGGCTTGCTGACAGCACATGAAGCAGGCAAGACGCAAGTGAAAGTCAGCCTGCCGAACGGCGAAACGACTCTCGTCTACCTCACCGTCAAGGGCGAGCCCGCACCGATCGTCACGTATTCGCTGGATAAAGACAGCCTGTCCCTGAAAGAAGGGGACACGGGCTCCGTCCAGCTGATCGAAACAACGACGAAGGCAGACGGCACGTCCACGACGAAAAATGCCACAGCTGACGCGTCGTACCAGTCCAGCAACCCAGGTGTTGCAAAAGTGTACAAAGGCACGATCACAGCAATCGGCGCCGGTGACACGGACATCACGGTGACACTCGGCGGCTTCACAGCAACCGTTGCCGTCCACGTCGAAAAGCCCGCACCGCAAGCGACTGTCGTGACGAACGACATGATCGCAGGAGCACTGGCGGATAAAAAAGCGAAAGAAATCGTCATCGACGTACCTGCAGCTGCAGGTCCAGCTGACATCGAGTTCGGCGCAGACGTGCTGAAAGCGATCGAGAAGTCGAAGAAAGCGCTCGTCCTCAAATCAGCGGACGCTGCCTTTACATTCGAAAAGAAAGCAGTCGAAGAACTCCGTAAGCGCACGGACGACAGCGCCGTCATCACACTCGGCCAGTCATCTTCCGCACAAGTGGCAGGCGCAATGAGCGACGTATTCTCGATCGACATCTCGCAGGGCACAGCTGCCAGCAAAACAGCCATCAAGAAATTCGGCGAATCCATCGCGGTAAGTCTGTTCGTCGATGAAAACGCAGATCCGAAATGGAAAAAAGGATCCGTACTGAACCTCGATACGAACAAAACTGCCAAATACAAAGTGAAAAAAGGCGAAGCCCAGTTCGACATCGAATCCCCGGGCAGCTACGTATTGCTGGATAAATAATCAACATGCAAAAAGGGTGCCCGCGGGCACCCTTTTTGCATGGGCGCGGCTGACCGCTCGTTTATGGCGGCAACCCGCTCAATTATGGTGGCTATCCGCTCGTTTATGGCAGCAACCCGCTCGATTATGGCGGCAACCCGCTCGTTTACCGCCGCTACCCGCTCAATTATGATGGCTACCCGCTCGTTTACCGCCGCTACCCGCTCAATTATGGCGGTTACCCGCTCGTTTACCGTCGCTACCCGCTCCATTCCGCGGCAAGCGCCCCCGTCCAATCCGGCAAAATGCTCGCGACCATTCCGGTTTTCCACCAGTTCAAAAGACTGAATGGTGGGCTCCGCCTTTTCTGTTGGTGTCGTCACAGCAAGAGTGCTATTCATTGAGCAGGGGTGGACCGAACCGCTCAATTGTCATCGCTACCCGCTCGATTATCACCGCTACCCGCTCGTTTATCCCTGTTACCCGCTCGATTACCGCCGCTACCCGCTCCATTATGGTGGCTACCCGCTCATTTATCGTCGCTACCCGCTCCATTATGATGGCTACCCGCTCGTTTATCGTCGCTACCCGCTCCATTCCGCGGCAAGCGCCCCAAAACACCCCACCATAGTCACCCGCCAGTTGACTCCCAGATTCCGCAAGTCAACCAAACCTCTATTGAATCACCCGCCAATTGACATATACTTAATCTAGTACCACTACTAAAGGGGGAGACACCATGCTTCAGATCGGATCTATCATCCACCGCGAGCGCCAGCACCGCCAGATCACACAGGAGACGCTCGCCGCCCATTGCCAAGTGTCGAAAGCTTCTGTGTCCAAATGGGAGAAAGGGCAGAGCTACCCGGACATCACGCTGCTGCCGAAGATCGCCGCCTACTTCGACCTCACCGTCGACGAACTGCTCGGCTACGAACAGACCCACTCCAAACAGCAGATCCAGAAGCTGTACATCGACTATTCCACCCGCTTCGCGCATGAGCCGTTCGACGATGTCTATCAGGATGTTCTCGACGATGTCCGGAACGGGTTCCGCGACGCGGGCCTGCTGCTGCAGATGAGCGTCCTCATGCTGAACCACCACACGCTCGCCGCCGAACCGGCCGCCGTGCTGGCCACGACCAGCGGATGGCTCGAGCGGATCCGCGCCTTGTCCGAAGACGTCTGGGTGCTGCGCCAGGTCAACTCACTCCAGGCGATGATCGCTTCCATGCAGGGCGATCCCGAAGCGACACTCCGCCTGCTCGACGGTGTCATCCGCCCGAGTATCGGCGACGAGATGCAGCTGGCGACCGCCTATGAACAGCTAGGCCGCATGGAGGACGCGAAGCGCACGATCCAGGTGGCAATGTACCAGAATGTCCTGCAGCTCGTCGGCGCCGCCCCGCACTATTTGCGTCTGGTTGCGGAAGATCGAGAAACCTCCAATGAAACACGCCGGCGCACAGACAGTCTTATCGAACTCTATGAATTGGAGCACCTGCATCCGAACCTCTGCCTGCAGTACTACACAGGCACCGCACAGCTGGCCGCCGCAGAG
Source organism: Sporosarcina sp. (assembly GCA_032099885.1). Taxonomy (GTDB): domain Bacteria; phylum Bacillota; class Bacilli; order Bacillales_A; family Planococcaceae; genus Sporosarcina. Next base: position 54,217 of record DAMDKL010000013.1, read on the forward strand.
GGAAATCGCGAGCAGCTGTACACATATGTAACCAAATTTGTCCGGGTCTGCACGAAGCACCTGTTCCCGCTCGAACTGCGCGGCGACCGCTACTTCACGTTACTTGACGGCTGGCTCGATGACCTTGACCTCGGCCCGACCGCCCTGCGCAGCGACCGGCTCGTCAAGCAGTCAATCTTCGATATCCTCAACGCGCCGTTTTTCGCGCCTTACCAGAACGACCAGCAAATGAAAGAACTAAAAGCCGAACTCCGTTTCGGATTGGAGGGGATCCAATGAACACCAACCTAAACATGCTCATCGAATACTTGCCGTTCCTAATTCCGCTCATCATCCTGGAAGTCGGCCTTGCAATCTTTTCGGCGATCCACGTCATCCGCCACCCGCACTACCGTTTCGGCAATCAGATCATGTGGCTGCTGATCGTCGTCTTCCTCCAATTTGTCGGACCGCTCGCCTATTTCACAATCGGAAGGGGAGACCAAGATGCTCGTTGAAGTAAAGAACGTCACCAAGCGCTTTGGTGGCAATGAAGTCCTGAAAGGCATTAACCTTGCTATTCCAGAGCGCACCATCTGCGGCTTCGTCGGGGCGAACGGAGCCGGCAAAACAACACTCATGCACTGCATGCTCGGACTCACCCCGGTCACATCCGGTACGATCACGATCGCGGGCACGCCTGTCACATTCGGTCAGACTGCCTCGAACGAACACGTCGGCTACTTGCCCGACGTCCCGGAGTACTACCCGTACTACAGCGCACGCGAGTATTTGGAACTGTGCGCGGTCATCACGAAAATGCCAAAATCCGAACGGATCACCCGCATCACCGAATTGCTCGAACTCGTCGGCTTAACGAATAACAATCGGCCGGTCAAAACCTACTCACGGGGCATGAAACAGCGGCTCGGTATCGCGCAGGCTTTGCTCAACCGGCCGAAACTGCTCATCTGCGACGAACCGACATCCGCCTTAGATCCGGCGGGCCGCGCGCAGATCCTGTCGATTTTGCAGGAAGCGAAAAAGGAAACGGCCGTCTTCTTTTCGACGCATATTTTATCCGACGCCGAACAGATCTGCGACCGTATCGCCATGCTGCACGAAGGCCGGCTCATTTTTGACGATGACCTGCACCATCTCGACGAACAGACATCCGGTGAATTCGCCTTCACCTTCGCGCACCATACTATAGAAGAAACCCGCTCACAGCTCGCCGATTACCACGCCGAACTGCGCATCGATCACGGCGCCCTCATCGTCAGACTTCCTGATGATGAAGCCCGGCTTTCATTCGCTAAAGAACTCGCAAACCGCGGCCACGTCATCGAAACGATGCAGCCGCACAAAAAACCGCTCGAAGACGTCGTCATGGAGGTGCTCCGATGAATCCCTGGCTCGGTTTCCTGAAAAAAGAATGGACCGAAAGCGTGAAAACCTACAAACTGCTGCTCGTCGGAGTAATCTTTTCGATCCTCGGTGTTCTGAGCCCATTCACCGCCAAGATCACACCGGTGATTATGGAGAACTTCATGCCAGAAGGAATGGTTATTAATATGCCGGATCCGACGGCACTCGATTCGTGGATGCAGTTTTACAGCAACGTCTCTCAGATGGGCCTCGTCCTGTTCATTCTGCTGTTCTCGACAATGATGTCGAAAGAACTCGAGCGCGGCACCCTCGTCATCCTGCTGACAAAAGGCCTCCGCCGCAGCACCGTTGTCACCGCAAAATGGGTGACCGGCGCCGCCTACTGGACGCTCGCGTTCCTGCTCGCTTTCGGCATCACATACGCCTACACCGCCTGGTATTGGGATCAATCCATCCTCCATCACCTGGCATTCGCCGTCAGCTGCGTCTACATTTTCGGCCTGCTGATGTTCACGCTCACGCTATGGGGCAATACCGTCTTCTCGGGCGGCTACGGCGGCCTGCTCACTACCGTGCTCGTTGTCGTCGCGCTATTCATTGCGGCAATTTTCCCCGGCAGCGACAAATGGAACCCGATTCAGCTGCTGACCGCTTCACCCGGCTTGCTCTCCGGTGATGCAGCCTTGAGCGACTTCACCGGACCGCTACTCGTTTCAATCGGGGGTCTCGTCGTCCTGCTCGCAGCAACCGTCCTTCATTTCAATAAAAAAGTTCTGTAACCGTAAAACGAGCGTGACAGCCGGCATCGAGGGTATACTAGGGGAGACTACTAGAGAAGGAGAGCTGCCCTATGGACATCCACGAAAAAGCCATCCGCCTGCTTCAGGAAAAGGCCGAGCAGCCGAACCGATCCCGGAAAACGACCTCAACGAAATATAAAAAAAGCACAAAGGAAGTCGCCGATTACGTCGTCCTCGACTTCGAGACGACCGGCCTGCGCGCGGGCGCCGACCAGATCATCCAGATCGGCGCCATCCGCTACTTCAACCATTGGAAAGACGAAGAAATGGATGTGCTCATCAACCCGCAGCGCCACATCTCGCAAACGATCACCAGAATCACCGGCATCACGAACGAAATGGTGGCGGATGCGCCGGTGATCGAAGACAAACTCGCAGACCTCGTCGACTTCATCGGCGACCTGCCCATCATCGCGCACAACGCCGCGTTCGACATGGGCTTCCTGTACGCACTCGACGGCAAAGCCGGCATCACCCTCCCGGCCTACACCGTCATCGACACCGTCAAACTCGCACGCCAAAAGATCAAAGAAGCACCCAATCACAAACTCACCACCCTCACCCAGTACCTGCAGCTCGAACACGACGCCCACAACGCACTCGGCGACTGCCGCGCCACCGCGGCCATCTACCAGCACTGCATATTATAAAAAAGGAGCGGCCGAAGCGAGGCCGCTCCTTTTTGCGTCGTACCCGCTCGTTTATCATAGCTACCCGCTCAATTACCAAACCAACCCGCTCATTTCGGCCATGAACCCGCTCGTTTTCCCGCGCTACCCGCTCAATTCAATCGCCAACCCGCTCGTTTAGCCACGCTACCCGCTCCATTCCAGACGTCCGCGGCAATAATACCCCTGTAATTACCGTCTAAATGCTCGCGACCATTCAGTCCTCCCGGATTGAAAAGCCAAGACTAACTTGTGGGCTCCGCTGCGCTGCGCCTTTTCTGTTGGAGAGGGAGGGAAGAGGGGGCATCCCATTGCCACCCGCTCATTTCCCCGCGGTACCCGCTCGTTTCCACCGCATACCCGCTCCATTCTGTCATCAAGCCGCTCGTTTTCCTGCGGTACCCGCTCCATTCACTTGCCAACCCGCTCGTTCCTTCCATGAACCGCTCGTTTCCACCGCATACCCGCTCCATTCACGACCATCGATATTGAATTGTGTGTAAAACGTGATAATGCGACTTTGCGACAATCTATATCTTTTTTCGACACGACGGACTACACTAGAAGAAAAACATGAGGTGATGTCTTGATCCACAAATATCGTTCAGCCCCCAAATTGCTAAGCGGACTGCGTGCTCTGGAGAGGCGGCTGCCGCGGCACCATGAAATTCACCGAACGATCTCCGAAGAATTGTATAATACGCAGGCGGGCTTCTACGGCGAAGTCGAATATGACCGCTACATGAAAGAAGTCCGGACCGATTACCCACACGCCATTCTCCACGACCTCTACCTTCAGCAAGACGGTGTCTATTTTCAACTCGATTCACTCTTCATTTCCCCAGAATCCATCACAATTTCAGAAATTAAGAACAGGGCGGACAAGATCATCGTCACAGAGAAACCGACTCAATTCCTGCAAGCCGACAAGCAGGGGGAAGCCAAGCCCTTCCGCAATCCCATTTCAGAAGTTGATCGAAAAACGCAGTTCCTGGAACGCTGGCTCCAGCAAAGGAATATACAGATTCCCGTTAAAGGCATACTCGTCTTTGCCTACAATAACCACATGAAAATAGAAGGGGAACCATCGCTTCCGATTTTCACTTCCTATGAAGCTCCAATCCATTTCAGGGCGCAAACGATACAGAAGCCGGTCCTCACCGCATCGGAGATTCGCAAGCTTGCAAACACACTCGTACTCGAGCATCGAGAGTTCAATCCTTTCCCGCTGCTGCCTTCCTACAGAATAGAATCGTCACTTTTGAAACGGGGTGTATTCTGCCTGGTTTGTAAAAACCCAACAATCATGGCGTGGACTGCACTGCGCTGGGAATGCCGTGGCTGCGGAACGAGGAATAAGGACAGCCATTTAGCGACCATCGACGAGTGGTTCATGCTGATGCCGGACAAGCTGACAAATAAAAACTTTAGCGATTTCGCGGACATTCCGGATCGCCATACTGCGAAACGCTTGCTGGCAAGGGCAAGACTAAAACATCAGGGAACGGGGAGGGGGAGTCATTATGAGCTGCTTCCTTAACTGAAAACCAAGACTGACTTGTGGGCTCCGCATTCGCGGCGCCTTTTCTGTTGGGGAAGTGGAAGCCGCCGGGGATGTTCTCGCTACCCGCTCGTTTTCGTCATCAACCCGCTCGTTTATGCCGGCAACCCGCTCGTTTAACACGCCAACCCGCTCGTTTCGCCATGCTACCCGCTCATTTAGCACGGCTAGCCGCTCAATTAGGCTGCTTACCCGCTCCATTACATCGGCCCGCGGCAGCAATCCTAAGTCAATACCGTCAAAATGTTCGCGACCATTTAATCCCTCCCATGCGCAGCGAGCAAAACCAAGATTAACTTGTCTGCTCGCTTCGCTGCGCTTTTTCTGTTGGGGAAGGGGAAGCCACCGGGGATGTTCTCGCTACCCGCTCGTTTAGCATGACAACCCGCTCGTTTCGCCATGCTACCCGCTCATTTAGCACGGCTAGCCGCTCAATTAGGCTGCTTACCCGCTCCATTACATCGGCCCGCGGCAGCAATCCTAAGTCAATACCGTCAAAATGTTCGCGACCATTTAATCCCTCCCATGCGCAGCGAGCAAAACCAAGATTAACTTGTCTGCTCGCTTCGCTGCGCTTTTTCTGTTGGGGAAGGGGAAGCCACCGGGGATGTTCTCGCTACCCGCTCGTTTAGCATGACAACCCGCTCGTTTCGCTACGCTACCCGCTCAATTAGCATGGCAACCCGCTCGTTTCATCCCGCTACCCGCTCGTTTATCACGGCAACCCGCTCGTTTCGTCACGCAACCCGCTCGTTTAGCGCTTCCACCCGCTCCATTCCCCACCACAACCCCTACCCCCAGCCCCCAAAATAAGCTATACTCAACAAACAAAGCCAACTCACACCCAAAAAAGGAGGCACCGCACCATGCAACAGCAACACAACGCCCCGCACCAGCAGCCGGCACACGCCGCCAAGCAGGACCCGCGCTTCAAAACGGCGCACAAGGAAGCGTGGATCGGCGTCGCGCTCGCCGTGTTCAACTTCGTCTGGTGGTACGGGTTCGCCTACGGGCTCGGCGGCAAGCCGGTTGACGAATATACATATATCCTCGGGCTGCCGGCGTGGTTCTTTTGGAGCTGCGTCGTAGGGTTCGTGCTCATGTCGGCCATCACGGTCGTGCTCGCGAAGTTCGTCCTCACCGACATGCCGCTCGACGACGACCCGGCGTTCCACCCGGCGGACACCCCGCCGGCCGGCCCATCGCCTGGTTCAACGGACAACCCACCGGCCGGCCCATCGCCTGGTTCAACGGACAACCCACCGGCCAGCCCCTCGCCCGGTTCACCCTGCAACCCGCCGGCCAAGCCGTCACCCGGCTCAACGGACGACACCAATCCACCCAACCAGAAAGGAACAAACTCATGAACATCGGCGTACTCATCCCGCTCGTCATATTTCTCGTCGCCATCTTCGTCGTCGGCTTCATCGCATCGAAACAAATGAGCGGCGGCACGGGCTTCCTGCAAGAATACTTCCTCGGCGGCCGTGAACTTGGCGGCTTCGTCCTCGCGATGACGATGGTCGCGACATACGGCAGCGCGTCGAGTTTCCTCGGCGGTCCCGGCACCGCGTACACTGTCGGCTTCGGCTGGGCGCTGCTCGCGATGACGCAGGTCGTCACCGGGTATTTCGTCCTGCTCGTGCTCGGCAAAAAGTTCGCGATCCTCAGCCGGCGCTATGACGCCGTCACGATGATCGACTTCCTGAAGGCGCGCTACAACAGCCCGGCGGTCGCGATCCTGTCCGCCGCGGCGATCATCATCTTCCTGTTCTCGGCGATGACTGCGCAGTGGGTCGGCGGCGGCCGGCTTATTGAATCGCTCACCGGCCTCAGCTACACGTCGGCGCTCTTCATCTTCGCGGTCAGCGTCCTCGTCTACGTGACGATCGGCGGATTCCGCGCCGTCGCACTCACCGACGCCGTCCAGGGCGCCATCATGGTCATCGGCACGCTCATCCTGCTCATCGGCGTCATCATCGCAGGCGGCGGCGTGCCCGCCATCATGCAGGATCTGCTCAATGAAAACCCGAACCTCGTCACGCCGTTCGGGGCCGACCGCAGCCTCACACCGGCCTACGTCTCGAGCTTCTGGATATTAGTCGGCGTCGGTGTCGTCGGCCTGCCGCAGATGGTCGTCCGCACGATGAGCTACAAGAGCTCCCGCGCCATGCACCGCGCGCTCGCCATCGGTACGATCGTCACCGGGTTCATCATGCTCAACATGCACTTGATCGGCGTCTTCGCGCGGCCCGTCATGCCCGGCATCGACGTCGGCGACAAAGTCATCCCGCTCGTCGCGCTCGAAGTACTGCCGCCATGGCTCGCCGGCATCGTCCTCGCCGCCCCGATGGCCGCGATCATGTCCACCGTCGACTCGCTCCTGCTGCTCGTCAGCTCCGCGATCGTCAAAGACGTCTACTTAAGCTACGTCAAACCGCAGGCGACCGAAAAACAGGTCAAAACGATCAGCTTCGGCGTCACCGGCGTGCTCGGCATCATCGTCTTCCTGCTCGCCCTGCAGCCGCCCGACCTGCTCATCTTCCTCAACCTGTTCGCGTTTGGCGGGCTCGAGGCCGCCTTCATCTGGCCGATCGTCCTCGGACTCTACTGGAAATATGGCAATAAAACCGGGGCGCTCGCGTCCATGGTCACCGGCATCGGCAGCTACATCGCCATCCATTTCTACAACCAGGCGTACGGCGACCTGCTCGGCGTCCATACCGTCACCGTGCCCGTCGTCCTATCGTTCATCGCCTATATCATCGGAAGCCTCGCGACCAAACGCGAGCCGTTCCGCTTCTGAAATCACGCCCTCCGCTCACAGCGGGGGGCGTTTTAACTTCCCGTAAACTTCGTAAAGACTTATCGAAAAAGTACAAAACCACCTAGCCGGGGCACTAGTAAACTGCTATGATAGTACTGCATGTCCAAACTACTAATCTAGGGGGCACAATCGTAATGAAGAAAAACACGAGATTCCTGGCAACTGCTGTCACAGCAGCAGCCGTCGCATCCGCCATCGCGGTACCGAGCGCATCCGCGGACACATCGAAATTCACAGACGTCTCCGACCGTTACGCAGACGCAGTCAACTTCCTGTGGGCGAACAATATCACACAAGGTGTGAACGCAACGAAATTCGGCACGACGTCCGACGTCAAGCGCGCGGACGCAGCCGTATTCCTTGCCAAACTGATGGGTCTCGAGCCCGGCGGAGTCTATAAGGAGTCCGGCTTCACAGATGTGCCGAAATCCTCAAAATGGGCAGTCGATGCACTGAAAGAAAAAGGCATCGTCAGCGGGAAGACCGCAACGAAATTCGGCGCGAACGAACAGCTGACACGCGGTGAAGCCGCAGCCATGATCGTCAGAGCCGCTAAAATCGAAGCGGACCCAAGCAAAACCGAAACCAAATTCACAGATGTCAATAAACGCTTCGCACCATACGTGCAGGCACTCGTCGACGAGAAGATCGCAAACGGCAAAACCGACAAAACGTTCGGCACATCCATGCCGGTTACACGCGGCGAACTCGCGATGCTGCTCAACAACGGCAACGCAAAATTCGGCTATCTCGACCTGTTAGTCATGCACATGAACGACCATCACGCGTACCTCGACAACTTCCCGTACATTGCGAACGCTGTCAAGGAACTGCGCGCAACCCATAAGAACAACTTGCTCCTCCACGGCGGGGACGTCTTCTCAGGCGACCTTTACTGGAACAAATACAAAGGCCAGGCAGACGTCGTGATGATGAACTACCTCGGATTCGACGCTGTCACATTCGGCAACCACGAATTCGACGAGGGCGGCAGCAAAGAAGGGCACACGGCACTTCGCAACTACATCCTCGGTGCGAAATTCCCGGTACTCGGCGCGAACCTCGACTTCAAAGGTGACGAAAAACTGAAATCCCTCTATAAAGGCGGCATCGCGGAAAATGCAGGCGGCGGGGAAATCTACGACGGCAACATCGTCGAAATCGACGGACAGAAAGTCGGGATGTTCGGTCTGACGACGGAAGACACAGTCAATATCTCAAGCCCGGCTGACGTCGACGTCCTCAGCTACATCAACCGTGCGAAAGACACGGTCGCTGCCCTGCAGGCAAAAGGCGTTGACAAAATCATCGCAATCACCCACGTCGGTGTGGACGAAGCTGCAAAAGCAGGAAGCGACCAGGCACTTGCGAAAGCGGTACCTGGCATCGACGTCATCGTCGGCGGCCACACACATACTGCATTGCAAGAACCGATTACAATTACAAATGAAAACGGCCACAAGACGGTCATCGTCCAAGCGGGCCAGTACGGCGAATACCTCGGTACGCTGGATGTGAAGTTCAACCCACAAGGTGAGATCTATTGGAACCACGGCGAACTCGTCAAGATCGATCCGAAGACGATGAAAGCCGACAAACAAGCAGAAGCGGTCTTGGCACCATTCAAAGCAGGGAAGGAAGAGCTGAAGAAAGAGTCAATCGGCGTCTCGTCGGATGTCGGCTTGAGCGGTGCGCGTGACTCGAACGCGGAAGGTGCGTCAAGTGTCCGCCACAACGAAACGAACCTTGGAAATCTAATTGCAGATGCGATGCTGTCAAAAGCGAAAACACTGCCGGGCATGGATAAAGAAACTGTCATCTCCATGCAGAACGGCGGCGGTATCCGCACAAGCATCGAAGCTGGCGACATCACGGTTGGAAGCGTCATGCAGGTCCTGCCATTCGGCAACCCGCTCGCCATCATCGAGTCGAACGGCAAAGAAGTGAAAGAAGCGCTTGAGCGCAGCGTCGGCGGTTCGTTGATCGCTGAAGGCAAAGGCTTGAAAGAAGATGGCGGGTTCCTGCATGTCGGCGGTATGAAGTTCACGTATGACAGCACGAAGGAATCCGGCAAACGCGTCATCGACGTCCTAGTCCAGGACGGCGACAAATATGTACCGCTCGAAGACGACAAGACTGTTTATATCGCGACCAACTCCTTCACTGCACGCGGCGGAGATGACTATAAAGTGTTTGAAAAAGCATCCAGCGAAGGACGCGTATCCGACCCTGGCTTCTCCGACACACAAAACCTGATCGAGTACCTCCAGTCACTCGGAGAGAAGATCAACCCGCAAGTCGAAGGACGCATCATCGATACGTCACTCGAAACGCAGCAAAATGGATACAAAGTTCCAGCTGCGGAAGAAACAACTAACTAAAAAAATTAAAAAAGCGCCGGATCCTCAGTTGTACGAGAATCCGGCGTTTTCTGCAAAGTGCATTACGACAGCGTTTACAGCAAGCAAGCAGGCGTCGTTTCATCCGGCAATCCGGCGTAACTTGGCGAAACCTATTAAACTACCCTAATTTAGGCCGATAGAAACATAGAGAAATACAAAGAATTGTTGTATCCTTTACGGTAACGACAAAAATTTGGAGGATTGTACCATTGAAGAAACTAGCAGCATGCCTTACTTTATCTCTCGCAGCACTTGTCCCGTTCGGACAGGAGTCCCATGCCGCCACTACATTCACGGACGTCGGAACGACCCACCGTGCCCAGGCTGAAATCTACTACCTCGTCGATGGCGGAATCGTCGGCGGCGTCTCCTCAACACGTTTCGTCCCGGAACAGCAAGTGACACGTGACCAGGCGGCAGCGATGATCGGCCGCACACTCAACTTGAACGGCGAACAGCGCGCGACGAAATTCAAGGACGTCGGCTCGAACAACTTCGCATCCGGCTACATACAGCAGCTCGTCGACAAAGGCATCATCTCCGGTTACCTCGACGGCTCCTTCAAGCCGAAGAACACACTGAGCCGCGGCGAGATGGCCCTTATCATCAGCCGGGCATTCGAGTACAACTCGAGTTCCGTCAGCTCTGCTGCCAGCTCGCTCATGAAAAAAGGAATCGCGGCCGGCATCGCGGACGGCACATTCGGCGAATCTCAGACCCTTAAACGGGGGGACTTCTCCGTATTCCTCGCCCGGAGCATCAACGCGGACTTCCGGACGGCGAACACAGAGAAATTCGACCGCAACTACTATGTCAATACGAATGACGGAACCGCGCTCAACATGCGCAAAGGACCGGGCACAAGCTACGCGTCCATCGGTTCCATCCCGACAGGCAAGATCGTCTCTGCGGCCTACTCCGTCGGTGACTGGATGTACGTTTCGTCCGACAACGTCAAAGGATTCGTCCATTCAGCCTACTTGCAGCTGGACAAACCATCCGACGAGGATGTCGTAACACCGCCGGCAAAACCGGACCCCACTCCTGTACCAACACCGCCGGGCAAGAAGCCGCTGAAAGACATCGTTGTCGTCATTGATGCAGGTCACGGCGGAACGGATCCGGGCAGTTCAGGAAATGGATTCGTCGAAAAGAACATCACTCTGAACGTTGCGAAAAAAATGGAAGCATACTACAAAAATGTTCCAATACAAGCGAAGATGACCCGATCGGGCGACACTCTCCCTTCACTTAATGCACGTGCGGCTTACGCGAAAAAAGTGAACGGCAGCATCTTCGTTTCCATCCATACGAACTCTCACGATGGCAGCGGAAATGGAACGGAAACATATTACTATGCGAAAACATCACGCGCAACAAACCCGAACATCTCACAGTCGAAAGCACTCGCAACCTATGTACAGAACCGTATGCTGGAAGCATGGGGACTGACAGATCGCGGCGTCAAACACGGAAACTACGCTGTTATTCGCGATAACACGATCCCTGCCGTTCTTGCAGAAATGGGCTTCATCTCAAGCTCGAAAGACATGGGGATCATGGGAACGGAAGCCGGCCGCCAGAAACTCGCAAAAGGCCTGTTCCTCGCAACACTCGATTACTACTATTACTATGAAAACCGGACAGACGTCTTGCCGCTGTACAGCACAGTCAACGGTACGCCGAGTGGCAAACTTCACTGATGTCCCGTCCCACTCGTTCACTAGAGCGAGTGGGATTTTTTTATGCATACAACCTGTCCGAACTAGACGCCGGCGGGGTATAGAGTCATAATATACATACCAATCTACCAAAGGAGTGATCCCGTGAGAAAGTTAGGAATCGCCGTCGTGTTCGCGCTCGGTCTGCTGCTGCCGATCCACGCACACGCAGAAGAACGCACCGACTGGCTGCTGAAAGGGTCGGCGGACGACCTCAGCGCAATCGCGCACGACGTCAAGCCGCTCACCAAGCAATTCAGGCAGGCGCCGCTCGGCCAGATCCAGCTGACGCAAGACGAACTCGCACTTATCCGCGCGAATTATCCGCAAGTCGAATTGTACCCGAACTTGGAATACGGAGTGGCCGCCACAACCGAAACACCTGTGCCGCCTTCCCAGATCACCTATCCGAAACGCTTCACTCTCATCAACACCACACCTGACGTGATCGCTCCCTACACTGGCAAAGGCGTCAAAGTCGGCGTCCTCGACAGCGGCATCGACACAACGCACAGCAAACTGCTCGTCAAAGGCGGTTACTGCGCACTGCCGAAAGCCGAATGCGCGGCCGGCACCGTGCCGTATGCGGATGACCTCGGCCACGGCACCCACGTCGCCGGCATCCTCGCAGCCCAGAAAGCGAGCAACGGCACACTCGGCGTCGCACCCGGCGTCGAATTATATGCCATCAAGTCCATCAACCAGTACGATTCCGGCACGACAGCCGACATCATCGCCGGCGTCGAATGGGCCATCAACAACAACATGAACGTCCTCAACATGAGCATCACGACCAACCGGGACGACCCTGCGTTGAAATTAATGCTCGAAAAAGCGTACGCCAAAGGCATGATCTTGGTGGCGGCAGCTGGTAACGAAGAATTCGGCGATAACAAGGATTCCGTCCAGTATCCGGCGAAATACCCGACGGTCATCGCAGTCACCGCTGTCACAAGCAACAAAGAGCGGTTCCTCGAAGCCTCGATGGGACCGGAAGTCGAGCTCGCAGCACCCGGTGTGGACATCTTCAGCACGTATCCGCGGGCGCTTGACGACGACGGCAAGAAAGACGGCTATTACGAGCTTTCAGGTACATCGATGGCCGCGCCGCATGTGTCCGGTATCGCCGCTCTGCTGAAAGAACGCTTCCCGGATCTGACGAACGTCCGCCTGCGCTCGCTCCTCGCGAACACCGCCGAAGACCTCGGCGCAAAAGGACGCGACCGCCAGTTCGGCTACGGGCTCGTCCGCTACCCGGCGAAAGTCGACGACATTCCGATCATGACGCAGTACACGCAAAAAGGGAAAGTCATCTTCGAGCTGTCGAACGCCGACAAGACGACGACGCGCCAGCTCAAGATCGAAGGCCGCGTGATTCCTGAACAGTCGCCCGGCAAGTGGGAGACCTACATGCTGTCCGGCTCGTACAAAGGCAAATACGCCATCATGACGAATTCCGGCAAGCAGATCCAGGAAGACATCATTCTTAAAATCGACGGCACCAGCTACAAAGACGTCGGCGGCCTGAAATGGTACGCGCCGCAGATCGCGTATCTTGCGGATAAACAGCTGATCTTCGGCTTCGAGGGCAATACGTTCCGCCCAGATCAGAAGATCACCCGCGCAGAAGCGGTCGCCATCATGGGCCGTGCCACCGGCCTGAACGGCGAACAGCGCAAGACGGTGTTCCGCGACGTCAACCCGAGCAGCTTCGCCTCCGGCTACATCCAGTCGGCACTTGAAAGCGGATTGCTGAGCGGCTTCCCGGACGCCACGTTCCGTCCGAGCCAGCCCGTCACCCGCGGCGAAATGGCGCTCCTCCTGCAGCGCGCCTTCAAACTGCAGGCCAACACAGGACAGAAATCGCCATTCACCGACATGACGCCGAACGTCTCCAGCTACGAAGCCGCCCTCGCCCTGACCCAGTCAGGCGTCACGAAAGGCTACCCGGACGGCACCTTCAAACCGCAGGAAACGATGACGCGCGCCACTTACAGCGTCTTCCTCGCGAACGCCGAAAACCCGAAACTGTTCCAATAAACCCATGAAAACCGCGCGCTTCCCCTGGAAGCCGCGGTTTTTTCGCGCGGCGGGGGAGGCGGCGGGCGCTACCCGCTCAATTCGCTCAGCTACCCGCTCCATTCGCCGGGCAACCCGCTCGTTTGGACGCGCTACCCGCTCCATTCGCCGGGCAACCCGCTCGTTTAGACGCGCTACCCGCTCAATTCGCCGGGCAACCCGCTCGTTTAGACGCGCTACCCGCTCAATTCGCCGGGCAACCCGCTCGTTTAGACGTGCTACCCGCTCCATTAACTCGGACAACCGCTCCATTCCGCCCACGACCCGCTCCATTTCCACCGCCCGCGGCACACCCCATCGCCGCCACAACTACCAATCTCGCGACCATTCCGCTCTCCCAACTGGCAAACCAAGACTAACTTGTCTGCTCGCTCCGCTGCGCCTTTTCTGTTAGGGGAGGGGAAGCGCTCAAGCATCCCTACTAACCGCTCAAGCCCCCTAAAATCCAAACTCCCCAGTATATAATCCGCTCCAACAATATAAACATAATTCAGCCACTTGTAACACAACTGTAATATAAGCCTGCAACCTTTTCTGTTACCATAGAGGCAAGTAAACATTACAAGTTTGTAAGATTAATAAAAGCAGCCCATCATCCAAAATCGAGGTGCGACATGAAAAAGCAGACCGTCCTGTTGCTGGCCATCGTGTTAGCGTTTGCAAGCGTCTTCACCATCCTGCCGCAAAAGTCCAGCGCCGCCGTCACAGGAGACAGTATCATCGCCTACGCCAAGAAATTCGAAGGAACGCCGTACTTGTTCGGCGGATCGACACCGGACGCATTCGACTGTTCCGGCTATATCCTGTACGTCTACAAATATTTCGGCATCAGCCTGCCGCGCACATCGGAAACCCAATACCAAGTCGGCACAGCTGTCCCGCGCAGCGACTTGCGTGCCGGAGACCTCGTGTTCTTCGAGAATACATACAAGCAAGGGATCTCGCACACCGGCATCTACATCGGCAACGGCGACTTCCTGTCTGCGAAAACGGGCGGAGTCGGCATCGCCAATCTGGACAAGGACGCCTACTGGGCACCGAAATACGCCGGAGCCAAGCGGGTGACAGGCGTCACAGCACCGGCACCATCGAAACCGTCGACACCAGCACCGGCGCCGTCCAAACCAGTACCGGCACCGCAGCCAGCTCCACAGCCGGCGCCATCACCGTCCGCTACATTCAGCGACGTCGCAACAAAGCACCCGGCATTCGACGCCATCGAAACACTCAGCAAGCAGAGCATCATCAGCGGCTTCAAAGACGGCTCCTTCCAGCCTGACACCGAAGTCACACGTGGACAAGCTGCCACGATGATCAACCGCGTCCTGAAACTCCGTCCGCGGTTCCCGCTCAGCTACAGTGACGTCCCGGCAAACCACGCATTCGCGAAAGACATCGCCGCGATGAGCGACGCCGGCATCCTGAGCGGCTACGAAGACGGTACGTTCGGCATGTACGACCCACTGACGAAAGCGCAGCTCGCGATCATCCTTGACCGTGCGTTCAGCTTGAGCCAGACGGCATCCAGCCTGACTGCACCGCCTTACATCGACGTCCCGGTCACATACCGTGCGGCGAACGCCATCAGCGCTCTGAAGAAACTGGACAAGACCACGGTCTTCCAGACAGCCAACTTCTCCATCAACGCCAACGCCACACGCGCCCAGTTCTCTGCAGCGCTCTACAGCGTCGGCAATATCCAGTAAGACAACAAAATGCCGCCCCGGACTCCAACACGCAGGGCGGCATTTCCTTGTACTGAAAGCAAAACCAAAAGGAGGCAACATCACCATGAAATCTCAGCGCATCCCAGCAAAACTCGCAGCCCTGCTCACCGCATGCCTGCTGCTCCTCTCCCTCATGATTCCGGCAACGAAAGCGCACGCCGACGAACTAACAGGCCGTACACTCGAAAAAGAACTCCGCGAAATGATCGACAAAGGCATCCTGTCCGGCTACAGCGACGGATCCTACCGCCCGGCCGAACAAGTATCCCGCGGCCAGTTCGCGGCATTCATCGCCCGTGCCCTGAAACTGCCAGAGGCAACCGGCAGCTTCCAAGACGTCCCGGCAAACAGCAAACTCGCGAAAGACATTTACCGCGTCCAGAAAGCCGGCATCATGGGCGGCTACAGCGGCGGCATCTTCAAGCCTGATGCACCAATCACGCGCGAGCAAGTGTCCCTCACAATGATGAACGTCCTGAACTACAGCGAAATGGTGCTCCAGGAAACACGCATCGACTTCACTGACCTGAAACAGTTCCAATCATCCGGCAGCGTCCGTGCCGCTTACTACAACATCCGCTACGGCATCATCAGCGGTATCCCGAACAAAGACGGCTCCATGCGCTTCGAGCCGAAAACGAACGCAACCCGTGAACAGGCCGCAGCCTTCATCAGCCGCTACCTGAAAGCGGTCGACGCTTACGAACCGCCAGACCTGCCGTCGATCCCGGAAACACCGGAACAGCCGCCGGTACCGGAAGACCCGAAGGATCCGACACCGCCGACACCGGAACCGCCTGTCAGCGCGACCGACTACTACGTCGCAACGATCACAAACGGCAAACTCGTCAAACAGTCGAAAGGCTACAAGGAATACTTGGATGCAGCAAATGAGTTCAACAAAAACACCGCCATCCAGGCGATGTACCGCGGCAGCGAACTCGTCCGCATTCGCAGCGGGTTTGCATTCGGCGACAATGTCTCTCCAGCCGGTGCTAAAGAGAATACAATAATTTATAAAGACTATGATGCATCTGCGCCAGTGGAAAAAAGGTTCAAGAATAAACTTACCTATATCCAGCAAGGCCGGGAGATGAAATACCTCGGCTCGAACGCGGACTACGTCGAAGTCCAAGTAGGTGCAACGAAAGGGTACGTCAAGCACTCCGAAGTCGACCTGATCCCAGTCCAGCTCGCGCCGAACCGTGACCACTACACCGTAAGCGAGTGGGGCACGCTGACGCACCACACGTACGATTACATGGCAAAGAAATCGGCAAGCTACTACGTCCAGCTCGCACCGGACTTCCTGAAGAAGAACGGTACGTACTACAGCCCGGATGGCGTCCATTTCTACGACACGAACCAGAAATTTGTCGGTACATTCCTGCCATACTTCCAGTTCCTGTCCGCCCGTTCGACAACGAGCTACACGGGAGCCGAACTCGACACCCTCATCAGCAAAGTGCTGAAAGAGCGTGCTGACAAATACGGCGGCCGCTACAAAGACGCAGCGACAAAATCCAAGCTCGTCGGCCTCGGCAAAGAATTCAAGAAGCTCGAGCAGGACTACAACGTCAACGCACTGCTCATCTTGTCCCTCGCTGTCCATGAAGGTGACTATGGTATGAGTGAAACTGCACAAACGTGCAACAACCTGTTCGGCCTATACAAATACGACAGCCTGACCAAACTGTGCCCGGACAAAGGAACGTTCAAGAAGCCGGCTGACAGTGCCGTCGCGCTCGTCAAAGACTTCCTGAACCCGAACTACATGGATCCGGCCAACAAGCTCGACCGCGCGCAAGGCGCAGCATTCGGCAACAAAACAACCGGCTTCAACGTCAACTATGCCTCCGACCCGACATGGGGCGCGAAAGCCGGCGCACACATGTATGATCTCGACAAAGCAGCCGGCGGCAAAGACTACGGCCGCTACAAGCAATTCGCCCTGACGAAGCTCGAAATCCCGACTAACGTCCGGACCGCGGCCAGCCCGACAGCACCGATTCTGTTCAAGTACACCGCCCGCTACAACGGCGTCTACCAGAACACAAGCAACGGCCTGTCCCTCGGCTACCCGCTCACCGTCATCCGTTCCGTCAAAGGAACAGACGGCAAAACCTGGTACGAAGTCTTCAGCGACGACGCCAAAGCCAAAACCGGCTACATCAGCGAAGACGTCGTCACCATCGTAAACAACTAAATAAAAGGCCCTCCCAGCAACTCCGGGAGGGCCTTTCTATTGGAATCAACCGCCGCGGGCCAGTTACCGCTCCATTCCGGCCGCTACCCGCTCGTTTCCGCCATCTACCCGCTCATTTCCCTGCGCTACCCGCTCGTTTCTCCTGGCTACCCGCTCATTTCCCTGCGCTACCCGCTCGTTTCTCCTGGCTACCCGCTCATTTCCCTGCGCTACCCGCTCGTTTCTCCTGGCTACCCGCTCGTTTCCACGATGTACCCGCTCATTTCGCCCGACTACCCGCTCCATTCCCACGCCCGCGGTCCGCCCCCAACCCCCGGGTCCCCAATGCTCGCGACCATTTAAGCTTGTCTGGCTCCGCTGACGCTCCGCCTTTTCTGTTAGAGCCGTGGGGAAGGGGGCATCCCCGTAAAAAACAAAAAAACAGGGGTGCACTTCACCCCTGTTTCAAATGCTTCGTCACTTTCTCGATCAGCTCTTCCCCCTGATCCTTCAAATACCCGATCTTCGCATCGATCAGCTTGTCAAAGAACGCATTGCGCCCGAGCTCCATCTTCTCGAGCAGCGACTGTGTCTCAACCAAATCGACCAGCGTCAGCTGTGGGTAATCATCACCCGAGAACGTGCCATCCGGACGCGCCTGGTACCACAGGTCGCCGTTGTCGCGGATCCAGCCACCCTCATCCGCGCCGAACCCTTCGATGCCCGCCATCACGGACTTCGCAGCGTCCAGATACTTCGCATCATCCGTCTCCCGGTACGCCGTCAGCAGGGTCTTCAGCCCGCCGAGCTCGTGGTTCAGCGACGCGTGAGGCCGCTTCGTCTCCGGGTCCTCGTCGAAGTAGTCGACGATCAGGAACCCGTCGCCCGCCTCGATCGTCTCGCCCTTGTCGATCCGGGACAGCAAGTAATCCGCATAGACCGGCACATACTTCTGCGACTTGTCGACTTCCTCGTCGAACTGCTTCTCCGTGTCGTCGAGGAAGAACGCCACGTACTCGTTATAGCGCGTGTCGACATACGGCGCCTTGATGCCGTACGCGTTGTTCAGCCACGCGCTCGTGTACTCCGTCGGCCAGCGCGTGCCGCCGAACTCCGCGATGTAGTTCAGCAGGTTCACCCGCGAGTTCAGCACCATCGTTTCAAAGAACTTCGATTCCGATTTGCCATACCATTCGAGCGCCACGTCGTCTTCCATCCGGCCGATGACGCGGCCGTAGCCCATCTTCGTCGCCGGGTCGATCGAGAACGGCAGCTTCGTGTACGGGCCGTCCTTCGTCAGCCAGTTCAGCTGCGAGAACTGGTTCTCGAGCGAAAAGTCGATCCACTCATTCTCTTCCTCAGGATTCTCGAAAAGAGGGGAGTCCGACAGCAGCATCCACGACTCACCGATCCCGCTGCGGCCAGCTTTCAGCCCGCGCGTAAACCCATCCGTCAGCAACTCCACATCCTGCACTTCCGATCCGAGTTCCCGCAGCCGGCTCTCGCCGACATCGTACTTCTTCAAAAGTTCCTTCGAGGTGAATGAATACCCGACGACCGCGTCCGTGAACGCATTGTCCCGAATCTCCAGCCGGCCATACGGATTCACCGTCGGGTCCGTCCCGAACGTATCATGGTGCGGATGCTTCACCTTGCGATAGTTCCAATCCGTCGCCATGACGTCATCCGACCCGTTGAAGTGGTAACTCGTCTTCAGATCCACGCCGAGCCGGCTATCATTCGTCAGCCGTTCGAACACGAACTGTGACCCGTTGCCGAGCGTCCGCTCCGTCAGCTCGTACGTCCCGACCTGCTTGCCGAACCGCTTCACGGCATATGTAATCGTACGTTCTTCTGTATTCTCGACTTCCCGTTCCTCATCCTTCTTATGCGTCAGCGTCACCAGGCGCGGCATTTCGACCACCACATGCAGCGACTTGGTCGACAGCACCTGTTCCGACTTCGTCCCCTTCAGGAACACAGCCCCCACACCTGCCAGCACCAACAGCGCCAGCACCACCGAAACCACCCATTTTTTCAATGAACGTCCCACTCCTTCCATGTGAATGAAATCCTATCATCAATCAAAGCGGGGGATGGAGCGCGCGCGAACCGATCCATTAAGCTGCCTAACCGCTCGTTTCCGCGATATAACCGCTCCATTAGTCCAGCTAACCGCTCATTCCCGCCGGCCAAGCGCTCCATTCCCACGCCGAACCGCTCGTTTCTCCCCGCGAACCGCTCCATTCCACCGCCCGCGGCAGCAATCCCCGCGTCTTACATTCAAAATGCTCGCGACCATTTCGCTCTCCCCGGTGGAAAACCAAGACTGAATGGTGGGCTGCGCTTTGCTTCGCCTTTTCTGTTGGGAACGCGGGGGAAGGGGTGTCACTTTAAAAGCGCAGACCTCGCGGCCTTGTATACGAACCGCTCAAGATGCCTGGGAAACGCTCAAGCGCACCCGGCAAACGCTCAAGCCAATGCCCCAACCGCTCAAGCGACAGCGAGAACCGCTCAAGCCACAACCCCCAAAACTCACCCGCGTCGCAGCAATCCGACAAACCGCCGGAATCCAGCACGGTAGAACACAAACACGCCCACCACATACACCACTGCGCCGATCGGCACCAAAATCACCAGCTGCGGAATCGCCCCGAGCGAACCGACGCCGATAAACGCCTTCACAACCCACACAGCCAGCCCCATGAGCACAGTCGGAATCAGCACTTGCGGCACCATCCGGCCGAACCGTGCGAGCTCCTCGCGGCCGAGATCCCGGTACACAACCACCATCGACACGGCGAAGAAGTACACACTCACGACAGACGTCGCAATCGCGAGCGCCGGGTAACCGAAACGGTCCACCAGCAGCCAGTTGCTCAGGAAGTTGATAAGGATCGTCGTCACACTAATGCGGAACACAACAGCTGTCTTGCCGCGTGCGTACATCGACTTCGACAGCATGAGCTGCATTCCCTGGAACACAATGACCGGCAAATACAGCATGAGCGCAATATGCGTCCGGTGTGTATCCGCAGACGTAAACTTTCCGTGCTCATAGATGAATGCAATGACAGAATCACCAATGACCAATAACCCAGCCGCAATTGGCAGCAGTGTCACGAGCGAAATTTCCATCCCGCGGAAGAACGTCTCCTTGAACTTCGACCGGTCTTCTGTCTGTTCACTCATGAGTGTGAAGATGATCGTCGCGAGCGTCGTCGCGTAAATCGCGTTTGGAATGCTGACGATGAGCGATGCGTTGTTCAAATACGTGACGGCACCTTCACCGACACCCGACGCAAACGCCTTGTTCACGAACAAATTCACCTGGCCGACGACCGAGTTCAGCAGCGACGGCACGATCAGCAGCAGGAATGCGTTTCTAAACTTGATATCCATCTTGAACTCGAGCCGCCACTTGTAATCCGAGCGGAACAAATAATACAGCTGCACGATGACACCTAGGATCGTCCCGAAGATGAAACCGTATACGAGTGAAAAAATGCCCCACTGGTCATTGAACAACACCGCGAAGATCACGGAGAACAGCGTCGCCAACAGCTTCGACATCTGAGACGGCACGAAAATGCGCCTTGACTGCAAGTACGAATCCAGCAGACCGCTTAACGCGATCACCGTCATGAACGCGAAAAATACTTGCGTCATCGGAATTGCTAGCGCCGCAGTTTCTGGCGGCATCTTGCCGTACAAGAGAGGAAGGAAGTAAGGGGCACCGAACCAGCCGAAGAAACTGATGCCGACGAACAGCACCATTGTCCAGTTCAGCAGCGCATTCGCATTATGGTCGCCTATGTCACCGCTTTTGCGGTTCTTAATATACATTGGTAAAAAGACGTTGTTAAAGCCTGTCGAGATCATCGCGACAACTAGGGTGATAAACGGGAACGCGAGGAAATACGCGTCCGTCTCGAACGATACCCCGAACTTCGTGCTGACAATTGACTCGCGCACAAGCCCTGACAGCTTTAATATGAGGGCGAGCACTGCAGTCCACAGCGCCGCCTGTTTTAACTTGCCCATAGTAGTCCTCCCGGTCACGCCGACCATCCGCCAAGCGTGTCGTCAAAACCGCGAAAAGCTCCCTGACGCAACACCAGGGAGCTTCACGGTCAATGTTTCAAGGCTTTCAAATAAATGCTTTCATATTTCTCTGCAGCTGCGAAATGCGAATACTCTGCGACAATCTTCGCGCGGCCCGCTTCAGCGAGCTGTTCGCCATATGCCGGATCGTCCAGCAACCGGATCATCGCGTCGCTCAGCTCCTCGACGTTCTGCTCTTCAACTAACAGTCCGTCCTTGCCGCTGTCGACGATCTCCTTCAGACCCCCGACCGCACACGCAATCAGCGGCACGCCGGAGCCCATCGCCTCGAGCGCCGAGATCGACGTCGCTTCCTCGACACCCGCCGAGTAGATCGACGGCACAAGTGCGACGTTCGCGAGTGCGTAATACTGCATCATGACGGAGTGATCGACTGCACCGAGCATCGTCACGTGATCGGACACGCCGAGCTCGGCCGCTTTCTGCTTCATCGGCTCCATCATTTCGCCCGTCCCCGCGAACACGACGCGCGCGTTCGGGAACTTCTCGACGACCGCTGGTAGCGACAGGATCGGGTACATGACGCCGTTCTTCTTCGTCAAACGGCGCGGTACGAAAAAGATGAGTTCGTCCTGCGAGAACCCGTATGTATCGCGGAACTCCGCACGCCGTTCGATTTCCGGCTTGAACGACTCGACGTCGATGAAGTTCTTGATCATGTGGCCCGTTACGCCGGTCTCTTCCAGGATGTATTCCTTGATGCGCGTGTCGACCGTGATCACTTCACGTGTCGCGCGGTACGCCTTCCGCTCGGCTTCCTGCAGTTCCTTCGCTTCCGGTGACCCTTCGACGACGGTCCCTTTCGAGATCCCTTCGAACGTCAAATAGCCATGCACCGTGCTGACGACAGGCACATTCGTCTCAAGCGCTGCGAACGTCGTGAAGACGTCCTGCGCGTTGATGACGTCGTATTCCTTCTTCGTCACAGCGTCTTTGATAAGCAATGCGAGCTCATCCTGGCGACGCTTCAGCGTCCAGACGTAGCCTTTGCCTTGTTTCATCTTGTTCAATAAAAACGCAGGACCCCGTACGACGCCGTCGCGCTTCCATTTCGGCACGTCCGAGAACGACACAACGTCGACCTCATGACCGCGTGATTCGAGGCCCGCCTTCAATGTCGTCAAGTGGACGGACAGCCCGCCCAAGTGTGGATAATCATATGCTGTCGCTAGTAAAATTTTCACCGATCAACGGCCTCCATTCAAAAACTGTTCCCGCAGCAAGTCGACGTTGCGGACGGCTTCCCGCCGCAACTCATCGACGTTCGGCGCCATCATCGCTTTCAGCTCGTAACTGTGATCCAGCGCATACAGCGCGCTTTCCAGCAGCTGTTCCTTCGTGAACGACCCCAGCTCATACGAATGCTCCCACATACCCGAGCGCTTCAGGAAACTCTCGACTTTCCGGTCGTAGCTCAGGCCGACGTGCGGCACGTTCGACAGCGCCGCAAAGATGAGCGCATGCAGCCGGAGCGCAATCGTCAGGTCCGTCTGCTGGATGAAGTTGTAGAACTGGTTCGGCGAGAACTGCTCCCCGAGAATCTTCGTCTTGTCCGCATGCGTCATGCGCTGCTGGACTTTCTTCGACACGTTCGTGTCATATGGCGGCTCCATCGGCACGAACACCGGCGTCACGCCGCGCTGTTCGATCAGCTGATCAAGCGTCCACGCGAGCTTTTCGATGTAAACATCTTCGTGCTCGAACCACGGACGCGGCGCCACGGCCACAAGCCGTTCGTCGCCCGACAATCCGAGCGAATCGTACGCCGACGTATCCTCGTCCGGCTTGAACGCGAACACGATATCCGCCGTCACGACCGTCTCCGGCTTCGTCACCCCGAGGTTCTCGAGGTAGTCTTTCGAATACTGGTCGCGCACCGTGACGAAATCGGCTTTGTTCGCGAGCCCCTGCATGAGCGTCTTGCCCCACTTGCTCGTCACCGGCCCAATCCCTTGTGAGAAGAACATAACTTTCGTTCCGCACAGCTTCGCGAGCAGGACGATGAGCAAGTAGTAGGGGAGAGGGCCGAACAGGAACTTCGTCGGGTACGTATCCTGCAGCAATCCGCCGCCACCCGAAATCAGCAAATCCGCCTTCCGCAGCGCCTTCACTTTCTCCTTATTGCCATGACGCCAGCCGCGGTACACCGCCGACACACTGTGATCCGACGCCGTCTTCTCCGGCGACAGCGAGAACACCGTGATCTCCGGGTTGTCCAGCTCCGCGCGCAAGTTGTCGATGATTGCCTTCAAGATCGCCTCATCGCCCGTATTTCCCAATCCGTAAAATCCGGACAGTACAATTTTCAATGGAACTTCCTCCTCGGTTGCCAATAAAATCTTTTGGTGGTTCAATCAATGAATGTTAACAGTGTCAGTCTGCGTTCCAGGTGGACGCTTTCCGTGGGGCTGTGCGTTGAGCCTCCTCGTCGCTTCGCTCCTGCGGGGTCTCACCACCCAGCTATTCCCACAGGAGTCGCCACCTTACACTCCGACTGACGGCTCTCCTTATAATAGAACGACGTCCGTTCAAGAAGGATGCCTTGCATGACAGTCAGGTTTGGAGAAGCGTTCGTCCGACTCCTGCGGGAATAGCATGAGCTTAAGACCCTGGACTGAGCGTAGCGAGGGAAGCGGCTGAAGCCATGCCCGCGGAAAGCGGACGATAAGCTTCGGAAAATCATGCCCGTTGGGCTATCTTTTTTAAAAGCAAAACCCGCTCTGGCGAGCGGTCTGTCGGGGTAATTTTAGCACTAGTCGAACAGGCTGTGCAAGCTGTTCCCGTTTCTGCTATACTAAGACAATTGAAAGCATGGAACACAGTAAGGAACTGAGTGGGGGCACCCGTATCATGAAAGAAAGCTACTTAGGCGTGAACGTCTCGCCTCTGACATACGAAACGATCATCGACGAGATCCGGCAGCGCATGGATCGCCGGGAACAGTCGACGATCATCGCGGTCAATCCTGAAAAGGTCATGACCGCGCAGAAAGACGCACAAGTCAAAGAGCTGATCAACGGCGCGACCTTCCAGATCGCGGACGGTGTCGGCATTTTACTTGCGTCCAAACTCAAAAAAGGCACGATTACGTCGCGCGTCACCGGTGTTGACATGATGGCGCGCCTGCTGCAGTTCGCCGTAAGCGACCAGCAGCCCATCTATCTTTACGGCGCAAAACGCGAAGTTGTCGAGAAGGCAGCGGAGAATATCCGACGAGACTATCCCGGCATCCCGATCGCCGGCATGACCGATGGCTATGAACAAGATGAAGAAGCGCTCGTCCAGCGCATCGCGGACAGCGGCGCAAAGATCCTGTTCGTCGCCCTCGGTTCGCCGAAGCAGGAATTGTGGATTCGCCGCAACATGGACAGACTCCATAACGTCCTAGTGTTCCAAGGGGTCGGCGGCAGTTTCGATGTGTTCTCCGGAACTGTCAAACGGGCGCCGGCGATGTTCCGGAAGACCGGCACCGAATGGTTCTACCGGCTGTGCAGCGACCCGAAGCGGCTGAAACGGCAGATGAACCTGCCGCGTTTCCTCCTGCGCGTACTAACTGACAAATCGCAGTGACCGCTGCATCCACTTATATCGAAGGAAAGAGGCAAAATCCAATGAAGAAAAGCATCTGTATCGTCGGGCTCGGTTATATTGGACTCCCGACTGCCGTCATGTTCGCGAACCACGGCCACCAAGTCCACGGTGTCGACATCCAGGAACCCGTCGTCAAGAAAATCAGCAACAAAGAACTGCACATCGAAGAGAACGGTCTGCAGGAGTACTTGAATGAAGCGATCGACAGCGGCATGCTGACGGTCTCGACGACTCCGCAGAAAGCTGACGTCTTCATCCTTGCGGTTCCGTCTCCAATCAAGGAGGACAAAACTGCAAACCTGGAGTACATACGCTCCGCAGCGAAATCGATCGCGCCGTTTGTCGAAAAAGGCAACCTCGTCATTTTGGAATCGACCGTCCCGCCGAAAACTGTGCAGGATATCGTCATTCCGGAACTCGTACCGACAGGTCTCGAGATCGGTACCGACATTTTAGTCTCTCATTCGCCAGAACGCGTCATCCCGGGCCGCGTGTTCGAAGAGCTCGTGTCGAACGACCGCATCATTGGCGGCGTGAACAAAGAATCTGCACGGGCTACATCCGAATTGTACCGCTCGTTCGTCAAAGGGCAATTGCATGAAACAGACGATACGACAGCAGAACTCGTCAAAGTCATGGAGAACACATACCGTGACGTCAATATCGCCTTTGCAAACGAACTCGCGAAAATCGCGGAAACGATCGATGTCGACATCTGGGAAGCGATCCGTCTTGCAAACTTCCACCCGCGGGTCAACATCCACCAGCCGGGACCTGGCGTCGGCGGACATTGCATCGCAGTCGATCCTTGGTTCCTCGTTGAACTGAATCCGGAACTCGCGAAACTGATCCACCTGTCTCGGAAAACAAACGACGGCATGCCGGAGTACACGGCACAGATGACCGCGGACCTCCTGTCGGCACTTAACGTTGAACAGCCTAAAGTCGCCGTCCTTGGACTTGCCTTCAAGGGCAATATCGACGACATGCGCGAAAGCCCGTCGCTCGACGTCATCGAAGAAATGACCCAGAAAGGGCTCATCGTGTCAGCCTACGATCCACATATCAAGACGAACAACATCGCAGTTCAGACACAAAACTTCGAAGAGGCAGTCAAAGACGCCTCCGCAGTCGTCGTCCTCACAAGCCACGATGCATTCAAGGAACTCGATCCTACTACGGTCGGTGAGCTAATGAAGGACAAGCTCTTGATAGACGCGAAGAATTGCATCGACCGCAGCAAGTGGGAAGACGCAGGATTCCGTACGCACGTTTTGGGGAATTCGAAGAACTGATGTATTTAAACATATGACAAGGAACAGTGTTGCTGGCTGCTACAGACGGACGCTTTCCTCCCGGTTTAGGGACGTGCTAAGTGAATGGATCCGTATATGCGGGGCTAGTGCGCTGTATATCGGCTAACCCATTCATAGGTTGCCAGGCGGCCACGCAATTCGCGGAAGGACGCGAATGGCCGCGGCCGTCTGGCACGCCGCCGTTAACGATTGAAATCGCTCTAATTCTACAACAAAATTAATAAATGAAAGAGGAACCTGTCCCAATGGAACTTAACCGACACAACATCATGCTCGCGCTTGTGGCGTTCGTCATGATCCAGCCGATCATTGATGTGCTGACGACCGCGTCGCTCTTGTTCATCGACCTTCCGTTGACGCTCGGCGTCATCATCCGTCTCGCTTACCTCGCCGTCATGGCTGTCTGGATCCTCAATGAGTCTCGGAAGAGCAAACGGGCCCGGCTCTATCTGTTCTACCTGATCGGCCTGGCTGCCTTTGTCATCATCAACTTCATCGTCGGCTATACCGTCAAGGAACCTTTCTATCTTGTACAAGAATTGACGTACTACACAAAAGTGGTCTACTTCCACGTTTTGCTGTTTGGATTTATCCTTCTATTAGAAGCGATGCACAAAGAGGAGGGGTCGGATACAGCCCGTCAGCTGATCAACTACTTCCTCATCGCGTCATTAACAATCAGTGTCGTCTTCATCATTGCGCACCTTACAGGAACGAGCATGGCGAACTATGCGCGATCCAAACAAGGCTGGACGGGCTGGTTCTATGCGGGCAACGAAGTCGGCGCGTCGATGTCGATCTTGCTGCCAATCACGGCGCTGTTTGCTGTCTATAAAACAACGACGACGCGCAAGCTGCTGCACTGGCTGCCGTTCGTGCTGCTGTCTGCATCCATGCTGGCGCTCGGAACGAAGGTCGGCTACGGCGGGATCCTGATCGTCCTGCTCAGCATCTTCTTCGGAAGCCTGCTGTTGCTGCTGACGACAAAGGAATACCCGGCTCGACAACGGGTGAAAGCAAATTCGTTTGTCTCTCTCCTCCTATTAATAGTACTCGTCGTGGCGACACCATTTACGCCAGTATTCGGCAATATGTATGCACACCTCGACATTCTCGGCATCTCACTTGAAAAACCTCAAGTGGAGCTCGACGAGAACGGGGACGAAATATTGCCGGGTGAAGGGGAAGAAGGGGACGACGAGCCGCTCATCAACGCCGAGCAGTTCGAGAACCTCGTCTTTAGCAGCCGGGAGACGTACAAGGCGAACTTTGTCGAACAATTCAAGGACGCGCCAATGAGTCAGAAACTCTTTGGCATGGGCTTTGCGGGGAATTACGATGCCCCGCAGCCGCACAAGCCGCTGAAAATGATCGAGATGGACTTCCATGACTGGTTCTTCTCGTTCGGTATCCTCGGATTCATCTACATGGTCGCGCCGATCGTCTGGTTTGCCGGGCGATTCATCATCATTCTCTTCAGCAACCTGAAAGAGAACTTCAACTATTTCAGTATTTTAACGGGCGTTGCATTCCTTGTCGGTATCGGCATTGCCTACACGGCCGGGCATACGCTTACGGCACCTTCGGTTTCCGTCTGGCTGGCGTTCTTGTTGGCTGCTGTAACTGTCGTGTCAAGAGCCCGCACTATCCAACCTAACTTGGAATAAAATAATGTATACTGGAAAACCCAGGAACGATTAAGACAATCGTTCCTGGGTTTTTAAATGGAAGAAAATCGAGCTAAATACTAGACATATTCAGCCGATATAATAGGGACAGGAGCTGCCCGGTATGGCTGTCATACCGCGGTAATCCTACTGTAACAGGAGTTCCGGAATGTTTTGAAAAAGAAATGTTTGGTTGCACATGAAAATGGTTGCAATGGAAAAAAGCTTGTGTATAATAGAATAAGAGTTTAGATACTGCAACTTCTCTGTAATCCTTGAAATCTTTTTGAAGATTTGTAGATTTACAGAGAAATAGGTGGTATAGTTAAACTGTGTTTCACACTCGATGGCAACATCGATGAAATTGGATTACCTAAAACAGGGAGGAATACTACACAATGGCTCAACAACCAAAATCGTACAAAAAGTTTGTAGCAACAGCTGCAACAGCTACCCTCGTCGCTTCTGCGATCGTACCAGTAGCATCAGCTAATGTTTCAACTTCTGCATTCACGGATGTTTCATCTTCTTACAAAGATGCAGTAAACTTCGTAGTAGAAAAGAACATCGCAACAGGTCTTTCTGCAACACAATTCGGCATCAACAGCCAAATTAAACGTGGTGACGCAGCAATCATGATCGCTGCAGCAGCTGGTTTGAACGACGAAAACGCTCCAGCAGCTGGTTTCTCTGATGTACCTAAACGTGGTGCATTGGCAGTAAACTCTCTTAAAAAAGCTGGCGTAATCAGCGGTAAAACAGCTACTAAATTCGGCTTCGAAGAAAACATCACTCGTGGTGAAGCTGCGATCATGCTCGCTAACGCGTTCGATTTGAAAGCGGGAACTACTAAAAACGAATTCACAGATGTTTCTAGCCGTTACGACGCAGCAGTTGACGCTTTGGTTGCTAACAAAGTGACAAGCGGTATCAACGCTAAGCAATTCGGCACTACAAACAACATCAAACGCGGCGACTTCGCTAAGTTCTTGTATGCACTTAAAGATCTTATCGATATCGAAGATGTTGCAGCAGACGTTACTTCTGTAGAAGCTGCTAACCAAAAAACTCTTACGCTTAAAGGTGCTGGACTTACAGCTCTTAAAGCATCAGATATCAAAGTTGAAGGTAACGGCGTTGCATCTGTAACTGCAGTTGCTGACGGCAAATCAGCTGCAGTTGCTTTGACTGGCGAATTGGCTCCTAACAAGCCGACAACAGTTCAAGTAATGCTGAACGGCGAATGGAAAGAGTTCAAAGTAACTTACACATTCGGACCAAAAGCAGCAGCAGTTAAATCTGAAGTATTCGATGACGACACTGCTAACCAGCGTTTGACTCTTCTAATCGATGGTGTAGCTACTGACATCGATTACCTGAACACTGCTGGCTATGAAGTTAAATTCACTGCTTACGATAAGGATATGAAACCGACAACTGAGTTGTTCGACGGTTCTACTTCTAGCACAACAGGTAAACTGAAGACGATCAAAAAAATCGGTGATTACTATGTACAGGCAGTAGTATCTAAAGACTCTACTATCCTGACATCTGAAATGACAAAAATCGAAGTGCGTAACCTGGACAACGCTGCTACTACTTCAACTGAGTTGACTTTGGTAAACAAAGCTAACACAGACATGGAAGTCGGCAAAACATTGGTTGTTGGTGAAACAGCAATCATGGACTCCTTCTACGTTGGAAACGGGCAAACAATCGTTGGCGTTAAAAACCTGAAGGATGTAAAAGTAACTTCTTCTAACGAAGCAGTACTGTCTGTTAAAGACAACGAAGTAACAGCTGTCGGTCTCGGAACTGCAACTATTACTTACAAATATGGCAATGCAACAGTAACTCGCGATATCACTGTAGCAGGAGCTAAGCGTGTCCCTACAACTGTAGCAGCTGGCACTGGTGTCGTTAAGCCAATCGTTGGTGGATACTCAACATTCAAAGTATCTGTAACTGACCAATATGGCGATGACTTCCTCCCAACTGCTGGAACAGTAAAAGTTTCGTTCCCACAGAGCGTTGACTTCAAGACTGCTCCAACTACTACATTCGGAACAGGCGTCATCCAGCACACATTTGATGTTGCTAAAGGCGGACAAACTGGATCTGTTATCTACAAGGATGCTAACGACAACGTCATCGGCACTTTGACACTTCAAACTACTGAAGTGAACAACAAAGTATCGACTATGATTAAAGGTGGTACATTCAACGGAGATAACGTCATCAACACATTCGATGAGCGTGACACTGTTGCTAACTACACTTTGAAACAGTACACTTCTGAAGGTTTGTATAACGGAGATATCAGCACTGCTGACGTCGCTGGATACAAAGTGAAGTTCGACAGCAAAATCGTAACTGTAAATGGCAACACAACTGGTGAAGCGACGCTTACTAACGCTAAGTTTGAAGTGAAGCCTGCAAACAACAAAGTATCCGGTACGACTAACGTAGTTGTCTATGACAAAGACGGTAAATTGGTTGACCAGGTATCTGTAACAGTTACTTCTGGTGCTGCTAGCATCCAGTCTGTAAACTGGAAGAGCGCTCCAACAGTTAACTACATCAAACAAGTTAACTATAAAGATGTTCTTGATATCACACCAGCTGCTGCTGGATCAGATGATGTTGTAAACGGTCTTGCGTTGAACATCTCTCCAGTGAACAAAGTCCGCATCAACTCGGAAGGTAAACTTTACCTTGACAAGAACGATAACGGTACTTACAATCCAGGAACTGGCGTAGACAGCGATGAGTACCTCGGAACTCTCTATGCTTATGTGACTACTAACACTAACAACATGAGCAACGTTGGAATCAATAATGCTGCAAATGGATTTGTTGGTCTTCCGGTTCAAGCTGGATCTAAAGGTATCATCACATTCGCAGTTCGCAATGACAACAACCAAGCAGTTCTTGCTACTAAAGACGTAACGGTTGATGTATTGCCGAACGCTGGTACTACACCACCACCTGTAACTCCACCGGGAGCAACTGAAGGTGTAACAATCACTTCAGCAACAGGCGTTGCACAAAACCAATTGGGTCTTGAATTCTTGGGTGCTGCTGAATACAACATTGCTGGAACAGTAGCAGACTCTTCTGTATCTGAAGTAGTGTTGACATTCACAGGTGCAGATCCAACTGAAACAGTTAAAGCGACTGTTCAAGATGGTAAGTTCACTTGGAACATTGCGGCTACTGAATTGTTCGGTAACTTCAACAATGTAAAAGCTTCTTACACAGATAAAGATGGTAAAGAACAATCCACTTCATCTGCAATCAAAATGACTGTTAACTAATTTATAGCCATGAAACTAAAAATCTAAGGGGGGCACGCCCCCTTTAGATTTATCATTAAAATAGTGCTAAATACATGGAGGTATTCAAATGAAAAAAGCTTTATCAGTAACAATGACAGCTGCCATCGCTGCATCTGCTCTTACTCCGGCTGCTGCATTTGCTGCAGAAACTCCTGTTGCTCAAAATGGTTTCTATAACATCCAAACAGGCCAATTCTACTCAACAGCTGCTTTCAAAGCTCTTACAAAAGCAGAGCAAAAATCTGTAATCAAGGACGCTAACTTCTATATTGTTTCTAAAGGAACAGTATACTCGGCTATGGACTTGGTTACTAAAACAACTGAACAACTTGCAACTGCAGGACAAACTCAAGACGCATTCCAAGCTGCTAAAAATGTAACATTGACACCAGCAGGTACTGTTTTGGATAAAGACGGCAATGTTATTGGTGAAAAGCCATCTACAGGTGAATTAGCTGTTGAATCGGTAAGTGCGATTAACGCTAAGGAACTTCAGGTGAAATTTAACACACCTGTTGAAAAATCAAGCGTTATTGACTCCTCAGGTGATTTAGAAGCTGGAGTTGTAAGTGTATCACGTACATCTACTGATGCACATGCTTCTGATGTTACTGCAGGTGACTTGGTAGGATACGCTGCTTCACTTAGCGAAGATGGAAAAACACTTACTGTTATTGCAGATAGTGGGGAATTCTTTAAAGGTAACTATGACGTTAAAGTTGCTAAAGCAGTCAAAAAAAATACTCTCGAAGAGTTGGAGAATTTCTACAGCAAGTTTACTGCAAAAGACACAGCGGCTCCAACAGTCACTTCAGTGAAGTATGACGTTGCCGATGATAATTTTGTAGTCACACTATCGGAGCCAATTGATGCTCTTACAGGTGAGGTACTACGAGTAAATGGTCAACCTGTTGCAGGTTTTGATGTACTGTCAGGCTCTACAAACGAGTTGACTTTTGATCGTCCTGCAGACGTAGAGCCAGGTACAACTGCTTCTATTTATGTAGCAGGTCTTAAAGATGCTGCTGGTAACTTGATGAATTCTTATACTGGAAATGTTACTGTGACTAAAGATGCGGCAGCATTAGCAATTTCAGAAGTGAAGCAAATACTAAATGATACTGCACGCGTGACATTTAATAAAAAGCTTGACGCTGCTTCAAAAGCTCTATTAACAACTACTCCTGGTAGCGATGGTTTAACTATCATCAAACCTAACGGTGATACAACTACCAACTACACTGTAACTGTTGTTCAAGATGCATCAGGAGCAGATGTAGACAATCAGTATGATATCAAGTTCAATGATGCCACGTTTGCTAACAGCGATACTGAAAAGTTCTCTGTTACTTTCCAAGATGAAGCTTTCAAAGGTGTGAGTGGTACTGAGAACAAAGTAATCACTAAAGACGTTACTTTGAATAAAGATACAGTAGCTCCAACAGCAACTTCTACAAAGCTTTCTCTAGATGGTAAAACAATTGAAGTTACTATGAGCGAATCTGTGGATATCAGCACAGTTGACGACCAAATGGTTAAGCTTCGTAGAAACGGAGCAGAACTACAATCAGGTGTAGCAGGATCTGAAACTGTAAAGGCAACTTTGAAAGCTGGCACAGACAATGTATTAGTAATTACAACTACAACAGCTTCTGCTCTTAACGCTGATGGTACATTAAAAGCTGGTACTTACCAAGTACGTCTAGAAGCTGGTGCGATTGAAGACTTGAATGGCAATGCTAATAAAACTGTTAATGCACCTAACGTTGTAGTTGAGGGTGACTCTACAGTTGCTCCTGCTTCTGCAGCAATTGCTAATGGATCTGGCGATAATACATTTACAATTACTGCCCCTGGATCAGAGACATTCACTACAGCAAGCTTGAACTATTCTAATTTTGTTTTAGACGGTCAAACTATTCCAGCTGATAGTGATATTACTTTGAATCCAGCTCGTACAGTAATTACAGTTAAACTTCCTGTTAAAAACTCTGTAAATATTGCTGGTCCGGCTCTATTCAAAGCTGGCGGTCTTACTTACGTTTCAGGAAATCCATATGCAACAAGCACAGATACGGTAACTGTTGCAGATAACACACCTGCAACTCTAACTGCTTCAAAAGTTCTTGGTAATACTCTAGAATTGACATTCAATGAAGCAGTTGATCCGGCTACATTGTCTGATATCGATGAGGTACTTACAGACTTCACAATTAAGAGTGATGCTGGAACATTTGCCAAAGCAAGTGTTGCATCTCCAGGACCAGGAACTCCTGCTTCGGCAACAGTTGCTCAAGGCTCAACTGACAAGAAAATTGTTATTACTGTGGTACCAGAGGATAGCAACTGGTCGACTGTTGTAGCTGGTTCTAACTTAACTGTGACAACAAAACAGGCAGGTACTACTGGCGAAGTAACAAATCTTGAAGACGTTAATGGCGTTAAAGTGAAAGCACCAGTAAAAGTAACTGTTGCAAAATAATTTAAGCTAATTTATGGAGAGCCTTCTGATCGAGAAATCGGTCAGGAGGCTCTTTACTTTCCTCCGTATCTACTTCACTTTCATCCATATATTATAATTCTGAATACCAATCATAAAGGCCCTACTTCTACAAACAGAGGTAGGGCTATTTCTAGTGGAGGGATTATAGATGAAGAAAACCTATGGTTTGAAAACAGAACAACTGGTATGGTCGATGGTGAAGGAGGAAGCTGAAAAGAAGAAACGGCAGTCTGCCAAACGATTGGACATCGTGTCACTGCGCTTGGTGAAAGAGTCGAGTCTGCTGTACAAGAATCGCGCTATCCGCAGCTCTGAAGATGCCTACAATCTATTCAAGCAGTTCCTTGGAGAACTGGACCGTGAATACTTTGTTGTCATGTGCTTAGACGTCAAGAATCAACCTACAGCGATTAGTGTCTGTCACATTGGCAGCCTGAACTCGAGTATAGTCCATCCAAGGGAAGTGATGAAATCTGCTATCCTTTCTAATGCTGCATCCGTACTTTGTCTTCATAATCATCCGAGTGGACGGCCCGAACCAAGCCGCGAAGATATTGAGGTCACGAAACGGTTAGTAGAAGCAGGAAATATCATAGGGATTGACGTACTCGATCATCTGGTGGTGAGTGAAAACTCTTTCGTTTCCCTCAAAGACAGGGGGCATGTCTGATGGCAATGCAGCTATCAAGAGAGCTTCTTTGGTTTATGAATACCATGCAAGAACAGTTTGGCATTTGGATGGATGCCACAGCAATCAGTACGGAAGCGACAGAGTTAGGAATGGATGAAGTCGATGAGTGCTTTATTCCAAAGGGAGCTTTTGACAAGCTGCCTCCTACTCTACTGTATGAGCTGATGATTTACGATGATGATTTATATACCACTTGGCTGGGTGCGGTAGCCTTCTATCCTGACAGTCCGGAATGGTGCCTGCAGATCATCCTCAGAGATGATAAGATCGTCTACCACGAAGTGCTGCAGCGACCTTCACGACTCACGACATTTCTCAACAAATTCTCGCGACATTTCTAATTTAGAAAAATACTAAATCGGAGAAGTCCATACTTCATATGGAGTTGTGCATAGAAAGGGCATCAAAAACTCACGCCATTATTAAATAACTGCCGTGAGTTGAGGAAATCTTGTAAGGAGGTGAAGAGGATGGGCTGGAAGAAAATCATAGTGCCAATCGTGATTGCGGTTGCGACAGAGATTGTACGAGAAGTAGCGAAAACAGCAAGAGACTGAAGTCATGAATGCATATTGTGTTCATGGCTTCTTTTTAATTGGAGGGAGAATGATGACTGGGTTGATTGAGGAATTTCAAAGATGGCTGCTGGAAGACGGCAAGAGTCCACGCACAGTGGATTCCTACTGCCAGGACGTGAAGAAGTTCCAGCAGTATGTTGCAGAGAACACGGTGGAGGATGGACGGCCCCTCTGGACTAACCTATCTATCCTCTTGTATGGACACAACTTTTACAGGAGGTAGTTAAGGAGATGCTAGCAATGGCTGAAGTCAATTATATCAGACACGAAACCAATATCAAAGGGGCGAATTATGCGGAGGTGGCCCGGAAGGTTGGAGTTGATTGGAGAACCGTAAAAAAATATGCGGACCAAGAAGACTTTTCTTCGGAGACACCAATCCGACAAACGAGAAAATCTCCGGTCATGGATCCCGTCAAACCGATCATCGATGAATGGCTCCGGGAAGATGACAAAAAGAAAAAGAAATTCCGCCGGACGGCCAAACGGATTCACACGTTACTTAAAGAGCAACATGACTTTATGGGTTCTGACCGATCGGTCAGGGACTATGTTGCCAAGCGAAAACGAGAGGTCGCAGAAGAAAGCGAGGACGCTTCGTTGCCACTCGTAACACAGCCTGGTGCAGCGCAGGTGGATTTCGGTGAGGCTCCTTTCCTGCATAACGGCGAGGAAGTAATCATGCACTACCTGGTTCTCTCGTTCCCAGCCAGTAACGCATTCGTCTTCCAAGTCTTCCCCTCTGAGAACCGGGAATGCTTCCTGCAGGGGTTGACCAATATCTTCACATTCTTAGGCGGCGTCCCTCGCACGATCCGGTTTGATAATCTATCTCCTGCCGTTTCTAAAGTCTTGCCATACGGCGAACGGAAGTTAACAGAGGAATTCGAGCGCTTTACGGCTCATTACGGATTCCGATATGAGTTCTGTAATCCGGAAAGTGGAAATGAGAAAGGGCACGTTGAATCGATGGTGAAGTACGTCCGCAACAACTATCTAATCCCCGCCATTCCCTATCAAGCTCTGTCTGCCTTGAATGAACAAGCATTATGCTGGTCTGTTCAGGATCGCAATCGTCCGCATTTTGAGAAGGAATTGCCAATTGCCGAACTCTATTTGGCAGACGAGCAACGCCTACTTCAACTGCCAGGCAAGCCGTATGAGTGCATCCGTAAAGAAGTACTGAAAGCGGACAAGTATGGGTATGTGCGAATTGATGGACGAAATTACTCGACGTCCCCGCGATTTGCCGGACAACGTGTCTCTGTCCGTCTCAGCTTTGATCAAGTACGGATTCTGACGGACAGCAATGAGGTGGTCACTACACATTCTAGATTATATGGCGATGACAAGAAGACGAGCATGGACTGGCAGCCCTACCTGCACTTGATGGCAAAACGCCCCACAGCACTCAAATACACGACGTTCTTCGACGAGTTGCCAGAAGAATGGAGAGTCTATTTGGAGGCCTGTACAGTGGAAGAAAAGAAAGCAGCCTTGCGGCTTCTCTCCATCCTCTTGAAAGAGCGAGACTTCAGCAAACCGACAGAAGCTCTCAGGATGGCCTCCGAGCACGGCCATCCAAGCTCAGATACCATCAAGCACGTGTATTACCAACTACGCAACGGACGCGGCGTACGCCCGACCCTTTCACTGTCGAAGGGAACCAGCCATCTACCGATGGCACAGCGTGCCGAACGCGGGCTCAAACACTACGATGACCTGATGGCTGCGACAGGGGGTGATAACTCATGAGGGACCAGATCGAGGAGCATGCCAAGCGTCTGAAGCTCAGTTGGATACGTGAACACTATCAGGAAGTAAAAGCTGATTCTCAGGAGGAATTCCTACTCCGGCTATTTGAACAGGAAATCGCACAACGCGAGGAACGGAAGCTCGGATTGTTAGTCAAACAGTCTTGCCTGCCAGATATATCCGGCAGACAATTCAATTGGAATGGCATTCATATGAATGGCGACCTGACGAGAGACGACGTCCTTCAAATCCATTTCATCGAACGGAAAGAGAATCTGATCCTTTATGGCGGTGTAGGAGTAGGAAAGACGTTACTTGCCTCTATGGCCGGCTGGAATGCGATTCATGAGAAGCAGCGTAAGGTACGCTTCTACACAGTGGCCCAGCTGGTTAACCAGCTATTAGAAGCGAATGAAAAGGGGAAACTTGGGAAGCTATATAAGCAAATCGAACAACTGGATCTTTTAATTCTCGACGAGCTGGGTTATGTCCCGCTTCACAAGCAAGGAGCGGAGCTTCTGTTCCAAGTGATCAACTTGTGTTACGAGCAGCGGAGCGTCATCGTCACGACGAATCTCCAATTCGGGCAATGGAATCATATCTTTGGCGATCCGATCCTGACAGAAGCTTTTATTGACCGCCTGATTCACTACTCTCACTTACTTGTATTTAATCGAGAAAGCTTTCGGCACAAAGAATCATTATTAAATCAGTAAAACTAGATGATTGGCAAGGACCTACATTTTTAATTGCCGAAACATACATTTTCTACTTGCCAAATACATCCTGCTGGCTGCGACCAATCCAAGTCTTGTCACTCTTTTGATGGAACAAGCGCTAGGGAGAATAGCAGTTTTCATGACTTCTCTTGGATGGACAACGCTGGAATTCAGGCTACGAATGTGGCAGACATTGATTGCCGTCGGCTCGTTTTTCACGTCCAGGCACATGACGACAAAATACTCCCGGTCCAGCTCTCCAAGAAATTCCTTGAACAGATGGTAGCCATCCTCCGGACTCCTTATCGAGCGATCCTTGTACATTAGGCTTCTTTCCTTTACCAACCGGACAGACACGATGTTGTCCACCCGTTTTGCCTGCATGTGTTCCTGCTCTTCATTCACCATTGACCATTCCAATTGTTTTGTACAGTGCTCATAATTTTTCATCTACAATCCCTCCAATAGAAATAGCCATAACTCCGCTAGTGGAAGTATTGTATTTTGCAAGTTAAAAGTGCAGAGATTTGCAATGAGAAATACAGAGGGTTG
>DAMDKL010000014.1:0-90777 GCA_032099885.1 Sporosarcina sp.
GAGGGCTTTTTCTTGTGCAACCCCTTCAATAGTTCAAAACAGGAATGCTCATAAATACGGGAAAGCGCTCATAAACCCGGGAAACCGCTCATAAACCCGGGAAACCGCTCATAAATCGCGGAAACCGCTCATAAACCGCAGAAAACGCTCATAAACCCGGGAAACCGCTCATAAATCGTGGAAAACGCTCATAAACCCGGGGAACCGCTCATAAATCGCAGAAAACGCTCATAAACCCGGGGAATCGCTCATAAATCGCGGAAACCGCTCATAAATCGCAGCAGCCGCTCATAACTAACAAAAAGCGCTCATAAATCGAGCGCCCCAGAACCAACCCAATCCCGCCCGCACCAAAAAAGCATGACCGGAAATCACATCCCGGCCATGCTTTTTCATTACCGTTTCCGATAAGCCGATGACCATTCGAGCACTTTCTCAAATGCCTCGTCCACCGTATCCGCTTCGATCACTGTCTTCAATTCATCCTCCACTTTACCCGTCGAATGACGGTAGCGCGGGTCGTAATAGTGCTCCAGCAGAAGGAGCGTCGCCGTTTCATAATCGCTATCCTCGAGCGCAATCTCGATCTCTTTTGCAATCGGGACATGGATGCGCCGCCGGATCTGTTCGAACGCATGCGTGAACTGCTCTGGCTGTTCCCACGGCTTATAATCCTCGAGCGTCAAGCGCACCCGCTCCTCAATCGGCAGACGGATGATGAGCTGGCGGCTCGACTCCTTCTTATCGAACAGGAAGCCGGGCATCGTCACTTTGCCGATCCGTTTGCTTTCGCCCTCGATGAAGACAAGCGGCTCCGCAGCAGTCCGTTTCAGCTCGTGAAGTAATAACGATTCGAAGTTCTTCTGGTTGTTCGCTTTCAGGCCGATCTGTCCGAAAATCGAACCCCGGTGTCCGGCAAGCCGTTCCAGATCAATGGTCGGCTGACCGGCTGCGGCCAGCTTTTGCAGGATGACCGTCTTGCCCGAACCGGTATAGCCGTTCAGCACAAGCAGTTCCGGCGTGTACTCCATCTGTTCCAGCTGTCCGACGACCCACTGCCGGTAGGTCCGGATGCCGCCTGTCAGCCGGTTCGCATGGATGCCCATCAAGTCGAGCACAGTGGCAGCCGTCTTGCTCCGCATGCCGCCGCGCCAGCAGAAGACCGTCATCGGTGTCTCGATCGCCTGGAACTGGCCGATGAACTCCGGAAGTTTGGCCGAGAAGATTTCAAGCCCCCGTTTCTTGGCTTCGGCCTGTCCGACCTGTTTGTAGATCGTCCCGACTTCCGCCCGTTCTTCATCGTCAAATACAGGAATGTTCAGGCTCCCGGGAATGCTCGCTTCCGAATACTCCTTCGGTGACCGGACGTCGATCAGCGTATGGGCGCCGGCACTGTGTACTTCCATCAAATCGCGTAAACTAATATCTCGAAACATGCTTGCACCTTCTTATCGGACCGTAATATGTCCAGGATGGTCAGACGTCACGCCGCCGATACGCTTTGCACCGACTCCGTTGTTCTGCAGTGAGGAGAGCAGGGCGTCCGCATCTTCAGGGGACACGGCTATCAGCAGACCGCCTGAGGTCACGGCGTCACACAGCACCCATTGATCGATCTGGCTGAGCCGGGAATCGAATGTCACATCGCCTTCCAAGTGGGCGAAATTGTTCTTCGTGCCGCCGGGGACATGGCCTTCTTCCGCTAATTCTTTCGCGCGCGGAAGGACTGGGACTTCATCTGCATTTATGACGATGCCGGCACTGCTGCCTTTCGCCATTTCAGATGTATGCCCGAGCAGACCGAAGCCTGTCACGTCAGTGACGGCGTGCACTTCGAAATCTGCCATCGTTTCTGCTGCCGTTTTGTTCAGTGTCGTCATGACCGCTGTCACATCACGGATCTCTTCATCGGACAATTTGCCGTGCTTCAAGGATGTTGTGTAGATACCTACACCGATCGGCTTCGTCAGCAGCAGGACATCACCGGGTTTCGCACCTGTGTTGGCCCGTACCTTGTCGGGATGAACCGTCCCGGTCACGGCCAGCCCGAATTTCGGTTCCTGGTCGTCGATCGAGTGGCCGCCGACCAGCGTCACGCCCGCTTCTTTCAGTTTGTCACCGGCTCCGCGGAGGATCTCCGTCAGAATGGTTTTGTCGAGAGATGCAATAGGGAATGCTACGATATTAAGGGCAGTGATCGGGGTGCCGCCCATCGCATAGACATCGCTGATCGCATTGGTAGCTGCGATCTGACCGAAATCATACGGGTCATCGACGATCGGTGTGAAAAAATCGAGCGTCTGGACGATGGCCAGGTCGTCGGTCAGTTTGTACACGCCGGCATCGTCGCTCGTATCGAGTCCGACGATCAAGTTCGGGTTTGGCGCAGCCGGTGGCAGTGTGCGGAGCACGTCAGCCAGATCCGCAGGGCCGATTTTACAGCCGCAGCCGCCTTTTTTCGTCAAGGTTGTCAGTCGTACAGTAGGTTCCATTGATACTCGCCTCACAGTTCATGTATTTTGTTCAGTAAGCCGAATGCCGTTTCGGACAGCTTGCTACTCTTCAGTTTATCATAAAAGGGGTGGTCTTCTCCTGTCCGACCTACTGGCGGACATCAGGAACCGTAATAAAAGCATTGGAACATCGGCATTATTACCAGCACAGGAGGGAACCAACATGGAAAAAT
This sequence comes from Sporosarcina sp., assembly GCA_032099885.1. Classification (GTDB taxonomy): domain Bacteria; phylum Bacillota; class Bacilli; order Bacillales_A; family Planococcaceae; genus Sporosarcina. The sequence goes on from DAMDKL010000014.1 coordinate 2,687, forward strand.
TTGAAATGATTATTGGACAGACCGACTTCGGGGAGAAGCTCGGGACGATACCGGTCGTCAATCCGTACACGCAGGAGGCGATATACGAAGTGCCGGACGGCGGCTCTGCGGAAGCTGCGCGGGCTGTCGACGCTGCGTATGGAGCGTTCCCCGAATGGGCGGCGCTGTCGGCATATGAACGGAGCGCCCTGATCATGAAATGGCACGCGCTGATCGAGCGCGATCGTGAAGAACTCGGGAAGACGATGACAGAAGAACAAGGGAAGCCGCTCCAGGAAGCGATCGGGGAAATCGACTATGCGAACGGTTTCAACGCCTGGTATGCAGAAGAGGGGAAGCGGCTGTATGGCGAAACGATCCCCGCGACCCAGCAGGGAAAGCGGCTGTTTGTCCACAGACAGCCCGTCGGCGTCGTCGCCGCGATTACGCCATGGAACTTCCCGGCGGCGATGATCACCCGCAAAGTGGCACCGGCGCTTGCCGTCGGCTGTACCGTGGTGATCAAACCATCGCGGCAGACACCTGTCACCGCCATCAAACTTGTCCGGCTGGCACTGGAAGCTGGGATTCCGGAGGGCGTCGTCAATGTCGTCACTGGTGACTCGGGCGCCATATCGGATGCCTGGCTGGAAGACGACCGGGTTAAGAAGATCACATTCACAGGGTCCACTGAAGTCGGGAGGGAGCTGATGGCGAAAGCGGCCGTTACGGTCAAGAAAGTGTCTCTTGAACTCGGCGGACTGGCGCCTGCGATCGTCATGGAAGACTGTGACCTCGACAAGGCGGCGGACGGAGTGATTGCGACAAAATTCAGGAACGCCGGCCAGACGTGCGTCTGCGCGAATCGGGTCTATGTCCAGGAATCGATTGCCGGGGAGTTCACCGAAAAGCTAATCGAACGGGTGCGCCGATTGAAAACCGGCAACGGGCTTGAAGAAGGGACGAAGATCGGACCGCTCATCGACGAACGCGCGGTTGCCAAAGTGGAACGGCACGTGGCCGATGCAGTAAAAAAGGGTGCGGTTGCTGTGACAGGCGGACGGCGTGCGGAAGGGCTGGTCTATGAACCGACCGTTTTGACAGGTGTGACGGACGAGATGGTCTGCATGCACGAAGAGACATTCGGCCCTGTCGTCCCGCTGGCGACGTTCAAGACGGAAGAAGAGGCGGTGCGCCGGGCAAACGACACGATCTACGGGTTGGCAGCCTATCTGTTCACCGAAAATCTCAGCCGGGGTATCCGGATGAGTGAACAGCTTGAATACGGGATCGTCGGCTTGAATGACGGGGCGCCGTCCACACCGCAAGCTCCGTTCGGCGGTTTCAAGCAGAGCGGTCTCGGCCGGGAAGGCGGCCGCCAGGGCATCGAAGAGTTCGTCGAAGTGAAATACATTTCTGTCGGACTCTAACGGAAAAAGCAAGTGCAGCTGAATATGCTGCGCTTGCTTTTTTTCAGTCAGATGAGGAGGTCGAACAGCATGCTGTCATGCTTCACTTCTGTGAATGGGAAGCCGTTCTCTTGCATGCGCTGAACGAGACCGCTGAAATCTCCCGGATTGTTCAACTCGATGCCGACGAGCGCCGGACCGTTCTCCTTGTTGTTCTTCTTCGTGTATTCGAAGGTCGTAATATCGTCGTCGGGACCAAGAACGTTATCGAGGAACTGACGCAGAGCGCCAGCACGCTGCGGGAAGTTAACGATGAAATAGTAGAGCAGTCCCTGATGGATGAGCGATTTTTCCTTGATCTCCTGCATCCTGCTGATATCATTGTTGCCGCCGCTGATGACGACGACGACCGATTTTCCACGGATCTCATCCCGATACAGATCGAGCGCCGCAACAGGGAGGGCGCCGGCAGGTTCCGCAATGATCGCGTGCTTGTTGTACAGGTCGAGGATGGCTGTGCACACTTTACCTTCCGGGACAGGGACGACTTCATCGACAAGCTCGAAACAGATATCGAACGTCTTCTGCCCCGGACACTTGACTGCTGCACCATCCACGAACTTATCGATCTCCGTCAGTGCTGTGCGCGAACGGTTATCGAACGACGCCCGCATGCTCGCAGCGCCAGCAGGCTCCACACCAATCATGCGGGTCAGGGGAGACAGGTTCTTCACGTATGTGCTCATACCTGCCATAAGACCTCCGCCGCCAATGCTCGCGAAAACAAAATCGACCGGCTCATCGATGTCATTCATGATTTCCACTGCCACCGTCGCCTGGCCTGCGATAATATCGAAATCATCGAACGGATGGATGAAAATCCGCCCTTCGTCTTCCGTACAGCGGGCCGCTTCTTCGTACGAGTCGTCGAACGTGTCGCCGGTCAGAATGATCTCGACAGACCCTTTCCCGAACATCTCCACCTGGTCCACTTTCTGTTTCGGGGTAGGGAGCGGCATGAAGATCTTGGCCTCGATACCGAGCTCTGCACATGCATAGGCAACGCCTTGGGCATGGTTACCGGCACTCGCACAGACCACGCCTCTCTGACGTGCCTCCTCTTCGATACTCTTCACTTTATAGTAAGCGCCGCGGAGCTTGAAAGACCGTATCACCTGAAGATCTTCCCGTTTAATATAGACTCTGCATCCATACTCATTCGACAGACGCTCGTTTTTCTGCAGCGGCGTATGAACGACCACTTCTTTCAGCACTTGGTTGGCAATCAAGATGTGTTCGATTCCCAAATGATTTTTTGCTTTTTCCTGTACGTTTGTCACGCTGTTCGTCCTCCTCGGCCATTGGCATTTTTCAATAGTACCATGCAAAAAGGAGAGAAACAACACTTGAGTCGAAATAATTAGAACATTTAAACGGCGATAATTATGTAAGCGTTTTCTTCATATAAAACGAAGAAAAGAAAGCGGCCCCCGGAATAGGAGCCGCCAGACAATTCATTTATCCTGTTTTGTTAAGGCCGCATCGAGCTTTTTGTAAATATGGAGGAGGGCTTCCTGTTCGTCGGCGGATATGTGGGAAAACACCTCGCGGCGGACTCCTATCCCGTCATTGTATGCTTTTTTGACAACCGCCCGTCCTTTATCGGTGATGGACAGATACTTTGTCCGTTTATCGTTTTCCGCTTGCCGGCGTTCGATCAGCCCCTGTTTCGTCAGCTTGGTCGACAGGTGTGTCAGCGAAGCAGGTGTATAGTTCAGCTTTTTAGCAATATCGGAAGGCCGGCTTTCCCCTTCGTTGATCAGCTCCTGCAGGACGAGGATATGGGAAATGCCCAAGTCGTTATCTGATCGCTGCTGCCATCGCACAACCAATTGATAAGACACTTTCTCGATTGTGTGCAGTAATTCGAATATGTTTTTATCATTCATAAGAAAACCTCCGCTATAAGCAATGAATACTCACTATTTCAGTCTTAAAACTAATTCAGATGATTAGTCTATCATACACCAGCCATTTACAAAAATGTTCACTATGCTATTCGAATGACATTTCTAATGCCGATAGTAGAAAAGACATTCGTGAAGGTTGTGTGACATCTATATGGAAATATAGTAATCACCCGGTATGTATAGTACAGTAGCAAGTAAGAAAGTCACATTAAAGGTTTCATTGAAAGAGGTATTATGGATCATGAAAATAACACGGTCACTAACATTCCAGCTAGGCAGTCTGATCATCGGCATTTTGGTCGTCATGCTGGCAATCACGTCTGTGGCGACGTACAAAACAGCCTACGACAAACTGTTCGACGCAGCAGGCATCGAAGCTTACGGCTGTGCGAATATCACGACAGGGCTCATCTTGCCCGAAGACATGGACAACATTCTGGCTGATGATGCGGACGCACAGGAAAAAGTCGGCAAGCAGCTGAACTGGACGACAGAACACAAAAACATTTTTGAAACGCAATACATCGTGAAGCTCGATGGCACTATCGCTGCACTCGATGACAACTTGAAAGCGAAGGGGTTTGCTCCCGGGGATACGTTCCATATTGACAAAGAAGCGATTGCAATGCTCCAGGAAATGAAGCACCCGACCTATTCGAAAGCGTATACTTTCGGAGGTATGAAACGGTTGTCGGGCTATGCGCCGATCTTCAAGGATCAGAACCCGAACAACGAAGTCATCGCGGTCAGCGTCATTGATTTCGATGCTTCCATTGTTTCGGAACGCACATGGAGCGCCGTACGGAACGGTATTTTGATAAGCATCGTTCCACTGCTGCTTGCGGCATTGCTGACGTTATTCCTAGTACGCAAGAAAACGAAACCGATTTCTTCACTGATCGAACACTCGAAACAGCTAGCATCCGGGAACTTGGCGATTCCTGACGTAGAGGTCACGAGCCGTGATGAGGTCGGTGATCTCGGCTTGACATTGAATACACTTGCCGATAATTTGCGCAAGGTGATCGGTACTGTCAGAATGACTTCGTCAAAACTGTCTGTCAGCACAGCACAGACGTCCGATTCAATGAACGAGATGAGGGGCGCGGCCCACATGATATCCGATAATATCAATGAAACGGCAAGTTCGGTAGCAGACGGAACGGAGAGCGCCGAACAAGCTGCCAAACTGATCCAGAACCTGGCGGCGGATTTGCATGAAGCTGACAAACGAGCAGAAAAAGCGACGGAAATTTCCAATAACACGATGCTCCTCTCAGAAGAAGGCAGGGAACGCGCAGTCCTGTTGGATGAAGACATGAAAAAGATCCAGCAGTCCGCTCATTCGACACATGAAGCGATCGAAGGACTGGTCGGCTCCGCTCAGAAGATCCAGCTCATCACCGAATCGATTTCCGACATCGCTGCACAAACGAACCTGCTCGCACTCAATGCTTCCATCGAAGCTGCGCGTGCCGGGGAGCATGGAAAAGGATTCGCAGTCGTTGCAGACGAGGTGAGACGTCTCGCGGAACAATCGAATGAAGACGTCCAGCAAGTCGGGCAGCTCATTAAGAACATCTCTGCAAGTATTGAAGATGTCGTCCGTTCCACAACGGAAAGCGGAAATCTTATCGAGACGGGATCCGCGACTGTTCGCCAGACAGCAGACACACTTGGCGGCATCTCTTCGGCTGTCGAGGACACGGTGGCAGAGGTGGCAGCGATATCCGGCAGCCTCATGCGCGAGTCCAGACTGTCCGAGGAAGCGGACGCCCACATCCGCCTGCTGGCAGAGGCCATCCGGGCCATCGAGGACATGACATCGAATATTTCGGCGTCCGGGGAAGAGACCTCTGCTTCCATCACAGAAGTCGCGGAACAAACCGAAGAGATGAAACGGCTTGCCGAAGAGCTGGACGCAAGTATCCGGATTTTCCGGATGAATGAGCAGAAACCGAAAAGCGAGTGATTTGAAAAAAGCAGCCGGTTGTGGCTGCTTTTTCGTCTGCACGGTTTTTTGTAAAATCAGAACACAGCCGATTTAGGTGATATGTGATATAATAGGGCAGTATAAAATTCTTGTTCTGAGGAGTTATCGACATGCTAAAAGACTTTTTTATCGGCCTTTCTCAAAACCAACTGCTGAACAGCGCAGCAAAAAAGTACGGGTTGAAAATGGGTGCCCAAAACGTAGTAGCAGGTACTAATATACCTGAAACGATTGAGAGCATCCGTGAATTGAATGCTTACGGAATTTCATGTACCGTCGATAATCTCGGCGAGTTCGTTTACAGCCGTGAAGAAGCGACCGCTGCAAAGGAACAGATTCTCGATGTCATCGAAGCGATCCACGAAAATGGCGTTGACGCCACCATCTCGCTGAAGCCATCCCAGCTCGGCCTTGATATCGACCAGGACTTCTGCGAAGAGAATCTGCGGGAGATCGTGAAAAAAGCGAACGAATATGATATCTTCGTAAACTTCGATATGGAAGACTATGCCCGACTGAAGCCTTCATTCGATCTGCTGGATGATCTGGCGAAAGAATACAAAAACGTCGGCACTGTCATCCAGGCGTACTTCTTCGAAGCGGAAGACTACATGAAAGCCCACAAAGATTTCCGTCTGCGTATCGTAAAAGGCGCGTACAAGGAATCACCGGCGGTTGCCTACCAGGACAAAGCCGATATCGACGAGAACTTCGTCAGACTGATCGAATGGCACTTGCTGAATGGGAAATTCACATCCATCGCAACACACGACCATCACGTGATCAATCACGTCAAACAGTTTGTCAAAGACAATAATATTTCGTTTGACAAATTCGAATTCCAGATGCTTTACGGCTTCCGCCGGGAGATGCAGCTGGATCTGGCTAAAGAAGGCTACAACTTTACGACATACGTGCCATTCGGCCAAGACTGGTACGGCTACTTCATGCGCCGTCTTGCAGAGCGTCCACAAAACTTGAACCTCGTCGTCAAACAAGTATTCAACAAGAAGACGAATACGATGATTGGACTGGCAGCAGGTGCTTTCGCACTCGGCCGTCTGACGAAAAAAGGCAAGTGATCGGAAACGGAATTTAAAAAAGCTGCATCCCCGTCAGTGCTTTCTACACTGACACGGGAGCAGCTTTTTTCATTGGACAAATAGCAGGAAGTAGAGGAGCATGCCTGCCAGCCCGACCGGGACACCGAACACCGCCCATTCCCTGCTCGATATAGACAATTTACCGGCCGCGATGATATTCGGGATATTTCCGGGAATCAGCATACCGCCGCTGATGATAAGTCCCATCAATATAGCGCGAACGGCAGTGTTATCCATCGATGGATTCAGTTCAATCGAAGCAAGGGTAGCGTTATCGAGCACAGCTGATATCATATTCGCCCAGTAGAGGAACGCCGGGCTTCTGCCTTCCAGCAGATGTCCAAGGAGCGGTGCGAAACCGGCACCCAAAAAGCCGAGTGCCAGGACGAACACATAGACTTGACCGCTCCGGCCGGCGATGGCCTGCCATGTCTCTTTTTCAGGCATCGCCTGGGAACAGTGCCCCGGCGGCCCTACGAAAACAGCTGCTGCCGCAGCGATAACAGCCATTGCCAGAAGGACATCATCTCCAAGGAGCCTGTACAGGAAGAAGAAAGATTCACCGAGACGGCTCGTCGCTATCGTCGAAAGCGGTTCGCCGAGCGGCGTCAAAACCGCACCCAGTCCGATGGAATAGCAGGAAAGAATGACGAGGCGGATTTGAGAACGGCGGTCATAGTCCAGAAGGCTGACGACGGAAACGAGGAGGACAGCGGCAATGATTGCTGTAATAACGCTCGAAAGAAGGCCGATGCCGAACACGAAAAAGGCTGTAAACAGCCGGGAAGGCAGGTGCTGTTCCGCGAAATGCACCGCCCGTCCAAACGGTGCTTGGCCAATCCGGAATATGACACCTGCCGCGAATACGGCAATTGTAATCGCGATCGGTTCCTTGACCGATGATGCCAGCAATTCCTGACTCCACGTACCTGAAACAAGCACGGCAGCCAGTCCCAGCCAAAACAGATAGAATTCCAAATACCTTTCCGCAAATTTAGACAGGAACGGCCCTGCAAGCACAGCAGCCAGCAGCAGCACCAGCAACATGTTCATCCGCACACCCACCCCTTTGTTCTGCTGCATAGTTGTCATTCAGCTTATGCAGGCGCTGGGGAATTCATCACCAAAAGAAAACGGTCCCCCGAATCGGGAGACCGTCATCACTATAGTGGATCAGTGAACGCCTTTCATATAACGCGAAATGATTGGGGAAACGAAGAAGACGATGATCGCCAAAACGATCGCAATTCCACCGATCATCCCGAAGTACAGTGTTTCTGTATCGGCCGAGTAGAACTTGACGAGCTGTGCGTTCAATGCCTGCGCAGCGGCGTTGGACAGGAACCAGAGGCTCATTGTCTGTGCGGTGAAGGCAGATGGCGCAAGTTTCGTCGTCGCTGAAAGGCCGACCGGTGAAATACACAGTTCCCCGAGCACGAGTGTGAAGATACTGAGCGCAAGCCAGATCGGGCTCACCAGCGAATCCGTTCCGCTCATAACACCCGGCAGCAGGATGACGATGAACGAAATCCCAGCAAAGAGCAGGCCGAGCGAGAATTTGTGCGGAATTGAAGGCTGGCGGTCGCCGAGCTTGACCCACAGCCATGCGAACACCGGTGCGAAAATGATGATGAACAGCGGGTTCAATGACTGGAACCACGCAGGGGACAAGTGGATTCCGAGGAAGTCCAGATTTGTCCGCGTATCAGCGTACAGTGCAAGGATCGTTGAACCCTGCTCCGCGATCGACCAGAACATGACCGCTGCCAGGAACAGAGGGATATAAGCGAGAACGCGAGATTTTTCATCAGACGTCGTTTTAGGACTGCGGTACATGACGAAGAAGTAGGCAGCCGGGATCGCGAATCCGAGAATCCCGATAAGAGCCGTAAATGAATTTAGCGTCAGGTAGCCGGTCGGGATGGCAATTGCAACAAGTATTGCCAATACAATCACAGCAATTCCGACAATTTTGATCGTTTTCTTTTTCTCTTCCGGGGACAGTGGGTTGGCGACATAAGTGCCGGCCAAGCCAAGGTTCTTTTTCTTGGTCACAACGAACATGATGAGACCAAAGAACATCCCAACCGCTGCAAATGCGAAACCTAAGTGGAAATTATACTCCGTACCGACCGTTCCGGCAGTCAGAGGGGCGATGAAACTTCCGAGGTTGATGCCCATATAGAAGATACTGAAACCGGCATCCTGGCGATTGTCACCTTCCGGATAGATATCACCCACCATGCTGGAGACATTCGGCTTAAGCAGTCCTGTTCCGATGACGATGAGCGCCATGGAGATGAACAGCATACCGAGGTTGCCTGGAATAGAAAGGACAATGTGGCCGAGCATTATGAAAATTCCGCCTACGAAGACAGATCGTGACGTGCCGAGCACGCGGTCCGCCAGCCAGCCGCCGATGATTCCTGACATGTAGACAAGCGACCCGTAGAGGGACACGATGGCAAGTGCGGTGCCTTTATCGATACCGAGTCCGCCTTTAGATACTTCGTAATACATATAGTATACGAGGATAGCCCGCATTCCATAGTAAGAAAAACGCTCCCAGAATTCCGTGAAAAACAGTGAGAATAATCCTTTAGGATGACCGAAGAAGCCTTTTTGCGGAACGCTCTCCACGATCTCCTGTTTTGACAGCTGTGACATTCTAAATCCTCCTTTTACGTATGAAGAATATAGTACCACTTATCGAGGTAGACTGAAAATAATTTATTCGAATAAATATTAAGTCTTACTATGCTGACTACATTGAGTTTTTCAGTAATTTGAATAGAGAGACCAGACGCTTGAAGGTATTTTCAAATAGTAAACGCGGGGTTCTCGTGACGCCTCGTCTATCCCTACAAAAGTGCTTTCAAATGAGTTATCATAGGGAGAGCAGGTTATAGAATGGAAGTGTTGGCATGAGTCAGATGATCATAGAGAACCTTACTAAAACGGTAGGCGATAAAACGCTGTTCCGGTCGGTGAACATGACGATAGGAACTGGAGAAAAAGCGGGATTGGTCGGTATCAATGGTACAGGGAAATCGACACTGCTGTCCATTATCGCGGGTCAGGAGGACGCAGACAGTGTTTCCTTCGACCATCCGAACCATTACAGGATCGCCTATCTGCCGCAGTCACCTGAGACGAATCCGGATTTGACGGTTATGGAAGCTGTCTTCCAGAGCGGTGCGCCAATAATCAAGCTGAACTTGGACTACGAACATGCCCTGCAGGCGTTATCTGCACGCCCGGACTCTGAAGAGCTGCAGACCCGCTTCGCAGCGCTGCAGCTTGAGATGGACCGCCAAAATGCGTGGGATCTGAATGCACAGGCACGGACGATTTTATCAAAGCTCGGAATCCAGACATACGAAAAACGGATGGGGGATTTGTCCGGCGGTCAGCAGAAACGGGTCATGCTCGCCAAGACACTGATCGAGCCGGCAGACCTGCTGCTACTGGACGAACCGACGAACCATCTCGACGTGGCGTCGATCACTTGGCTGCAGGACTATCTGAGGACCTCAGCCGGAGCCGTGCTGTTCGTGACGCATGATCGGTATTTCCTGGACGCCGTGGCGACTTCGATCTTTGAGCTTGCGGATCAGCGGCTCTATGCCCATAACGGGAACTACGGTGACTTCCTTGAAGCCAAAGCCCTCCGGGAGGAAATGGATGAAGCGACCGCCGATAAAATGAAAAACCGGTATCGCACGGAACTCAAGTGGATACGGCGCGGTGCGAAAGCGCGTTCTACGAAGCAGAAAGCCCGGATCGGCCGTTTCGAAGAACTGGAACAAAAGGTGAAGAGCGGGACATCGAAAGAAGAGCTCGACCTCGCGCTGAAAACGACACGTCTCGGTAAAAAAGTGCTTGAAGCGAAGTCGATATCGAAATCGTTTGGCGGACGGCAGGTCATCGATCGGTTTTCAGCATTGCTGCAGTCTGGGGATAGGGTAGCGATTGTCGGCCCGAACGGCGCGGGCAAGACGACTCTGCTCAATCTGTTCGCCGATGTGCTGGAACCGGATTCCGGTGAGATCGAACGGGGGACAACCGTCAAGATCGCATACTTCCAGCAGCATCTGCCGGAAATGCAGCCGACCCAGCGTATCATCGAATACATTCGGGAGACGTCGAATGATATTGAAGACGGGGAAGGGAACCGGATCTCAGCCTCCCAGATGCTGGAGCGCTTTCTGTTTCCTGCATCCGTGCATGGTACGCCGGTCGGCAAGCTGTCAGGGGGAGAACGGAAGCGGCTTTACCTGCTTAAACTCCTGATGGAGCAGCCGAATGTCCTGCTGCTGGACGAACCGACAAATGACTTGGATCTTGAAACGCTGTCCGTACTCGAATCATTCATTGACACGTTCCCGGGAGTTGTCATTACCATTTCACACGATCGGTTTTTCCTCGATCGGACGGCCGTGAAATTATGGGTGTTGGACGGTGAAGGCGCCATCGAGAACTTGATTATGCCCTATACGGAATATCTCGCGTCGCGCAGTGTAAAAGAACAGGTGAAACCGGCTGTCCGTCCGGCTGTGGAAACGGATCAGTCAGTGCCTGCAGCTGCACCGAAAAAGAAAGTGACATACAAAGACAAGCGGGACTGGGAGACGATTGAACAGGACATCGAACGCACCGAGCAGGCAATCGCGGATACAGAACAAGAGATGGCGGCCTGCGGTGCTGATTACGAACGGCTCGCTTCATTGACCGGGACGCTTGCCGAATTGAACGGAACATACGAGCAGTTGATCGAGCGCTGGAGTGAATTGGAAGAACTGATGAATACGTGATGATTAACTGAGGGAGGGACCCACTGATGAATATTGTCGCCATCGAACCGACACCGAGTCCAAATTCGATGAAAATTGTGGTCGATACTGAACTGCCGATGCTTGAAAGTCATAATTATAAAAAAGAGGACGTTGCCGCAGCACCTGAACCGATCAACCGCCTGCTGAATATTAAAGGCATTAAAGGTATCTATCATGTCATGGATTTCCTGGCGGTCGAACGGGCTGGAAACGTTGCCTGGGAGACGATCCTCGCCGACGTCCGCAATGTCTTCAACGCAGAGGCAGCCGGAGAGTTGCAGGAAACTGCAGATAGCGATGACCATTATGGAGAAGTGTACGTGCACGTCCAGACCTACAAAGGAATCCCGCTGCAAGTGAAAGTGTTCGACAGCGGGAGTGAAAAGCGCTTTGCACTGAGTGAGCGGTTTGCGCAGGCAATGGAGCGTGTGCACAGCGCCGAAGTCGAAAACTATATCCTGCTTAGAAAATGGGCGGACTACGGCATCCGCTACGGTGAAAAGGAAGAAATCGGCGAAACGGTCGTCAACGAAGTGGAAGCCGCCTACCCGGACGACCGGCTTGCGGAAATCGTCGAAAGCCAGCTGGACGGGGAGAACCGGACGACGCTTGAGCGGAAACCGGTAACGCTGGATGAATTCGACACGGCGGAGTGGGAGACACGCTTCCGCCTGCTCGATCAGATGCCGGACCCGACAACGGCTGATCTTCCGCTGCTCGGCCGGGCACTGGACGACGAAAAAATGTCCATCCGGCGTCTCGCGGCAGTCTATCTTGGGATGGTGGAGACGCTTGAGACCGTTCCGTACATCGAAAAAGCGCTGCAGGACAAAAGCTGGGCGGTCCGCCGTACTGCAGGGGACTGCATGAGCGACCTCGGCTTCCCGGAATTCGAAGACGCAGCCATACGTCTGCTGCAGGATAAGAATAAACTTGTCCGCTGGCGCGCCGCAATGTTCCTTTACGAAACAGGAAGCGAAAAAGCGCTGCCGGCTCTGCATGCAGCCGAAGAAGATCCTGAATTCGAAGTGAAACTGCAAGTGCGGATGGCCATCGCGCGCATCGAGGAAGGCGAAGATGCTAAAGGCTCGATCTGGAAACAGATGACCGAAGTACGCAGTTCGGAAACCTGAAGCATACAAAAAGCAGCCAATCGGATGGCTGCTTTTTTGTATGCACTGCGGCAGACGGTCAGTTATGTGTGTGTCAAACCTCCGGAAACGTGATGAGGAGCCGGCCGTCATGACGGATCATAACGGCAGCCGAATCTTCGAACAAATACGGTGAATCTTCGGCATCTTGCTTTTTCACCGGCTCGTAATCATTTTTCACGGCCAATACCGGGAACGTAACCGGGATGGACCGCCCGTTGACATTCGTCTTCAGCGAACCGAGCAGCAGCAGTTCCTTCTGGGACGCTCCGAAGATGAGGGAGCCTGCAGTCCGACGGTTCTTCCCCTGTCGGATCGGTGTGTGCTGCAGCAGGGAGATGACAATCAGCAGGAAATCGCTGACAGGTTCAGCGGACAGCTTGCCGCAGCCGGCTTCCGCAAAATACTGATTGAGCGCGTTCCGGATGTCCTTGAAGGTGAAGAGGATCTCGATCTTCTCTTTCGGGCCGCCGGTACCGAGCCGGCTGATAATATCCGCGGACTTCTTGAAATAGTCTGCGACATGTCCGGATTGTGTATCCCGCACTGTGATGAATTCATGCAGCGCCGCCAGGATGGAAATCTCACTCTGACCGGCTGCCAGAGACAGGAAGCCGAGGACATCGGTTTCCTCGAACGTCCTGTCTGAAAACAGCTCGAAGTATCGTGTGTTCATCTGTTGTAGTTTTCTGTCCATGTCAATTCTCCTTGTATCGTTCGTTCTTGGAGGATTGTACCACAGACACCTGTCATCCGGCTCCCGGGCCGGTTCGTTTTCTTTCGGCGCAGTTCCATGTACAATAAGTCCAGGAGATATGCAGCGCTGCATATCATATAACGAAAGGGGTAATCAAACATGAATGCTTATGAAGAATATATGCGGGGGATCGTCCAGCCGATGCGCCAGGAACTGACAGCGGGCGGGTTTAAGGAACTGCTGACAGCGGAGGATGTCGAACAGGCCATGGACGGTCACAGCGGCACGGCACTCGTCGTCGTCAATTCCGTTTGCGGCTGCGCGGCCGGCCTTGCACGGCCTGCAGTCCGGGAAGCTGTGGAACTGGCGGAACAGAAGCCGGATCAGCTGTATACCGTTTTTGCCGGACAGGATAAGGAAGCGACAGCGAGGATGCGCAGTTATTTCGACGAAGTTCCGCCAAGTTCACCATCGATCGCAGTGATGAAAGACGGCGAGCTGGCGTATTTCATCCCCCGGGAACAGATCGAAGGGTTCGACATGGAACAGGTGCGTGATCATCTCGCGGGCGCCCTCCGGCAAGTCGCCGTGTCGTGAACAGCAGGAAGATCATCACGACTGCCGGCCGCCCGGATGAATTGACCGAGTCTCGCGTGCGCGATGCACAGGAGGCGCTCGGATATCCTGTCATTGAACGGAACAAGCGGTCCATCCGGCGGCTTATGGACGACTACGAAGCAGACATACTGGTGGCTGGGAAGGAACGGTACGAACTGTATCGAACCGGCCATGCAGATGAGCCGTTCTTCTTCCATCCGGATACCGCTGTATTCCGGCTGAAACGTCTGCTGCGCGGGGAGACCGATCCCCTGGTCGAAGCGGCAGGCCTGACCCGCGGTTCCCGTTTCCTCGACTGCACACTCGGTCTTGCGACAGACAGCATCGTAGCGGCATTTGCGGTCGGAACTTCCGGATGGGCAGTCGGCACGGAAACAGACCCGGATGTTGCGTTCATCACCCAGCAGGGGCTCCGTCAGTTCCCGGCTTCGTTCACCGAACTGAAGCTCGCCATGAACCGCATCGAAGTGGTCCGACAGGAGTCGGTCGACTATTTACGCTCATTACAGAGCGACTCGTTCGACGTCGTCTATCTCGATCCGATGTTCTCTACAGCGATTGAAGAATCCAGTAATTTCGAGCCGCTCCGCCATTCAGGTGCAGCGGATGGTCTGACAGGGGAGTGGGTGTCTGAAGCAGTACGGGTGGCAGCCTCCCGTGTCGTCCTAAAGGGGCATTACACGGATCCTGCATTCGAGGAATACGGATTCACCCGTATCCGCCGGCCGAATACAAAATTCCATTTCGGTTTCATCGAAACATGAAAACGCCCGCCGGATTCAAACGAATCCGGCGGGCGTCCGTGCGTATTAGTGCGTGAAATTAAGTGAACTTAAATACAAAACAAAAATCAGCATGCCGATACCGGCGAGCAGTTGAACATCCATCTGAGCAACCTCCTTAAAAAAACATACACGTTCCCTGTTAGTTATTGTACAATGAAAGCAGAAAAGAAGGAACCTTTTCGTTCCTTTTTCGTACTGTTCAGAAAGCAAGTGTATTAAAATACATAGGTGCAGGTGATGAATGATGAAAAAATGGCTGCAGCAGCTGATGGTCATTTCAGTTGCCTTCGTAACGTTCGGTGTCATTTCGCCGTCCCATGAAATATGGGCGGCCCTACAGCAGAAAGAGGATATTAAAGAAGCGGGGGAGTCTCAGCATGATTCCCGGTATGATGTACAGTTCGACAGCCCATTCCTTGCAGACCGGGTGGAACAGCAGCAGATTGCGACGGAGGACGACCTCATCAGCGGGGCGCGGGATCTTGCCTACGTGAAATTTGGTTCGAAGATCGGGCCGGCGATCGGAAGCGAGTTCGACGAAGTGATCTTCCCGCAGATCGAACAGGTCATTCGCGAGACATACGGCGAGCAGTTCCAAATGGATCGCAAGCTTGCGATATCGGAACAGCCATCAGGCGGTCACGCGGAAAAAATCTTCAACATAAAGGACGCGGAGACGGACAAGAATCTTCTGCTGTTCCATGTCCGGACGGAGAAGCGCCCGCAAGACGGCTATTACTTCAACTTCCATTACCACCAGGCAGCGGACGATTACGAGACGCACTATGCGCTTGGTGATGTCTACTGGTCCAAGAACACCCCGCCGAAGTGGCTGTCCTGAACAGCCGCCCCGGCGGTTTTTTATCGGCTTTTGTTTGTGTATTGTCATTTGAAAAAGACGCCATCCACTTGTATAGTTAGACGTAAGAGGTACAGGAGGGCTGCACATATGAAACAATATTTAGATCTTTGCCGGCATGTACTCGCCACCGGCACACAAAAAGGGGACCGGACCGGAACCGGGACGTTCAGCGTCTTCGGCTATCAGATGCGCTATGATCTCCAGCAGGGATTTCCGCTGATGACAACGAAAAAGACGGCATTCCGTCTGATCGTCTCGGAACTGCTCTGGTTTCTGAAAGGCGACACGAACGTCAGGACGCTGGTCGCTGAAAAAAATCCGATCTGGGATGAATGGGCATTCGAACAATGGGTCACAAGCACGGAATATACTGGTCCTGATATGACGGACTTCGGCAGACGGGCTCCCGTTGACGCGGAATTCCGCTTGATCTATGAGCAGGAGATGGCAGCGTTCAAAGAACGGCTGCTCGCCGACGAGCAATTCGCTGAGCGCTACGGAGACCTTGGCCCGGTTTACGGAAGGCAGTGGCGGAGCTTCGGAGCGGCTTCCGGAAAGGAGCCGGTCGATCAAATCAAACAGCTGATCGACGGACTGAAAACGAATCCGGATTCGAGACGCCATATTGTGACGGCATGGAACCCGGGTGAGCTTGACGACATGGCGCTCCCGCCGTGCCACGTGCTGTTCCAATTCTACGTCGCAGACGGAAAACTGTCCTGCCAGCTGTATCAGCGCAGTGCCGACATTTTCATCGGTGTGCCGTTCAATATCGCTTCATATGCGCTTCTCGTGCATCTGATTGCGCTGGAAACAGACCTGGAGCCGGGTGAGTTCATCCATACGCTGGGCGATGCTCATATCTATTCCAACCATCTGGACCAGGTGAACGAGCAGCTGACCCGGGAACCACGTCCGCTGCCGACATTGACTGTCGATATGGAAGGCAAATCCATCTTCGACCTGACAACAGCGGACATCCGACTCGAGAACTACAATCCGCATCCGAAAATCGCAGCGCCCGTCGCTGTCTGAACAGGAGGGCACTATATGATTTCACTGCTGGTCGCACATGATGAAAACCGTGTCATCGGGGCGGATAACGCCATGCCTTGGCACATCCCGGAAGAATTGCAATACTTTAAAGAGAAGACGATGGGCAAAGGGATCATCATGGGACGGAAAACATTCGAATCGATCGGCCGTCCGCTGAAAGGCAGACTCAACCTAATCTTGACCCGGAACCCTGACTACTCCGCTGAAGGAACGGTCGCTGTCAATACACTTGAAGAGGCGATATTCCGTGCGGAAAGCTATGCAGATGAAGTGATGATCATCGGGGGCGCCCAAATCTTCGAGAAGGCTATGCCGTACGCCGACCGTCTGTATGTGACAGTCATCGAGCACAGTTTTGAAGGGGATACGTTCTTCCCGGACTACTCGACAGGCTGGAAACTAGTTTCCGAGTCAGCTGCCCACTCTACAGAAGACGGCATTTCCTATGTTTACTGTATTTACGAAAGGGAAACTGCTGCGTAGACGGTCTGTCTGTCCGGATGTATAGAAAGAGACCGATTCGAAAGTCACTCGGACGTTCTGAATCAGTCTCTTTTCTTACATAACATACTTACCGTGCATGGGTCATAAATAGAACAAGACGCTGAAATACATCGAAGCGCTGCCTGCCAGCACGAACAGATGCCAGATTGCGTGGTTGAATGGCAGTGAGCGCCAGGCATAGACGAACGCACCCGCCGTATAAAGGACACCGCCTGCTACAAGCAGTGCCATCCCCTGGACGGAAAGGGCGCCGTATAACGGTTTGATGCCGACGATAATGAGCCACCCCATGACGATATACAAAACGAGGGAGACCACTTCATAGCGGTGGATGAAAAAGATTTTGAACAACGTTCCGAACACGGTGAGACCCCATACAATGCTGAACAGCGTCCAGCCGAGCGCGCCTCCGATACCGATCAGTACGAACGGCGTGTAGGTGCCGGCAATCAGGAAATAGATAGCTGAATGGTCGAAAATCGAAAAAAGCCGTTTATGCCGTTCAGGTGAACTGTGAAGCAGCGTGCTCATGACGTACAACAGGAGCATTGAACAGCCGAAGACGATATAGCTGACGAGGGCGAGCGCACTTTCCTGGTGGATCCCTTTTCGCACTAGGAGCACTAGTGCAGGGATGCATAGAACAATGCCGACCGCATGCGTAATGGCATTCCACCGTTCTTCGGTGGTTGTTTTGTAATCGAAAGCGCTTGGCATATGCAGGAAGCCTCCTTTTCATTTATTATACTAACATAGAAACTTAGTTTCCACTGACAGAGGAGAGATTGGCTATGAGCAAAATCAAGATCGTGACGGATTCGACCGCCGATTTGACTGAAGAAGAACTTGCGGAGTATGGCATCCATGAAGTACCGTTATCGATCCATATCGATGGTGATGTGTACCTCGACAAGTTGGATATCCAGCCCGAAGAATTTATCGGCAAAATGGAAGCGGCCGAGGAACTTCCAAAAAGTTCACAGCCATCCGCCGGCGTATTAGCACAATTGTATGATGAGCTGGGGGCTGACGGCAGTGAAGTGCTGTCAATTCATATGACTGGCGGGATGAGTGGTACAGTCAAGTCTGCAGAGGCAGCCGCCGAAATGACTGCAACCCCGGTAACAGTTGTCGATTCCCGGTATATATCACACGCACTCGCCTTCCAGGTGATCGAAGCAGCCAAGATGGCTCGGCAGGGAAAGACGATGGAAGAGATCGTCCAGCATTTGAATGACGTGCGCAGGAAGACGATGCTCTACGTTGTCGTCGACAAGTTGGATAACCTGGTGAAGGGCGGCCGGATCGGCAAAGGGAAAGCGATCATCGGTTCGCTGCTCAATATAAAACCGATCGCTTCGCTGCAGGATGGTGTCTATACACCGGTCGGAAAAGCTAGGAGCCATAAACAAGTGGCCATGCAGCTGTTCGCCTCTTTCAAGGAAGACACTGCCGGCAAACTCGTGAAAGGGGTCGGCATTTCACATGCTAACGGACTCGCGATGGCGGAACCGCTGAAGCGGCTCATAGAGGAAAGCGGTTTCACCGATATCCGTTTTTCTTTCACTTCACCTGTCATCAGCACGCATACCGGCAGCGGGGCGATCGGTTTCATGTACTACACTGAGTGATAGACTAATAACGGTGACGGGCGGATCGTCCGCATAATTCATCAGAAATGGGGAAAAGGGAAATGAGAAGAAGAGCGTGGATTATTTTTCTCGCCTTCTCATTGGTGTTGACGGGGTGTGATCAAGTGTTCAGGAATAACGCAGAGCCTTTTACTGATAGACGAGACGCTGAATTTACAGAATGGTCGGTACCGAGCGACTTCCTGCCGAAATCCCTCCATGTTGTCGGGCTCGGGGATTCCCTTACGCAGGGGGTGGGGGATGAACTTAAAAAAGGCGGTTATTTCGAGCGGGTGGCTTCAGACCTGACCGAGTGGGAAGGCGTTTCGTTCGTGGAAACGGAGAACCTGGCTAAGCGCGGACGCCGCAGTGACCAGCTGTTGAAGCAGCTGGAAGAAAAACCGATCCAGGCATCCGTCAAGGACGCTGATGTCATTTTCATGACGATCGGCGGCAACGACATCATGAAAGTCGTGAAGGCCAATCTGTTTAAATTGAAGAAAAAACCGTTCTATACGGAACTTGACGGGTACGCTGAACGGCTCGGCGAGATTTTCGGCACGATCCGTGTACTCAACCCGGATGCACCCATCATCATGTCGGGGTTGTATAATCCGATGCTTTTGGTCACTGACGAAGTCAAGGAGTTCGAAGACATCATCGATGACTGGAACGAAGTGATCGAATCGAGAGTCGAGCTGGACGGCAACAGCTGTTTCGTTCCTGTGGCGGATCTGTTCGAAGAGAATGCGAACCTCGTGTATCATACGGACTTTTTCCACCCGAATGCTGCCGGTTATTCGCTGATGGAGAACCGGTATATGAGCGTGCTGCAAGATTGGGGTTTGCCAAAACGTGTCCAGGGGGAAATGGACAGGTAGGAGATGATCGTTTGAATGGTTGGAAAATTGCATTCTTCACACTGTCAGGAGCAGTCGCAGCCGGCGTGGCCGGCGTGCTGTTCCTTGTAGGATCCGCAGGGGAATCGCAGCCGATCCCGGCCGCCGATCTGATCGGGCCGGGCGAAGCGAACGTCCTGACGGTGCGGACAACGAAAAAAGATTTTGAAGGAATCGCGAATACATACATCCGCGAAGCGATGAAAGGGGAAAAACTCCCCGTCCAGATGAAAGTAAAGGACGATGTGATCCTGTACTCGGAGCTGACTGTCTTTTCGTTCAGACTGCCGGTTGTCATGCATTTTGATCCAATTGTCAGGGAAGACGGGAACCTAATCCTGAAACAGTCCTCCATGGAACTCGGACAGCTCAACATCCCGCCGTCGACCGTACTGAAAGTGCTGAGGGATTCGGTTAAGCTGCCCAGCTGGATGATTGTGAGACCGAAAGAAGAGGAACTGTTCATCGACCTGTCGAAAGTTCCTGTGGCAAAAGACGTATCCGTACGGGCAAAGACGTTCAACCTGGAGAAAGACGAGATTCTGCTCGAAGTGTCCATTCTGAAAAAATGAGGAGAGGATATCGATGATTCAATATGCAACGTTTGCAGGGGGCTGTTTCTGGTGCATGGTGAAGCCGTTCCACAAATATGAGGGCGTCCTTTCCGTCGTTTCCGGCTATACAGGAGGCGACATTCCGAATCCCACTTATGAGATGGTCTGTTCCGAGACGACCGGGCATAGGGAAGCCGTGCAGATCGAGTTTGACGACAGCGTCATCACCTACGCGGAGCTTCTTGCTGTTTTCTGGCGCCAGATCGATCCGACGGACGGAGGCGGCCAGTTCTTCGACAGGGGGGAGTCCTACAAGACGGCGATCTATTACCACACCCCGGAACAGCATGAAGAGGCTGAGCAGTCCAAGCGGGGTCTGGAGCAGTCCGGAAAATTCGGCAAGCCGATCGCCACGGATATCCTTCCGGCGAAACCGTTTTATTTGGCAGAGGAAGGCCATCAGGATTACTATAGGAAAAACCCGGGTCATTACAACCGTTATTCAGTCGGCTCGGGGCGCGAACGTTTCAAATCAGAGAATTGGAGTGAGCAGCCATGAAAGAGGACTTAAAGAACCAGCTTACGGATCTGCAGTACTACGTGACGCAGGAAAAGGGGACGGAACCTCCTTTCCAGAATGAGTACGATAACCATTACGAAGACGGCATCTATGTCGATGTCGTGTCAGGCGAGCCTTTGTTCAGCTCCCAGGATAAGTATGACGCGGGATGCGGCTGGCCGAGCTTTACGAAGCCGATCGTCAAGGAAGAAGTGACAGAACACTTCGATGCATCACACGGGATGCGCAGGACGGAAGTGCGGAGCAAGACAGCTGATTCGCATCTCGGTCATGTCTTCCCGGACGGCCCCGGTGAAGCCGGAACCCGGTACTGCATCAACTCTGCAGCACTCCGTTTCGTGCCGCTTGCCAAATTCGACGAAGAAGGTCTCGGCGCCTACAAATCCCGGTTCAATCAAAACTAACGGAAGGGGGTCCGCGGATGGACCGCTCTTTTTATCAATTTGCCCTCTCCTTCAGAGGCGGGGACAAGCATGACCGCAATTCCGTATTTGCTGAAAGTATGTTCCTCGATCACAGTTTCCCGAAGAGCGAACGCTCTTTCGACGCAATTTCGCGGTATCTCGAAGAGAAGGCGGACCCGGAAATGCCGTCCGCCCTCTTTGACGAGCTGTATCGTCAATATGAAGAACGATTCTTGTAAGGACGCGGCGCAACGTTGCAAAGCGTCCTGTTTAATTGTATGATGGGAAAAGAAAAGAAAAAGAGGTGCATGGACAAATGAGTATACATATCAATGCGAAAAAAGGCGATATCGCCGACACGATTCTGCTTCCTGGAGATCCTCTCCGCGCGAAGTACATCGCTGAGACATTCCTGGAAGACGTTGTGCAATATAACGAAGTAAGAAATATGTTCGGCTACACAGGGACTTACAAAGGCAAGCGCATCTCCGTCCAGGGGACAGGCATGGGTGTTCCTTCCATTTCGATCTACACGACTGAACTGATGCAGGAATTCGGCGTGAAGAAACTGATCCGTGTCGGTACGTGCGGCGCTATCCAGAAGGACGTAAAAGTACGGGACGTCATCTTGGCTCAAAGCGCGACGACCAATTCTCCGATCAACCGCACGTTCTTCAACGGTGTCGACTATGCGCCGACTGCCAACTTCGACCTGCTGCTGAAAGCATACAATGCAGGGAAAGAAAAAGGACTCCACCTGCAAGTGGGGAACGTCTTCACGGAAGATTTCTTCTACAATGAGCATGCTGAACACGAAAAGCTTGCATCATACGGAGTGCTTGCCGTTGAAATGGAAACTGCTGCCCTTTACACACTTGCAGCCAAATTCGGCTGTGAAGCACTTTCCATCCTGACTGTGAGCGATCATATCCTCACTGGGGAAGCAACGACTTCCGAGGAACGCCAGACGACGTTCAATGACATGATCGAAGTGGCTTTGGACGCAGCTATCAAAGGGGAATAAAGGTAAGGGCCGCAAGCCAGTCAGCGGCCCTTTTTCGACTATCTGGGCAATATAAGAAGAAAGTGGGATCGCACATGGACGAAAACGAACAGCAGGGACAGAATCGTGAGCCGGAACCGGAACGCGCTCCTTCCCATTCCCGATACTTCAAGATCAAACCGTTTTCCTTCGTCATGCTGATTTTCACGTTAGTCATTTTAACAGCAGGCATCACGTTTTTTGCGCTGACCTTCGGTGACGACAAAGTAGTGGAAGTGGTCAGTCCGCAGAAGACGGATCGGGCGGAATTCCAGAAGCTGTATGATGCATTCGACGAAATCAAGAAAAACTACTATGAAGATATCGACGACAAAAAAGTTCTCGACGGTGCCATTAACGGGATGGTCGATGCGCTGGATGATCCGTATTCGGATTACCTGAACAAGGAAGAGACTGCAGACCTGATGGAAAACATCTCCTCCAGTTTCCAGGGGATCGGCGCTGAGATCCAGGAAGCGGACGGCTATATCAAAATCGTCTCGCCGATCAAAAACTCACCTGCCGAGAAGGAAGGCCTCCTGCCGAATGATCTGATCACCGCGGTGGACGGGAAAAGCATACAGGGGATGTCCTCTTCGGAAGCTGTCCAGCTGATCCGTGGTGAAAAAGGGACATCCGTCACCCTGACCGTCAAACGAGGGGAGAAAGCGGAGCCGTTCGAAGTGAAAGTGACACGTGATGATATACCGATCGAAACGGTCTACGCAGAAATGCTGGACGGGCATGTCGCCCATATCCGGCTGACCACCTTCTCTGAGCATACGTACGACGAACTGCTGACTGCGCTCGACGAGATGGATGCGAAAGGCATGAAAGGACTCGTGCTCGATGTCCGTCAAGATCCGGGCGGTGTCCTTGACGGCGCCCTCAAGATATCGGATCTCTTTGTGGACAAAGGCAAAACGATTGTGCAGACACAGGAACGCGGCAAGAAGGCTGTTCTCTATCCTGCATCCGACGGTCGGAAAGTGAAAGTGCCGACAGTCTTGCTCATCGATGACGGCAGTGCTTCGGCTTCTGAAATACTGGCTGGAGCATTGAAAGAATCGGCTGGTATCCCGCTTGTCGGGACGAAGTCATTCGGCAAGGGGACCGTCCAGTCTCCGACCGATATGAACGATGGTTCAAACCTGAAGATCACGACAGCGAAGTGGCTGACACCGGATGGCAACTGGATCCACAAGAAAGGGATCGAACCCGATGTGAAAGTCGACTACCCGTCATACGCTATGCTGCCGTTCCTGGATCCTTCCGAGGAACTGAAAGCTGGCAGCACCTCAGCCAATATTGAGCCTGCAAAAGAGATGCTGAAAGCGGTCGGCTACGACCCGGGTAAGATTGACGGGGCTTTTGACGACCAGACTGCAGACGCAGTGAAGAAGCTGCAGGGTGACCTGAAACTCGAAGAAACCGGTGTGCTCACCGGTGAAACTGCAATCGGGCTCATGAACAAACTGCGCGATAAGATCGAGAAGGAAGATCCTCAGCTGCTGAAAGCAAAAGAGACAGTGGAACAGAAAATCAGCAAATAATGCCGGAAAGCGTCCGATCCGTCTGGATTGGGCGCTTTCTTGTCTGGAAAGGAGTGAACGTTATGATCGATGTCTATTTATACAGCGGCTTTTTAGGAAGCGGTAAAACGTCGCTGCTGCTGCATTCATTGAAAGAACTAAAAGAATCAGGCAGGAAACCCGCCGTGCTCATGAACGAATTCGGGGAGGTCCCTGTCGATTCCGATTCCGTCACACAATCCGGAGATGTCCCGCTGAAAGAATTACTGAATGGCTGTATCTGCTGCATGGGGTCCGAGAATACCGAGGCACAGCTGCAGTCTCTTCTGGAAGACTACGAAGATATCGATGTGATTCTGATCGAGACGACTGGGGCTGCGCACCCAGTGGAAGCGCTGGATGCTATCCATTCACCACTGTTCGCAGACCGGCTCCGTGTCCGGGGGATTGTCACGGTCGCCGATGCGCTGCGGTGGCAGCACCGTCATGAGCTGTCGCCCCGCATGCTGGCGTTGTTTATGGAACAGATCCGGCATGCCCATCTGGTTGCACTTAACAAAACGGACCTCGTAAGCGAATCGGATCTTGCGGTCATCTCTATGGAGATTGCCAGTATTAATCCAGGTGCGCCGATCGTCCAGACGGTACAAGGGAAGCTAGATTTCCCGTTTATCGAAAAAGTGCTGTCACAAGAGAAAATGGATCAGCAGCCGGTCATTTCGGGAAGACATCTTCCAATTGCAACGAAAGTGATTACCTTTACAGAACCGGTCACGCAAGCTCAAGTGGAGCAGTGGGTGACCGGGTTGCCGGATACTGTCTATCGCATGAAAGGATATATCCCAATCGAAGGGATCAGGCACCCGATGCTTTTCCAATACGCCTACGGTATGGTGAACTGGATGCCGGAGTATCTCGAGATGCCGGCTAGAATCGTCGTGATTGGTGAAGGCATCCAAGGGATTGCATTTACTGCTGAATAGTCCGTTCTGTTAGAGATGTCAACAGAAGATGCGTGGCAATAATTCTGCACCCTTCCAATGTTACCCTTTGTGTTGCCGTTTCGTCCTTATACGTAAAACAACGTTCTCTCCAACTGGCGAGCCATCCAGTTTCTTCCGGTTTTCGCGGAAACTCCTTCGTATATGATAGGTTCGAAGGGAGGCGTACAAGATGAAAAAATCGATTGCAGTCATCTTGCTCGGTTCGGCATTCGTATTGCCGCACACCAGCCATGCAGAAGCAGCCACACTGAATTCCGTCCAGGTGAAAACGGACGTCCAAGTCATATCCTCGGAGGCAGGCATCCAAAAGGCCGCCACACAAGCATTGTTCAGCAAAGACACAAGCAAACTGGATCCATATGCGCTGTACCAGCAGCTGTGGAATCACTATAAGAAGCAGTATGAACAACATGCCGGGGAGAAACCGTCCGTGAAGCCGGAGAAGCCGTCCGTATCTGTCCCTCAGCCGGAACAGCCATCGGCACCTGAAGCAGCACCGCAAAAACCGGTTCCGGCTCCTCAGCCTGAGAAACCTCAGGAGAAGCCTCAAGAAAAACCGGATACCAATCAACCGTCAGCACCCCAGGAAAAACCGGATCAGCAGGCCGGAGCAGGTCAAGTATCTGCAAGCCAGATCGAAAAGGCCGTTCTGGACCTGACAAACGCGGAACGGCAGAAAGCAGGACTGAAGCCGCTCCAGATGGATGACAAGCTCATGGCGAGCGCTCGTCAGAAGTCTGCTGACATGGCGTCGAAAAACTACTTCTCCCATACGAGTCCGACATACGGATCTCCGTTCGATCAGATGAAGGCGAACGGTATCACATACAAGGCTGCTGCAGAAAACATCGCAATGGGACAGCGAAGTGCTCAGGAAGTCGTTCAGGGATGGATGAATTCTCCGGGACATCGTCAGAACATCTTGACGCCGGGCTTCACCCATATCGGCATCGGTTATGATGCGAACGGCAATTACTGGACACAGCAGTTTATCCAGAAATAAAAGAAAATGAGTCAACTAAAAACCGCACGGCCGCATGGGAATCATGCGGCCGTGCGGTTTTTTTACGAGGTGCCGAGTTCTTGCTTCCGCTGAATGTACCGGAGCCGGATGCTGAGCACGATAGCGCCCACAGTTAATCCGGTGATAAGCCCAACCCAATAGCCATATGGACCAAGTGATGTATGGGCGGAAAATACGTAGCCGACGGGCAATCCGATCACCCACAGGGAAACGAAGCCCATCAGCAGTGTCACGTTGACATCTTTATAGCCGCGAAGCGCTCCTTGGATTGGTGCCTGGACAGCGTCCGACAGCTGAAAGAACGCCCCATACAGGAAGAACTGTGCAGCCAGTGCCATAATCGCCGGATCAGCAGTATACAGGGAAGCGATCGATCCGCGTGCGATCAGCAGGATGGCGATGGAAATCAGGCTGAAGGACACTGCGAAGCCGATCCCCATGTAGCTGTATCGTTTAGCCTCGGCGAGCCGGCCGGCCCCGACCGACTGTCCGACAAGTATGGTCGCTCCCATCGAGATACTTAGCGGAACCATGTACAGTAGAGATGTGAAATTAAGAGCGACCTGGTGGGCTGAGATTACCTCTGTCGAGTAGGTGCTCATCAGCAGCGTCACGACGGAAAAGATGCTCGTCTCCACGAAAATCGACAGGCCGATCGGCACCCCGATGATAAGGATCTCCTTCCAGTAGAGGAAGCGGGGCGGCTGCCATTGTGTGAGCAGCTGAAATTTGCGGAACGGCTTACCGCCGGCTGCGACCGTCAAAGCAATTGCAAAGACGATCCAGTAGGTGAGACCGGAAGCATATCCTGCTCCTGCACCGCCGAGCTCAGGGAATCCAAAGTTTCCATAGATGAGCAAGTAGTTGAGAAGAACGTTGATCGGCGCAGAAATGAGAATGATGAACATCGACACCCGGGTCGAGCCGAGAGCATCATAGAACGACCGGAGAACCGTATAGGCGAACAGCGGCAGCAGTCCGACCGACATTCCTTTCAAATAGCGGATGGCAATCATGTAGACCGGTGATTCGAGCGACATTGAGCGGATGAGCGGGAAAAATACGAAGAAGACCAGCGCAAACACGACTGCCGCAAGCGCGACAGAAACATACAGCCCCTGCTGTACAGCAGGACGGATATTTTCCTCTTTGCGTGCGCCCGCATGCTGGGCGATGATGGGTGTCAGTGACATGAGAATGCCGGCAAGGCCCGTGTATACCGGCACCCAGAAGGAAGATCCGACTGTTACTCCGGCCAAATGGTATGTATCGTAACGGCCTGTCATAAGAATATCGAAGAACGTCACCATGTAAAGAGCGACCTGCGTGATAAGAATTGGTGTTACAATCTTCGCAAAGCGGACCGATCTTTTTTCTGTCAGAAGAGAAGACTCCACTGAATTCCCCCCTTTTTTCAATTCAGCTCTTATTGTAGCATGCTTCTTTTGGTATACTATCAAAAGGTTAAATGAAAAAGACGTTAACTTTTTAACGAATAGAAGAGGTGAACGGCCACATGAAACGGCCAGTAATCGTATTGACAGGCGGAGGGACAGCGGGCCATGTCTCCGTCAATGAAGCGATCATCCCTGCGTTTCTCGAGCGGGGTTATGAGATTCATTATATCGGATCCCACGAGGGGATTGAACGCGACCTGATTGGAAAAGGACATCCTGAAGTCATCTATCATGCAATCGACAGCGGAAAATTGCGCCGCTATTTTTCTGTAAAAAATTTCACCGATCCGTTCCGAGTCGGTGCCGGCGTGCTGCAGGCTTATACCATTTTGCGCCGATTGAAACCCGATATTATCTTTTCGAAAGGCGGCTTTGTGTCGGTTCCTGTTGTGCTCGCCGCGAAACTTGCCCGCATTCCAGTCGTTGCCCACGAATCTGACGTTTCGCCGGGACTTGCGAACAAACTCGCATTGCCGTTCGTCAAGCATATCTTCACGGTGTTTGAGGAAACGCTTGCGTATGTGCCTGCCGAAAAATCATCGTGTATCGGGGCGATCATCCGTCCTGAACTGATGGACGGGGACCGTAAAACGGGTCTCCGCATGGCGGGACTGCAGGAAGGGAAGCCTGTCCTGATTGCCATGGGAGGAAGCCAGGGATCAGCAGTCCTGAATAAAGCAATCCGCGGAAGCCTGCCTCATTTGCTCGAACGCTTCCAGCTCATCCACCTGTGCGGAAAAGGCAATCTCGATGAGTCCCTTGACCAGACGGCAGGCTATGTCCAGTTCGAGTATGTCACGGAAGGTCTGCCCCATCTATTGGCAGCTTCGGACTTTGCCCTGTCGCGCGCCGGATCGAACGCCATCTTTGAACTCCTGGCAGTCCGTATACCGATGCTGCTCGTCCCGCTTTCCGCGGAAAAGAGCAGAGGTGACCAAATTTTGAATGCCCGGCATTTTATGAAACTCGGGTTCGCTCGCGTTTTGGAAGAAGAAAAGGTTTCAGAAGAGACCCTAATTGAGAGTCTCCAGCTATTGAGTGAAGGAAAGCAGGAGATGATCTCGAAGATGGAAAGAATCGATGCAACGAAAACGCCTGGTGAGATGGCAGACCTTATTCTCAGCTGCCGGCTGCACGCATGACAGATTGCACAAAGCGCCTGTCATTTCTCTAATTTAGCCTCTTGCAACGAGCATTCACAAGGTGTAAACTAGTTCGCGGATAACACATGCAGCGACTGGGACGTAACCCTTTCAGTTCATAAGTTTGCATGGTAACATAGAAGAGGATATAAAAAATTGCGCAACATGCCGAAAGGCAAATGTGGAGGTAATAATTCATGTCGAACAGTGTTGGTTCCGAGCGTTCACCGTATGCAGCCTTTTCAGGTCCGAACCTTGGCTATGTTATGGAAATGTACGAACGGTACAAAGATTCACCCGAGTCCGTCGATCCGGAGCTTGCGGAGTTCTTCAAGCGGAACGGTGCACCTGCGGCCGCAGACAGCGGCAGCGTGACAAGCGCCGGTCCTGCTGGCGGCGGCAGCCCGGCCGATTACCGGAATGTCCTTTCCGCTTACAGACTGATGGATGCCATTCGGGCATACGGGCATCTGGCTGCGGATATCTACCCGCTGAACGACCGTCCGAAAGACGCAACACGCATAGAACTGTCTGCTTATGATCTTTCCGAGAGAGACTTGGAGGCAATGCCGGCATCGCTGTTCCTGAAAGACGCGCCATCCCACGTGGAAAACGCACTCGATGCCGTCAACTATTTGAATTCACTTTATACAGGCAAGATCGCCTACGAATTCGCTCATTTGATCGACGAAGACGAGAAGCAGTGGATCCAACAGAGTATCGAGTCAGGGAAACTTTCCATCTCGCTTGTAGCCGAAGAGAAAAAACAGCTTCTCGACCGCCTGACACGGATTGAAGGGTTTGAGAAATTCATCCATCGTACATTCGTCGGCGCAAAACGGTTCTCCATCGAAGGTCTCGACACACTTGTCGTCTTCCTTGACGAACTCGTCCGCCGCTCGGAAGCAGCGGAAACGAAGAAGATGCTGATCGGCATGGCACACCGCGGACGTCTGAACGTCTTGACGCATATTCTGAACAAACCTTATGAGATGATGTTTGCTGAATTTGCCGGCGTGCCATCATCTCCATTCCTGCCGGAAGACGGTTCAGTGGAAGTGACCCGCGGCTGGTTCGGCGACGTGAAGTATCACTTGGGCGCCCTTTACAAAGGAAAGAACGGAATGGACCGGTTCCTCGCGTACAACCCATCCCATCTAGAGGTAGTCAATCCAGTGATAGCCGGGCAGACACGCGCGGCTCAGGAAAACACGGATGCACCGGGAATCCCTGTCCAGGACACGAATGCAGCCTATGCAGTCATGGTCCACGGCGATGCAGCATTTCCGGGAGAGGGGATTGTTCAGGAGACGTTCAACTTCAGCCGTGTGCGCGGTTTCCAGACAGGCGGCTCCATCCATGTCATCGCGAACAACATGATCGGCTTTACCACCGAATATTATGATTCCCGTTCGACGCATTATTCATCTGATATGGCGAAAGGCTTTGAAGTGCCGATTGTCCACGTCAATGCAGACAGCCCTGAAGAAGTGCTCGCAGCAGCATTGTTCGCGTTCAACTACCGACAGAAATTCGGCAAGGACATCCTCATCGACCTGATCGGCTACCGTCGCTACGGACATAACGAGATGGACGAGCCGATGGTGACGAATCCGGTCATGTACAATGGAGTGCACAACCACAAGACAGTCCGCCAGCTCTACGGGGAATCCCTTGTCAGCGAGGGCATCCTGACGGCGGAAGACGTGGAAAAGCTGGACGCCGACGTATTTGCGGAGATGCAGAGCGCTTACGACAAGGTGAAGGAAACGTCTGCTGACAGCAAGCCGGCTTCCAATGCCACACCGGACGCAGTCCTTGCAGGGTATCCGCGTGACCTCCAGACAGGAGTGGGAGAAAACCGGCTCCGTCAGATGAATGAAGAACTCCTGACCTATCCGGAAAACTTCCACGTGTTCGGCAAACTGGACCGTATCCTGAAACGCCGTCAAGATCCGTTCAACGGCAAAGGAAAAATCGACTGGGCGCATGCAGAACAGCTCGCATTCGGTTCGATTCTTCAGGATGGCAAACCGATCCGCATGAGCGGCCAGGACGTCCAGCGCGGAACGTTCGCACACCGGCACCTCGTGCTGCACGATGAAAATACCGGTGAAGAGTTCGTTCCGCTGCACCACATCAGCGACTCGAACGCCTCGTTCGTCGCCTACAACAGTCCGCTCACAGAAGCGGGTGTCGTCGGTTATGAATTCGGCTATAACCTGGAAGAGGAAAAAACAGTGACGATTTGGGAAGCGCAGTACGGTGACTTCTCCAACATGGCACAGGTGATGTACGATCAATTCATCTCCTCGAGCAACGCGAAGTGGGGCCAGCAGTCCGGCCTGATCCTCCTGCTGCCGCATGGCTATGAAGGTCAGGGGCCGGAACACTCAAGCACCCGTATCGAACGGTACTTGCAGCTCTGCGCGGAGAACAACTGGACTGTCGCCAACATCTCGAGCGCAGCGAATTATTTCCACGTGCTTCGCAGACAAGCAGCGATTCTCGGCGACGAGGCAGAGCGTCCGCTCGTCATCGCCACGCCTAAATCACTGCTCCGCCATCCGCTGGTCGGAGCGGACGTGAAAGACCTGGCAGAAGGCCACTTCGAGACTGTACTGGAAGAGCCGAACACTGGCAGCCAGCCAGATAGTGTCAGAAAACTTCTCCTGACGAGCGGTAAAATGGCAATCGATCTGGCCGAGAAGGTGAAAGGCGCAGAAGGATTCGAACACCTGCACATCGCCCGTATCGAACAGCTTTACCCATTCCCATCTGATAAGGTGAGTGCAATCATCCAGCGGTTCCCGAACTTGGAGGAGATCGTCTGGGTCCAGGAAGAACCGAAAAACATGGGTGCCTGGTCATTCGCGCGTCCGTATCTACAAGAACTCGCCGGCGGCCTGCCGGTGAACTATACTGGACGCATCCACCGCGCAAGCCCATCAGAAGGCAACGGAACGATGCACAAAGCGGAACAGCAGCGTATCAT
The DNA here is from genome assembly GCA_032099885.1 of Sporosarcina sp. Lineage (GTDB taxonomy): Bacteria > Bacillota > Bacilli > Bacillales_A > Planococcaceae > Sporosarcina. The sequence goes on from DAMDKL010000014.1 coordinate 33,913, forward strand.
AGAAGAAGCGTTAAAGAACTGAAACCCTGAACCAGAGTGATTTTGGAACGACACTAGAGGAGGAAATTATTGTGGCAGAGATCCGAGTACCTGAACTGGCAGAATCGATTACCGAAGGAACGATCGCAAAATGGCTGAAGCAGCCAGGCGACACCGTGGACAAAGGTGAGTTCATCGTCGAATTGGAAACTGACAAAGTTAACGTAGAAGTCATTTCCGAAGAAGCAGGAACTGTCCAGCAGCTGATGGCTGAAGAAGGCGACACAGTGGAAGTCGGACAAGTCATCGCAGTCGTTGGCGCTGGATCAGGTGCACCGGCGCAACAGCCGACCGCATCAGTGGAACCTGCGCCGCAGCAGCCAGCACAAGTTTCCGAGCCAGCTGCTGCCGAGCCGCCTGCAGCTGCAGAAGAAACAGCATCCGGAGACCGTACGATTGCAAGTCCGGCCGCACGGAAACTTGCGCGCGAAAAGGGCATCAATCTTGCTGACGTTTCACCTGTCGATCCGATGGGCCGCGTCCGCGTACAAGACGTGGAAGCACATGGGTCTGCACCAAAACCACAGCCGGCAGCAGCCGCACCTGCTAAACAGCAGGACAAACCTGCTGACGACGGCCGTGTCGAACGCGTTAAAATGAGCCGCCGCCGCCAGACGATTGCAAAACGTCTGCTGGAAGTGAAACAAAATACGGCGATGCTGACAACGTTTAACGAAATCGACATGACGAATGTCATGGAACTTCGGAAGCGCAAGAAAGATGAGTTCTTCGATAAGAATGATGTCCGTCTCGGCTTCATGTCCTTCTTCACGAAGGCTGTTGTCGCTGCCCTTAAGAAATATCCGAATGTCAACTCGGAGCTTGACGGCGATGAGCTGCTTATGAAAAACTACTATGATATCGGCATTGCCGTTTCAACAGAAGGCGGACTCGTCGTCCCGAACGTCGTAGACGCAGATCGCAAGAACTTTGCGGAAATCGAAGCGACAATCGGGGAACTCGCCAAGAAAGCGCGCGATAACAAACTGACGCTCGCTGATATGTCAGGCGGTTCGTTCACAATCACGAACGGCGGAGTCTTCGGATCACTTCTCTCCACTCCGATCCTGAACGGTACGCAAGTCGGGATCCTCGGCATGCATACGATCCAGAAACGGCCGATCGCTGTTGGAAACAACGTCGAAATCCGTCCGATGATGTATGTCGCTCTGTCGTATGACCACCGTGTTATCGACGGCAAAGATTCTGTCGGGTTCCTCAAGATGGTGAAGGAACTAATCGAAAATCCAGAAGACCTTCTTCTCGGATCCTGATACTGAGTGCTCCGCCGTGCTAGTAAGAGGACGGCGGAGCCTCTTCCTATATCTGTAATTCCAGAAAGGGGCGGGGAATGCAATGTCAACGTTCAAACAGTGGCTGGAAGCACCGGCAATCCGGCAGGTCGTCTGTAAACATGCAGATGCTGATAAGTACTTGGTCACCAATGTACTGACACCCGGCAAGACATACGATGTGAAAAACGAAACGGAGGAATTCCTCTTCGTCGTTGATAACACAGGTAAAGTCGGAGGCTACTACAAAACCTATTTCGAATGAACCGGCAGGCGGCCTGATGCTCTCGTTGCATCAGGCCGTTTTGTATGATAGGAGGTAAACGTATGGAACCATTAGTCCGAAAAACCATTGCCGCCCGTGAGGCACGGCACTATCGCCGTGAAGACGAGCGACTCATCCAGAATGGCGGCTATGTGAGCCCTGTTCCATTTTTGTTCGACGATGTGACGATGGCAGCGGCGCTGAAAAAGCCGGTATTGCTGAAAGGCCCTTCAGGAAGTGGGAAGACCCGTCTCGCTCAGAGCCTGTCCGCGCTTTTCGGCCAGCCGATGCAAAGCGTCAACTGTTCCGTCGATCTCGATGCAGAGGCCTTGATCGGCTTTAAAACGATTATTGTGCAGAATGGCCAGAGTGTCATCGAATTTGTCGATGGGCCGGTCATCACCGCTATGAAGGAAGGCCATATCCTCTATATCGACGAAATCAACATGGCAAAACCTGAAACACTTCCAATACTTCATAGCGTTCTCGATCACCGCCGGATGCTGACAAATCCTTTCACGGCTGAAGTCATCACTGCACACGAAGACTTCACCGTCATCGCGGCGATCAACGAAGGCTATATCGGCACTTCACCGATGAACGAAGCATTGAAAAATCGTTTCGTCTCGTTCACGGTGCCTTATTTGGAAACTGCCCAACTGCGGCACGTTCTGGAAAAGGCTGTGCCTGACGCTCCCTCCAGCACGATCGATCTACTGATGAACGTCTCAGCCGATTTGACCAAACAAGCGCAGAATGGGCTGCTGGCCGATGAAGCTGCTTCCGTCCGCAGCCTGCTGAACGCCCTCGAACTTGCAGTCCATATGCCTGCAGACCGTGCAATCCGCTATGCGATCGCAGAGCTGCTCGAAGACAAGATGGAACGCGATCTCGTTAATGAGCTCACAGCCACTTGGGTGAAATGAGGGGTGCCGAATGGGAAAACTGAACCGGTTCATCCAGTTCAACGATGAATCTGTAGACACACACAGCCTGATGCTCTACGAAAAAATCGCCCAGTCGCTTGCAGATGCGCCGTTTTTGCACCTGACAGAACGGCAGCTGATGGAATACCAGCCGCGGGAATCGGTGCTTGCCATGAGCGTTTTCTGGCGGCATCGGCCGGCTGCCATCATGCATCTCGGCAGATTATCAGACCTGTATCTGCTCGCAGCCGGCTATTACCGCCATTTCGACCTGGGCGCCTGGCGGTCGTACTCCGGACAGTTCCGATCCAGCAGGCTTCCTGTTCTTTCCAATCAGCTCGTCATCCTGTTCGAAGAATTCCGGCTGGCCGAGCAGACGATCCGGCATCGGCCGGGAACTGCCCGTGCTTTCACTGTCCGCCATGACGTCTATACCGCCTTCCATCATGACCGGCTCGCGTCCAATGCGGCCCGCGGATTCACCGCAGATGCCCTGCTCAGCCAGCTGTTCCTCGACATCCATCTCGGCACACTGCAGGCGCCTCATGAGTCATTGCACAGTCTGCCGATGGCCCGCATCCGCCAGCTGACGGAGCGGATCTATGAGTGCAATTCGACCTCTGACAGTATTGCGCTGGCCCGGCAGATTGCGGAACTGGCAGATGAGTGTCTGGAAGTGGACATCATCCTCCCGCTTTATACGATCGGCGACTATTTCGAAGAGGGGATGCCGATGGAAACCCCGTCTGGAAGTCCGGAGTTAGCCGGAAAGGGTGATCCGGCAGAAAAGCAGACGATCGAGGAAGAATTTCGAGCATGGCACCGCGAGACCGAGGATGAAAAAGGTACCCATCTGACATTCGATATTCAGCATGGCAGCTCGGGGATGTCTGTCTCCGATGATCCGAAACCGGGAGATGACCGATCCGCTGTACAGCAGATCGGCAAAGGGGTATCCGAGGGGAATGAGGAAGAGCTGACTGATGCAGCGGAAAGTGACAAATCCGCGCAAGGCAGGGGACGGAGAGCAGTTGCAGCAGGGGAACGTTATGGTGCTGCCAACAAGCATGTGACATATGAGATCATCCGTCTCGAGAAGCGGGAAGACGCGCACACACGACGTCAGCTGCAGATCATGAGAGACGGGCAGCAGCCATTTGTTAAAGCGGTCACTTCCGAGATGAGGAAACGGCTGGAACTCAAAAAAACTGACAGGCATGAGCATCTTTCAGCGGGCAGGCTGTCATCCAAGCTGTCGCAGCTTGTGACAGACGACCGACCGAAACCGTTCTACCGGAAATCTTCACCGTCCCGACAGCTCGATGCAGTCTTTGGACTGCTTGTGGACGGATCCGCCTCTATGATCGATAAGCTGGAGGAGACAAAGGAGGCTGTGCTGCTGTTCCACGATATATTGCGCTCTCTCGCCGTCCCGTTCGAGATTGCAGCATACTACGAAGACGCTTTCGAAGCGTCCAAAGAAGAGCAGCCGAATTTTTTCGAAGTCATGCACTCGTTTGAGGACAGGCAGACGGATAGCGGACCCGCTATCCTGGACTTTTCTGCTCATGAAGACAACCGGGACGGGTTCGCGATTCGCTGGATGGCAGACCGGCTGGCCGAACGGCGGGAGCGCCATAAATTTCTTCTCGTCTTTTCAGATGGGGAACCGGCCGCCTTCGGATATGCACGGAATGGAATTCTAGATACCGCGGAAGCCGTATGGGAAACGGAAAAGAGAGGGATTTCCGTCATCCACTTATACTTGTTGGCACAAGAGGCGACAGAGGACCAGAAGGCACTGTTTTCGACAATGTTCGGAAACAAGACGGCCGCCGCGGACTCGGTGGAGCAGTTCACGGACCAGACACTCCGCATCCTCCGGAAATTGCTGACGATTGTCACCCAGTAAAAAAACGCAGAACCGTCTCAAAGAGGGCGGTTCTGCGTTTTTTCATGGATATTCAGCAGGCGCTGCTTAAGTTCTTCTTCCATCCGGCCGATTTCACGCTCGGCCTCCTTCCGTTTCACACGGCCGTCAGCCTGGATGGCGAGCGTTTCTTCAATCGTCGTAATAAGGTTTTCCTGCGTTTTCTTCAGTGTATCAATTTCAATGATCCCGCGCTCGTTCTCTTTTGCGGTTTCGATGGAATTCATCTTCAGCATTTCGGAATTGCGGAGAAGCAGGTCATTCGTCGTTTTCGTGACGAGACGCTGTGATTCGACCGCTTTCTTCTGGCGGTTAAGCGTAAGGGCGATTGCAATCTGGTTCTTCCAGAGAGGGATGGACGTCATGATCGACGACTGAATCTTTTCTGCAAGCGTCTGGTTCGTCTGCTGGATCATCCGGATCTGCGGCGCACTCTGGATGGTCAGCTGGCGGGAGAGCTGCAGGTCATACAGCCGTTTTTCCAGCCGGTCGACGAACTGCATCATGTCGTTCACTTCCTGGATCGCCATCTGGTCGTTCGACTGCTGGGCCTCCGTCTGCATCTTCGGGATGACCTGCTGCACCAATTCGTCGCGCTTCAGTTCGGCCGCAGCAATGTAGACATTGAGCGCCTGGAAATAGACTTTGTTCTGCTCATACAGGTTGTCGAGCATATGGACGTCTTCCAAAAGGCCCCGCTTCGAGTGTTCGAGCTGGACGCCGATCCGGTCGATCTGCGTGCTTAATTTCTGGTATTTCGTCATCATTTCCTGAATGGAGCGGGATGCCTTGTTGAACAGCCGGCTGAGGCCGGATTTCTTCTTCTCTGACAGGTCGTCGGGATCGATTTCTGAAAGCTTGCCCATCAGATCGTTCAGCACATCGCCGACAGGCCCGATATCCTTGCTCTGTACATGATCAAGCATCTTATGCGAGAAGCTGGAGAGCTGGTTCTGGGCATTCGCCCCGTATGTCAGGATCGCTTCATAATCTCCGACGGGAATCTGTGCTGCCAATTCTTTCGCTTTCTGCTGTTCCTCTTCCGTCAGACGTTCCATCAGTTTCACAGGTTTTGCAGTATCCGGCTGTTTCGTCTGCATCTCTTCCGGCAGCAGCGGATCATTGCGGTCAAACGGGGTGCTCAGTAAGTCGTCGAAAGACATAACATCATCGGTCGTTGGCTTGTTTTCGGTCATCGAGTAATTCCTCCTCTGTAGTTGGCAGTTGTTTCCTGCGCCGCATCGTTACATCTACATAGTCCAGTTCAAGCTGAAGGGCAGCAAGATCCGTTGCCAAGGCATCCTGCAGATCATCTTCGAGCTGCCGTGTTACGTCGGTGATCGTCTCCCTAGTCGTCTGCAAGGCGATCTTGACTTCCTTGTCCTTCAGCTGCTGATTGGCTAGTAATGCATATTTCGATGTCAATTCAACGGCAGAGTCCAAATGAGCATAGAAGAACTGCTCGGTCTGATAGAATTTCTTCGGGTCGTTCCTGACAATATTGACGACTTTCCGAGAAAGGCTGCTCAGCTCATATACTTGGCGGAATGCCTGGACCGACCGGACTTGTCCGTATAGGCTGCCGAGTCGTTTGACTTTCCGTTTCGCTTCTTCGATCTGATATTGGATATGCTGGTATTCAGAACGCGTCATACCGAGTTCTTTCACAGTCGAACCGATCTGGAACTGCTTGATGCCGAAAGTACCGCCGAGATACAGGGCGATCAGGATGCCGGTGGCGGCGAAGAAATTCATCCCCACTCCAAGCAGGAGAAAGAAATACGTTCCGAAACTGACGGGCGCCGTGATGAAGTGCCGAACAAAGAACTGTTTCACTTTATTCATCGGAAGACCGCCCTCCTTCGTTATTAGGATAGTTATCTTTACTACGAACGCGACGCTCGAAAGGTTTCACGGTTCGTGTATACTTTCCCAATTATACCGCACTCTTGCGGAGGAAACGAATTTTTGACATGGAACCCGAACGGATTGCTTGGAAAAATGTCGGACGCTTTGTATAATTGTGCTCGAATGAGGAAATGGGGTTTCACAATGTACGAAGTCATCTATATGAAAGCTGATTATGAGCCTTGGTGGATGTTCGAAGGGTGGGAGGAGATGGTCCGCTGCCGCAAGCAGTTTCCCGACTACGGGGAAGCGGCTGCGTATGCAGAATCCCTGATCGCCGATTTGCGGGGCCGGTTTGCGAAAGAGAGAACACGCAAGCAGACTTTCATCGCTTTCTGGAATCCAGGCGAACGGACGTATTGTGATGGCTGCGATGAGGATTTGCAGCTGTACCATGGGGTTTTTGTATTATCCGGTGAAAAACCGGTTCCTTTTCTGGATGAATAATAATGTGAATATTTCATTAGGTTTCGTTGACAATTACTAGCGGTATGGTATAGTGTAGGTAAGGTTAATAGCAAGTGCTCACCACGGAAAACGATTCACGTATTACAGAGAGTGATCGGCTGCGTCGGTACTTTTTGTAATACGTGAATTTTTCTTTTTTGAGGGGGGTTCATGTATTAGCAATTATTATTTGGGGGTTTTTGTCCATGAAACAAGGTACAGTAAAATGGTTCAACGCAGAAAAAGGGTTCGGTTTCATCGAAGTTGAAGGAGAAGACGATGTATTCGTACACTTCTCAGCAATCCAAGGCGAAGGCTTCAAGTCTTTGGATGAAGGACAGCAGGTTGAATTCGAAATCGTAGAAGGCAACCGCGGTCTCCAGGCTGCAAACGTCATTAAACTTTGATAACTGACTGACGAGGACCCGCAATCGCGGGTCCTCGTTTTTGTTAGTCTGGTTTTGTCACGGAATCCATGGAAGTTGTAATAACATGTTCATCCATATCCTTCGTCATCATGACGGATTCCCGTTTCACCTCGCCGTATTCTTCTACAAAATAACGCCTGTTGACGAATCCTTCGTCTTTTTCTTCCAGCACGACCGCATGCTTGAATGTCCTGTACGGCGTTTCAACAGTGGCGTCCGTGTCGGTGACCGTCCAACGTTCAAAAGTTGCCCCTTTCTTAAATGGCTGCTGCAGGTATATACCCTGCGATTCCATTTTTTTGATCTCATCGAGCGGCGGAGCATTTGATTCGGTATCGACATGGGACTCGTCCAACCGCAGGATTTTGTCCTTTTCGACTTTATACAGTTTACGTACAAGGGCCCCGCCATTGTTTTCGTATACCATTACGATATCCTCGTATGGGTGGTAGATCTGCATGTCCATCTCTGCGTATTCATTTCCCTTACCTTCGTAATGCACTTTGGATCCGTGTGGAAGGAAATAAGCCATCATTTCAGGGTTCTGCACACGGCTGTCCGTCTCTTCAGCATCTGTTTCTGCTGCAGTGCCAGAGTTGCTGTCCGCTTGGTTTTCCTTCCCGCCGCTGTCCTTTCCGTTGTCAAGCGGCGTCCGTTCTCCGCTGTTTCCCGAGTTGTCGGGTGTAGTGACATCCTGGCCATTCAGCTTGGAACATGCCGGCATCAGAAGCAGGGGAATGAGCAGCAGCAGCTTTCCGGTGATTTGTTTCATCGCGATCCGCTCCTTTCTTACCAGTATTTCCGATTCTCCAATAACTATGTGCCTTCCATCAAAAAAGACACGAAACCTGCCAGGAGTTCTGGCGGTTCCGTGTCTTTAGAAAACCTCCCGGTCAATTGCCGGCTGGCTGTGCTTCTTTCCATTCCAAGTATTCATCATAGCCCATCATCTTATCGAAGATTGTGCCGTCTTCGTTGATTTCGATGACGCGATTTGCAATCGTCTGGATGAACTGGTGGTCATGCGAAGTGAATAGCATGGCGCCTTTGTAAGCGATGAGTCCGTTATTCAGTGCCTGGATCGATTCCAGATCCAAATGGTTCGTCGGCTCATCCAGCAGCAAGACGTTGGCGTTGTTTAGCATCATCTTGGAGAGCATGCAGCGAACCTTTTCACCACCGGAGAGGACGGATGGCTTCTTGTTCACTTCTTCACCGGAGAACAGCATTCTGCCGAGGAAGCCGCGGAGGAATGTTTCTGTTTCATCTTCCGGAGAGTACGGGCGGAGCCATTCGACAAGTGTCTTCTCTTCGCCTTCAAAAAACTCAGTGTTGTCGATCGGGAAATACGAGCGGGACGTCGTCACACCCCATTTGACTGTGCCCGCGTCCGGTTGAGACTCCTCAGCGAGGATCTCGAGCAGAGCCGTTTTTGCAAGCGGGTTGCCGATCAGGACGACTTTATCTTCCTTGTTCAGTGTGAACGATGCATCTTTCAGAAGCTGGACGCCATCCTGATTTTTAGACAGATCGCGGACCATGAGGACATCATTCCCGATTTCACGGCCAATCTGGAAATTGACGTAAGGGTAGCGGCGGGAAGAGGGCTTGATGTCGTCAAGCTGGATTTTGTCGAGCGTCTTTTTTCGTGAAGTCGCCTGCTTCGACTTCGAAGCGTTTGCACTGAAACGTGCAATGAACGCTTGCAGCTCTTTGACTTTTTCCTCTTTTTTCTTGTTCTGTTCCTGGGACAGCTTCAATGCCAGCTGGCTGGATTCATACCAGAAGTCATAGTTGCCCGCGTAAATCTGTATTTTACTGAAGTCCAGATCAGCAATATGCGTACAGACTTTGTTCAGGAAGTGACGGTCATGGGAAACGACGATGACCGTATTTTCAAAACCGATCAAGAACTCTTCCAACCACTGGATCGCTTTCAAGTCCAAGTGGTTGGTCGGCTCATCGAGAAGCAGGACGTCCGGTTTGCCGAAAAGTGCCTGTGCAAGGAGCACTTTCACTTTGTCGGATCCTGACAATTCCGCCATCTTCATGCTGTGCATACTTTCCGGGATACCAAGACCCTGCAAGAGGATGGCCGCTTCTGATTCCGCTTCCCAACCGTTCAGTTCGCCAAATTCCCCTTCCAGTTCAGCGGCACGCATGCCGTCTTCATCGGAAAAGTCTTCTTTCATGTAAATCGCGTTTTTTTCCGTCATGATGTCGTATAGGCGCTTATGACCCATAATAACGGTGTCCATCACGACTTCGTCTTCAAACTGGAAGTGATCCTGTTTCAAAACGGCGAGACGGTCATCATTGTTCAAGATGACATTGCCCGTCTGCGGCTCGAGTTCACCGGACAGGATTTTCAGGAACGTGGATTTACCGGCACCATTCGCACCGATGAGTCCGTAACAGTTTCCTGGGTTAAATTGTATATTAACATCTTCAAAAAGTTTGCGATCTCCGAAACGAAGACTGACATTACTCACTGCTAACATAATTGACCTCCTAAAATTCACACTTTGCCCATTATAGCACGGAATGCGTTCGATTTGGAACAGTTCAAGGTGGCATAATTCACCCGCCAGGCTTACAATACAGCTAAGTGCTTTCATATATTGAAAACTCAGGAACTTTCCCGGCCATGGAGTGCTTTGCGGCTTTTGTAGGCGGGGAGAGTGCCGAGTTCTTTGTTTATACAATATTCCATCTGTACGTAATGTTTGCGTTCAGGCAAAGCGGCAGGATTCAGCCCTTTCATGGATCGGATGAAATAATAACCATTGATCTGCCGGAAGATCACGACGGTGTCAGGAAACAGATCGAATACACTTTTCACTTGGTATTTCCGTGTATACGACCAGTGGAGTATTCTCATGAGCGTCATCCTTTCATGGAAAATTATACCCGCCGCAAAACGCAAACGCAAGTTCGATGAGCCCTCTTCGGAAAGGACACATTATGGATTCCAACTCACTCTCCACTAAGCAAATGTATTTACTGATCATCGCCATTTTTGCAGTATCACTCAACATGCGGCCGGCAGTGACATCAATCGGACCGCTCCTTGATACGATCCGCGCTGACCTCGTGCTTTCAAACGCACAAGTGAGCCTGCTGACTGCGCTGCCGATCGTCTGCATGGGTGTATTTGCATCGCTTGCACCGATCCTGAATCGGCACCTCGGACTGAATGCAACGATGGTGGTCATGATTCTCGTCATCGGCGTCATGACAGCTGTACGTGAGTTCATCCCGACCTATACTGTTCTGGTCGTGTCTTCAATTGGTATCGGTATCGCGATCGCTGTTGCCGGGCCGCTGCTGTCCGCGATGATTAAACAGAATTTCCCTTCGCGCGCAGGTGCAGTGATCGGGATCTATTCATTCGGACTCGGAACTGGGGCAACGCTCAGTACCGGCCTGTCCGCCTACTTTTATGAAAAGACGGCATCTTATCCATTTGCACTGAGTATCTGGGCGGTCCTAGCGTTCCTCGGACTTGCGGCCTGGCTCGTATCTGCGAACGACAACCTGCTGGTGCGCCAGACTGAACGGAATCCGGAAGTTCATCCGTCACCTGTGATCACTGGACGTTCACCTTGGCGGACGGGCAGAGCCTGGCTGTTCCTTATCTTCTTCGGGCTCCAGTCGGCTGCGTTCTTTTCGATAGTCATCTGGCTGGCCCCGATTGCGGTGTCCAAAGGAATGACAATCGTGCAGGCGGGCACTCTGGTCAGTCTCATGACAGCAGTGCAGATTGTCCTAAACATCGCCATCCCGCTCATGATGGAGAAGTATCCCGGACGCAGAATGTGGCTGCTGTTCATCCTGTCGATCGGCCTCGTCGCCATCGGTCTTTTTTACACCGGTCATATCCCTCTTTTGTGGGTGGGCGCCCTTTTGATGGGGCTGCCGCTTGGAGGAATGTTCCCAATTGCTCTTGTACTGCCGCTTGACGAGACGAAGAACGCGGCTGAAACCAATTCCTGGACTGCGATGATGCAGACAGGCGGTTATATCATTGGCGGTACGCTGCCGCTTTTGATCGGTGTCCTGTATGATCGGACAGGCAGTCACCAGGTAACCATCACTTTGTTCGCCCTGCTGTTTGTCGGAATGATCGTTCTGGCCTTCCTGATAGGGGACAAAGACAGTGAATGAACCTATTGGAAAAGGGGCACCCGGTTATGGGTGCCCCTTTGTTTTGGTTGTCTCGCCGATTATCGAATAGTCAATGATGAAAGATTGGTTTCGAATATGTGATCTGTCACAACGATCATTTGCCGCGGTCGTTGTCCAGCAGGTGTTTCCTAACATAAGCAACGCAAACCCTACCTACTTTTGCGTCCTTGCGGCCCTGTAGCCGCGCCAGTGTGAATACGTATTATCGGTAAACATTCCGCAGAATGCCAGTATTCAACAATCAGCAAAACGTGTGTTAACTTATTTATTATAACCGGATATTCGTTTTTTGTCAACAGACATTGAAATCTGTTCTATTTTCCTGAAGTAGTTCCTACAGTGAGTAGGAGAGGGGAGAGGAGCACTGCGATGGAAATAGACGGCGTTTTTTCCGGCGGCGGCCTGAAAGGGCTCGCACTTGTCGGAGCTTGCAAAGTGTTTGAAGAAAGAGGGTTCACGTTTAAGAATACGATCGGTACAAGTGCCGGGGCGATTGTCGCCGCCCTGCTTGCTTCCGGTTATACGGCTCGTGAAATGGAAGACATCCTGTTCGAGCAGGACTTCCCGAGCCTGCTCGACTCCAGGAAGACATGGATGCCGGTGCCTTTCATGAAATGGCTGCAGCTGTATTGGAAAATGGGTCTCTACAAAGGGGTGGCACTTGAAAACTGGTTCAGCAGTGTGCTTGCCGACAGAGGCGTATACACGTTCGCTGATCTGCCGGATGGTTCTTTGAAAATCATCGTCTCCGACCTGACAAATGGAAAGCTCGTAATTCTGCCCGATGACTTGGAAGAATACGGGCTCCGGCCAGAATTTTTCCCGGTCGCCCGTGCGCTGCGGATGAGCACGAGTATACCATTTTTTTTCGAGCCCGTAGTGCTGCATTCGCTCGCCGGCAATGCCGTCACGGTCGATGGCGGCGTCCTCAGCAATTTCCCGCTGTGGGTATTCGGTGAGTCCACGGAGAGCACTCGACGCCCTGTCATCGGCATGAAGCTGAGTCATGACACCATTCACAAGAAAAAAACAGTCATCCGAAACGGCCTCAACCTTTACGAAGCCCTCTTTTCGACGATGAAAGACGCACACGACGAAAAGCATATCCCGAAAGAGCTGGAAAAGGATATTCTGTTCATCCCGACGGAAGGTATTTCTGCAGTCCAGTTCGATTTGAGTGAAGAGGACAAAAAAACTCTCGTTCTGAGCGGCAAACGGGCGGCAGGGCGGTTTCTGGCGGAACGGGGCAGGACGGCGCTCTGTTACCCTGTAATCCGACAAAAGGCGTAGTAAAAAGACAGTTTTTATAATTTTTATAACAATCATTCCAACTACCGTGATATTATAGTCATAACTAAAACGAAACGTTACAGGGCGGTGTATAGTGATGAAGATGTCGATCAAACAACTGCTGCTGCTGATAGCACTGTTATCCATAACACTGACGCTCGCCAGCAGTCTATATGCCGGATACCGCGCCGATCAGGAAGCTTTGAAGAAAATAACGCTTGAGGCAAATTTCGCCTATGCACAAAAACTGGCAAAAGTGACAGAGGAGTATCTCCTACGTACAGAGAGAACACTTGCGTATTCTGCCGATACACTGAAGGACAGCCTGAATACACTTTCATCCGCTGACCTTAACCGGGAAGCGGAACGGCTCACCATCCAATCCGAGTCACTCAGTTCGGTCGTGATTACAGACAGACAGGGAATTATCCGTGGTACATCGAAAGGAGTGGAGGGGCTGGTGGGGGAGCCGCTCCAACGCCAGGAGACGACAAAATCGCTCCATACGGGAATGCCAGAGATCAGTGAACCGTTTGTCTCCCAAACCGGCCGGCTCATCGTCTTCATCAGTACACCAATACGGGACAGCGGCGGGAGGATCGCCGGGCTGGTCGGCGGAAGCATCTATCTGTCTGAAGAAAATGTGCTGTATAACATTCTCGGGCAGCATTTCTATGAGGATGGATCGTATGTGTATGTCGTGAGCAAGTTCGGGATGCTCATGTATCACTTAAATTCAGAGCGGGTCGGTGAGTTCACAATCGGTAATCCGGTGATCGAACAGCTGAAGAAGGGCAGCAGCGGCAGCATGCAGTTGGTAAACAGCACAGGTCAAGACATGCTTGCAGGCTATGCTGTTATTCCGCTCACCGGCTGGGGAGTCGTGTCGCAGAGACCGACGGATAAAGCGCTCGCTCCCTCCGGACAGATGGTGTTTGAAATGGTATTCAAATCGCTGCCGCTTCTGATTGCGTCTGCGCTGCTGGTCCTCTACCTGTCCTCGAAAATCGCGAAGCCGCTCGTCAGGCTTGCAAATTTTGCAGATGGTCAGTTAAATGATGGCGAGGAGACAACATTCAACAGTGGTGCCTGGTATCGGGAAGCAATCCAGCTCGATCGGGCGCTGACCGACAGTTTCAGCAAGTACAGGGAAAAGGTCGATCACTTCATCGCAGAGTCGTCGACCGACCCGCTGACAGGCCTGCTGAACCGGCGGGCGTTGACAGAACAGGCACGGTTGCTGACGGACCAGCATGTCGGATTTTCTCTGATCCTCCTCGACATCGACCGTTTCAAGCTTGTCAACGACACATATGGCCATACTGCAGGCGATGAGGTGCTGAAGTTCCTTGCTGCCAAGATGAAAGAGCAAACGGGCAGGGACGGCTCTTGTTACCGTTATGGCGGTGAGGAGTTTGTCATCATTCTCAAAAACCGGGGATATAAGGAGGCGGCACAATTCGCTGACGAACTGAGGTTGAGCATATCAGAAGCAGAAAGTCCAGTCAGCCGGCCGATTACGTTTTCTGCTGGAGTTGCTGAGTTCCCCGTCCATGCGGATCATATCGTAAAACTCATCGAATTGGCGGATGATTGCCTGTACCAGGCGAAAGAAAGTGGACGCAACCGGGTGGTGAGCGTCAACGGCCGGACTGCTTCCGTATGACAGCACTTTTCGATTCGGCAAAACAATGGTAAACTGTTCAACAGCTTATAGAGAAACAGGTGTTGACAGATGATAGGAAGAAATGACCCATGCCCATGCGGCAGTGGAAAGAAGTATAAGAAGTGCTGTGCCAAAAAAGAAGAAGTGACCGTAGAAGCAGTCCAATCGGAAGAAATCGAAAGGATCTTGCAGTCGTTTTACGACGAGTATCCAAAACGGAAGGATTTTGACGAATACCGAGAATTTACGGCAATGTGGAAAACCCCGCTTGGGAATTCGTACAATGTCGAAATGATCGAGGCGATCGCGCTCGATGAGTTCTTTTTCCACCAACGACCGGATATTTGGAGAGGGTTCGTGAAAAAGCAACTAAAGAAGACAATTCGTCCGGCTGTCATTCAACTGCTCGAGAGCTGGCTGGTACCGGAGACTCTTCTCGGACAGGTGACGAAGACCGACGACCAGTCCATTACCGTTATGGACCGACTGCGCGGAAAGGAAGTCCGGCTCCGCCGTGAATCCGAGAAGCCGATTCCTGACGGCGTCCATCTCTGGTGCTTCACACTTCCGGACGGCACAGGGGAAGCCGGAGTCCTGGCAGTCTCGACACTCATCTTCTTCCCGATTGATCAGCAGTCCGTATTCGACAAGTTTATCGGCCTGTTCACGGGCGAAGAACCGGAATCATTCATGAAGCTGCATGGTGTGACAATGTGGCAGACACTTGCTGAAAACGGCTATGAAGGGGAGGAGTTTACCCATTTTGAGCAGGGTGTCCTCACCCGGATTGCCGCATTTCTGGAAGAGCAGGGCCGAACGAGCAGCAGTCTGCTTGAACTCGTGGAGGACTACTTGGTCGAAGAGCAGCCGAACGCTCGAAAAGACGTGGCGATCGCGGCAGGCGCCATCCGCTATGGTCAGGAAGCGGGACTGTTCGCGCCAACCGGCCTGACGGTCAAAGCGATCGCCGAGCACTTCGGCGTCTCTCCATCCTCCCTGAACCGTTATTACTCGGGGCTCGCGGAATACGCGGAACGCCTCTCCGCGCACAATTGAAAAAGCAGTCCCGGAGCGCCTTCACTGCGCTCCAGGACTGCTTTTTCGTTTTTTCACCGGAGGCCGGCGGCTGACTTCCCAAATTTGAACTCGTTCCAAGCTGTTATTTCATATGTCGGTAAGGCGTCCGTCTTGTTTCCGAGTCCTTTCGGATTATACCAGCACGTATCGATTCCAAACCTGTTTCCGCCGCGGATGTCGGAAGTAAGCGAATCCCCCGTCATGAGAACACGCGATTTGTCTGTCACTCGAAGGCGATCCAGCGCCTCCTGGAAGATTTCCGGACGTGGTTTCTGATAACCCGCTTCTTCAGAAGAGAGGATCACTTCAAACCGTCTGTTCAGCGGGGAACAGGCGATTCGGGCAATCTGTGCTTTGACGAAGCCGTTCGTGACAATCGCAAGCCGGGCATCCCCGAGTGAGTCAAGCATCTCAATCACGCCGTCAATTAGATGAGCTTCCTTGCCCAGCTGTTCCAGGTAAGCCTCAGAAAATTCGTCAGCGTCCAAATTGATACCGAATTTCGCAAACAGCTGACGGAACCGGCTCACTTTCAGCTCTTCCATCGTCGTCCCGCCTTCTTCCAGTTCCCTCCAGAGGACATTGCTGATCGCCCGGTACTCCGACCGATAGGCGTCAAGTCCTTCCGCGAGTCCAGCTTCCGTGAACGCCTTTTTAAAAGCATTCCGCTCACTCGTTTCGAATTCAAGCAGTGTATCATCCAGATCGAAAAGGAACACATCATATTTCATAACATCCATCACCTGTCCATTCTAGTTTGTCCTGAGTATAGCACTCTGAAAAACTGAGAACAACAGAGGAAAACACGCAGCTTTTTGAACTTAATTTATTTGAAATTTATATGTATTTAGATATATTGTTTGTTTCGCAGTTTATTTTCATCTGTCTCGGGTAATCAGATAAGTGAAGCAAATCATGAGGAGGTCGAAGCGAATATGTCAGTAGGCGAAGAACTTCAGACTTTGAAAGACTTTCATTGCGACAAGCGCTGTGTACTCAGCGTGTACTTGAACACGAATCCGGCAGACCCCGACCAGCAGAAAGGGGCCTGGAAGATCCAGCTGAAATCAGGCTTCAAACGGCTGGAGGAATATTTACAGGCGTCTAACGACAAAGAAGAGATGGAATCCTTTAAAAAAGCGAAGGACCTTGTAGTACGTGAAATTGAAAATAACCAAAACGACTTGAAAAAAGGAGTCGTTATTTTTGCTTCTTCCAATCCTGAAGTTTTCTCTGTCCATTATGTGCAGATTGCAATTGAAACCGACTTTTACTGGGAAGACCATCCAGTGATCGACAAGCTGGAAAATATGCTGAAAGCGTATCCGAATTCCGGTATCATCATGCCGAGTTTTGGGAATGTGCGCTTCCTCGATACAGCGATGGGATATGTAGCAGATGATTTCACGTATACATTCGATTCTGGGCTCGACGTCTGGCGAGAACAGAAAGGACTGAACCCTTCAGGCAACCGCGGAACCGGCGGAAGTCACGTGGACGATTTGGACGACCGGCTGAAAGAGAATTTGGAGCGGTTCTACAAATCCCTCGCCAATGATATCGGCAAGATGAAGAAAGTGCGGCACTGGGATGAGATTCATGTCGTCGGCGAAGCCGAATACTCCCAATCGTTCGCATCGGCTCTGCCGAACAAGCCGAACAGTCTCATCCACAAAAACCTGAACAACTCGAGTGCCGATAAAGTGCTGCATGAGGTTTTCGGCAGCTGATTGCCTGCACAATCGCCGTCTCTGTTTGAAGAGGCGGCTTTTTGACGTCGAAAAATAATGACAAATCGCATTCTCGGGAAATGTATGGTAGGATTACTAACAAAATGAGATAGGACGTGACTGTATTGATCACCATTACAATTCCTGAAGTAGACGTGAAAATTGAACAGCGACTGCAAAAGCAGTCCGCAACTGAAGCTCCGATCAAACCGGTGAACGGGTTTGTCGACCTGCACGAAATCCCGCGCGACAAAGGCGGCATCATTTTGTTCTACAACAAACAGGATGAGCTGCTGTTCGTCGGAAAAGCGCGCAAGCTGCGTCCCCGTGTGAAAAAGCATTTGGAGAATAATGTCTCTCCACTGAAACCGCACCGTGACGAAGTGAATAAAATCGGTGTGATCCTTGTGGAAGATGCGATGGAACGTGAAATCTACGAGACGTACATCATCAATACGCAGCGTGCGAAATACAATACGGACAAGGTCTTTTTCGAATAAGCAGCGAGGAGGTGTCCGGTTTGGATTCAAGACTTCATGAGGTACTGGAACAGGTAATATCAGCTGCTGGCCTGCAGGAATTTCATCTGCATACCTTCGAATTGTTCGAGAGACCATCCGCATTCGGCGGGACGGATATCATCCTTTCCGCAGTCTGGCTGCCGGAAGATGCGGAATCCCCTGGTGAGGAAGAGCTCATGCCGGAAGGCGCAGTTTCTGTCGATTATTCGCTGCGTTTCCGTCAGCTCCAACTTCTTGTGACAACTGGCGGTGTGTCCCGGGCTGAGCCGCTGACAGTGGATGACGATAAGGCCGCGTTTTTCCAGCAATGGGCGGAAAGGCAGACAGATCTGAAGTTCGGCGAGACGCTTACGTTCACGAACCGTACGGAAACCGGTATAGAAGCTGTACTGTCGCACGGCGGATTCCCTGTCAGTACAGAATCGCAGATGCAGGTGGATTGGGATACGGCCGGCCGTTTGCTGACGGCTGTACTGCCGATCAGAGGTTCATCGGACTTTGAACAGGCAGGGTTCGGTTTGACATTGGAAGCGGTCGAGCCGCTTGTCCGTCAGCAGCTGTCGCTAATTCGTCTGCCGATTGAAGACGAAGAACGATTTGCCGATTACTATGCCATCGATGAAGTGCATATTGCGCAGGACGGCACCGTGCTCCCTTATTTCACAGAGGAACAGGGTGCAAAGTTCCCCGGCACGCTGCTGCTGTGGAACGCGCCGTCCTACGAACAATTTGAACGGCAGCCGGTTGAGCCGTTCCGCGCACATGTGAGCGCAGACGAGGCGTTCAATATCGTCAATGCTGCGCCATCCGTCTTGGATGACGCAGCATTGACGAAAGTGACCGAGTCAGCGATCCGGTTCCTATCTGCTGAAGCGCCAGAGGAATCTGGCGAATGGGAGCTGTATCGCGTGTTCCGGCAGCCTGGCATCATCGAGGCGGTCTGCCGCAAGATCGGGGAAGTTTCCGGACCGCTGCGCCGCAAACTGATCCTGCTGCTGGATCCGGACACATTCGACGTGCTCAATTTCATGGATTCCAACAATATGGCTCAGCTGTTCGACGGCTTCACACAGCCGCGTATTGCAGCGGTGACACAAGAAGAAGCGTTCGATGAAATGGTTCCATTCATTACGATGGACCCAGTGTATGTATTTAATCAGGAAAACAGCAAGTATATGTTATGCGGCTTGCTCGATTCCGATCAATGTGTTGACGCGGTGACAGGCGAACTGAAAAATTTAACGGACTTGTAAACTGCCGTTTTGCTTGAAGCGAGGGTGACAGATGAACGAACGGGAACAATGGACATCGAAAATTGGATTTATATTGGCTGCAGCAGGCAGTGCAATCGGTCTGGGCGCTATCTGGAAATTTCCATATATGGCAGGGATGAATGGCGGCAGTGTTTTCGTGCTGCTGTTCATCCTGAGCACAGTGGCGATCGGCTTGCCGATCCTGCTTGCAGAGTTTGTTATCGGCCGGCGCGGCGGTGCGGATGCAGTAACATCATTCGAGCGCTTATCCGGCAGTACAAGGTGGAACTGGGCGGGCTGGATCGGCCTTGCCGCGTCATTCATCATCCTGTCATTCTACAGTGTGGTCGGCGGCTGGATTCTATCCTATCTGATCCGTTCGCTGACAGGCGGGCTGAGCCGGAATGATTATGGTGCGCTGTTCGAGGGGATTATCGCCGATCCATTTGAGGTGCTGATCGCGCAGGCCGCATTCCTCGCTCTTACGATCTGGATCGTACAAAGCGGAATACGGGGAGGGGTTGAACGGGCAAGCCGGTGGATGATGCCGCTGCTGTTCGTCTTCTTCATCGTCCTTGCCATCCGCTCCCTGACACTAGACGGTGCGATGGAAGGGATCCGTTTCCTGTTCGTCCCGGACTGGTCGTTTTTGACATGGAAAACGGGGCTCTTGGCACTCGGCCAGGCGTTCTTCTCCCTGAGCGTCGGTGTAACGGCGATGATGACCTATGCCTCCTATTTACAGAAGGATGAACGGCTTGGTCAGTCTGCATTGAACGTCTCCTTACTGAACATCATCATTTCCCTGCTGGCAGGGATCGTCATCTTCCCGGCGGTGTTTGCGCTCGGGCAGTCCCCGGCGGAAGGCCCCGGCCTGATATTTGTCGTGCTGCCGGCCATCTTCAACGAAATCCCGTTTGGATCCTTCTTCCTCATCGTGTTCTTCATCCTCATGCTGTTCGCTACACTGACGTCAGCGATCGCGATGCTCGAGATCGTCGTCTCGACGGGGATACGCAGCAGGCATGAGCGGAGAAGAAGGGCATCCTGGATCTTCGGCGTTCTCATTTTCATCGTCGGCATCCCAAGCGCTTTATCGTTTGGGAAGTTGAGTGGTGTCCAGCTGTTCGGAGGTTCCATATTCGATTTCGCCGACCTGTTGACGAGCCGGATCGCTATGCCGATCGGCGCGCTCGCGGTATCGCTGTTTGCGGGGTATGTACTCAGCACCAGTGACACCGCTGATGAACTGGATATGAACCCGCTGCTCCATAAGATCTGGAAAGCTCTGATCCGCTATATCGTGCCAGCGGCCATCATCATCATATTCCTGGCGTGGGCAATCGACCTATAAACCATACAGCCCGGTGTCTGCTGACGTCGGGTTTTCTTTTGTCTGAAAACGACGGAATATTGAAACCTTTCCACCTGGCAAAGCGTATTCCTGATGGATGCCTCATCACATAGAGAGCGAATAGGAAAGAGGGAATGCTATGTCAGGGTCTGTGCGTAAAGGGTTCATGCTGGCCGGAATGCTGAGCATCTGTTTAGCAACAGTGGGCTGTTCACCTGCGGAAGAGGAACGCGGGGAAGTGACGATGAAAAAGAAGGTCGAAGAGAAGCCGCAAGTGAAAGCCCCGGAAAAGACAGAAGTCAGTTTCACCAAGGAGACTGCCATCCAGCATATCGAACAAGTCACAAGACTCGAGCTGACTGGCCCTGACAAGGAGTATCAGCAGCTGATGCTGGATGCGATGGGTGGTACAGCAGACGACAACAGTGTCGAAAAGCAGGAAAGTAGAATGAAGTACGACGCCTATGTGAAACAAGTATACGGTCCCTATTTTACAGAGGATGCACTGAAACAGTTCATGTCAGCAGGCGCTTTCCAATATGATTTTTTCACCGATGCAGTCTTTGAAAAGAAACCGGTAAAACTTGAAGTCACTCAAAGTGATATTTCGACTGCCGATAACCAATTTATGATCGATGCCATCGTCGAAGTGTCGGCACCCGGGCTGGAACCTGAGCGTTTTCCAGTCGTGGGCCGGGCGTTCATCAGCAAGAAGGATGGACGGATCGGCATGTATCAGCTCGGTGAGATGGATCCCGAACTCAGAGCCTACTTGGTCATGCTCGACAACCGATGATCCATATCCGACCGGCTGGCGTTTGCGAATTTAAGTGGACAATTCAGCGGTCACCCGCTACAGTGGAAGGGAACAGATGGGAACTGCTGCAAACCATACACTGAAGGAGCGGATCACTATGAAGAAAGTGCTCATTGTTGAAGATGAACCATCGATTGCCACACTGCTGCAGTATAACCTTGAACAGGCGGGCTATGCCGTCACGGTTGCCCATGACGGCAAAACAGCCCTTGAAATAACCAAAATGGAGAGGCCGGATCTGCTCGTTCTCGATCTGATGCTTCCTGGTATGGATGGCATGGATGTATGCAAAACATTGCGACAGGAAAAGATTCACACTCCGATTCTCATGCTCACTGCTAAAACTGATGAATTCGACAAGATCCTCGGACTGGAACTCGGCGCAGACGATTATTTGACAAAGCCATTCAGTCCGCGTGAAGTCGTCGCGCGAGTGAAAGCTATCCTCCGCCGATCCGAACTTGTACAGACAGCCCGGCCGGATGATCAGGATCACTCGTTCATCATCGGGCAGCTCGTAATCTACCCGGAACGAATCGAAGCTCTGCTGTCAGGGCAGCCGCTTGACCTGACCCCGAAGGAGTTCGAATTGCTTCTGTACCTCGCCCGTCACAGCGGAAAAGTGCTGAACCGGGAGCAGCTGCTCGAT
The DNA here is from genome assembly GCA_032099885.1 of Sporosarcina sp. Lineage (GTDB taxonomy): Bacteria > Bacillota > Bacilli > Bacillales_A > Planococcaceae > Sporosarcina. Next base: position 55,693 of record DAMDKL010000014.1, read on the forward strand.
GCTGTCTGGAACTACGAATATACGGGTGATTCCCGGATTGTCGACGTTCATATCAGTCACTTGCGGGAAAAAATCGAACCGGATACGAAACAGCCGATCTATATTAAGACCATCCGTGGTTTCGGCTACAAAATGGAAATGGTCAAGAATTGAACCGCCCCTACATAAACGTCGCAAACCGCCTGCTCTGGCGGTTTTTTCTTTGTAAACTCTCGTAAACTGAACCTTTACATAGTCTTTACATAGCCTCCACTTGTCCTTAACGTTCGGCAGTTACAGTAAAGGTACAGCAGATCGGATCGCTGTAAAAAACTATCGAGGTGGGATTCAGATTGAAGAAAAGAAATCGTCTATCATTCGCAGCAAGCATTCTATTGTGTGCCGGATTGGCGGCAGCCTGCAGCTCAACCAAAGCAGACGAAGCCGATAACACAGCAGATGCTAACAAACCTGCAGAACAGACAGGAACGATTACAGCTGTCGGCTCAAGTGCCTTACAGCCATTAGTCGAAGCAGCTGCCGAGCAATATACAGCTGACCACCCCGGAGCGGTTATTAACGTACAAGGCGGAGGGAGCGGAACAGGACTCAGCAAGATCAGCGAAGGCGCTGTCGATATTGGGAACTCCGACATCTTCGCAGAAGAAAAAGACGGAATCGATGCAAGTAAAATTGTTGACCATAAAGTAGCAGTTGTCGGCATGGGACCGGTCGTCCACCCGGAAACAGGTGTTGAAGATGTAACGACTGAAGAACTGATTGACATCTTCACCGGCAAGATCACGAACTGGAAAGAGCTTGGCGGAAAAGATCAGGATATCGCGGTGATCAACCGTGCGCAAGGTTCAGGTACACGGGCTACCTTCGAAACATTCGGACTGCAGGGGAAAGAACCTGTTGAAGCACAAGAACAGGACTCTTCGGGTACAGTACGCAAGATCGTAAGTGAAACGCCAGGTGCGATCAGCTACCTCGCATTCTCGTATTTCGATGACTCTGTCACGGCTTTAAAAGTGAACGGCGTTTCTCCTACACAGGAAGAAGTCGAAACAAACAACTGGGAAATCTGGGCGTATCAGCACATGTATACAAATGGTGAAGCGGATGGACTCGCAAAAGAGTTGATCGATTACATTCTCTCAAAAGACGTGCAAGATGAATTGCTTCCAGAAATGGGCTATCTGCCAGTTACGGGCATGAAAGTCGAACGGGATGCAGAAGGCAAGATTGATAAGAAATAAGCGCCGCAAGACGGACACGCACTACAGAAAGGAGAACGGATGATGGCCAAGCTAGTAAAAGAAACGGAACATCCGTTATTCAAAAAAAGCAGTAAACAGCGGACAGAACGGTTCGGCAAAGGGCTTACCTTTGCCGCCGTTCTGCTGACCGCACTTCTGACCGGAGCAATTTTCTTCCTCGTTATTTCGAAAGGGCTCTCTACGTTTTTCGTGAACGGCGCGAGCATCAAAGAATTCTTTACTGGAACCACTTGGAACCCAGGACAGAAACATGAAGCAGGAAATCCAATTATCGGAGCGCTGCCTTTTCTAACCGGCTCGATTGCCGTGACAGGACTGTCTGCGGTGATCTGTACACCGTTAGCAATCGGAGCAGCACTCTTCATGAGTGAAATTTCCCCGAAAGCCGGCAAGAAAGTGATGCAGCCGGTCATCGAATTGCTCGTCGGTATACCTTCCGTTGTCTATGGTTTTATCGGCCTCAGTGTTGTCGTTCCGCTGTTGCGGGACCATGTAACGGGGAGCGGTTTTGGAATAGCGGCAGGAACAATCGTCCTGTCAGTCATGATCCTTCCGACTGTCACGAGTCTCGCGCTCGATGCCATTCAAGCGGTTCCGCGTTCACTACGGGAAGCCTCCCTTGCACTTGGATCGACACGCTGGCAGATGATTTATAAAGTGATCTTGAAAACGGCAAAGCCCGGTCTTTTGATGGCCATCATTTTTGGGATGGCACGGGCGTTCGGTGAAGCACTCGCTGTCCAGATGGTTATCGGAAATGCTTCCGTAATCCCTCATTCGCTGTTCGAACCAGCATCGACGTTGACGAGCATTCTGACAATGGGCATGGGCTATACTGTACTCTGCACTGCCGAAAACAATGCACTCTGGTCGCTCGCACTCGTTCTGCTGCTCATGTCACTCGTCTTCACAATCGCTGTCAGATGGATCGGAAGGGGGAAACCACAATGATGTCTGCAAAACAGGCGGACCGGCTCGCAACTGCCGGACTATATGCTGTCGCCGGTATAATTCTCATACTACTTGCCAGTCTTCTCGGCTATGTATTCGTCAAAGGACTACCGATTCTCAGTTGGCAATTCATCACATCACCTCCCCAAATCTTTAAAGGGGGTGGGGGAGTCGGACCGCAGCTGTTCAACTCGTTCTACTTACTCGTCCTGACGCTCGTCTTTTCGCTTCCTGTAGCGCTTGGAGCCGGCATCTATTTGGCGGAGTACGCAAAAGACAACTGGCTGACTCGCGGAATTCGGATTTCTGTCGAAGTGCTGTCATCCCTACCGTCCATCGTGGTCGGACTGTTCGGATTCTTGTTTTTCGTTATCTACATGGGGTGGGGCTTCTCGATCATTTCCGGAGCACTCGCACTCTCAGTCTTTAATTTACCGCTGCTAGTCCGGGTCGTCGAACAGTCCATCCAAAGCGTGCCACGTGCACAGCGCGAAGCTGGATGGGCGCTCGGGTTCTCGAAGTGGGAAACTATTACGAATATTGTCCTGCCGGCAGCACTCCCTGGTCTCATCACTGGAATCATTCTGGCAGCTGGACGGGTATTCGGGGAAGCCGCAGCTTTGATCTATACCGCTGGTATGAGTACACCAGCGCTTGACTTTTCAAATTGGAATCCGCTCTCGCCGATTTCGCCGCTCAATCCGTTTCGACCAGCAGAAACAATGGCCGTACATATTTGGAAGATCAACGGGGAAGGCATCATGCCAGACGCTTCCGCTATTTCGGATGGAGCTGCCGCGTTGCTGATTTTATCCATCCTGCTGTTTAACTTGTCGGCACGGTTCATCGGCCGTTTCGTCTTCAAGAAAATGAGCGCAAGCTAGAGAGGAGCACTGTTATGCAGACAGTTGCAGTATCACACCGAGGACTTACTTCTGGAGCAACCGCAACAACGCTGGCCGGTTCGGATCTTTCGCGCCCTAAACTGGAAACAGATGGACTTTCTGTGTTCTATGGAGATCATCAGGCAGTGGGTAATGTCAGTTTGTCGTTTCACAAGAATACCGTTACGGCACTAATTGGACCTTCAGGATGCGGCAAATCGACATTCCTGAGAGCACTCAACCGGATGAACGACAGTATCGAGGGGTGCCGGATGGTAGGCGAGATCCGTTATGATGGGATCGAGCTGCAAAGCCAGCAAGTAAACCTACTGGAAGTGCGGAAACAGATTGGAATGGTATTCCAAAGGCCTGTTCCTTTCGCGAAATCAATTTACAAAAACGTCGCCTACGGCCCGATCCGGCATGGCATGAGAAAAAAGAGTGAACTTGATCGGATCGTTGAAGACAGTCTTCGAAAGGCCGCACTCTGGGATGAAGTCAAAGACCAGCTGCACCAGTCCGCCCTCCGGCTATCAGGAGGACAGCAACAGAGACTATGCATCGCTCGGGCACTCGCCATGCAGCCAGACGTTCTCTTATTGGACGAACCGGCATCCGCACTTGATCCTGTATCAACTGCCAAGATCGAAGAATTGATTGGACGGCTGAAAGAGGAGATCACGATCATCATCGTCACGCATAACATGCAGCAGGCAAGACGCATCTCGGACGAAACGGCGTATTTCTATATGGGACAGATGATCGAACACGGAGCGACCGAGCAAATTTTCAGCAATCCACGGAGCGAACAGACCCGACAATATATCTCCGGTCAGATCGGATAGGAGGAACACACATGAGACAAGCATCCGCAGAACAACTCACCATGCCCGCTATCCGGACAGAAGACTTCCGGTTTTACTACGGCAGCCACGAAGCGCTGAAAGGTATCACGCTGTCTGTCGAGCGTAACGAGATCACAGCGCTAATTGGACCGTCCGGCTGTGGGAAATCGACGTTCCTGCGATCGCTGAACCGCATGAATGACCTAATCCCTGAGACACGCACTGCCGGTGAAATTTGGATCGGCGGCAAAGACATCACGAAACCCGCAGAAGACGTCGTAGCTCTGCGAAAACAAGTCGGCATGGTATTCCAGCATGCAAGCCCCTTTCCGTTCTCCATCTATGACAATGTCGCGTACGGACCTCGGATTCATGGCAATGTGAGGAAAACCGAACTAGATGAGCTCGTAGAATCCTGTCTCCGATCCGCAGCCTTGTGGGATGAAGTAAAAGATAATTTAAACAAACCGGCCGGCAGCCTTTCCGGGGGTCAACAACAGCGGCTGATGATTGCACGGGCACTCGCCACGAAACCGGACATTCTTCTCATGGACGAACCAACATCTGCTCTCGACCCGATTTCGGGTGCAAAAATCGAACGGCTCATTCAGTCGCTGAAGTCGCAGTTCACAATTGTGCTTGTCACCCATAATATGCAGCAAGCAGCTCGTATCTCAGACCGAACTGCCTTTTTCCTTAACGGTGAAGTGAAAGAGACAGGAACAACAGAGAAAATTTTCAACAGTCCGGTTTTTACAGAAACGAAAGAGTATATAAGTGGAAAATTCGGCTAATGATTCCCTTGACTTCGCCTAAAGAAAAAGCCGCCCCTCAGGACGGCTTTTTCTTCAGTTCCTTATGGGTAAACGGACACTTTCCTTGAATCGGTTCACTGTCATCCCCGATGAAAAACTGTTTCCATTCGTTATGCTCTGGATCGCCAAAATGGCTGATATCCGGATGTTTCGGCAGATGATCCCACGCTTCCACACGCTCCCGCACTTTCTCCCTCGACATGATTCCGCCTTTTTCAGTCCCTTTCAGGCCTTCAAATATCTTCCGTGGTTGAAATCCAATCACCATAGCATTGCCGAGATCGCGGGTCTTCCGCTGTTTGTAGGCCGGCGTGTTGCCAAAAGCAAAGATCGGCTCCCCATGGAAACGAAAATCCCACAAATAATGATCAGTTTCCCTGGGACTCTCTTCAGGCCACTCCACTTCATCCACGTCATGCAGATACTGAAGAATATTCCAAAACTGTTCCCGATATTCCTCAAGCGTTCCTTCTGTGGCGAACGGTTCAACGAACACAAACAGCCCATGCCGCTTATGCTTCGGATTGTCGAACAGCGCCAGGAATTCCGTCAATGCCTGAGGCAGCATGCTCCAATCGTCCTGCGTCACATAGGCATACCGAAGCTCGCCTTTCAGCTCGCCGCCCATTCCGAAATAGCACGGGAACGTCTTGTCGGTCACCGTGTCATGAAATGTCTGGTATTCTTTCAGCAGCCAGCTGGGCAGATCGTCTCTATTTGTAAAATCCTCTTTTGTCAAAAGCGCATGTTTTGCCTCTATCACACCATGTCATCCTTTCGTCTGCATCCTTTACTCCCTTGCTTAATTCCCTGATCCTGACGAGATGAAACGCACCCAAAAACGCATCATGAATAAATGAGCGGATATATGCATAGACTAGTTCTCACAGAGCCGCGGCACGACTCTGTCCCGCCTGCAGGGGGCACTTTCGGCGGAAAGTGGAAAACAATACCCGGCCCGCTCCGACTGGGGACTGCCCAGCAGTGCCGCTTACATACTTGGAAAGGTCTGAATGGATGCCTTTTCAGCAAGTGCTGTATAATGAAAGAACACGAATGGACAGACAGTAGGGGATCGTATGCGGTGGATGAAACGTAACTGGAAGAAATTGGTGCTGGCGGCAGCCGGCATATTCGTCGTTGTTCAGCTGTTCGGCGGCATCTTTTTCTATGAGTTGGCCATCAAGAGAGGGCCGAAGGATTATTTACAAAACAATGCTGATCTCGAAGTGTCAGACGAAACAATGGACCTGTACGTAAATGGAGGCTGGACCGAATGGGTAAGTGAGCAGCCTTTCGAAAAGCTGACAATGACGTCCCGGGACGGACTTCAGTTAAACGGCTACTTTTTGGCAGCTGAAAAACCGACCGACAAACTGGTGATCCTCACCCATGGCTACTTGGGGAACGCCAAGCAGATGGGTCTCTTCGGCATCTTTTACTACCAGGAGCTCGGTTATAATATTTTCATGCCAGACGCACGGGGACACGGCGAAAGCGGGGGAACCTACTATGGATTCGGCTGGCCCGACCGTCTGGACCTGATCGACTGGACGAACCTCTTGCTGGACAAACTAGGAAGCAAAACGGAAATTGCCTATCATGGCCTCTCGATGGGCGCCGCAACTGTCCTGATGGCGAGCGGGGAAGAAGAGCTGCCTGATCAGGTGAAAGCGATCATTGCCGACAGTCCATACGGTTCGGTCTACCAGCTATTCGCTTATCAGATGAACCGCATGTTCCATCTGCCGGCGTTTCCGCTGCTCGACAGTACGAGTCTCATCACCAGGCTGCGGGCCGGCTACTTCTTCCGTGAAGCGAATTCGCTCAAAGAAGTGGAACACACAGACGTGCCCATCCTGTATATTCACGGCAAAGCCGATACGTTCGTTCCGGTGGCCAATGCGATTGAGCTATATGAAAACACGTCGAGCAGTACGGAACTGCTGCTCGTCGACGGCGCCAACCACGGCGAATCGTACGCGAAAGAACCGGACGTCTACAAAGCGAAAGTCCGGCAGTTCCTGGAGAATACGATGAAATGAGAAAACCCCTTCTTCATTCGAAGTGGGGGCATTTTCATCAACAGATAAAACGACCGGGTGCTGCCATTGCCATCGCGCTGCTTCAATAATCGACTTGCAACCCGAGTAATGGAACGGAAACTTCTTGCTGCTGGAGATATAGGCGGACAGCTTTCAGATCCCGCGCGATCTCTTGCTTTACCGCAAAGACAAGGGTGCGGGGGGCCAAATCAGCAGTGCAGACGTCAGGAAGCGGCGCAAAGTGTATCCCGAGCTCCCCGGATTCGGCTGGTGTGTCGAATGATTCCGGTTTGTTCGGACAGCTGCCGGACTCCTGCAGACTGATAAAGATTGCGGCCTCTTCCTTGAGATCCAGCTCCGGCCGTTCCGCCTCCATGCCGTAATCGTTCCACGCCGTCTTAAACGCGTCTTGTTCACTCACCGACACTGCAAGGAACCCGCGTGTATTCTGCGCGTCACTCATCTGTTCGAAATCAGGAGGCAGCGTCGGTTCGGAAGCGGCCAGGCGCACCGTTTCATCCTTTTCAGACGACCTGCTCTTGTCTGTTCCGCACCCGACAGCCAGGACGGCCACCATGGCGAGTAAAAGAACTGTGATTTTTTTCATGGAATCCCTCCTGATCCATAAGACGGGCAGGCTGACGGAAAGTTACACGGTGAACCGGATGCAGATCAAACTCACTTGGTATATTGATAGTGAAACGGAGAATCCAGAAGGGGAGAGAAATTACATGGAATATCAAACAAAGGAAATTAAGAAAACAATTTTATTGAACGCGCCTGTCCAGAAAGTGTGGAAGGCGATATCCACTTCAGAGGGGCTTTCCGCCTGGTGGATGGCCAATACATTCGAGCCAGTCCTCGGTAAACAATTTGTCCTGCGTGCAGAACCTTTCGGCGATTCACCATGCATCGTAACTGAGCTGGAGACGCAGCGCGTTGTCGGCTTTGACTGGGACAAACATTGGCACTTGCTGATCGAGCTGGAAGTAGCCGGTGACAGCGAAACCCGCTTCACCCTGATTCATTCCGGCTGGACAGCTGATCAGGAGAAGTTTTTTGAAACGATGGAGGGCGGTTGGGAAGTGATTGTCACCGAGAAACTGCCCGCCTATCTCGCGGGTTGAGCAATAGGAGTGGTGAACAGGCAGAGAAAAGAAAACACCGATATACTAAAGTTGACGTCTGCTGCCATTTCCATCCCGTCGTTTTAAACGCGAAATTTCCAGTTCCAGTTGATCGATCTTCTGCTGCATGGCATCCAGCCGTTGGTCAGAAGCTGTCTGATCCTGCTGTTCTGTTTGGGCAGTCGCCTGTGCTTCCTCTATCGCGAGAAGAGCGGCCACCGCTGAAAGCCCATCTCCAATTGTCGAGAGTGTTGCCCCCAGAAAAGCAAGCTGCAGACTTGTGCTGATCGCTTCCTGTTCACTTTCAAGAGAGGATTCATTGTTGCTTTGATCATTCATGCCACTACTCCTTTCGTATCTTTACAATCAGAAAGAATAGTCCAACCATATGCGATTATGGCTTCTGCCATGAATGGAGCGACGCCGTTCGTAAATAGAAATGAGATGGTCAGACAATCTGGTTAGCAGGGAAGGCGGACAGAATCGAGAACTTGCGGCCAACAGTGACGAGCATCCAAACTAGGATGTACGCTCCTGCTTCGTCATTCCATCAATCTTTTCTCGAATCACAAAATGATGGTACACCGTCAAGAAAAGAATAATGAGGCTTAACATATTGGAAACAACTGTACTTACAGTTAGAAATCGATGTCTTTGTGAATTCACTTTAGAACCCTCCCTTTTTCTTCAGTATGAGCAATCGGGGAAGGAGTATGCAGAGAGGCACTTTTCTTTGAAAAGTGCCTCTCTGTGTATAGAAAAAACTATAAAGTAACGGCTGTCGCGTAATCCGCTCCTAGAATACGACCAACCTATGAAACGAATTTGAGACCTATTGCTGCAAACAAAATCATTCCTATACAAACTAGCCTTTTCCAGTCCTTAGGTTCCCCGTAAAGCAACATTCCTAGGAGGGCTCCACCAGATGCACCAATGCCGGTCCAAATCGCGTAAGCGGTTCCCATGGGAAGCGACGTCATGGCAGTGGCAAGGAAAATAAAGCTACACCCAAACCCGAGAATGACCAGTACAACCGCTTGCCAATTACGATCTTTATGCAATTTATTGATCATGGCAACCCCAAACATTTCAGATACCCCAGCTACAAGTAAACAAGCCCACGCCATTATGCATCATCTCCTGCATGCACAGGGTCGTTTGTAACTAATTTCAATCCCATCACCCCAGTTAATAAAATCACAATCAGTGTTATTTTTGCCCAATGAAATGCTTCACCGAAAAAGAGAATGTCTGTGATCACAGTCCCGGTGGTTCCTAATCCGACAAATACAGCGTAGACGGTGCCAACAGGCAGTCTTCGTCCTGCCATGATCATGACATAGAAGCTAATGATGATAGCCACCAGGGTCCCTGTCCATGTCCACACATCATCTGCATGTTTTAAGCCGATCACCCAGATTACTTCAAAGAATGCAGCGATAACTACTTGAATCCATTGCTTGTTCATTTCCCTAATCCCTCCTTTGTATTTGCATAAAAAATATAAAAGCCTGAGAGAAAACTGTAAAAACAGTTTCTCCCAGGCTTTTATCCTTCCGTGTCATAGCAACGCTATGAGTTTTCTCTCGGACCAGACCAACGCATTTGTTGCGGAACCCTAGAAAACATTTTACTTATACAATTAGGTACCAGTATAGGTGAATCTTTTTTGAGGGTCAATAGGGATACACCAAATGATCAAACAGATTCTGTTAAAAGTTTGTTTTCCGCCTAATAGTATACGTCATCCAGCCGTTGTATTAATGAAAAGTTTTTATTGTCCATCCAATGATAAGGGAAATATACGTCATTCAGTTGTCCACACCGGCTTCTGACCGTGCGGGAGTGTTGGCGATTGATAGGGCGATTTCGATGGTGCTGAAAAAGAGCATCCAAGACGAGCCGACTTCCTGAATGGCACGCTTTATCACCAAGCCGGTAACAGCATTGTGGTAAATGTGCTTGAGGCAATCTTTGAGTTCTTATTAAGCGGGAATTTCTCATCGGAATTTCAATTTGAAACCGATGGTTAAATGCAGATGATTTGTTAGGATGTAATTAGAAGATAGTAAGTACGGATAGAAACCAGAAAATAATAAAACTAATTAAAAAAAACCAATTAGTCATTATACCTCAAGCTTTTACGAGTCTCAATGCCGGCATTGAAGATTGCGGAAACCATAACGAAGAAAAAGATAATTTGGACTGTGGGATCAGCTTTCCAATAGCCTAAAAAAGATAATAAAACCAATATGGTAAATAAAACAGCACTACTGACAGAAAACAAAAAACGGGCGCTCAGAGTCATTTTATCCCCACTTTCTTAGCTGAATTAAATCTATTTGTAAAAATTTTACCACATTCTGATAATTAATAGAACAATTAATTTGGAAGTGTGGCCATATAACCCAAACGTAGGAAGGCAAGAAGGTGACAACATGACGATTTTGACAAAGCCGAAGTAGTGACATTCATTCGGCAGAAGCATGAGAAGGCCGAGTTCGTCAGCTTCTCCTGGTCGTACAACCCGCCTCGCAATCCATATACCTAGTTTAATGAGTGGTCTGATGGTTAGGTCGGAGAAGGCGACTACCAGGTCCATGACTCCAGCTATCAGAACGGCGAGCACAGCTTTATCAAGGAACAGAATTCGACTTGGTGACATTACAGGAAGAATTAGAACTTGCTTTTACGAATTAATGCAATTCATCCGTTACGATATGGAAAGAAGGATTTAAGATACATACATAGTCAAAATATCATCGGTTGATCTGGTTCGTATTCTTATCGAAGTTGAAGATTTAAACGGAGAGAGAAATATTACTTTTTCTGATATCGCAGGAGTTCGCAGCATGTTAAAAAGAGGGGGCAGATGCCTCCTCTTTTGATCGATCAATCATCTAAAATAAAATGGGATACATTTCAGACAAAAAAACGCTATACCATTAGCATTTCCAAGTGCAGTAAAACACACGGAAACCCTATGATATAGCGCTTAGTAGCATACGTCCCAGGCAGGAATCGAACCTGCGACCCACAGCTTAGGAGGCTGTTGCTCTATCCCCTGAGCTACTGAGACATGAGATCGAACTCTATTAGTATACGGCATGTCTGCAGCGAGGGCAACTCTTTCGGACAGTGTCGACACCTGGGGAGGCGATACCGTGCAACTGGGCAAGAACGGACAGCTTTTTACGATCACAGCTCTTTACAACAGAACTTGATCGGCGTATACTATAATAGTTAATTAGGTTAACTAATCATTTATACTTGTTAAGTGGAGGTGGAGAAGTGCACTTGGAACTTGAGTTTGTCAGGAGTTTTGTGAAACTGCATCGGCCGCTTGTGAATCAGCTCAACAAACAGCTGCTTCATTATGATCTTTATAATGCGCAATGGACGGTGCTGAGCCTCCTGTTGCGCCGTGGCGAAATGACGTCCGCAGAAATTGCGGAAGACCAGATGGTGGAAAAGCCATCGATCACGAAAATTGTGAAGCGGCTGCACGAGATGGGCTTTATCGATGTGACACAAGGCCAAGATAAGCGGGAGAAACTGCTGCGACTGTCCGAGGAAGGACTGCGCATTACACAGGAAATACAGGAAAAGCTGCTTCCATTGTATGAACAGATACTGGAAGGACTTCCGCAGCAAGAAGTCGAGTCTGCGAAACGCCTGCTGGATCAGGCGTATGAAAATCTTATGAAGTAATGGAGAGGGTCAATGTATGGAAGAAAACCAGAACTTATGGACAAAGGATTTTATTTTCATTTCAATCATCAATTTCTTTCTGATGATCGTCATGTATATGCTTATGGTGACGATTGCACCGTTTGCGGTTGAAGAATATGGAACTTCCGCCAGCATGGCAGGACTCGTGTCAGGGATCTTCATCATCGGTACGTTATCCGCGCGTTTGGCGACAGGGCGGGTCATTGAAAGTATCGGGAGCCGAAAGATTCTGCTGATCGGACTCGTGCTGTCGGTGATAGCAGTAGCGCTTTACTTTGTAGCAGGTTCACTGCCGCTCCTGCTGATCGTTCGGTTCATCCACGGAATCGGCCTCGGGATAGCATCGACAGCGACCGGTACGATGATCGCGCAGATAATTCCGCCGGCACGACGCGGAGAAGGAATTGGGTATTTCAGCTTGAGTACAGTGTTGGCAACGGCGATCGGTCCGTTTTTTGGCATCTACTTGAGCCAGCACGTCACGTTCACGTGGCTGTTCGTTTTCAGTCTGGTGCTCGGCATCATTGGACTTGCGATGTATTTCTTCGTGGAAAAACGCCCCGAAGAAGAAGGCCACGAGGTAACGGAACCTAAAGATGCACCAAAAGGGATCGCAAATTATATTGAGAAATCCGCCATCCCGATTGCAGTGATCACACTGCTGGCTGGCGTCGGCTATTCAGGTGTGCTGTCATTCCTGTCGTTCTTTGCGAAAGAGGAAGGGCTTGTCGGTGCGGCAAGTTTCTTCTTCCTCGTCTACGCTGGGGCAATCCTGGTTTCCCGGCCGTTCTCAGGGAAACTGCTCGATCGTAAAGGCGGTCCGTTCGTCGTCGTTCCTTCACTCATTCTGTTCGCCGGTGGACTTCTGCTGCTGAGCAATACGGCGTCAGGGCTTGTGCTACTGCTGGCGGGTGCGGTGATCGGGTTCGGATTCGGGAACTTCCAATCATGTGCCCAGGCCATTGCCCTGTTCGGTGTGCCGATCAAACGGATCGGTATCGCAACGTCGACGTTCTATATTTTCCTCGACTTTGGATTCGGGTTCGGTCCGTATGTACTGGGGGGCGTCGCCACAGCGTTCGGATACAGAGAGCTGTATTTGATTTTGTCCGGTCTGATAGTAGTGGCGCTTATCCTCTATTTGCTGATTGCACGCAACAAAAAGCCTGCAACGGCTTAAAAAAACGGTTCTCCATTTACTGGAGAGCCGTTTTTTTTATGCCATCGACCGTTCAAATCCTAGGAAGCGGGTGCCCTGGAACCGGAGTATCCCGACATCGTCTTCCGCCAGCATGCCGTACTGCCGGCCGTTCACGCTGAACTCCTGACGGTCACCGCTCTCAAATTCGAATGTGACGTAATACCACGTTGACGCGGATGAGTCTCCGCTGCCTCCAGATGTTTCAGTACGTTTCGTTTTGACATGAGCGGCTACAGTAAGCTGAGGGGAATGGTTGTTTTTGTTCCATTCGGTGATCCCTTTGACGATGGCAAACAATATGCCACCAGCAACCAGCAAGAAAACGATAACAAAAATGAATGAAAAGCCGCCGAAAACGAACGGCGAAAATGGGTCCATAAGAATACCGCCTTTCTATTTTCTCATGTATACGTCTTTCCGGCAAAACAGTTTCAATAAATTTTTCACATTCTTGTAGTAATTGCTTTGCAATGTGAATAGGATGTGTTATTCTATCATTACTTTAACAGACTAAAGCGATGAAGTGGAGGAGAAGCAGATGAAATTCAAAAAGATCAAATTGGCGTTGACGGGAATCGGGATAATGGCACTGCTCGCAGGATGCGGTACACCTAAGGAAGCGGCCGGCAGTGATGACGAATTAGTGATCGGGGTTGATGATAAATTTGCACCGATGGGATTCCGGGATGAAGCGAACGAACTGACGGGGTTCGATATCGACTATGCGAAGGCTGCCGCAGAACACATGGGCATGAAAGCGAAGTTCCAGCCGATCGACTGGAAAGCGAAAGAGACCGAACTCAGCAGCGGGCGTATTGACCTGATCTGGAATGGGTATACGATTACTAATGAACGAAAAAAGAAAGTGCTGTTCACAAAACCGTATTTGAGTAACTCCCAGGTCGTAGCGGTTTTAGATGGATCAGACATTCAATCGCTGTCCGATCTTGAAGGCAAAACGGTTGGGCTGCAGGCGTTATCTTCTGCCGCGGATGCGCTGGAAGCTAATCCGATTGCCGACCAAGTGAAAGAAAAGACCGAGTTCGCGGATAACGTCCTGGCATTATCCGATTTGAAGAGCAAACGGGTGGATGCGGTCATCATCGATGAAGTCGTCATCGACTACTATATGTCAAAAGAAGAAGGTACGTTCAAAGTACTCGATGAAACGCTTGCGCCTGAACAATACGGAGTCGGCGTGAAGAAAGGCAACGAAGAGTTGCTGCAAAAACTGCAAAAAGCCCTCGATACGATGAATGAAGACGGCACTGCCGCCCAGATTTCGGAAACATGGTTCGGGGAAAACAAAGTATTGAACTAAGCCGCGGGTCTACGTCCGGTTGGAGGGAACAACATGTCACCATATTATTTACTATCCATATTAAAACCGATGCTGCAGGGAGCACAGGCAACGATCCTGCTGTTCGTCATCGCCATAGTGGTCTCGATCCCGCTCGGCTTTCTGCTGACACTCGCTGTCGGCAGCAAGTTCAAGCCGCTGTCGTGGCTCGCGAATGCATACATCTACCTCATGCGCGGAACTCCGCTGCTGCTTCAGCTGCTGTTTTTCGTGTTCGGTCTGCCGCTCATCCCGGTGATCGGTGAATATCTCGTCATCGACCGGTTTGCGGCTGCGGCACTTGCTTTCATCCTGAACTATGCAGCGTATTTCGCGGAGATTTTCCGCGGAGGGCTGCTGTCGATCGACAAAGGGCAGTACGAAGCGGCGCAAGTGCTCGGCCTGAACAAATGGCAGACGACGACCCGTATCGTCATTCCGCAAATGATCCGGATTGCGCTGCCGGCGCTCGCCAATGAATCCGTCACGTTAGTAAAAGATACGGCGCTGCTGTACGCAGTCGCGGTTCCTGAACTGCTGCACTTTGCACAGACCGCGGTCAACCGGGATTTCACAATCGTCCCGTTCGTACTGGCAGGTATCATCTATCTGCTTATCACAGCAGTCTTGACGCTCGTATTCAAGTGGCTGGAACGGCGCTTCCATTATGTATGAGGAGAGTGAACAGGCATGGCCTTGATAGAAGTTGTGAATATGGAGAAATCGTTCGGTGATATTGAAGTACTGAAACAAATTACGTTCGATGTTAAGAAAAACGAAGTGATTGCGGTAATTGGGCCTTCCGGGTCAGGAAAGAGCACGATGCTCCGCAGCCTTGCCCAGCTGGAAGAAATCGAAGGGGGCACCATCCGTATTGGCGACGAGTCACTTGTGGAAAACGGCACCTATGCGGGACCTGCGGGCTGCCGTTCGATCGGCAGGCGGATCGGCATGGTGTTTCAGCACTTTAATCTGTTCCCGCATTTGACAGTCAGCCAGAACTTGGCGCTTGCCCCGCGGCTCGTCAAGGGAGAATCGAAAGAGAAACTGAAAGGCCGTATAGCAGAACTGCTTGCAAAAGTCGGTCTCGCGGATAAGACGGACGCCTATCCGGCCAATCTGTCGGGGGGCCAGAAACAGCGTGTGGCCATAGCCCGCGCCCTCATGATGGAGCCGGAAATCCTGCTGTTCGAC
The DNA here is from genome assembly GCA_032099885.1 of Sporosarcina sp. Taxonomy (GTDB): domain Bacteria; phylum Bacillota; class Bacilli; order Bacillales_A; family Planococcaceae; genus Sporosarcina. The sequence goes on from DAMDKL010000014.1 coordinate 71,088, forward strand.
GAGCCGACTTCGGCGCTCGATCCCGAGCTGACGGGCGAAGTGCTGGATGTCATGAAAAAGTTAGCGGAAGAGGACATGACGATGATTGTCGTCACGCATGAAATGTCGTTTGCGAAAGATGTCGCAACAAAAGTGCTATTCATGGCGGACGGACACATTGTCGAAGAAGGCAATCCTGCCGAGATGTTAACAAATCCGACACAAGATCGCACAAAAGCCTTCTTATCGCGCACGCTGGGCTAGCGTTCAATGGTCGTCTTTTTCCTAATATGATAAACTGGAAAGGTACGACAATTTGCTGGCAATGGAGTGAACGGAGTGAAACAGTCAACTTCTGCATTAGAAAGACCTCTAAAAAAACGGAATTACAAGCCGTTTATCATCACAGTTTCCATCATCCTGATCGGGGCAATCGGTGTGTTGTCCGGCATGCCGGGCGTCGAAAACTTCGATGCTTTCGACATTACGATCCTGCCTCTCATGAATGCCATTTTCAATACGTTTACGTTCCTTTTCCTTGTCGGGGCGCTGATCGCCATCAAGAAACGGAATGTTACGGTACATAAGCGCTTCATTTACGCAGCATTCGTGACAACGTTCTTCTTCCTCATCACGTATGTCATGTATCATTTTTTGTCGGAGTCGACACCATTCGGCGGCGGCGGACTTCTGGCAGGATTCTACTATTTCATCCTGTTTTCGCATATCCTGCTGGCAGCAGCCATTGTGCCGCTTGCACTGACGAGTGTTGCCCGCGCGTGGAACGGGGAAGTCGAACGCCATCGTAAGATCGTTCGCTGGACGATGCCGATCTGGCTGTACGTCAGTTTCACAGGCGTCCTCGTGTATATTTTGATCTCTCCTTACTACTGAAATACCCGGCCGGCGCGGCTTCAAGCGCCGGTTTTTTCATTTGTGCGGCCGAAGGTTCTTCCGGCGGGGCGGGAGGCGTCGTGTCGGGCAAGAGAGAATGGACTTACTGCCTTCGGACACGTGCCGCGCGTTCGTTCGGTCGCTAGGGACGTTCCTTACTGCCCGGGCGAGGTGGTTAGCCGGTGTAACGGTAACTAAGGCTGGCACTAACTGCCCGCATGAAACGGAAATGCGGTCCATCGGGCACATAAGAGACCTTTAACTGCCCGCATGAAGCGGAAATGCGGTCCACCGGGCACATAAGAGACCTTTAAGTGCCCGAACGCCCGGTCAGCTTGCTGGTTCGGGCACTTAGGACAGCCTTAACTGCCCGCATGAAACGGAAATGCGGTCCATCGGGCACATAAGAGACCTTTAACTGCCCGAACGCGCGCTCAGCGTGCCGGTTCGGGCAGTTAGAACAGCCTTAACCGCCCGCAACAGCCATAATCATGTCCAGTCGGTCAATAAAGCCCTCTGCAAAGCCCTCCGCCACAAACAGGGCGCACAAAAAAACAGGCAGAAGACGCGCAACTCGCGGGTCTTCTGCCTGTTTCTATCATTTGTTCGCTTAGTGAAGCTCCTGATACGGCTTCATGAATCGGCCGCTTTCTTTCACTTCAGCATGGTAAAGCGCCTTTAAAGCGTATGGTCGCTCCAAGTCGTGTTCCTTCATGATATCTTTCAGCCGTTTTGTCAGTTCGGGTTCCTGCTTGACTAGCTGTGCCATTTTCTGTTGGTTGTATTGCATCGTTGTGATTCCTCCGTTCGTCGTATGCCGTTCCGTTAGTATAACACAGTCCTGCATTTTTTTAATCACGCAAAAAACTCCCTTCCATTTCAGGAAGGGAGCCGGATACATGATGCTCTCTTATAAAAGAGTGCGGTTGTACTCATCTAAGCCGCGACCGTCCCGCGGGTAGTCTCCGTCCACGAGCACGAGAATGTTGCCTTCGTTGAACCGGTCATTGTAATGGCGCGCATCCTCTTCGGGTATCCCCATGCCGATCAATGCACCGGCCAGTCCGCCGACGCCTGCACCGGCTGCAGCGCCAGTGATACCGGCGACAATCGGACCTGCTGCAACAATCGGTCCGATTCCCGGAATGGCGAGTGCGCCGAGTCCTGCAAGGACACCGCCGAGTCCGCCGAGCACGCCGCCTGTCGCAGCGCCTGTCGCAGCTCCGTCAGTTGCGTGGGTTCCCGTCTCTTCGACGACCGTTTCTGTCTGTTCGCGCTCTTTACTGATTACTGAGATTTCATCAGATGAATACCCTTGGCGCTTCAATTCCTCGATTGCACGGATTGCATCATTTTCATTGTTGTAATAGCCGACTACTTGTCTTTTTACCATTCTCAAAACGCCTCCTGGATTGTAAGTTTGGTTGAATACGGTGCTAGTCTGAGAATACCCCTGTTGTTCATTCTGAAACCTTTCACAAGAGTCTCTTTAGACGATGTCTGCTGCATAAAGAGGAAGAAATTTTTAGAGGTTTTTGTGATGAATGATAGGTTTCAACTAATCTGAGGAGGGAATACGGTAAAAAAGAATTATAGGGGGAAAACAATATGGATCATTCAGAAGCAGGCCAGAAACGCAGGCAGCTCACCAAAACTTTGAAACCTTCTTGGGTATTTGCGATTGCGCTCGGATCGTCAGTCGGATGGGGGGCGTTCATCCTGCCGGGTGACTGGATCGGTGAATCCGGTCCGCTTGGAGCCATGATTGGACTGCTGATAGGTGCGCTGGTCATGATGGTGATTGCCTCGAGCTACGGAGTAATGATTAAGAAATTCCCGGTTTCAGGCGGCGGGTTCACATATGCCTTTATCGCAAGCGGCAAAGTGTGGGCATTCATCTGCGGGTGGTTCTTATCACTTGGATACATATCGATCGTGGCACTCAACGCCTCGGCATTCTCACTGCTCCTGAAATTTCTTGCTCCCGGCTTCATGAAGCAGATGTACTTATATACCATCGCAGGATGGGATGTCTATTTGCCCGAAGTCATCATCTCTTCTTTGATCATCCTGCTGTTTGCGGTTGTCAACTCGACCGGTACTGATATTTCGGGGAGGATCCAGTTCTATTTCAGCGTGTTCCTCGTCGCTGGCGTCGTCATTTTGGGAGCGTTTACATTTGGCGCTGCGGAATCACCAATCGACAACATGAAACCGCTGTTCAGCGGGAGCCAATCGGTGTTGACTTCCATTCTTGTCATTCTAGCGATTGCCCCGTGGGCGTATGTAGGGTTCGATAACGTGCCGCAGGCTGCAGAGGAATTCAATTTCTCGCCGCGCAAAGCGACCATGCTCATCGTCGCCTCGCTGTTCACGTCGTTTTTAATTTACGCGATCATGATCGGACTGACCGCCTGGACGTTTCCGGCAGGCGCTGCACTCAGCGGGAATCTCTGGCTGACGGGGGAAGTCGTGAATACAGCGCTCGGTTTCGGCGGACTGGTTGTCATGGCCATCGCCATCATGATGGGGATTTTCACCGGATTGAACGGTTTCTATATGTCGTCGAGCCGGCTGCTCTTCTCGATGGCGCGTGCCCGTGCGCTGCCGGATATGTTCCGTAAAATATCGAAGAAAAACAGGACGCCGGTCTGGGGCATCTGGTTCGTTACTCTGATTACTCTGCCTACACCCTGGTTCGGACGTCAGGCGCTTACATGGATCGTCGATATGTCATCGACAGGTGTATCGGTTGCGTACCTGTTCACGTGCCTCGCAGCCTACAAGGTGCTCGCTTGGGGGAAAGAGGAAGCAAACCGGGAAATCGCTCCCGTAAAAAAAGGGCTTGCACTGACCGGGATCGGTGCAAGTTCCGCTTTCCTGCTGCTGTTGCTGCTTCCGTTCTCGCCGGCAGCCCTAACGATCCCTTCCTACGTACTGCTGGTCGGCTGGGCGGTGCTCGGCGGAGTTTTCTACACCGCCATCCGGAAGAAATACAACAGTCTTTCCCAGGAAGAGACGGAATACTATCTGCTCGGAAAGACCATTGAATCTGAAGTGGATACGTCCGCAGAAGTGGATACTGCACCGCCAGTTTCACAAACGTCGCCCTCTCCGAATGCGGGTATTCCGACATGACCTTTGTACCTGACGACTTAGACAGCATGCCCGATTAGTGAAATTGGGCATGCTGTCTTTTTTCACACTTCCTAGGCATTTAGTTTGCTAACGCTTGCATTGCATGGGAGTAATCGATTACAATTAGTGATAAACCTAATATATTCGGAATACAAAATAGGACGGAGGCTAGACAATGGGGTGCCGAGCTGCATGCATAGTAACCGATTTAACATTTGAAGTGGTTGTTCCCGATCCCACGGAACGGAAGTTGATCCAACAACACATGGGACGGCTCACTGCAATCAGCTTAAAGACAGGGGATACAGAATTCATCACCATTTCAGAAGCGGGTCTGCACGATCTGGCAGATTTCGCTGCCGACTATTTACCTGACAGTGAACTCTCTTTCCGTATTGCAGGGGAGGAGGCATGGCGTCCTTTTTCGGAACTGGACACCGTTTTTTCATCCTTCTGGATCGATGACCTCATCCAACAGGAGCGTCTTATCTCTTACTACCAGCCGATTGTGGATGCAGAGTGCACTGTTTACGGCTATGAACTGCTGGCACGTTTTCTTTCCGCTGAAGGAGAGATGATCTATCCGGATGAAGCTTTCACCGCAGCGCGGAACCGGGGCAGGCTGTATGCGCTCGATCGCCTGTGCCGTATTACTGCAGTGCGCCATGCTGCACCGCTCATCAATATGAAAGCGTTCATCAATTTCGTGCCGACTTCGATCTATTCACCGGAATTCTGCCTGCAATCTACCGTAGCTGTCGCTGATCAGTACAATATTGACCCGTATCAACTTGTTTTTGAAGTGGTTGAAACCGATAAAGTAGAAGACGTCAATCATTTGAAATCGATTTTGCACTATTATCGTGAGAAAGGCTTCCACTACGCCCTCGATGATGTGGGCGAAGGATACAGCACCGTGGAACTGCTCGGAGATCTGCAGCCTCATTACATGAAACTCGACCGGTCTTTCGTGGATGGGGTGGCAGAAGACGCGGACAAACAAACGAATGCAGAGCTATTTTTACGGAAGGCGAAAGAAATCGGGTCTATTCCGCTGGCAGAAGGGATTGAGACTGAAGAAGACTTCCTCTGGCTGAAAGACCGGGGCTATCAATTGTTCCAAGGGTATTACTTTGGTAAACCTGCCCCGTCGCCGCTATAATATAGGGACATCCAAGGACCGCATCTGATGCGGTCCTTTTTTCAGGAGGGGAACGCGATGAAAACGATTGTCTGGTTCCGCAATGATCTGAGGGTCCACGATCATCCGGCGCTGGCCGCCGCGGCTGCTTCAGGGGCCGTACTGCCGGTATATGTGCTGCCTGATGATCCGATGACTGCATCCGACTGGTGGATTTTCAAGTCTCTGGAACCCTTGTCGGTACGTCTCGGCGCGCTCGGAAGCCCGCTCATCATTTTAACAGGCAGCCCGCCCGAAGTTCTTGCACGTCTTGCTGCCGACACAGGCGCGGATGCGGTGTTTTTCAACGGGCAGATCGATCCTGCGGCCCGGAAGGAAGAAACGGAACTGCTCGGGCTGAACGAACTGGACAGTGTCACCATCAGCAGATTTGCTCCCGACATGCTGCTTGCTCCTGATTCACTTCTGACCAAGTCAGGCACCCCTTTCAAAGTGTTCGGTGCTTTCTGGAAAGCGCTCCAGCAGGAGAAGATCCCATGGCCGGCTGCTGCTCCTGAAACACTGTCAGCCTGGACGGAAGCAGGCGAGCATTCTGTCGGTCTCAACAGCAGCGATTTGGCAAGACGAATTGACTGGGCGAGGAAATTCGAGCACTATTGGACACCGGGGGAGCAGGGATCCTTCAACCGATGGGAGACTTTCCGTGATCATGGCATCCAGGATTATCAGACAAAACGCGATTACCCGGGCATTGACGGCACGTCCCGGCTCTCCGGATTCCTCGCTTCCGGCAACATGAGCATCCGTGCTCTCTGGCATGCGGTGAAGCGAGCCGAAGAAGAAGGGGAGGTGCTGCAGCCGGAACCGTTCCTGCGGCAGCTGGCATGGCGGGAATTTGCCTACTACCAGCTCCATCATTTCCCGCACATCACCGACCAGCCGCTCCGAACAGAATTTGAATACTTTCCCTGGAAGAATGACGCCGCTGGTCTTGCCGCCTGGAAAGCAGGGAAGACCGGCTATCCGATCGTCGATGCCGGCATGCGGGAACTTTGGCAGACAGGCACGATGCACAACCGTGTCCGGATGGTCGCCGCCTCGTTCCTCGTCAAGCATCTGCTCATTGACTGGAGGATCGGGTCCGAATGGTTCCGGCAGACGCTTGCCGATTATGATGTCGCGAACAATACGCTCGGCTGGCAATGGATTGCCGGTTCCGGATTCGATGCCGCGCCGTACTTCCGCATTTTCAATCCGACTGTCCAAGGAGAAAAATTCGACTCCGACGGCCTGTACATCCGAAAATGGGTCCCTGAACTTGCACAGCTCCCATCTGATGCTATCCACGCACCAGCTGAAGCTAATGCTGATGTACTTGCTGAAGCGGGGGTACGGATAGGGCAGACCTATCCGTCGCCAATCGTCGACCATAATACAGCACGCAGGCGCGCGTTGGCTGCCTATGATGCCGTCAAAGGACGGAAAGAGCGAAAATCATGACCGCTAATCGGAATAAAATCGGCGTTGCAGCCGGCATGGGACTTTTCAGTGGCCTTGTCCTTACGTTCCTCTTTAAATGGATGGAAGACGTCACAGGAAGCAAAGTCTATACGTTTCTGCTCAACGTCGACTACATACCCTTAATCGGTACTGTGTACTACCCGGAGTGGGTGGAGGTCGCCTTCCATCTAACCGTCTCTGTCGCCGTCGCATTTGGATTCCTTGTCATGTTTACGCTGCGGCCCCGTTGGCAGCGGCACGCCGTCCTGATCTGCGCTGGTGTCAGCATACTCATCGGCATCCTGCTGTTCCCGACGACCGCTCTGTCAGACAGGACGCCTGCAATCACAGATGGGACAGCATTGCTGTACTGGCTGCTCGGACACGCCATTTACGGTGCACTTCTAGGCATCGGTTTCCGCAGTCTTACCATTACGTAAAAAAGCACTTCAGCCGTTTTTCAAACGGACCTGAAGTGCTTTTACTGTTTCAGTGGAAAATGCCGGCTTCCTTCGATTTCCTCAGCAGTTTCTTTGTGCCGATGTTCACCTTTTCCTTCAGCAGTGCGCCAAAAAGGATGAACGCTGCACCGAACACGGCGAGGAATGACAAGTCTTTCGCCACGCGTGCCCATACGATGCCGCCGACTGCTTCGCGCATGGCATCGATCGCATAGGTGAATGGCAGCATCGGGTTGATGTAGCCGAAGAAATCGGGGAGCAGGACGACCGGATAGGTCCCCCCCGATCCTGCGATCTGGAGGACGAGCATGACGATCGCCAGCGCTTTCCCGACGTCTCCGAACACAGAAACAAGTGTATAGACGATGGACATGAACACAACGCTGATCACCACACCGAAGAGGATGAACCAGAACGGCTCCCGGATGTGGACATCAAGCAGGAGCAGATCGCCGCTGACGACGATGAGCATCTGCAGCAGTCCGATCATCCCGAATGTCAGCAGGCGGCCGAAGTAAACTTGGCGCGCCGTATACCCGTCACCGTGGACGTCCGTCGACAGCAGGGAGATGAGCAGCAGGCAGCCGACCCATAACGACAGCACCGTATAGAACGGCGTCATGCCGGTTCCGTAGTTCTCGATAGAGAACAACCGGTTTTCTTTCAGCTGGATGGGTTCTTCAAAGAAACTTTTCTCAGCACCGGGATCGTTCTGCAGCAGCTTGATGATTTCATTGATGTCCGTCTCCCCTTGGATCTTGCGGATTCGCTCCGCCAGCTGGTTCACTTTCTCGGAGATGACCGGATACTCGGCGACCGCTTTCTCAATCGTCGCTTTCCCTTCACTTAAATCACGGTCCGAATTGCCGAGGATTGTCTGCACTTTCGGCAATGCCGCCTGGATGTCCGTCAGCAGGCCTTTCGCCTGGCCGAGCGTCTGTTTCGCCTGGGCAATCTCCTTCAGCACCGTCGGCTCGATCGAATTCGTATATTCTTTCATGAACGCATCAATTTCAACGGACGTATTGGCAGCAATCTTCTGCAGATCATCGACCGCCTGGTCAAGCTCCTGTGCTTTACCTTTGACGACAGAGTCGACCGTGCGTGCATTTGTCTGTGCTTCCTGAAGCACGCCCTTCAAAGCGCCCGTTTTGGTAATTGCATCGTCCAGCTTGCCTGTCAGATCGGGTGCCGGCAGAGTAGGGGTCGGCAGAGGCGTCTCATCGTCCGGCCCGGTATCCGTCCCGGGCGATGGGTCCTGTTGAGCAGGCAGCCGTCCGGCCAGTTCCTGCAGCCGTGTCAAGTCCTGCTGAATGCCGTCGACTCGGGTGATACTTTCCGTCATTCGCGCATCCAGCGCTTTTTTCGCGTTGTCAAGTTCTGTGAAATCGAGTTGAATGCCCTGCAGCTTCTTCAAGAAATCATTTGCATCATGCGATATCTTTGACACTTTCTGCAGATCAGCTTTGACTTTCGGTGACAGATCGTTGAGCCGCTGTTCCGCATCATTCAAATAACCGAGTGTGCGGTTGATCTGTCCGAGCCCGCTTTTCGTCACGTCTTCCGCAACTGGCAGTTTACCCTGCGCCTCGTGAATCACCGCCTGTGCGTTCGTAGCGTCGGTCAGTCCGCGATTCAGCAGGCTGTAGATTTCGGGCAGGCTCTTTTCCGCCTCGAAGACGTAATTCTCGAACCGTTCAATATCCGGGAGGTCCTCCTGCAGTTCGATGCCGAGAGAATTCATCATATCGAAGATGACACCATTCACCGTCGAGACGAACTGGCTGCTCACTTTATCGACGATGACCGAGGCGCCTTTCTCCGTGATCTTCGGAGCGATCGAGTTCAGTTTTTCATTCACATAGTAATCGATTTCAGCCTTTTTCGGGTTGCCCGATGCTACGGATGCGAGCTCGGAGGAGAGATCCTCCGGCAGCACCATGACGGCGAAGTAATCACCGTATTCCACGCCGTCCATCGCTTCTTCCTTCGGGACGAAATGCCATTCCATTGAAGGATTTGCTTTCAACGTGGAAACAATCTCCTTTCCCACTTCAATATGTTTGTCCTGCACATCAGCACCTTTGTCTTCGTTAACAACCGCGACAGGCAGTTTATCTGTTCTGCCATAGGGGTCGCTGGATGCGTAAATATTGAGCCATGCGTACAAAGAAGGCAGGACGATCAAACCGCCGATGAGAACGGCAGCGACCCAGTTTTTCGTTATATTACGTACGTCCCGCTTGAAAATCGAAAAGATTGCATGCATTTGTCGGCCTCCCTCCAAACAGTGTTCCACTAGTTCTCCGTAATGAGAGAAAAAACAGTTACTGTCTAGAATACCCTAAAAACCTCCGTCCCGAACGTCGGGAGCGGAGGTTTCGTGTTCAGGCGAGCAGCCCGTCTTTCATTGTCACGATCCGGTCGGCATACGGCAGCATTTCCTCGTCGTGCGTCACCATGAGTGTCGTGATTTTCAAGGTTTTCGTCAGGTTGCGTATGATTTCCATCACTTCTTTGGACCGTTTCGAGTCGAGGCTCGCAGTCGGTTCATCGGCGAACAGCATTTTCGGCTGATGGATGATCGCCCGGGCGATTGCCACCCGCTGGCGCTCCCCGCCGGAAAGGGAAGAAGGGTACGCGTCTTTCCGGTGGCTCATGCCGACGAGGTCGAGCACTTTCGCTACTTCCTGTTTCTGCTGTTTCTTGTTCATCTTCGTCTCCGCGACGTCCAGCATGAGCAGCAGCTGGTCTTCGACAGTGAGGAAGGGGACGAGGTGAGCCGACTGGAATACGAAGCCGAATTCGCTCGAACGGATTTTGCGGATCTGTTCCTGGTTCATCTGTGTCATGTCTTTTCCGTCGAACATCACGTGACCGCCGGAAGCTCTCTGAAGTCCGGCTGCAATGGTGAGCATCGTCGACTTCCCGGAACCGGAAGGCCCGACGAGCGCTGTGATTTCACCTTGCTTCAGCTCGAGATCGACACCTTTCAGGATCTGCTCGGTAACGTCACCTGTCTTGAAGGACTTCTTCACTTCATCGATTTCAAAAATCGCCATGTTACATCTCTCCTTGCTGGATCGCCTGGAGCGGCTCCACTTTTTTGATCTGGAATCCGGAAATCGTTGCGCCGATGAACCCGATCACGAGGAACACGGCGGATAATGTCAAGGTCGTCTGCATCGTCAGGCTGAACGGCATGCCGCTTGGTGCGACCATACTGAATACTTGGCTCAGGCCGACTGACAGCAGCAGGGAAATAACCGTGATCAGCAGCATCTGGTACCACATCATGCTGAACAGTTTGCTCGTCTTCACACCGATCGCTTTCAGGATGCCGTACAGGCCGATCTTCTGGACGTTCATCATATAGAAGAAGATCGCGAACAGCATCCCGCTGATGACGACGAGGAACCAGATGATCATGTTGAGCGACATCTGTTCCGCACCGTAGCTCGGAATCGTGTTCAAGAATTCTTTGTTGCTGAACGATTCGAGTCCTTTAATGGAATCGGGTGCGTCCGATCCGGGGATGAACACTGTCTGCATTTCCATCACGCGGTAGATTTCCTGGTAGTTTTTCATGTTGATGAACGCGACAGGCGCATGGCTGTAAGTCTGCTTTTCCGTGAAGCCGGTCACTTTGAACTCACCGCTGAACTGGTTGTTCTTCAGGATGTCCCCGACTTTGATGCCGTCCTCCTTCAATGAGGAATCGAGCACGATTTCGTTCTCTTTGACATTCGGGAACAACTTGCTGTCTGACGATGTGACGAACGCGACGCTGAACTGTTTGTCGTCTGCATCATTCACGAAGCCCATCTGGATGGACATTGCTGTCGCATCTGTATATTTCTTCAGCAGGTCTTCCTGCTGTTTCTCATCGATCTTCGATAAGTTGTACGTCTGGTCTGCGTCTTCGTTCAGGTAGAACTGGCCGTTCGGCAGGTTCTTGATGAGCGCTGCATTATCTTCGGAAAGGCCGTTCGCGAGGCCTGAGATGATGAACGTCAGGAAGCTGACCAAAAAGATGATCGAGCCGAGAATCAGGAATTTCATTTTACTTTTCTTTACTTCTTTCCACGCCATCTGCATGGCAAACACCTCCGTTAGTCGATACGTTCAGTGTACCCCCGCAACATGAACGGCACATAAACACAGCATTACAATTGACTATCCTTTTCCGCCCGTCCCATTGCTATATTGCAAGCGTTCCGAAATCCAGTTATGGTATAATGACAACTGTGAAAAGAAACAACATTCTAAACTGCGGAACGACGATTATCTGAGAGCCCGCGTTACAAGAAAGAGGCGATACCTATGAATGGCATGGTAGCCATCCTCCCGCTGTTGTCCCTTCTGATCTATTTGCTGCCGCTCGTCCTCCTGATCTGGTTTGCGGTAACCTTCCTGAAACAGCAGAAAGAGCGGAACGAATTGCTTCGGGAAATCTCAAGGAAGATCGACAAAGGAGAAGGTCGATGAAACCATTACGACGAGGCGATACAATTGGTATTTTCTCACCTTCCTCTCCAGCATCGGTAGATTCCAAACCGCGGTATTTGCGGGCTAAAGCGTTTTTGGAGTCAAAAGGCTTCAACGTGAAAGAGGGCAGACTGACAGGAAAGTCAGAGGGGTATCGGTCCGGTTCACCGAAAGAGCGGGCCGAAGAACTCAATGAACTTATCCGTGATCCGGAAGTTACCATGATCATGTCCGTCATTGGCGGGACGAATTCGAACAGTATGCTGCCGTATATTGACTATGAAGCCTTTGAAAAACAGCCGAAACTGATAACCGGATACTCGGATGCCACTGCTGTGTTGCTTGCCCTTTACGCTAAAACGGGAGTGACTACCTATTACGGGCCGGCGCTTGTTCCTTCATTCGGCGAATTTGAACCCCTCGTCAATATGACCTTCCGTTATTTCGAAGACTATTTCATGCAAGAACCGTCTGTACCATACGAAGTTCCCATGCCGGATGTCTGGTCGGACGAACCGGTCAATTGGCTGGAGAAGACGACAGAAAAGACGCTGTACGCCAACGAATGGGTGACAGGACACGGGGGAAAAGCGGAAGGCCGACTCATTGGAGGGAATTTGAATACGATGTATGGCTTTATCGGCTCTCCTTACTTTCCCGACATCCAACACGGCGATATCCTGCTGCTCGAGGACTGCATGAAAACCGCATCGGTGATGGAAAAGAATTTTGCAATACTCAAAACTCACGGGATTTACGAAAAAGCCGGCGGTATCATTCTTGGAAAGCATGAGCAGTTCGACGACCAAGGTACCGGCAAACGGCCTCTTGACCTGCTGATGGAACAGCTTGACGGGCTAACGATGCCTATTTTGGCTGAATTTGACACGTGTCACACCCATCCGATGCATCCGCTTGCCATTGGCAAGAAGGTGCATCTCGATGCAGATGCTAAAACGGTTATGTGCACGGAAACTTGGCTGTAACTTTCTGCAATGCCCACCGTGCAGCTGAAAGGAGTAACAGATGGGACCTACACAACTAGCTCAATCATTTATGCGTTTTGCCGAAATGGAGTGCAGGGAGTCCAGTGCTCTGTATGAACTGCTATCGACACGCATTGCTGAGGACGAAGAGCTGCTCAATCTGTGCCGAGTGATCCCACGAGGCCAGCCAGTGCCGAATCTGCTGTTTGCCGGTGTACAGTACCTTTTGATGAAAGGGACCGAACACCCGCTGAAAGACTACTATGCCAGTTTGACGGTGTCTCCGAAACAGCCAGATGCTGAGGCATTCATCTTATTCAAAAACTTTTGCCTGACGTATCGCGATCAGCTGGAACCGCTTCTCATGCACCGGCTTGTTCAGACGAATGAAGTCCGCCGGTGTGCGTATTTGTATCCCACATTTTCGTGGATTCATTCTCAAACAGAACGGCCGCTGGCATTGATCGAAATCGGCACGAGCGCCGGGCTGCAGCTGCTGTGGGACCAGTACCGCTATGATTACGGGACAGGAGAGACTTTCGGCAGCCGGGATGCGTGCCTGACAATCCGTTCGGAAGTGAAAGCGGACCGGCTCCCGTTTCTGCTGCCGAAAAGTCCGCCAGTCGCTTCCCGCATCGGATTTGATCTGCACCCGAGCGATTTGTCCGACCCCGATGACTATATATGGATGAAAGCGCTCATCTGGCCGGAGCACAGTGAACGGCGGGAATTGTTCGATCAAGCTGCGGCCTGCTTGAAAACAAATCCGGTTCAGCTCATCCAGGGAGACGGCATCGAGCTGCTGAAGACGCATGCAGACAGAATACCGGATGGAGCTGCACTCTGCGTCTTCCATACGCATGTCGCGAATCAGCTGCCTGACGACACGAAGCAGGCGCTGGAAGACACACTGGCCGCAATCGGTGAACAACGCGAACTTTTCCATATTTACAACAATATGCACGATACGCAGCTGCATCTGGATCATTATGAAAACGGTACGCTGCACCCGCAGACGATCGGCAGTACTGATGGCCATGGCCGCTGGTTCGAGTGGCGCCTGGCGAAAACCCATTAACTTGAGGAGAGTGACATGAGGATGAAATACAACGACACGTGGGATTTGGAAAGCATATTTGAAGGCGGCACCAATTCAGAAGAAGTCCAGGCGAAACTGGCAACGGTGAAAGAGGAGATTGCAAAGTACGCAGATCAGCTGCAGGCATGGCACAGCAATTCACCGGATGACGCCGCCGCACTGCAAGGGATCTTGAAACAGCAGGAAACGATCGGCAAAGGACTCGGCCAGGTCAGAACGTTCGTCAGTATGTGGCACGATGCGTTTACAAATGACGAGCATGCGAGCGTCGTAAAAGGTCAGGTCATGGAACTTGCCGGTGAACTCCAGCAGCTGTCAACAATCTTCACGAAAAAACTGGTCGCCATTCCGGATGAACAGTGGAACAGTCTTTTGCAGGTAGAACCATTGAATGAGATCGGCTTCGTGCTGAATGAAACACGCGATGAAGGCAAACGCCTCCTATCCGAAGACGAGGAGAAACTGATCGCCAAGTTGAATAAGGACGGCCTCGCCGCATGGAGCGATCTCTATAGTACGACGGTGTCCATCATGACAATTCCTTACACGGAAAAAGACGGCACGGTTACGGACCTTTCTGTTGGGCAGGCGATGAACCGGATGTATGCAGACCCCGATGCGGACGTTCGGGCTGCACTTTTCGAAAGCTGGGAAAAATCCTGGACTGATTTTGGACCTGTGTTTGCGGACATCCTTAATCACCTCGCTGGCTACCGTTTGACTCTCCAGGAAGTCCATGATCGGAAAGGACATCTGGAAGAACCGCTGGAATATAACCGGATGTCAGAAGATACGCTAAATGCGATGTGGTCGGCGGTCGATTCACAGAAACAGACGTTCATCGATTATCTGGATCAGAAAGCACGGCTGCTCGGCATGGACCGGCTCGGCTGGCAAGATGTCGAAGCACCCGTCTCCGTTGGTGAAACGAAACCGACCCGCTACACATATGATGAGGCATGTGACTTCATCATCGAACATTTCGAATCATTTGGACCGAAGCTGACGGCATTCACCAAGCATGCGCTTGAAAACCGCTGGGTCGAAGCCGAAGATCGCCCGAACAAACGGCCGGGCGGCTACTGCACGAGCCTTCCTGAATTCGAAGAGTCCCGTATCTTCATGACCTTCACAGGTTCGCCGAGTGATACGAGTACGCTTGCGCACGAATTGGGGCACGCGTTTCACAGCCACGTCATGAAGGACGTACCGCGTCAAAATCGCGGCTATGCCATGAACGTCGCAGAGACAGCCAGTACATTTGCCGAAACGATCATCGCGGACGCTACAGTGAAAAACGCTGCATCGGATGAAGAAAAAATCGCTTTGCTTGCGACGAAATTGGAAGGCGCAACGGCGATGTTTCTGAATATCCGGGCCCGCTTCCTGTTCGAAGACAGCTTCTATAACGAACGTGCAAAAGGGTTCGTGTCAGAAAAACGACTGAACGAACTCATGACGGAAGCACAGAAAGAAGCATTCGGAAACAGTCTGTCATCGTATCATCCGCACTTCTGGGCAGCGAAGCTCCATTTCTTCATTGACCGCGTGCCATTCTACAACTTCCCGTATACATTCGGCTACTTGTTCAGCCTCGGCATCTACGCGGAATACTTGAAGCATCCGGAAGGTTTCGAAGAAAAGTATATCGCACTGCTGCAAGACACTGGATCGATGAAAGTCGAGGACCTTGCACAGAAACATCTTGGCGTCGATATTACTAAACAAGACTTCTGGTCAGCCGGGATTGAGCTTGTCGGTAAAGACGCAGAAGAATTCATCGAACTGACAACGGAACGAGTGAGATAATCAGGGAACGGCACTTATCTTCGTTTGGAGAGATAAGTGTCGTTTTCACTAGGCAGAGGAACTTTACTGTCTTTTTGGGAGCGATCTGTTCCTCAACGTGAGTACATAGCAAGGAGGGTGAATTGGCAAATGCAGATCAGACAGTTGGGACTTCAGGATGCAGAAGCATATCTATCGATAATACTGGAAGCGCTCCAAAACGATCCGGCAAGTTTCGAGGAAGAGAAAGAGCAGACAGCTGAAAAATACAGAAACAGATTTGCAGTTTTATTTTTATAATTAGATTTATGAGTTGTTTACATGTGAAGTACAGAATTTACCTCATAAAACAGTAGGATGTGTAATCGATGATCATTATCCTAAGCGCTGTCGGAAGTACCGGCAAAACCGTAATGGCGCAGCGGCTGCTTGAAACTTATAAAATCCCTTACTTGTCGCTCGATCACTTAAAAATGGGGCTGTACAAAGGTGATAAAAATTGCGGTTTCACTCCTTTAGACAGCACAGAACATATCGGCGATCGGCTTTGGCCCATCGTTAAAGGAATGACGATGACGGCTATCGAGAACAAGCAGCATCTGATCATTGAAGGCTGCTATTTCCTTCCGCACTACTTACACGACTTGGACCCCTTCTATTTAAACAAAATCATTCCTGTATTCATGGGGTTTTCGGAAAAATATATTCGAGTAAATTATGAGGGAGACATTGTTACTTTCAGAAATGCCATTGAGCAGCTCATCACTCCAGAAGAAAGATCACTCGAAGAGATGATAGAAGAACACGGGGCATTCAAAGCGAGGTGCGTGCAGGCCGGAGTTCCTTATTTTGAAATCAGCATGAATTATGAGAAGGAAACAGCTGAGATTGATCACTATATCAATACAGAGAAACAGAAAATCGAATTGAAAGAGTAGGAGGCAATCATATGTTGAACAAACCAAACAAGTTACAGCGGGGAGACCGCATAGCAACCGTCAGCCCTTCGTGGGGCGGCGCCGGAGATCCACAGCTGCGCTGGCGGTATGAGCAGGGAGTACAGCGTCTGGAGGAAGTGTTCGGCTTGGAAGTGGTACCGATGCCCAACAGTTTGAAGGGTGGGGACTATCTATACGACCACCCGGAAGCACGTGCCGAAGACCTTATGGCAGCATTCCGGGACGATTCCATCAAAGGAATCATTGCGAATATCGGCGGGGAGGACAGCATCCGACTTCTGCCGTACATGAATTTTGACGTCATCCGCGACAATCCCAAAGTTTTCATGGGCTACTCGGATGTTACGGTTTCACATATGTTCTGTCACAAAGCCGGGTTGTCTTCGATGTACGGACCTGCCATCCTGACCGACTTTGCGGAAAACGTGGAGATGGACCCCTACACTGTGGAAATGGTAAACCGGACGCTGTTTTCGGATGAGCCGGTCGGCGTGATCCAAGCAGCGGATCAGTGGACGAGTGAGCGATTGGAATGGATCGAAGAGAACAAAGCCAAACGACGAAACATGCAGAACAACAGTGGGGTTGAGCTGCTGCAGGGCTCCGGCACGGTGCAGGGACGTCTGATCGGCGGCTGCATGGAGGTACTCGAATTTGTAAAAGGAACCGAACTGTGGCCAGACATGGAATATTGGAAAAACAGCATCCTGTTCTTCGAAACATCCGAAGAGAAACCGCAACCTGACCACATTCGCTACTGGCTGAGGAATTATGCAGCCCAGGGAATCTTACAGCAAGCGAACGGCATTATTTTCGGTAAGCCGCAAGACGAGAAGTATTATGAGGAGTACAAAGAGGAAATCCGCAAAGTCATGAAAGAATACAACTTGGAAGAGCTGCCGATCCTCTATAACTTGAATTTCGGTCATACCGAACCAAAATTCATTCTGCCGTATGGAGTACTGGCAGAAATCGATTGTACTCAAAGAGCCTTCACCATCCTGGAGAGTGCAGTAAATTGACACTCCCACGGCTAAAGCCGCAAGCTGCCCATCGGGCAGTGGGATTCTTGAGTGATTTTTCGTTCTCAGTCCATTTCTGGTTTGGATAGGTTACACTTAGTTGGACAACAAAGTGTAACCTATCCATAATACATGAACCGCGAACCAAGTTACCTTGAGGGATCGCTTGAAAGCCTCCAAGTTGGGGCTTTTAAAAAATAATGGTATTATTTGTTTCGCGTTAAATTCTGTATTAAGAAAATTATAGATAGGAGTGTTATATTAAATGAAGAAGATTAGTAGCTTCATAACAGCAATTATTTTTATGTTTTTCGCATTTGGTTCGGGGTCTGCTGATGCAAATGCAGATTTGTTATCAGAAGTAGTAAAAAAAGATGCTAATCAATTTTGCGGAACTTTGACATTTAGTGTTGATGAACAAATATCACAAAACACAGTTCAAGAAGGGGCAATGCAAGAGGAATTAATTCAGGACGAAAAATTCGAAATTGATACAAATGCTGCTAAAGCAGGTGCTTTCGTTAATAAAACAGCCACAAGCAAATCTGGTTCAACAATCATACTACCTGCTGTCTCAGGCGTTAAGTATGGGTACTGTCATATTTATAATGACCATATGAAACGAGCAAATGGTAAATTGAATTATAAAATCGGTACTAAATCGCAATTTCAATATGCCTATTATCCCGATAAAGCAATGGCTATAGCTTTGGAAGTGATTAATTTACAAAACACATTGATAAGTGAAGGAGATGGTCGATATAGAAAAGAGATTTATTCGCCACTTGCAGGGATGAAAATAAGAGTTTCATTCAATCTTACTAGTAATTTTGATGGGGGGAAATATACAAAATATAAATTTGTAATAGTATCTATGTATCCAATTTAACTAACTTGTTTGTTTAATGAAAGAAGTGAGATTTGAAAATGAAAAAAACTATAGTTGAGAAAGCAAAGAGAATCTTAGATGGCCTAGAGTATGGTTATTTTGATACAGCTAAAGACTGGAGTCACGATAATTATGATGATTTCTATCTTTACATGTCAGACCCAGATTTTGAAGTCAGAAAATATTCTCTTCTTGTCTTTACTGCTGCTCTAGGCAATTGGTATATGAAATCAGCTTTTGTTTTTGGTTCGCTCCAGGACTTGAAAAGAGATCCAGACTATCAAGAAGACAAGACATACCATTTCGAAAAGTATATAGAATCCTTCATGGAAAATAGGAAAACAATTAAAAAAGAGTTTCCAAAGCTATACCGGTTAATTGTTTTGTATCTTTTAGAGCTAGATAATGAGATGGATTTTGAAATGGATTTTTGTTTTGACAAGCAACTTCTAACTGGTTTAAGAAAAGTATTAAATGAATCAGGGTTTGGAAATAGATTTCAATATGAAGATATGCAGAAAATGTTGAAGGAATTAGATTTACCCAACTTTGCTTGAAAAATATAGGTAGTTAACATCACACTGATCATACAAACAAAAATACTTATGTAGCCAATTGTCGGTATTGAACCGGTAATTGGCTTATTTGGTTTGGTTAACATGAGATATTTTTGTTGTACCGCTTTTTGGTCAGTAAAAACACTGATGTGACTGCTTTTTACTAATACTCATAGATTACTCTCCAAGAGGAATGCCATCGCGCTTCAGAGTTGGTTTTAAATGTTATTGATAGGAGACAATGGCCAGAAAGGTGATGGATTTCATCCATGGCAATTACCGAAAAAATATTCCTCTCCACGTCGGCATACAGTAGATACCGCTCCATATATAAAGTCAGATAACAGTTACTAATACACAACTCGATAGTCTATATAGTCATGATAACGCCGCCACCTTGTCTATTCGTTCGCGCACTATACATCTCCCGGCCGATGGGATTGAAGATGCACGAACAGTTGATTTGTTCGGGGAACATAAAACAGTAATCATGCGTGACTGCTATTTTTTAACTGGTGAAAATTCTCGTTCAACAATCGAGCACCATACGGATTCTCTTCTAGAGTATCTGAAGGACCCAAATCCTAAAACAACTCTTATCCTGTTCGTACAAAGTGAGAAATTGGATAAGCGAAAGAAAGTAGTAAAGAGTTCCTGAAGGTTGCTAATACGTATGTAGCCAATCCTGTTGCCAATGCACATAAATGGATTCAGAAACGCTTTTCCGAGGAAGGTGTATTTGGCAAGTAGAAAATGTATGTTTCGGCAATTTAAAATGTAGGTCCTTGC
>DAMDKL010000015.1:0-77926 GCA_032099885.1 Sporosarcina sp.
GCAAGGACCTACATTTTAAATTGCCGAAACATACATTTTCTACTTGCCAAATACAGCAACCAAACGCGGTTGGTTGCTGAACACGTCCGCTTTTTTCATGTGGCTGGGTATTCTTCACCCGCGTCATACACGCGTTTTGTCGTCGCCAGTAATTCCTGATACACCGTTTCCACCGGCAGCTGCTTCAATTCTGCGATCGCCGCAATGCTTGCATGCAGCACGGAAGGTTCGGTCATCCGCCCGGCAAACGGCCCTTCGAACGGCCACGGTCCGTCGGTCTCGACCATAAGCTGCGTGAGCGGCACACGTCGGGCGATGTCACGGATCATCGGTCGGTAGACGACTTCCGGGGTAACCGACACGGCATAGCCATTCGTCAGAATCCGGTCGAGTACCGCTTCCTTGCCTTTGAACCAATGGAAATGCGCACGGGTCACCCCATGTTTCTCCAGAAGGTCACAGACCGTTTCCGCATCCTCATACACCGCATGCAGCACGATCGGCAAGTTGCTGGAAGCCGCCTTGAGGATGAACTGCTCCAACAGCAGCTCATACGGCACACGGTCGAGCGACGGATTCTCCTGCCGCAAATACCAAGGCAGGCCAACTTCACCGATCGCTGCTATCGTTTCTCGCTCAGCATCGATCAGCTGCAGCAACGCCTCTATTTCCGCTTCACCTGGCAGCGGCTGTTCCGGATGAAACCCGATCGCCGGCAAAATGCGCCGGTCCTCTCGTGCCAGTTCCAATGTTCGATGGGCGGAGGCCAAGTCGGTCGACACGGCGATCAGTGCCCCGATCCCCGTTTCTTGCAGCCCGGCCATCATCTGCTGCCTGTCCTTGTCGCTATATTGATCCAGATGGATATGAGCGTCGATCGTTTGTGGCATTTTATATCATCTCCTCATTCTGTACACTCATACCCTTGATTATTCTCTTCGCCCTGGTGCCGTTGCTCTCCTTTTCCACCAGCGTGAAAGCTGAGGAAACAGGGAAAACGGGTATACTGAAACGAACGGATTCATCTAAAGGAGGGGTTCCAATGGGGACTTTATTGCAGGGAAAGGTAGCCTTTGTCACAGGGGCAGCAAGTGGGATCGGCCTTGAAGTGGCGAGAGAGTTCGCAAAGGAAGGAGCCTACGTCGTCATTTCGGACGTGAATGAAGAGGCGGCGAAGAAGGCAGTGGAACAGCTGACGGCGGATGGGTATGTGGCATCTGCGGCGGCCTGTGACGTGACCGACGAAGAGCAGCTCGGCCGGAGCATCGACTTCACCGTAGAGAAGTTCGGCCGGCTGGACATCCTCGTCAACAACGCCGGCCTGCAGCACGTCGCGGACATCGACGAGTTTCCGACCGAGAAATTCCAGCTCATGCTGAATGTGATGCTGACAGCGCCCTTCATGGCCGTCAAAAAAGTATTCCCGCTCATGAAGAAGCAAGGACACGGCCGGATCATCAATATGGCGTCCATCAACGGCGTCATCGGGTTCGCCGGAAAGGCGGCGTACAACAGCGCCAAACACGGGGTCATCGGCCTGACGAAAGTCGCGGCACTGGAAGGCGCAGCACACGGCATTACCGTCAACGCCCTATGCCCGGGCTACGTGGATACCCCGCTTGTCCAGAACCAGCTGGCCGGCCTCGCGGAAACGCGGCACATCCCAGTCGAGAAAGTAATGGAGGACGTCATCTATCCGCTCGTCCCGCAAAAGCGTCTCCTGGCCGTCCAGGAGATTGCGGACTACGCCGTCTTCATCGCGAGCAACAAGGCGAAGGGCGTCACCGGCCAGGCGATCATCCTGGACGGCGGGTATACGGTGCAGTGAGGAAGGTCCGGAGTGCCTCTTACAGGCAAGGGAATTACTGAAGAAAGCGCACAGACCGCTGCTAAGGTCTGTGCGCTTTTAATGATTCATCGTGTCAACGGTCCAGCTGTCCGCTTTCCACAATGGACTTTCTAGCCAATCAGCGTCGGATTACTGTCATTCTCGTCGGTCAGATAGGGACGCGCTCATACCCCGCGTTGACGGCTGTGGTGTAGAGATCGTCTATAGCCTGTTGGTCTTTTGCATAGATCAGCACTTCAGACGAATCTACCACGAGGAGAACGAGCTGACAGTCACTGGCCAGAAACTGCTCGTACGTGGCGATATCATTCACGGGAGTAGTGGAGCCTGTCGGAAAGGCCTTGATATCCACGAAGATGAGGTAATACTCCTGTTCCGAAATCGCCCTGCGGAGCGTTTCCCCGCTCATCACTTCATCCTGGAACACCAATCTCCCCAATTCGTTATTCTCCCTCACATAGGTCCCGTTCATCCCGCCCAGTTCTGACTCAGTTGATGTGTTTATTGTAAAATTTTCAATTTACGCGGAAATACTCTCTCGTTTTTAATACCCCTAATTGTTAAATTTATGTTTCTTTTTTGTAAAATGAATTAGAATGTTTAATTGAGATAGAGAGTTAATTCTAGTTCACTACTATTTTATTGCACCTATGAAACTAAGAAGTCCTACTTCTAATGTTTTTTGAGTGTCTATATGAAACTAAGCATTCATGTCCATTGCTCATTACGAGCATTCGAGTCTTGGGTGTGAATTGCATTAAATGATCTATATTTATTAAATAGCTATTATGACATCTACAGAACCTTTCATCTAATTGCTCCATATCTTTTAACTTACCGTAATATTCATAAATCCCATTCATAGAATGAAGTTTTATTTTATGAGCGGTTGGGGATGTTTCAAAATAATATATATCATCAAACTTAATATTTTTGATACTCTCTCCGATTTTAATTTGTAAGACTTTCAAGTCATTTTTTTGACCTAAGCATATGTATCGTTTGTAAGCTGTTCTTAATGCATCAGTGATACTTAATGAGAGGCGTTCTTTATTAGTGGATTTCACAATATAATCCATAGCGGCTATCTTATAAGTGAATGTGAGTTTGAGCTTATCAGCAAATGTTGTTAGAAAAATGATACTTGCTAATGGATCTCTATCACGAATTAAACTCGCTAATTCTAAACCATTCATAGTGCCCTCTAACTCAATGTCAAGGAAATAACAATCTGCAGGCTTATGATTGATATAACTAGTAACCTCTTCCCCATTAGAAGTAGCCAACACAACTTCTACACTAGAAGAATGAAAACTAGCATATTTTAAAATTTCATTTTTAATAAACTGACGCTGCTCGATATCATCCTCACAGATTATAACTCTCAAGAAATCACTTCCTGCCAATTAATTCTACTTCCTGAATAAACATTTCATTTTCCACTCTTGTATTTAACAAGACATTAGAGTAGCTATTAATTATTTCCAGAACATTTTTCAAACCAAAACCACGATTACCATTTTTCGTAGAAAAGTTATTCTCATAAACTTGATTTATATCTACTTCTCCACGAAATGAGTTTTGAACTACAAATAAAATGGAGTTTTGAGATGTACGTAGAATTGCTATGTTGATAGTAGGGATATTCGCATTTTCACTAGCTTCAATAGCATTATCAATAAAAATTCCCAGTATTCTAGAAAAGTCAATCACATCAATAGGTATTAAATTTATCATTTCTGGAATTTCAATTTGAACAGTAATATTTTTCTCGACTGCTAATAATAGTTTTGTTAGTAAAAGCCCCTTAAGTTCAATCACTTCTATATTACTGACATTTTTCATAACTAAGCTTTTTACTAATGTATCATGTTCGGCTTTAATAATTTTATTATTAAAGTATACTTCCAGTTCATCGATATCTCTTTTAGCAATATATCCTCCCATAGTAATCAGGATATTTAAATAGTCATGTCGGAACTTTTGCATGTCCCTATTTATAGCTTCTAGAGATGTCACATATTCGTTGTGTAGGGATTGCTGCATTTTACTGTACACTAATCTGTTTTCTTCCTTAAAATTCTTAATTAACAAAACAGACAGAGTCGCGAATATAAACAAATAACTCACTTGAATAATCAAGTTAATTTTAGTCAATTTCATTTCATCGTATGTAGTCGGTATAAAAATATTTAAGTAAAGAACAATAACCGTTACACAAGATAGGATTGATATGAGAATTTTAGAGAGATAAGAATGCGAAGTATACTGGCTATTCTTTTTTAGTCTACGCATAATTAAATTGAAAATGATGAAAATAATTAAGTAAAACGAAACAAATAAGATCATATGTGAATACACTGACTTGTTAGTTCCAAGTAGGACTTGAGCTAGATGATCTGATATCATACCAATAAAGATAATTAATGCCAGGTCTAGACATATTTTAAAAATGTTAGTGTGGAAGAGGAGTATAATTATAATTAATATAAAAATAATTATTATAGCGACCCAATGTTCCAAGTAGAGAAACGATAAAAATCCTACTCCCCAATTAATAAGTGTAATGCTAAGTGTAGTCTTATTGAGTTTTAAATTTTGCAAGTAAAACAAAGACATTGTAATAATACCAAACTCCACTACACCCAAAATATAAATACCGATCTCTATTTTCGATTCCTCCTCAACTTTATTTATCCTAGAAGCGCGCTTGTTTTTTTAAACATTCTGGTACTTCCACCTCATGAAATACTAAACTACATCCAAGAACTGTAGCTGAACTTGCAAGTAACATCACCAGTCCTGAAACTTTATTTAAGATTAAGCCTTTAATTTTCATTATTACATCTCTCCTTGTAATTTTTGTGTGAGAACGGACATTGCTATAAGAATGATGGCATACAAGATAAAACTTTGAAAATAACTATTTAAAAGTAAAGTAATCATCCAAACAATGAGCAGTCTAATAAAAAGCTTCTTTCTTAAATAATTCCTGTGTTTTCCATTGAAAACAGGTCTTTTTTCAGTCCCGATTGGAGCAAAAAACAGAAGAACAATTGTTGATATGAGAGCTATGGGTAATAAAAAATTGATTTCCAAATAGAAAATCTTAATAAAAAAAGTAGCTATTGGTAATGAAAAAACACTAGAGAGCAAACAAATCAAACTATTCCGGAAATGGAATCCAAAACAAACTTGTCGTAGAGTAAAGAAAATTAAATGTGTTAATAAGGTAACGAAAACAACATCTAAACAGAACGCAATTAAATAAACAATCATTACTTTCCAAGAGTCACTAAATACTAATCTTACTCCGAACCTAATTTTTTCACATTCGATTTCATCATATTTTTCTAAAATAAGAGTATTCACAGCACGTTCTTCCAAATGTGATAAAAAAGACATGAACATCACCTAATTCTATATTACTAGAAAGAATTATCCATAGCAATACTATTCTTAGTATGCACTGAATAATCTTAGAATGTGCAGGCTCCATATTCAATTCCAACGTTAAATACCTCTCATTACAAAACTATCCACCTTGTTTCTTCAAAATGAACCAGCCCATCCATAAATCGCCCTTTTAATGATGCTGACTCTCTTCTAATTAATACCTTAATTATAGAAGTTGCTAAGTCCATATTTCTTCCTCGGTTGTAGACCAAATTTGAGCAGTATTAAATATTCAAAGTTATAAATTAATAACTCTTGTGCAATTTAATATTGCATTTTCATCATGGCTCACCATAATAATAGTCTTACCCTGCATATGTAGTTCTTTGAGCAAGCTCATTATAATGGCTCCATTTTTTTTGTCCAAACTTCCCGTGGGTTCGTCTGCAAGAATAATTTCACTATCCCGTAAAATTAATCTTGCAATCGCAACCCGTTGTTGTTCTCCTCCAGATAGCTGATAAATCTTTTTATCTAACACATCTCCTAGCCCCAACGCACTTAATTCGCGTAATGCAAGTGTTCTACGATCTTTTTTGGGTATCTTATCTAAAATAATAGATAAATTATCATATACAGTCAGGTCATCGATTAATGCGTAGTTCTGAAATAGATAGCCAATATCATTTTTTAATACCAATCGAGCTTTGTTTGAATTGATATTGTCAATCTTTTTTCCTTTTATACTAACAGTGCCCTCACATTCCTCAAGTAGCCCTATTATGTTTAATAATGTAGACTTTCCTGCTCCGCTTCGTCCTGCTATGCCTAGAAACTCGCCCTTATCTACTTTAAGATTGAAATTAACGAATATAGGTTCACCATTAAACGTTTTAGTAATGTTCTTTAGTTTAATTAAGGTCATGATTATCTCCACTTCTATAATTATTCGCCTTTTATTGCTAGTATCGCTTTTCGATTAATGTATTGGTAAATCAAAATACTATAAATTAAAGCCTCGATGATAAATAGAATCATAAAGATAGGATTTACAATAAGCGAAATGCCTATAGTGATTATTCCATTTAAAATCATAAATTTCCTTATCGACGTTACTGGATACTTTCCAAGCAATCGATAAACTCCAAACTCCTTTTTTCGTAGCTCTAAGAAAATCGTTACAATAGATAAAATACAGAGTAAAAATGAGAGTAGATTAATAATCAGATGAAACAATGATTCAAAAAGGTTCAATTCTAAGTTACCTTTAAAAATATTATACTCCTTATCTAAAGAATCAACTCTTATACTGTTGGCGTCTATTCCTAAGTTAGTCAGTTCTTTTTCGATAACCTTCGAACTTTTGTTATCAAATAATACTTCTCCTGAATTTAGATAGAGCATCTTTTCCAGATCATGCACATAGTAAATAGAATCATATACATATAACCCAGGCCATAAAATACTTTCTTGCACTTGTCCGTCTTTTACATAAACAATTTCAGTACTTTCATCAAATTGTAGATTGTTAAGAATAGTTTTAGTTTCGCTCTTATAATGATTTGGAATTAACAAAGTATTAGCCTGTACTACAGAACTACTAAGTTTTTGTCCATTCTTATCAACAATATCGATCAATTCTAGTACGTTAGAAGAAATTGAGGTGAATGCAAAATTTTCAATTTCACGTAATTTATTAGTTGCTTGGTGCTGCTTTAACCTTGTGACATTTAACAGATCATCTGGTGGCGAATAATTGTACAGATTTTCATCATTTATAGTATTAATAAATTGATCAAGTTTTTCATGTATCTTAGTTTCAGGAACAGCCGATGTTTGTATTTTGTAAAGGTCATTCTTTTGTAGGACATCAATAGATTGAATACTTGATTTTAACTTGTTGATATCGTTAATAGCGGTGTTTAACGAAAATAATAGCAAGGTAACAATCGCAAACTTAAATGAGAGTAAGCTATAAAAGAGTACTTTATTATTTCTTTTATTTTTTATCGCTCCAACCGGATTCAATTTATAGATATATAACGTTCCAATAAGAGCGGATAACAAGAAAACTAATCCTAAAAAGAAACATAATAAGATGTATATACGTCCGTATAAAATAATTTTGCTAATATCATTTAACATGATATATATACTGAAAGGTATGGCTAGAAATAGACTAGATACATACGCATGGATTGACAATTTAAACAATAACTCAAAAGAAATTTTTCTGTTATTCCAACCGTGTAACTTTTTAATACCGATTTCCTTTAATCGATGCACATAATATGTTGCTATGCTTAAAATTATTAATAAAGTAAGTAAAGAGAAAAACTCTAAATTCAATGAGGAAAAAAGCATACCTAGATTGAAATCTACTGGTTCATTCTTACGCATAGTAACGTTGTAATCCTTTTTTTCTAAAGAGCGCGTTAGATTTTTAATTTTTTCTTCATTATCGCTTTGTATAGTGAAAAACTTAATACTTTTAATTGTTCCTTTTTCGTTATAAACAAAATAGTTAATGTTGTTTTTTGGGAAGACACTTGATTGTTTTCCTACATTAATTGTTGAATCTGGATTGATAAATGTAACGTCTAATTCATTTTTCCCGAAACTTATGTTCTTTGAATCCACTAATCTAATCATCACATCTGTCTCTTTAGCAACATCATTTAAAAGATCACTGGATATATTATGAGACAATTCAAGATCATATACGGTTTCAGCGTTATGGTAGACAATCTTGTCCGCAACCAATAGAAAAAAGAAAATAGAAAAAACTGACACTAATAGACCTATACCATTGAATATTTTTCTCATACTTCGGCCTCGATTTCTGTTTTAATGCTTTCTTATTCAATTAAAATTTTAAAATTAGACATCCACCTATACTTGTCTGCCCTGGCAAAATAAACACTGTAAAGCACGATGATCTTTACAGTGTTTATTCTTTTATTACATTGTAAGTGAGATTACTTTGTGGATTTTACTACAAAGTTTTTATAGCCTGCTTTTTCTGTAACAAACGGATTGGAGTGAGTTGCTCCTCTAGTTACTTTCACTTGTCCCTTTGCACCAGTGTCAGTAGTCGTGCCTGACTTTTGACTTGTGTTCCCCTTATCATCTGTAACCCAAACTAAAACAGAGTATTGTACATTATCCACCTTGTTATCTCGGAGTTGAGAATAAATAATATTATCTGAATTCACTCCACCAGACCAAGTAGCCCCGCCACCGTTTAATGATTCAGATGCTGCCAAAGCAACTGCTGATAGTCCAAAAGTCAACATACCTGCCGCCATCAAACCTGTAACGCTTTTTTTGATCTTATTAACTCCCATTATTCCCATCTCCTTAAACTTAATTTGTAACCGACGTCGTAACCAAATTATAGCAAGGGAATTCTTATTTGGATTGATACTATCGTAAGATGCAATATTTTCATCTTAAACGTAACAATTCTAAGGTGGCCATGATGTAATCCAGTTTGTGAATGGGACAGCAAGTGGGATCGGCCTGGAAGTGGCGAGAGAGTTCGCAAAGGAAGGAGCCTACGTCGTCATTTCGGACGTGAATGAAGAGGCGGCGAAGAAGGCAGTGGAACAGCTGACGGCGGATGGGTATGTGGCATCTGCGGCGGCCTGTGACGTGACCGACGAAGAGCAGCTCGGCCGGAGCATCGACTTCACCGTAGAGAAGTTCGGCCGGCTGGACATCCTCGTCAACAACGCCGGCCTGCAGCACGTCGCGGACATCGACGAGTTTCCGACCGAGAAATTCCAGCTCATGCTGAATGTGATGCTGACAGCGCCCTTCATGGCCGTCAAAAAAGTATTCCCGCTCATGAAGAAGCAAGGACACGGCCGGATCATCAATATGGCGTCCATCAACGGCGTCATCGGGTTCGCCGGAAAGGCGGCGTACAACAGCGCCAAACACGGGGTCATCGGCCTGACGAAAGTCGCGGCACTGGAAGGCGCAGCACACGGCATTACCGTCAACGCCCTATGCCCGGGCTACGTGGATACCCCGCTTGTCCAGAACCAGCTGGCCGGCCTCGCGGAAACGCGGCACATCCCAGTCGAGAAAGTAATGGAGGACGTCATCTATCCGCTCGTCCCGCAAAAGCGTCTCCTGGCCGTCCAGGAGATTGCGGACTACGCCGTCTTCATCGCGAGCAACAAGGCGAAGGGCGTCACCGGCCAGGCGATCATCCTGGACGGCGGGTATACGGTGCAGTGAGGAAGGTCCGGAGTGCCTCTTACAGGCAAGGGAATTACTGAAGAAAGCGCACAGACCGCTGCTAAGGTCTGTGCGCTTTTAATGATTCATCGTGTCAACGGTCCAGCTGTCCGCTTTCCACAATGGACTTTCTAGCCAATCAGCGTCGGATTACTGTCATTCTCGTCGGTCAGATAGGGACGCGCTCATACCCCGCGTTGACGGCTGTGGTGTAGAGATCGTCTATAGCCTGTTGGTCTTTTGCATAGATCAGCACTTCAGACGAATCTACCACGAGGAGAACGAGCTGACAGTCACTGGCCAGAAATTGCTCGTACGTGGCGATATCATTCACGGGAGTAGTGGATCCTGTCGGAAAGGCCTTGATATCCACGAAGATGAGGTAATACTCCTGTTCCAAAATCACCCTGCGGAGCGTTTTTCCACTCATCACCCCATCTTGGAACAACAATCTCCCCAATTCGTTATTCTCGATCACATAGGCCTCGTTCATCCCGCCCAGTTTCCACTCGAACGCCTCGATGTCCACGCCGTCCAATAGACCCGCCAGAATGTTATCGTACTCATTTGGAATGTAGAAAGATACACCTCTCACGCTCCGCCCTCCTCCCTTGCTTTTAAAGGAATAACCGTGCAATCCATGACAGCATTATGTGACGGAACCTCTATATCTGAAAAAGACGATTTTTATCCCTCAATAATACCGTCTAATGCCTTCTGTATTTCTTTTTCAACAGGCGCACTTCCTGAAATTTCATTTTGCTGATGGACATAAATGATAAGTATATTCCTCTTTTCGAACACACTCACGGCATTCAATTTCATTTTCTCTATCTTCTTGGCAAATTCGATTTTGCCCTTCTCCAGATCGTTTTCGGTTTTGAATTCAAAGATATAAAGCTGTTTTTTATTGACTTCATACGTTCCAGGCTTCACATTTCCAAGTTTTTGACCATAAGGATTTTTCGGAAACTCAGTTTTCACCAAGACGATTTCATTATCTTGCAAAGCCATTACCACTTCTTCTTCCGTAATATGAGAGCTGTCATTGGTCTGAACAGGTTGACAGGCAACTAAGAATAGAAGGAAACAAAAACTAATAACTTTCTTCAATTCGTTTCCTCCACTTCAATGTCATTCGCAAATTCCACTGACGGAAAAGACCATCTTCACATAACAGGCCGTTTGTAATTTTGATGCGATCGCCACGCTGGAATTATGCTTGATCGCGAATACAGGTGAATGGGTTACCCCTCCACAAGCCCGTAGTATTTCAATAGTTTCCCCTCTGACTCTACGAGTAAAATCGGCCCTGCAACTTCTCCCGATTCTTTAACCGAATAGATTTTTGCACCAACAGGTAATTTGTTCGACATCTCATCCTCAAAGGCTGTATCCGTATCATTTCTTGTTTTGATTTCCCCCACCTGCTCGTCTTATGTTAACGTCAATTCTTCAACCCAGTCGATGCCAGTCTTATAAATAACACCGTCGAATTGAAATAGATCAGCCTCCGGGTCTAATGCGAGAACCTCTTTTGCATCCGGATTTTCTGTTGTATAAGTTTCTGTTGTACTGATGGTTGATGAATTAGAACACCCGACCGCTAGTAAGGAAATAAAAATGGACAAACTTAATAATACTATTCGCATCCTCATCCAATCCCTCCTCGTATCGTTAGACGGGTAAGGGTACAACCAGTTACATGTATATTCTACAATCTGGCATAACGGATGCAACTCGATTTTCCACAAACTCGTTCTGTCAAATCTCCCGATTACCTTCTGTAAAAAACCTTTTTAGAAGCAGTTCTCACGAATAATTGACCTATCAGAAATACAATAGCGGTGAATATGATAGCAAGATTTCGCCCGATCGGATTGAACCAATCATTATCGTCAACGATATAATTTGAAGCCAAAGCTACCGATACTATCGCTGCTACAACATTCACCAACACAACATATTGAATTCTTATGAGACCCGATAAAAAGCCAACAACCAAAACAAATAGAACCGAAGCCCACAACAAACGAGTCCCTGTTAGATGCCGTCCATATTCCCAAAAATGAAATAAGAATGCTGCGGGTATAAGACTTAGGATGAACCATAGAACTCGTAAGACTTTTTTCAATTAAATCAATCCTCTTTCGTGTTACCCGCTTGCATGACGGACGCAAATCGCTTTCTCGCAATTGCGCCCCATGATTGAATAAAAAGCTACAGTAAAAGGGTTTTTAACCCAAGAACTCTATTTCTTCGTTTTCCTTTTTCAAACGAATTGTTATTTTACCTAAGCACTGCTCTGGTGTTGCATATCCACTTTCCACCTCTTTAAATAGCTTGGCCATTAACGATTGGATATCTCTTAATGTTGTATCTTCTGAAAGTTCATGAACACGGATAAACTCGCTACTTTTGTAGGCATTTACTGTTCCCGCAACGTCTTCTTCACCAAACGCTCTAACTTCAATCTCTACTTTCATATTTCTACCTCCAATAAGCTTTAAACTATTTTTTTGGATTCGTTTTTTTATGATTTGATCCGTTCACAGTGTAGGCGCAATCATTTATAACGCAATCGCGCCCCTTAAAAGAACTATCCTATCAAGATATTTTTTATTAAATTCTACCGACGATTGCACAGAGAAATGCAAGAAAGATAACACCCAATGAAATGGAAAGTAAAGAGATATACTTTAATAATCCTCCTTCTTTCTTTAAGAAAGCAATTATACTAATTACTATCCCTGTTGAATAGATACCAAAGCCAACGAATATTCCCCACCAACCCAGCAAATCAATATTAATCGGAGGAAAAGCCATAGATGCAATGAAAATGCCAACGAAAATCAGAATGATGGAGTACTTACTATATTTTCTATTCACTTCACACATCCCCCTTAGTAACCTAAATGGGCCTTTTTTGGAACATCGTTATGCAGTTATAGCGACCGATTGCTTTATTGTTTATTATTTGCTGTTGTAAATTTCTTCACATCAGAAACTCCTATCGCTCCACAAATAAGTACACCTAAGCCAAAGAATCCTGCAAGTAGCCCATTATGTCCCCAGTTGATAATCAGGCAATATAGGCAAACTAAAACAGTAATAAATGCTCCATACTTTTCACGCCATTTCTATGATTTTGAAAGATTTTTATTTACCAAGAACCCATCTCCTTTCCTGAGTGCCATATCACAAAGTGGCCCGTTTGCTGAATGCACACAAATCTTTGTTCCAAAATTCCACCCGATGACGGAAGTTGTAATTCCATACCTTTAAACCAAACCTAGTTCATAATGGAAAAATTGTGTGTCTCGTTCGTATCCGTTTCTCTCATATAATTTTTGAGCAGCGTAGTTATCTGGAGCTGTCTCCAAAACGATACTTTTTGCGCCTGTACTGACAGCATAGTCCTTCGCCTTCTGTAAGAGCATTTGTCCTATCCCTAGTTTTCGAGCTTCTTGATCAACAAACATATCATTCAATATCCATGATTTCTTCATCGAGATTGATGAAAAAACGGGATACAGTTGTGTGAAACCCACATACTTCCGATCATTCTTAACAACAAATATTACTGATTCTTCATTTTCCAACCGTTCTTTTATGTATTTCTTTGCTCCCTCCAAATCTGACGGTTTTTCATAGAACATGCGATATGAATTGAATAAATTTGATATCCCATCTAAATCCTCAATCGTAGCTTGATATGTTTCCATTTGAATTCCCCCTCTTGTTTTCAGATATAACTTTTATAATACTACACTGAATATTTTCTTTTGAATCATCACTTTAACAGCATATTATTCATTTACCAAACGAACCCCTTAACACAACAACCTACTCACAATTCACCAGTATCTTCTGCAACCGCCTTCTGCTTTTTCCTATAAAAATAGCGCCATAGATAAGATATATTAATAAACAGGAAGAGCGAAATGTACTGGTACGGTTCTTTTCCATAATAGATGAGGGAACCCCTGTCAGGATCGTTGGAATCGCCAGATAAAACCATATCCGCAATTCCTTATATTTTCCTTTTGATTGGATCCGTCTGTTCATTGGTGCTTCCCTCCAACTATGCGTACCAGCAGAATATCGATAAGCTGTGCATCTTTGGCTCAAGCGTTTTTCCCATTCTACCATAATATTACTGGCAACACATTATTTTCTGACAACTATATTCTGCTCGTTCACATGCCAAAAAGGGACATCGGTCCACGTATGGATGATGTCCCTGTTTGGATGTCCGCCCCGTTTCATCTGATCCGCTCAATCAGTTCCAAATACTGAGTATCGCCGTATCCGATCATCGGAAATGCGCGGAACAGATGTTGCAGCAGGTCGTCCATTTGCAGCTGCGGGTTACTGCGGATATAGCGGGTCACCGGATTGTCGGCTTCCTGCATCGTCAAGTACCAGCCGACCGCCTGATGCAGGACGGGCAGGAGGCTGCACCCGGGCTGTTTGTGCTCAGTGAGGACACTCCTGTATGCGTCCTCGTAGCAGCCGAGTGTGAGCTCCGTCTGGTCCACCTTGAACTCGTCTTCCCGGAAACTGTTCAGGAACACGCGCCCTGTGAAGCCGGACTGCTCCAAAAACGCGAGCACCGTCAGCGCGTTCATCTGGCAGAACATGTCCTCGCCGAACCAGAGGACAACACTGCGGAAATTCCCGTCGAGCAGAGGCTGCAGCGGCGCTATGACATGGGCGTGATACGCTTCCCGCGTCTCCCCGTGGCCGGCCGACCGGATGCCGATGAATTCATCGCCGAATACCGGTGCCGCCGTCTCATGTACACACATCGCTTCGTTGAACGGCACATATTGTGAGTCGCCCATCAGCTGCTTCCCTGCAAATTCCTCGTACATCATCTGGCCGTTCAGGACGTTCAATACGCCCCTTTCGAACAACTCACCGGAATCGGCCTGCAGGCGGGCCACTTCCTGTTCTCTCGCTCGGTTCATCGCAATCATCCCCTTATCTGAAGTGACGGAGAGTTTCGGAAAGGACTGGACCGGCAGTTTACCGAGCTGGAACACTTTTGGGCTGATGCCGAACACTCCTTTGAACGCCCGGCTGTATGCCTCCTGGGACGAATACTGGTAGTCGAGCGCCACATCGAGGATCGGACGTGGCTCCGCCAGGTCCTTCATCGACATGTACAGCCGCCTCTGCAGGACGTAGCGCCGCAGACTCATGCCCGTCACTTGGTGGAACTTGAACGAGCAGTAATACGGCGAGTACCCGATGTACGCCGCCAGCCCGTCCAGCGAAAAGCGCTCGGTCAGCCGCCCTTCGATCCAGTCGACTATCTCTTGGATCACGTCTTTCATCCGGCATCCCTCCTGCTTCTCAGTATAGCGATGTGTGCCCGCTGCTTTTTGATAGTTGTTGTGGTGAACCCCGTCATTGTTCCGGTGGGCCGGCAGAAACAATACGAACGAGCTGGCGATTCAGCGCATCGACGCTGTAGCTGAAATCGTGCTGGCACCAATGCAGCAGCATGCCAATGATGGCGTTCGCCTGATAGGCACTGAACAAACCGGGATCAATCCCCTCGCGCACTTCCGCTTCTAGATCCGTCAGCAGCAGCTTCTTCACTTCTTCGAACAGCAGATAATAATATTGGAGCGGCACATTTTTTGAGAAGACAATTCGATAGAACGGTTCGTACTTTTTAACGTGGTGAAAAATCCGGATTGTGTCTGGATTAAGTTCGCTCGTTTTCAACACGGCGACATGCCGGTATGGCTCTAGATAGGAGACAGCTAGGTCCGCTGTAATCTCCCGGAAGTACTCCTCGAAGACATCCTCCACCCTGCCGTAATGCAAATAGAAGGTCCCCCGGTTTAACCGGGCCGTCCGGCAGATTTCCGTAATGGAGATCGTCTCCAAACTTTTTTCATCCAGCAAGGTGAGCAGTGCTTCGTGCAGGGCTTCTTTTGTCTTGACGATGCGCATGTCGGTTTTCATTTGGTCCAACTCCTTCTGCACAGTTACCGGTTTTTTGTTCACTACTGAACGGTTTCTAGTTTTTTGACGATTGCCACGATTCTTCTTCCATCTTATAATTTTATTGAACAGTTGTATAGTAAATTAAAGGAGGCGGAACAGGTGAAATTGGAAGGAAAAGCAGCAATTGTGACAGGCGCAGCGTCAGGCATGGGGAAAGCGATTGCAGAGCGGTATGCAGCAGAAGGGGCGCGGGTCATCGTCTCGGACATGAATCTGGATGGAGCCGATGCCGTGGCGGAAGCGATCCGGGCAGCCGGCGGTGAAGCGGTGACGGTGAAGACGGACGTGACTTCGGAAACGGATGTGCAGGCACTGTTCGACGCTGCCGCAGAACACTTCGGCACACTGGACATCCTCGTCAACAATGCTGGCATCATGGATGGCATGGAACCGGTCGGTGAAGTGACGGAAGAACAGTGGGAACGGGTCTTCTCGGTCAATACGACAGCCGTCATGCGCACGATGCGGATTGCGGTCAACCTGTTCCTCGAACAGGGGCACGGCGTCATCGTCAACAATATTTCAGCGGGCGGCCTGTACGGCGGACGGGCAGGCGCTGCGTATACGGCGTCCAAGCACGCGGTC
This sequence comes from Sporosarcina sp., assembly GCA_032099885.1. Taxonomy (GTDB): domain Bacteria; phylum Bacillota; class Bacilli; order Bacillales_A; family Planococcaceae; genus Sporosarcina. Next base: position 16,103 of record DAMDKL010000015.1, read on the forward strand.
GTCGGCCTGACGAAAAACACGGCGTTCATGTATGCCGGCAGCAACATACGGACGAACGGCATCGCGCCGGGTGCCGTCGCCACCAACATCAGTGCATCCATGAAAAGCATCAGCGAATTCGGGGCCGGCCGCCAGTCTCTAGGCATGGCACTCAACCCGCGCATCGGCCAGCCGGAAGAAATCGCAGAGCTCGCCGTCTTCCTCGGCTCCGATGCTGCCAGTTTCGTCAACGGACAAGTCATCGGTGTCGACGGCGGCTGGACGACGTATTAAGAAAGCGGATAACCAACCGCAAACAAACCCGACAGCCCGTATAGAAGGCTGCCGGGTTTTACTGTGGCCATGACGACCCGTTGTACAATTTGTGTCATTCCAAACTCACCAACTGCCCGGCAAGAAACTGACTGTCCGTAAAGAAGTCGGTGAGCAGCGAATTCACCCGCGCCGCCTCCTCGAGGTGCACCCAATGTGTCGCGTTCTCGAAATAGATGACCCGCCCGGCGTCACAGAACTCCAGACTCTCAAGCGCCAGCTCACGTCCGAGAAACGGATCTCGGGCACCCCAGATGACGAGCACCGGAATGGGCACACGATGCGGCGTCTCCGGTGCGAACAACGTCTTCACGTTGGCCCGATACCAATTGATCATTGACCGGAGTGCGCGAGGCTGCGACCAGGCTTCCTCATAATGGACCAAGTCTGCCTCCGTGAAAGTTCCGGGCCGGCTGCTCCCCTTCAGCATGCTCTTCATCGGCTTGTAACCGCCAGCGCCGAGTGCCTTCTCGGGCACCCCGCGCAGCTGGAAGAAGCCGGCGTACGAACTGCGGAGGAGCTGCAGCGGATGCTTGGGTGTATAACGACCCATCGCCGCCTCGTGCGGCGCATTCAGAATGACAAGCCGGTCGACCAATTCGGGGTGTCTGCGCCCTATATTCCATGCGACAATCCCACCCCAGTCATGCCCGACAACAATTGCCTTGCCCCACACAGACGTCCGGATCAGCCCGGCAATGTCCGCCGCGAGCTTGTCCACCCGGTACGCGGATACCGTTTCCGGTTTATCACTCAAATTATAGCCCCGCTGATCGGGTGCCCACACTAGGTATCCCTGACCAGCGAGCTCATCCATCTGCTTCCGCCATCCATGCCAGTACTCCGGAAATCCATGCAGCAGGATGACGAGCTCACCGTCCGCCGGTCCTTGTTGGACGACGTGGAGACGGATGCCGTTTATGGTCCTATACGTATGTTCTCTGCCCTTGGTCATGTTGAAGCCCTCCTTCAAGAGTGTTTCCAGTATTATTTCTTTGTACCACCATTAGGAATACCCATTTGTGCGGAGAAGTAAAGTGATTGCAGAATACAGTCATAGGAGATGTAAAAATGGACATCAGATCAATTACCTGCTGTCCATTCATCTGCCCTGTCTCCGATAGAGAGTTGGGAACAATTTAATTACGGTTAGCAATTCAAGGCAGTGAATCATAACAACGAACCTTACATTCCTTTATTTCTTTCTAGCAGCTGACTCATTTTATTATTTGCTTGGAGCAGCACATTTTTAATCTCTTTAATTTGCTCTTCTTTTTGAACCATCTGTTCATACTTATTTTGAAAAGCAACTTGGATCCGTTCAAGGTTTTGGATCTCTTCTTCAGAAAGTTGTTTAGTCTGATCCGTATTTCTCGACCAACTAAAGAGCAGATGGATTTCTTGAAGCGTAAATCCTGCTTGTTTCAACTTGAGAATCGTCTCAATGATTTCAACATCCTGCTCGCTATACTCCCGGTGTTTGTTCACTACTTTTGGAAATAATAAATTCATCTTTTCGTAATAACGGATGGTATCTTTACTAAGACCGGTACAAGTTGCAAATTCACTGATTTTCATGGGTTTCACCTACTTTATTATGAAGTTATATAGTAGTAAGATCAGGATACCATGGAATATGAAGCGGACCATATGGTGACTATACGCCAGTCTTCCTTTTGTTAGGAATCCTTCTGCAACAGCCAGCACAGATAACAGTAGAAGTTCTAAGATAAGGCCTGCAAACAACCAACCATTATCGGGAATAATTATGGTTACTGCCATACTAAGAGAGAGCAGTACAAATAGACCTGAGAGAATACGGTAGTTAGTGTCCTTCCATTGCACCACCCCGGCAATCGCAATTAATACTGCGTATCCACCAATCAATCCATAAGTGAAAAAAGCCATTTTCACCACTCCAATCTTTTAGTACCTTCACTTTAAAAGATGGAGTTCACTCCATGTCAACAACTAAAAACCAAATTGCACTTCAGTTAGCTGTATTGTCTTACGGCAACCATGACACTCCTCACTTTGCGACACCGTAATCGGTTTAACTGTCCCGCCAGACCGTTAACCTCCACTCTGAGCGAGGTCACGTACTCTTCGAGTCGAGGGCCTCCATCCTCTCCCTATATGACTACTAGGGTTGTATCCTATAACGACCTTGAAATGAAAAGAAAAAAACCGAGCGGAGACAGCTTTCGAAGAAGCTGAGCTCGCGGCTCGGAAATCATTATTTTATATCAGACATGGCCACCGTAATGGAACCATTTGAGAATAGGACCTTGTCAGTTCGCCTTCAAACTTACGTGGTTGTTTTCATACCTAGCCTTATCAATCGGAAGACGCTGATTACTTGTTTTGTCATAGACATTCAAGTTTTTTAAGGAAAACGTGATCCAGACCTGCGTGTTCATAGGGAAATGGACATCGCCAATGACTTTGGCCAACAACAGTTCTCCGTCGACCTTTACTTGTATGAACGTCTCTGCCCCCGCTGGCAGAACTGAATAGATGACACCGGCCACACTATTTTCCGACGGTTTGTGGTGTAGGTAGACATCTTCCGGCTTGAGCGCTATGGTGACTTGTTCAGGTAACAGAGCTTTACTTGTAAAGGATAGCGTTCCGAGAGCTGTATGCATTTTCCGACTGGTTCCCATTGTTGCAATCGTTCCTGAGAGTAGGTTAATAGAAGGGTTGCCTATGAATTCGGCTACTCTCAAGTCATTGGGCTGTTGGTACAGCTTTTGAGGCGTGTCCACCTGAATCAGTTCGCCGTCGAAAAAGACTGCGATTCTCGTGGAAAGTGTCAAAGCTTCAAGCTGATCATGTGTCACGTAAACAATGGTCGTTTTAAGCTCATGATGCAGCCGCTTCAATTCGGCTCTCATTTCCACCCGTAATTTCGCGTCAAGATTGGACAATGGCTCATCGAGCAACAAAATTTTAGGTTCTGTGACAATTGCACGAGCAATAGCGACCCGCTGCTGCTGCCCGCCGGATAATTCAGAGGGCGACCGATCTTTCAGATGCTTGATCTGCATACGGTCCAACGCGTCCTCCACCTTCTGCTGAATTTGTTTCTTATTCATCTTTTTCACACTCAGCCCGAAGGATACATTTTCAAAAACTGTCATATGCGGCCATAGTGCATAACTTTGGAAAACCAGATTGAGGTCACGCTTCGCTGCTGGGAGGTACCTGTCGTTCTCCGCGCTCACCACTTCCCGGCTCCCTATTTCAATACTTCCCGCCTCCGGATTTTCAAGACCCGCGATGATTCTGAGCGTCGTCGTTTTTCCGCAGCCCGATGGACCGAGCAGCGTCATGAACTCCCCTTCTTCAATCTTCAGGTTCACGTCTTTCAACACTTGGTTTTTGTCGAAGTATTTATTGATAGCTTTCAGTGAAATTTCACTCATCCTATTTTCCCCCTATGCTCTTTGTTATGTCCGTCTTCCCAACGATAGTAATCAGCAAGTAGACAGCGATAATCACGGTGATGAGAATAAACACAACCGCATTAGCGGTCTGCGGGTAGCCCTGTTCCTGCAGATCAAATGTATAGGTCGTTAACGTGGAGGTTTTCGGCGTCACTAGTAATATCAATAAGTCCAGCTCTTTCATTGCACTTATGAACACTAAGATGAACCCGCTCAGCAGCCCCTTCTTACTTAAGGGGAGTAAGATCTTTGTGAAGCGCTTGACCCACGAAGCGCCAGCGATAATTCCGGCCTCTTCCAATTCATTTCCTATCTGGATCATTGAACTCGTTCCGGCCCTCGTCGTTAAAGGCAGCTCGCTCACAATTGTGATCAAGATCAGAATAGCCAGCGTCCCATAGAGTGAGGGGATCAGCAGCTTAGGCAAGGCAAACATTGATAGGTAAATCGCCGACAAGGCAATGCCAGGGATCAGCATCGGGAGGAAGGAAAGCTGGTCAATGACGGTGGACGACAGCGAATTCTTTTTCCTCGTCACAACATAACCGATGAGTAAACCGATGAATGCGGCGATAGCGGAAGCAAGCAACGCAATCACAACCGTATTTTTAAAAGCGTCCCATATCCGTTCGTTTACGAGTACCCCGCTAATCCCGTTGCTGATGTCCGGGTTGGATTGGCCAATCCAATAATGCAGCGTCAAATTATCTAAACTGTACACTCCATCTTTCAGCATCAGTGTTTGGAAGCCTAAAATGAGGATGGGCAGGACGCTGACCGTTGTAACAAAAAACCAAACTGAAAGACTGATCGGCATCCTCCATCTTCCGAGGTCGGTCAGTTTCTCACCCGAGCCCTTTCCGCCGATCGTCGTGTAGTTCCGTTTGTTCATGATCTTCTGATTGCAGTAAATGATGATGACCGCCGTCGCAATCAGGATGAGACTCAAGATGAATCCTTGCTCCTGCCGTCCGGTTCCGATGCTGTTGTAGATCATCGTCGACAGCGTATAGTACCTGACAGGAAGTCCTAATAATGCAGGAATCCCGAACGAACCAACCGTTTTTGAAATGATGAGGATGAACGCGGCTATGATGGCCGGGACCACTAACGGAAACGTGATCTTGGTCAATGTCTGGAATTTGCTCGCGCCGAGAATCTCCGCCGACTCTTCAATGTCCCCTTTGATCGAGCCGAGCGCTGCCCCGACTAATAGGAAAGCGAAGATATAGTAATGGGTCGACAAGGATAGGACGATCGGTAGAAATCCATATGCCAGCCAATCAGGCGGGCTGATGTTAAAGATAGACTCAAACAGACCGATGCCGCCCCCGATGCGTTCGTTCTTGAAAATGATCATCCAGACGAACGCATTCAGCCAGGCTGGAAGCATATAAGGCAGGATGAGCAGAAAACTGATCGTCTTCTTGAACCGGATATTGGTTCTCGTCACCAGCCATGCCAGTGCGGTCCCCAATACCAAGGAAAGACAGGAAACGACTGCACCGATACTGAATGTGTTTAAAATCGGCTTGTACAGGAGGGCTTGGCTAATATCGCTCGTCAAGACTTCCTTCCAGGCGGCCAGCGAATAGCCGTCCGTGCTGACTTGGTCATTGAAAGTCCCTGCAGTGATCTCCCACATCGGAATCATAATGGTGTAAAACAAAAATAGGATCAGCATGAGACTTAACAAGGAAAGGGGCCTGGTTGCAAAGCGCAAGATACGGAGACTGCGCTCTTTTACGTATGTGACTGTTCGTTGCATTCGATCATCCACCCCAGATTCGTCATATTTCAAGCACGTCCTGTTTCAACTGCACGTTTCAGCCGATCTATCGAGCGGATGAGTTCGTGCTGCACATCCACTCCCTCTCCCCATCTTCCAAAGGAAAGCTCCAAGTTGTACACTCCGCCGTACCCCACTCTTCTTAACGCGGAGACATATTCTTCAAGCGGCAGGCTGCTCGGATCTCCGATTGGGAAATGGGTCACCTTCTGTACATCCAAACCATGGATGTGTGTATGGACTACTTTTTCCAAAAAGGCATCCGGCACGTTTCCATCCATACTGTCCTTTAAGCCGTGAGTGAGGTTGGAACGGTAATGACCCATATCCCAACAAGTCCCTAAATGGGGGCTATTCACTTCTTTGACAATTTTAATCACTCCCTCGAGATGATCACAAGGGTCATTCACGCTCTTCTGCCGATTGTTCTCGAGTGCGAACGTCACATTGAGCCCTTCCGCTTGGATAAAGGAGATCCACTTAGTAAACAAGCGGATCGTGTCTTTCTTTAATACGGATGCGTCCAGGTCTGTTGATTGGTACGCATGAATCGGGATGATGAGTTTTGATTGGTTCAGAGAAAGGTTTTGCAAAATCGGTCGGAGTGATGGGTAGAGATCGCTGAAGCACTCTCCGTCGGAAGGAGCGCCCGTCACTTCTCCATGGATGGTGATTCCCATCCCTTTCTCCCAAATCGCTTCAATGGCCTCTTGAAAATCCGTATAGTCATCTTGGATTTTATATTTCCGTATTTCGATACTGTTGACTCCTTGTGTTTTCAGAAATTCCAAGTACTCCTGCAGATTGTTGAAGCCGGCTAAGTACTTCTTTCTTTCTTCCAAACTGGCGCCCTTTCGGATCCCTGCACTTTGGATGGATACTCCCAATTTCATATATTCCCCGCTCCCATGTGATGAAATTATTGTATTTTCAGAAGGAAGTTACTCATTTCTTTGGCGTGTTTGTAATTATACGATTCATCCTCTTCCCAAATATTCAGTTCATGGAGAGGAGGGATCCAGCTGTCCTGTTCTATAACAGATCTAGTAGCGAAAGTGCCCGGATAATTGAATGGCTTGAATCCTTCTCCTTTTCCGTCTTCACCGCCCGCCATGAAACGGATGAACAACTTCGCAGCGCTCACACTTTCGGCTTCATTCACAAGGAAAACTTTGGACGTCGCCGGCACGGATACTTTAGGTTTCAAGGTCGAAATCATATCAAGAGGCGCCCTGTCATTGATAACATCCCTCAATTTGACTGTCGTCGAGAGGGCCACTAAAGGCTTTTCAGCTGTGGAGTCTGCGACCGCATCTACAGCATCCCCGCCGGAGCTCATGAGAACTGCATCATTTTCCAACAATCTTTTAATAAATTCATATCCAGCGTTTTCCGTCCCGTCCAGCTTTACTTTTTCACCGAACTTTTCTTCGTATGCCTCAGCCATTTCATCCGAATGTCTGACCATCGTCATGAACAAGTCCTGAGTGCCGGAAGAAGCGAGGGGGTCACTCATGAGAACCTTGCTTTTCCATTCCGGTGTCGTTAAATCCCACCAGTTGTCGATTGGGGGCTCGTCAAAAGCATCGGTATTATAAAGAATCGTGCTCATTTCAGAAATCAACGGAATCCCTTGGTAATTCCGGTACGGCTCCCCGATGCTTTTCATAATTTCTTCTGGCTGATAGTTATAAATTATGCCTGCCGGAAGAATCTCGTTTGCCCAGGAGCCGCTCGTCCCTTTCCCGAAAATGATGTCAACGTTCTTGACACCTGAATCGTGCTCCCGCTTCACTTTCTCCAAAATATCTGAGTCGCTCACCTTCGTGACGGATGCCTTCACTCCGGGAAACGCCCCTTCAAAAGCCAAGCCGATCTTTTCGACTGCTGAGGTGGCGGAGTAGACGACGACTTCCCCTTCCTCTTTCGCCTTTTCATACAACTCCTCAGTTGTCTCATACTTGTTGACCGCCTCTTCCCATTCACTCGGACCCGAAGACGCTTCTGCTGTTGTACTGCCCCTCTTTACTTCATTGCTCGAACACGCTGTTGTGAGCAGGAAGGATCCCATCAGAAAAGGAATGAAACATTTTTTATAATTTATCATTTTTACACCCCTATACGTTTTTGTTCACACTGCGCAAATAATAGTTCAATATGACGGCCAACAGCACCCTCATCATTTGTATGGACGGAAATGTGATCTGCCACTTCCAATAACGGAATTTCGGAGTTTTTCACTGCGATCCCTACATCCGCCGTTTGTAATAACGAAATGTCGTTTAAATTATTGCCAAACGCTATTACTTCCGAATGCCCGAAGGTATAGCGCTCCTTCAATAGTTTCAAAGCTTCTCCTTTGGACACCCCCTGAGGCAGAAGCTCCAAATAATTCCGCTCGGAGTATTGCAGATTACCGTGACGAAACGCTGTCATACACCTGTCTTCAAATTGCTTCAGCTTGGCTGGATCGTTTGACAGCACGATGACTTTTATCACTTGTTCAGGGATATCTTCAATTCGGATTACGGAACAGGTTACATCCTCTTTTTCCTCAAACTTCACGACCAATTCTCCCTTTTCAAGTGTGAGGACATGATCTTCATTGAAAATCAAAACTTCCGCGAACGTGCGGGAAGCATGCACAATTTCCTTGATCAGGTCTTCCGAGAGCCTCCATGTTTTCTCATACACGACCCGTTTTTCAATGGGACAAAAAATCTGTGCGCCGTTATACGTGATGATGGGCGTATCCACTTTCAGCTTTTCTATGAACTGTGTTACGGTTTTAGTCATCCGGCCAGTCGCGATAGTAAACTTTCCGTTGTGGGACTTGAATTTTTCAATCCACCCAAGATCATATCCAGAAATTTTATGTGCTGAATTCAATAAGGTACCGTCTAAATCTGTAACAAGTAAACAATCCCTCATCATAGTAAGTCCCTCCCCTCTTTTCTCGTGAACCGCAATCACTCCCAGTGAGATACGAGACTCTCGCAATTTGTTTGTAACAACGACTATGCTAACTCATGAGTATTAATAATGCGTCTAGCGCTTGTTAAAGGTGTGTAAAGTTATTAAATTTTCTGTCAGACGGTAGAAAATTGCGGAACTCGCCAGCTTCCTCAACGATCAAGTTATCGGCGTAAATGCCGTCTGGACGACGGAGTTAGAACCTAGATATCCAACCGCAAATAAACACGGCAGCCCTTGTAGAAGGCTGCCGGGTTTTGACTGTAGCAATAATTACCCGCTGTATGATTTGTGTTATCTCAAACTTACCAACTGATCAGCTAGATTCTCCTGACAGCGTTTTGAATTTCATTGATTCCTTGAAAAGGAGAGTCCTATCCGGCCGCTATCTTTAATCCTTACCCTTTATTTCTTTTCAAAGGATACAGGTACAAATTCAAATTTTGTTACATCGACAAGCCCCAAATCGGTAATTTTCAGGGACGGAATAACCGCCAAAGACATAAAGCCCAAGGTCATAATCGGATCTACGTTATCCGCGATTCCCAGCTCAATGTGTGCTGTTTCATTGACCTTGTCCTGCTCTTTTACAATCTGTTCACCTGAAAGATCGCTCATCAACCCGCCTACTGGCAATGCCATACGGGCGAGGACTTCGCCGTTATTGACCAGGACAACACCTCCTTCTTGTTTTTTCAGTTCCTCTACTGCTAACGCCATATCCTTGTCATTCGTCCCCGTCACAATTAGGTTGTGGGAATCGTGGGCAATGGAGAGTCCGATTGCGCCTTTTTGAATGCCATAGTCCTTCAACAGACCGACGAAGACGTTTCCGGTATGGTTATGCCGTTCAACAACAGCAATTTTTACAACTGGCTTGTCTGGGTTATAAACAAACTCCCCGGTTTCATCCCGTTCAATGTCGACAATCGCTTCGTTCGTCAGAGCTTCCGTTGGAATGACGCCAATGGCCCTGGCTTTGTCTGAAGACAGTTTCAGCTGTAACTTCTCTTTGGAGAAATCGGCGACATGCACACTTGATTGGACAGAGGAGATGTCCGCCCTTGTAAATGGGGGTAAGTAGCTGCCCTGGTCTGCGACAAGTTTCCCTCCAATGTATGTTTGTTCAACCACGAGGTTATCCAGATCCTCAAAAATAACCAAATCCGCTTTTAATCCGGGGGCGACGGCGCCACGGTCGTTTAACCGGCAGCACTCTGCGGTATTGATCGTGGCCATTTGGATTGCCTGGATGGGGTCCACGTGCTCCTCTACACATATACGGATTGCGTGATCCAAATGTCCTTTTTCCAGTATCGTTTTGGCTTGCACGTCATCTCCGCAGAGAACACAGCGCCGCGCATTTTGCGCTGTCACGCCCTTTAATAATGTCCGCAGATTTTGCGTCACGGACCCTTCTCTCAAAAAGACATACATGCCGCGGGAAAGGCGTGCGTGCAGCTCTTCTACTGTAGAACATTCATGGTCATTTTCCACGCCGGCAGCAATGTAGGCATTCAGTTCTTTGCCGCTCACCATAGGAGAATGTCCGTCAATCCGTTTCCCGGAGTTTCTTGCCACTAAAATCTTATCAATGACTCCTTCTTTTGCCCCGATCACTCCCGGGAAATCCATGAACTCCGCCAGTCCGACCGCTTTCCCTGTTTCAAATGGCTCGATCATGTCGGAAGCTGTAAGCACAGCACCTGCATTTTCCATAACGGTGGCCGGGACACAAGAAGGGAGCATATATTGGATATCCAGTGACGTATGGCTTGCTGCCTCGATCATATAGTCCAACCCTTTGAGTCCCGCGACATTCACAATCTCATGGGGATCTGCCATGACCGTTGTTGTCCCGCGGGGTACAAGCAAACGGCCAAATTCCTCCGGCGTTACGTACGAAGATTCCACATGGATATGCGGGTCGATGAACCCTGGTGAAATATACTTTCCTTTTACATCGACGATTTCTTTACCGTCATAGGTTTCTCCAATAGCTGCAATCTTTCCGTCGACGATCGCCACATCTCCTTCGAGAATCCTTCCCTGGTAGACGTCTACGATCTTCCCGTTTTTCAAAACGAGATCCGCAGCTTCTCGGCCGGCTGCTGCGTTGATTAAATGAGTCAATTCACTTTTGTTCATCTTGTTTGCCACCTCTCCTCAGTTTGGAATTCCTTTGTTATTTCCTTTATTAATTCAACGTATTTAAAATGTAGAGCAATAGTAAAAAGACGAAGAATAGCACGTACATGACCGGATGGACTTCTTTCCGCCTGCCGGCAGCAATCATCAAAATGGGGTACGTCAAAAACCCGAAGGCAATCCCATACGAAATGTTGAAGGTTAATGGCATCCCGACAACCATTAAAAATGCAGGAACCGCAATCTCAAATTTGTGCCATTGAATTCCCTTCAACGGCTGTGCCATTAAAATGCCGACAACAATTAGTACAGGGGCGGTTACGTTCGACGTGACCACCGTCAACAATGGGGAAAAGAACATACTCAGGAAGAAGAGGACAGCAACCACAAAGGCTGTCAACCCAGAACGCCCTCCGATAGCAATCCCCGCTGAAGATTCTACATAGGCGGCAGCAGGGGTTGTCCCGATAATGGAGCCGGCAAGCATGGCAGTTGAATCTGCCCCGAGTGCCCTGCCAATACGCGGCATTTTGTTGTTTTTCATGAATCCTGCCTGCTCAGCCAGACCTATCAACGTCCCCGCCGTATTAAAGAAGGCTACGAAGAAGAAGAGGAGGACAACAGACCAAAGCTGAACGGTATTTATTTCTCCAAGATGCGCCAGCCCTACACCGAAAGTCGGCTTCAAACTTGGAATAGAAGAGACAATTTGACTAGGCAGCGGTATCAACCCGGTCACCAATCCCAAGAGGGCTGTCGACACCATCCCTATGAAAATAGCACCCGCTACTTTACGGGCAATCAAAACGATGATGACAAAAAATCCGAAGATGGAAAGCCACGTTTCGCCGTGCGTCAATGAGCCAATGGTGACCAATGTGGATTCTTCCTTCACGATGAGTCCGCCACCCTGAAGGCCAACGAAAGCAATAAAGATTCCGATCCCTGCGGACATGGCCAGTTTCAATTCATGGGGAATGGCGTCAATGACGATTTCCCGGATTTTCATAAAGGAGATGGCAAAAAAGAGAATAGATGCCACCACCACTCCGGCTAACGCCGTTTGCCACGGTATGCCCATCGTCAGAACAACAGAATAAGTAAAGAATGCGTTATCTCCCAACCCAGGGGCAATGGCGATTGGATAGTTCGCTAAAAAGGCCATGAGCAGACAGCCGATAATCGCCGTGATCGCTGTTGCTGTAAAAACTGCTCCCTTGTTCATGCCCGCGTCTCCCAAAATTTCAGGATTAACAAATAGAATGTAAGACATGGAGATAAACGTTGTGAGACCCGCTACCATTTCCTTCCTGACCGTTGTCCCCAGCATATTTAAATGGAAGATTGACTCCATCAAACCTCTTCCGTCTGCTAATTTCCTTCCATCTTTCAAATCATTTGCCCCCATCCACATTCAATTTATCTATATAAAGCTGGCAGACGCGCTTGCGCCATACAGCATTTTTTATACGTCATATAAATGTAATGTTGCTAAAATAAGGATAAAGCACAAAAAAGATCGAAAGACAAATGCATCCAGTCAATTATGAGTGGAGCAAAGTCCTCCGATCCAATGATCGAAAAGGAAAGGAAAGCAGAATAATCCACTAACCCCATTGCTTCTCATAGTCAGTTCATTTACGGTAAACTGGTAGAAACTCGCAGGCCATATCCCCGCTATTATATGAGTCAATATTATGTAATTTTGAATAGTCCCCAGTATAGCATCCCATCATGCAAACACAACGGCAAAATGTGAAGTAAAACAATTCAGACAGCTGGACCTGATATCGGAATGGAGAATTGTATAGAGACCATCCTTATGATGAGTTAGGATACAGAGAATAGCAGCAGGAACGAAAAAGAAGCCTTATTCACTACTGACAAGGCTCCCTTTGACTGATGTAAATGCTGTTTTTATAAAATAAACATACAGATAATTATTAATCCTATTCACTACGCCCGCCGAGGATCGCGCGTGCTGCATGGTAACCGCTCAGTGCGGACGACAGCGTGCCCGGCCCGGGGAAGGACTGCTCCCCTGCCAGATAGAAATCCGGCAATGGCGAACGGACACTTTTCGGACGGAGGATCGCATTGCGCACCGTCAGCGGGAACCCGCCGACGGCCGTCTTGCCGATGTACCGTTCGTACGTCGCCGGCGTCCCTGCGTCCGTCCGCTGTACATACCGGCGGATCGGCAGGACGTCATTGATCACAGCGAGCATCGCGTCCGTGAGGGCCTGCTTCTTCGCCTGGTACGTCTCTTTCGGCCGCCGCTCCCATCCGTCCGTTTCCGTATGGATGGAGCAGGTCATCATCACTTCACCGGCGACCGGTTCGTTGTGCGCGTCAACGGACGGCAGGAACGTGACATACACCGGCCCGTGACCGCCCTCGACGAAATAGCTCCCCCGCCGGTATATATCGAGCGCGAGGCTCGACGGCAGCAGCGCCGCATTCCCGCAGTCCGTCTGCGCCGCATCCATCAGCTGCGCATCTAGGAATCCCCGACCGTCACCGCCTTCTCCAGCACCGTCACCCGGCACCCGTGCTGCGCCAAAAACGCCCCGGCCGTCAGCCCGCTGATGCCGCCGCCGAGGATGCAGATGGATTGGGTTATGAGGATCCCTACTTTCTTCAAAACTGATCGTTCTCTTAGAATGTTTGTCTCTTAATCAGGTCATGGCCATTGGTTTTGTCACATATAGTTTTCTCCGATACACACTCAGCACCATACCTAGTAAAAAGGCATGGATAAGCATAGGAAGCAGTCCGTAACTAATGAACGGCAGCGACATACCGGTCAGCGGCAAAAATCCGAATATCATGAGAATGGAGTATACGCTCTGTATGCTGTAGACGGTTACGGAGGCCAGGATGAGTAACTTACCGTAAGACTGCGGTAAGTTGAGGGCCATCCAGCCGATCCGAATCGTGACAGCGAACAGGAGTGCAATGACCAAGATGCCAGCAGCATATCCATAGGAATGGATGAGCTGTACCAATGCGTAGTCTGTGTGCGCTTCGGGAATATATGAAGGCATCTTCGCTCCGAACAGCCCCGCTTCGGCCATCGCATCTTTCAGCAACAGTATCATATATCCTGACGAATCGCTGTAACCTTCAGGATTCAGAAAAGCAGCAATGCGCTCTGTCTGATAAGGCATCAACAAGCGGTGATAGGCATATACACCGAAGGCTGCCATACTAAGCCCAATTCCCCCCGTTACAGCAAATACACCTGTTTTAACTTTCCTCGGCAAATAACTATATCCGAATAAAACTGCAGCGGCTGCCGTATAGAGCATCAGAGCTGATAAGTTGGACAGCAACGTGAACAAGACGATTGGCAGGATGATGAATCCAGCTAGCAGCCATCCATTATATGTCCGCTCTGACAGGAAACCGGCTAGCGAAACAACAAGAAACGGGAGGGCCATCCAAGTATGCAGGCGAAGCGGACCGAACTGAAATATTGCATGCCCATTGATAAAGGTGTTTGGTGTAAACAACAGGAAAAGCAGAAGCAGAATAGAACTTACATACAAAAGCAGACTGAACCGTTGCAACTTTCTATAGTCAAAGTACATAAGAACTGCAATCATTCCAATACCAAGTACAATATGCAGGAGTCTGTGCTGGACATAGTAACCTGTCAGATCTGTGCCAAATTGCGGCTGGAAATCGGTTAAAAAAATGGGAATGAAGCTTGCAGCCAGCAACAATGATATGATGCCAATCAGCCAAAAATCCCAGGCCGGCCGATGAATTTTGTCCATATTCTTTCCCAGCCGGGAAGCCGAGCCCATAGCAGCCACCGCTTTCTGTTCCGCTTCCTCCTCTGAATATCCTTTGCGCAGCCAGGTCTGTTTGGATTCCTGCAGATGATTCGTTAATTCTTCAGCCACTTGCTGATGTGCCTCTTTGGCGCGTATGCAGCGCGTGACTGCCAGCACAAATTCTTCACTGGACATCCGGCCTCGCCTCCCTCAGCAAACCTTGGGTACGTTGTTTGTCCTGTGTAGTTTCTTGGAAGAATACCTTCGTACCGAGCTTCGTAAGTTGATAGTACTTTCGATCATCGCGCCATATTGCAGCTAGCCATCCTCTCTGCTCGGCATCATGTAAGGCAGTGTACACCATTCCCTCATTGTCTGAAATCATGTGGATTCCTCGTACGTGAAGCAGCTGGGTCAGCTCCATACCGGTCTTTGGGTTAGTCAGCAGGGAAAGGATGATTTCTATAATGTGCTCCTTATGTAGCTGTTTGTGGATTTTTTCCTGATGGGCTTCTGTAAATTCAGTGTGTTTAAACAGTGTCCGATTCATGGATTTTTTCAATTGTCGTAAACGATCTTCCATCCTATCCACACTCCAATCGTACTTGTAATAACTGCTTCGCCCGGCGCAGCCTCGTCTTGACAGTACTTTCTTTCACTTGTAAAACCTCTGATATCTCCTTCATTGTCCGATCCTCGTAATAACAGAAGTAAATGACTTCCCGATACTTCACCGGCAGCGTACCAACGGCCAATGACAACTCCTCATCCTGTTCCTGTTGAAGAACCTGCTGCTCCACTCTATTCTGGCTCTCCTCTAAAATAAATCCGTATTCTCCTGTGATCTCCACATTCCGTGCATACCAGCTTTTCAAATAATCTTTCGAATGGTTGATGGCTATCCGCCATAACCAAGTTTTCATGGAAGAGTCATATTGAAACGTCGGCAGCGCCTTATAGCATTTCATGAAGATTTCCTGGGTCAGATCTTCTGCCAGTGAGAGATTATGTACGTATTGCATAACCAGCTGTAAGATTTCCTGTCCGTAATCGGTCATCAGCCGATCGATAATTACTTCGTTCGTATGTGTCTCCGTTCGATCTATCGAATAGCTATCCATGTCTTTGCCCCCTTTCACTTGATTAGACGAGTACCGATCCAGGTTAGTTTGGTTTTGTTTGAATTTTTATTTTTCCGGGCTTGTATAAGTTCTAATCTTAGCTGATTTAAAAAAGGCCAAATGATTAGTTACAGGGATGCGAGGTTCTAGATCTAACTCATCTCCTGCCAGCTTTCTTTCGAATAGATGGTCAACTGTCTGCTTTAATTCCCCGTCTGGTAGGATTTCTTCCATCAATTCTTGAAAGCAAATGGGGGGTGTTCGATTATATTTTTCAATCCACAGACACGCTAAAATTGGTCGAAGCACACAAACATATTTTTTGATCCTGAATTCTGTACCTTGCAGATTAATTGAGAGATACCATTCTGGTGGATGAATATAGATGAATCGAACATCGTGATCGCTGTCTTGCAGTCTTCTCATTAAAAAGAAGCATGCACCTTTCTAGTAAACGCTATAAATGAAAATACACCCGCCTTAGGCTTCTATAGTAAGAAGAAAAAGGCAGGTGTTTTTCAAAATCTAATTGTAATATAGGTTCTCAGTCGGATATACCGGATCATTGGTGATGTCGATTCCGAGCTTCTTAAAGGTTTGTTCGTTTTCTCGATTCATTATCACCGTGGAATGCGCTTGAGTGTCTTTTAAATTTGGCAATTGCTTATAAGCCAGCTCAGAAGCAGGATTGGTGACCGCACTGATTGCCAGTGCAATGAGCACTTCATTGGCGCTTAGTGTCGGGATGCGGCTATTCAAGTCATCCGTTTTCAAGCGTTGAATCGTTTGCAGAATCATTGGCGACAACAAATTGATCTCATCGGAAATATTGGTCAATTTCTTCAAGCCATTCAGAATCACGGCTGCCGAAGCATCCATCAACGTTGTCGTCCGACCGGTGATCATCTCGCCATTCGGCAGTTCCATCGCAATTACCGCTTGCAAATTCGTACTGTCAAGTTGCGCTTGGATTGCTTTCGCATAGTTACGGGCCGGCAATACAGGTGCCCGGTCCTCTTTCTTTAAACCGGTCTCTTCGAGAATTACTTGCATGTGGCGTACACTGTCTTCATCGGCAAGCCCTTTTTTATAATCGTTCTCAACGACGAAACTGCGCCGAATGATTTCCTGCTTGGCAGCTTCTTGGACAACGCTATCATCGGTGATGCCCGATTTCAGGCGATTAACCCCCATATCAGTCGGTGAGTTGTAAACAGACGCTTTGCCGGTAATCCTTTCGATGATCCGTTTGATGACAGGAAACGTCTCAATATCACGATTGTAATTGACCGCTACTTTTCCATATGCTTCATAGTGGTAATTATCTATCATATTTACGTCTTTTAAATCGACGGTAGCCGCTTCATAGGCGATGTTTACGGGATGCTTTAACGGCAAGTTCCAAACTGGAAACGTCTCAAACTTGGCATACCCGACTTCATTCCCCAGTTTATTCTCGTGGTACATTTGGTTAAGGCAGGTGGCAAGCTTTCCGCTGCCCGGGCCAGGGGCCGTTACTACCACGATGGGCTTTGTCGTTTTAATATAAGGATTCGTCGCAAATCCTTCTTCCCCAAGGACCGCGTCCACGTTGGTCGGATACCCTTCAATTTCGCGGTGAATACAGACGCTGATTCCGCTTCTTTCAAGCTTTGTCATAAACACTTTGACTGTTGGCTGCCCTTGATAACGAGTGATCAAGACACTGTTGACAGAAATGCCATATGCCCGGTATTCATCTATTAAGCGCAAGACATCTTGGTCATAAGTGATGCCGTAATCTTCACGGACTTTATTTCGTTCGATGTCTCCAGCGTACACACAGATGATGATTTCCGCATTTTCTTTTAGTGTATGCAGTAGTTTAATTTTGGCGTCTTCATCAAATCCAGGCAAGACACGCTTGGCATGTTTGTCGCCTATCAATTTTCCGCCAAATTCCAAGTAAAGTTTATCGTACTGCTGCACCCGTTCTAGGATGTAGGCTGATTGTTCTTGCAAATATTTCTCCGAATCAAATCCAATTTTTTTCATTAATTTCAGTCCCGCCTTCTATGCTTCGAGATTCTCTTAATCCCATACATAAAATCGCCTTAAGAGAAAATCCTAGCTAAAATTCATCTTTCACCATTATAAAGCTTTGAAAAAAAAAGACAAAGAAAATCCAGCTAATAAGCGCACTGACCTCATTGTCAATGTATTCAACCGAAATAACAAGATTTAGAAACGTTTTTAGCGAATCCAAACGTCCAAAACCTCATTTACTTATGGTACGGCTCACCTTGCGACATCTAAATGAGGTTTTATTCCTTGAACAACTTAGTCAAAGGAAATATCTTGGCACCATAGATAGCCGCTTTTTGCATTTTTAACTAAGTCTTTGGTAAATATTTCTGATGCTCTACCTTTATTAATCGCTCCTTCATGAAAAGCTACAGCCAAATCTAACATTAGTAATGGCCCCCTCATACCGTCCTCTTTAAAATATTTTTTCACCCTTGTTTTACCTTTATCATGAATAACACCCTGCATAAATAAATTACCGAATTTCAACGCCTGTGACCTAGATACTGTAAAATAAACATTGGACGGTAATTTGTTCCTGTCTAACTTAGCTTTATTTTCGGTTTCAACTTTTTTATTTCTTTTATTCATTTTTGTCACCAGATTGTCCAATATATGAAAGTCCTCTGGCTTCAATTTGTTAGGAGCCAATATCTGATTAGGTACAATTGAACTTAAGGCTTCTTCTATATCCTTAGAATTGATTTTTTCCAATTCCGTTTCTGACTGTTTATGACCAATTCTCTGTATTAAGTTATCGTAAGCGTGTTTCAGTATTTCAATGTACCTTCTCACATTACCATTCGAAAAATAAGCAGCCAGAACTAAACACTTCTCAGTTTCCATGATGTCTAAATAAGTGTTGTAGCCTTGTTCATTTAACAATTCTCGAACCCTATTGTTCGTCAAATTCTTATAAAAGTCTAAGTAATCATCTGATAGTTCATCTAATGAAACATATTCCATAATTGCGTCATGTCCAGCATCAAAATTAAAGGAATCCCCAAAGTTTTTAGAAGGGTAATACGTTATTGGTGTGGGATAAACTGATGCACAAAAATAAGCAGCATTTTCATGAATATCATTAGTTAATGCACCTCTAACAAGTTTTAATAATCTAAATACCTCTATCTGAGCTTGTTCACTAACCTCCGAACATTCATCGATTAGTAAATAAGTATAGCTATGATTTAAAATATTTTTCATCTCTAAAATAAAATTAACTAAAAAGTTTGCTGCATTGCTATGAGATAAACTATTACCTACATACAAGAGCTCTTGTTGTTCTGTTTCACTATAGGAAAAACCTGAAGTCGATTTAACAGAAGCTAAATTTGGTACATTTAATGAAGCTGTTCCATTGGCTGTCGCCTCAGTTTGTGAACCAAATACAGACTTGATGGTTTCAGGATTATAATTTAACTCCGATAATAACTGTTCATTTAGTTCTTTAATACGTTGAATTAATCTATCAATATTTTCTTCACTATTTAATCTAAACATTTGAGCTATTTTTTTTACCGATTTTTGAAATTCACTATTGCCTGCAAGTTGTATTTGCTCTTTGTTTTTTTCAATAGTTTTGATGATTTGAGTAACAATATTAGCATAGAGATGGATTCTAAATAGTTTGACATCCTCTTCAACCCACTGATGAACACTAGCCAAAGAAACATATACAGGTAAGACTCTTTTCTGTTGGAAGTTGCCTAAACATGTCTCATTAATCATTTTTAGGATATGCGTCTTACCCGTTCCTCTAATACCCTCAATTAAGTAGTTTTGTCCTGTATCACCTAGAAACTTTTCTATGCTAAAGCCTGGATTTGCATGGGTATCTGGAAAAAAACCACCCGCTTGAGCATCATGCTTAAAGAAATCCATTTTTATGTCTACTACTACCATTATTACACTCCTCATAAATAAGTAATCTTGTGTCTATAATAACAGAAGACTGGATAGGCTACACTTAGTTGGACAATAAAGATAGGGTCTTGTAGAATACGACAAAAGAAATGAGGAGACCCTACATGACCGAAAAACGAGCGAGACGGACGTATACCACGGAGTTTAAAAAGCAGATTGTCCAGCTCTACGAAAACGGTAAACCGCGTACAGATATCATCCGGGAGTACGACCTGACATCGACCACTTTTGATAACTGGGTGAGACGTCATCGAGCGACGGGATCCTTCCAGGAGAAAGATCAGCGAATCGAGGAAGAGAATGAATTAATCAAACTGAGAAAAGAAAACCAGCGACTCTTGATGGAGAACGATATTTTAAAGCAAGCCGCACTGCTCATGGGACGAAAGTAAATGTGATCGAGGCTAACCGTCACAAATACTTGGTATCAGCAATGTGCGACGTCCTCGGAATCCCACGAAGCACCTTCTACTATAAACCGGTTCTCCGGCCGAACGACGAAGCGTTAACAAAAGAAATCAAGAAGATCTTCAAGCAGAGTCGAAACAACTACAGAACACGAAAAATCAAAAAGGTGCTCATGAAAGCAAGCAAGAGGGTTTCCAGATGGCGGATCAGCCGTGTCATGAGGCAGGAAGGCCTTGTCTCCAACTATACTGTCGCTCAATACAAGCCGTTCAAGTCAAAAGTAAATGAGGAGCCCGTTAAAAATGTACTGGCCCGGAATTTCGATGGCCAGGAGGAACTCGCCACGGTGGTCAGTGACCTCACGTACGTCCGTATGGACGGGCAATGGAATTACGTGTGCTTATTTGTCGTTCTCTTCAACCGAGAAATCATTGGGTATAGCGCGGGTCCTCACAAGACGGCTCAGCTTGTCTACAAGGCGTTGTGCAGCATAGAGCGAAGCTTGGAGTGTATTCAATTATTCCATACAGATCGCGGAAGTGAATTTAAAAATCAACTAATTGACGAAGCGTTAGAAGCTTTTGGCATTGGACGGTCCCTCAGTATGAAAGGATGTCCATACGACAACGCGGTCGCAGAAGCCATGTTTAAGGTGGTGAAAACTGAGTTGATCAAGCAGATGACCTTTACTTCCCTTGAGCAATTAGAGCGTGAGCTACAGGATTATGTGAATTGGTTTAACCGTATCCGAATCTATGGAACGTTGAATTACCAAACACCTATTGAGTATCGACTAGGGACCTTATAAAACTTGTTTGAGAAAGTGTTGACAATCCATATTACTGAAAAGGACAGAAAGCGTATCTTTCGACTATTAAGGATGCATCCACTAATGAAATATTATCCTTTCATGTGTCTGACCGTATCACTCTGGACATTGCATTGAATACCGTCAATAAGTTGAAGAGAAACCGAAAAGTGCGCCTGGCAGACGGTGCATTCATTCACTCTGATCAGGGCAGCCACTATACAAGTCCTGTTTATCAAAAGTTAGTGAAGAAATGCAAACTGGGTCAGTCCATGTCCAGAAGGGGCAACTGTTGGGATAATGCTCCGCAGGAGTCTTTCTTTGGACATTTTAAAGATGAAGCTTTCATCAAGCCTTGCGCTACATTGGAAGAATTGAAGAAAGAGATTAAGAACTACATGACGTATTATAACCGTTTCAGATGTCAATGGAATTTAAATAAGATGACCCCTGTGGAGTACAGGGATCATCTGCTTTCGATTGCTTAGTCTTTTTTTGATGTCCTTGACAAAGGGTACAGTTTACTCTATATCTTTGGTTTTTTATCTTTAGACGAATAAAACCTCATTTACTTATGATACGGTTCCCCCCGCATAATCCGGAATCCCCGATACACCTGCTCCAGCAAAATCAGCTTCATCAGCTGATGTGGGAAGGTCATCTTCGAGAACGACAGCAGTTCATCCGCACGCTTGTATACATCGGCATGCAGGCCAAGAGAACCGCCAATAACAAAGGTGATTTTGCTTTTGCCGTACG
Source organism: Sporosarcina sp. (assembly GCA_032099885.1). Classification (GTDB taxonomy): domain Bacteria; phylum Bacillota; class Bacilli; order Bacillales_A; family Planococcaceae; genus Sporosarcina. Next base: position 37,642 of record DAMDKL010000015.1, read on the forward strand.
TCATGAGGTTTTGGAGGGTGTCGGCGAGCTGTTCGGAGGTTTTTTGCTTGCCTTCGATGGCCAGGGCGATGACGTGGGCGTCGGGGGAGATTTTGGCGAGGATGCGGTCCCCCTCTTTTTTCTTGACGATTTCCATGTCGGCGTCGCTCAGCTGCTCCGGCGCTTTTTCATCCGCCACCTCGATCAAGTCGATTTTTGCGTAGGCACCAAGGCGTTTCGTGTATTCCTCGATGCCCATCTTCAAGTATTTCTCTTTCAGTTTTCCGACTGTTACAATTGTAATATTCACAGCGTTGTCCACCTTTTTTGAAAAGTTATACACAAAAGTTATGCACATATCCACATAGTCAGCTAGATGTTGTGTCCGATTGTACGTTCGTCACAACATACATTGGTACCTGCTCACAATAATCGCACGTTGTGGATAACTTGATGTCATTTTTGACAGGTTCCATGTTTGGAAACGTTTCCTCTTTTGCGACTAATTCGTCAAGTGCCCGGTTTATATGGGTTTCGCAGCTGTAAATCTTCATTTATTTCACCTCGTTTTCATTTATATTTCCCCACAGAGTTATACACAAATTTTCTGTTTTATCCACAAAGTTAAAATTGTCGATGAAAAAAGCAGGCACAATAGCGGTTTCGCTGCTATCGTGCCTGCTGTGGATAACTAAATGGCTGCTGTTATACACATGTGTATTAGAAGGAGTTTCCGTCTTTCAACACCATGTCGATTGTTACAGGCTTGCCATCGCGATACACTTTCATGGTCATTTTGTCGCCGACTTTCTTTTCGTTGTACAAGTGTTTGCGCAGCGATACCATGTCGGCGATCGGTTTCCCGTCCATTTCCACAATTGTATCATACTTTTGAACGCCTGCGGTCTGTGCTGGGGTATTGCGGAATACTTCGGTGACGATGACGCCATCTTTCACGTCATCCGGCAATTTCAGGATGTTCTGCTGCTGGACCGGAATGTTGCGCAGGTCGATGAGCGAGACACCCATGGTCGGACGGTTCACTTCGCCTGTCTGTTCCAGCTGTTCGATGACAGGCAGTGCAAGGTTGATCGGGATGGCGAGTCCGATGCCTTCCACAGTTTCTTCCGTGATTTTCATCGAGTTGATGCCGACGAGCTGGCCTGCCATATTGATAAGCGCGCCGCCGGAGTTGCCGGGGTTGATGGCCGCATCGGTCTGCAGGACGTCCGCCTGCCAGTCGACGCTGCCGTCTTTGTTAATGTCGATCGGGATGGAGCGGTCCTTCCCGGAGACGACGCCGACAGTGACGGAACCGGAAAAACCGAGTCCGAGCGGGTTGCCGATCGCGATGACCGTTTCACCGCGTTTCAGTGCATCGGAATCTCCGAACTCGATGGTGGACTTGATGTTTTTGCCATCGACTTCAACGACGGCCAAGTCTGTCCATACGTCACTGCCGACCAATTTGCCTTCCATTTTGGTTCCGTCGTCAAGTGTAACTTCCAGAGCTTCTGCATCTTCGACGACGTGGTGGTTCGTAACGATGTACGCTTTGCCGTTTTCCTTCTTATACAGCACACCTGAGCCGCTGCCGATTGCCTGCGGTGTGTCCGACTGGGACCAGAAATCCTGGCCGCGCTGAAGATTCGTGATACCGACGACGGTGTCTGTCGACTTTTCCACCACTTTTGTCAGGTCGCTGTCGACAGTGACGCTGACTTGTTCGGTTTTACCGTGTGTGTCTTTCACGGTTCCCGTGCCGGTGGATGCGGTGTCATCTTTCGGGCCGCTGAGGGTGGACATCAGCAGCCAGACGAGCAGGCCGCCAAGTATGGCTCCGAAAAGTGCAGGCCAAAATCCGCCTCTTCGCTTCGGCGGTCCTGGGGGAGGTGTCTGCCTGGAATACATAGCTGCGTCTTGCTCAGTTGGCCGGGGATCGCCTTCCTCCGGGCGGCTGTGGAGCGGGTCGCCGGGCTGCAGCCGTTCTTCTTCACGATCTCGATTGTAGTCATCCATGGCTCTCGTCCTTTCGATTCAGTTGTCTCCTTACACTGTACCCCAATTTGCTGTTTTTAATGTAGAAATTGGGGTGTCCGTAATTTGGACGACATATCGCGGCAGATCGTTCCTTGGTGTGGGTGCCGCTTGAGCGTTTCTCCTCCGTGCTTGAGCGCTTGACTAGTTGCTTGAGCGTTCCTGCCATTGCTTGAGCGCTACTCCCCAGTACTTGATCACTTCTCCACTTGCTTGAGCGCTGCCTCGAATGGATGCCTGATACACCCCATACACCATGCACACTCCCACAGAAAAGGCGCAGCCCACCATTCAATCCTGGTTTTGATTGGTCAAGTGCTATTTGGCGCGAGGGGGAGATGGCTGACGACAGGGAGAGTGCCGCGGAAATGAGCGGGTAACTCGCTAAAACGAGCGAGTTGCAAGGCGAAACGAGCGGGTTGCGGGGCGAAACGAGCGGATCGCACGCAGTAAAGAGCGGGTTGCCGTGCGAAACGAGCGGGTTGCCGCCATAATTGAGCGGTTGCCGGCGTAATCGAGCGGTTAAGCCGCGGTATCGAGCGCTTAGCCCGCCACACCAAAAAAGCCTCCCGCAGCGTTCAGCGCTGGGGAGGCTTCGGTCATACGGTGATCAGGTCGGTCGGGTTCTCGGCGTCCGTGTCGTGCAGGTGGACGAACTCGCCAACAGTGACGCCGCATGTCTGCAGGGTCTGTTCCACGCTCATACGGGCGAGGTCTTTCATGTTGTTGTCACGGCTCAGGTGGGACAGGTAGATCTGTGTCTCTTTCTGGCTTATGACGTCGCTCATGGCGATGGCGGCATCTTCGTTTGAGACGTGGCCGACGTCGCTCAGGATTCGGCGTTTGACGTTCCATGGATAGCGGCCCATCTGCAGCATGCCGACGTCGTGATTCGATTCGAATACGAATGAGTCGGCGCTCTTGATGATGCCTTTCATGCGGTCGCTGACGTACCCAGTGTCCGTAATGATTGCAAGTTTCCGGTCCGCTTCGTGGAATACGTAGAACATCGGGTCTGCGGCGTCGTGTGAGACGGCGAACGACTCGACGGACAGCGAACCGAACGATTTCACTGTTTCCATGTCGAAGTGGTGCCGCTGGTCAAGTGCGATGTCGCCGACGAGGTTGTCCATCGCCTGCCACGTCTTTTCATTGGCGTAGATCGGAATGCCGTGCTTTCTTGCAAGGACGCCGACGCCTTTGATGTGGTCGCTATGTTCGTGAGTGACGAAAATGGCATTGACGTTTTTCATGGAACGGCCGATCTTCGCGAGCTGGGCTTCGATCCGTTTTGCCGTGAATCCGGCATCCACCAAATACGCACCTGTGTCATTTTCGATATAAATTGAATTCCCAGTGCTGCCACTGGCAAGTATACTGAATCGCATGGTTAGGACTCCTTCTGCGAGTTCCTTATTCCGATTCCTCTTCGTTTTCCGGAACTTCGCTGTCGAGCTGGAACTCGATGACTTTTCCTTCATTGGCATTGAGGAAGTGATGCTCCGTTTCCCCATCTTTCAATTTTACTTGAACGTCCCATGTCGGTGCAAATACTTGGGTTTCGGTCAGACGGACGAGCGTCGAGTAGCCCATTTTGACGTCCGTCACTTCCGAACCCGCTTTCAGCAGACCGCGGGAGGCGAGGGAGCCGATGATGTCGAGCGGAGACAGCAGGTCCTTCTTGTTGAAGTTCGAAAAGTCTTTCAGCATCCGCTGGTCGTAATGGCGAATTTCGTCGCGGTCATTCCACGTCACTGTCAGCATGGCACTCGGACTGTAGTAGATCGGCCGGCCGTCGAACTGCTGGAAAAAGACCGCTGTCCGTTCTTCGTCGTCCACTTCCCACAGGACATATTCGGCGCCGTTCAGGACGTATTGAGAGAGGAATGACTTGAAATCATCCTTTTTCACTTCGTCCAACGTCACTTTGTCGGTGAGCGTCGAAGTGAGGACGTTATCACCGGAGATGAACGTCTTTTGCCCTTTCAGGTCCTTCAGTGATTCCTTGTTGAAATCCACGATGTCCGCAGAGACGAACGATGCTTCTTTGTCGATGAACGGCGGCAGTTTGTAGGTGATGTCCTCCTGCTGCAGAACATCCTCCATCGATGCTTTCCCGAGCACCTCCACGTTCTGGATGTCTGCATTCCGATTGAGATAAAGCGAGTACAGGAAGACATTCAGAATAGAAAAGACGATGATGAAGATCGTCTTGGTTTTACTCCAATCCATGAAGGCCGCCTCCTTTTCTCAGCTGGTCTTCATTGAAAACTTCCCAGCTTCCTTTCACTGAATAGAACCAGTACGGTTCAAGCTTCATGACACCCGCTTCTGTATCGTGCAGCAGCAGGTAACCGGGTTTGATCTCCTCCAGGGAGGCGGTATCGACTTCAGCCGTTTCCAGGAGCGCATTGGCCACTTCTGTCGCAGGCGGGAGTGTTTTGCTGTAGGTCTTGATGGGCGCATTCAGGGTGTAGTAAGGACGGCTGTATTGGAAGACCCGGCTGTCCCCGAGTTTTTCTGTGATTTCCGTCTCGTTCGGGATGTCACTGAATACCGGCAGTCCGTTGTCGTGCAGCTGGAACCGGATCGTGCGGCTCTCCGGTTTCATGTATGAATACTGGTAATCGTCCGTCCATCCACTATGGTCGTTGACGAACTCGATGGCAGTCGTCATCAGGTCCGAGGGGTCCGCTGTTTCAAGACTCTCCGGAGGATACACGAACTTCAGCACTTTTGTCTTCGTATTGACGTTCATGAGCGCGTGGTCGTCGCCATATTCTTCGGAATTCGTTCCTACGAGATTACGGCGCACCGCATTCGGATCATTGAACAGAGCTTCCTTGAACAGGGTCGGGTTGATTTCCTCGACAATATAGGTTGAGTGGGTCAGTTCAACCGGTTCGTCCGCGACCGTCAGCACCCGGCCGGCGCTGACAGGGATTTCTTTATACCGGGCAAGTTTCTGCCCTTTTGTGAGCACGGATTTCTGGAATTGCTGGGTATCGTCCATCTTCACTTTCGCTTTGTAGTGCGTTTTCCTGACCGTGCTGACAAAGTGGACTTCCGGCAGGCTGTCCTGCGGGTTCCAGTTGACGATAAGCCGGTCGAAGAGCATGTCCGGAATACTTTTATCTTCAATTTCCCAGACGTCTTTATACGCGCCGATCGGTACTTCCCCCGGATAGTAGAGGGTGTATTGGTTCTGGCGGCTCAGCAGACTGTTCAGCTCGTCGGGTGTCAACTGCTGATTCACCGCTGTCAGGCCGGACACTTTCCAGCGCGCCATTTCGGCAAGCACCGGTTTAATGTCCATCGGATCTGTCGTGCCATACAGCTCGTCTGCGTCCTGCTTGAACACCCACTTATAAGGGAGAACGATGTCGGCGATCGGTTTCTTGTAGGTTACGTCGGTCACGGCACCGTCGACAGCTTGGTTCGGATCGATCGTTTCGAACTTCGGCGCATAGGTCCATATGGAGAATGTGAACGTGATACTGAGCATGACAAGCAGGAAAAGGACGACGGATTTAATGGTTTCGATATGTCTCATACATCCCATTCCCCCTCTTCATGCTGTTCGTATGGCAGGGTGAAGAAGATCGTTGTCCCTTCCCCTTCAACACTGTGCGCCCAGATTCTGCCGCCATGGGCGTTGATCATCTCTTTGGCGATGGCGAGACCGAGACCTGTTCCGCCCATTGCGCGGGACCGTGCTTTGTCCGCCCGATAGAACCGGTCGAAAATGCGGTTGACGTTCGACGGCGGGATGCCGAGACCTTCGTCGGAGATACTGACGCGGATGGAATTCTCGAGCACTGCGACATGGAAGCGGACGATCCCCCCGTCCGGCGAGTACTTCAGGGCATTCGAAATGATGTTGTCGATGACTTGTGTCAGTTTGTCCGTGTCGATTTCGACGAACAGGTCCTCCGGCGGGATGATCCGGCGGAAGCTGACGTCTTCGGATTTTGAGAATTCGAAGCGGTCGATGATCGAATTGAAGAACGTGCTGAAATCGACCCACTCCGTATTCAGTTCGTACTCATTGCTGTCCATGCGGGAAAGCTTCAGCAAATCGTTGACGAGGCGGATCATCCGCTCGGTCTCCGTCTGGGTGACGTTCAGGAAAGCAGGCGCGATGTCTTCGTTTTTCCATGCGCCGTCCGCCAGGGCTTCGAGGTAGCTCCGCATCGTTGTCAGCGGTGTCCGGAGCTCGTGGGATACGTTCGAAACGAATTCGCGGCGCTCCATGTCGATCTTCTCCTGCTCGGTATTATCGTGCAGCACGATGATCAGTCCGTTGACAAAGCCGGTCTCCCGCTGCGTGACCGAGAATGTTGCTCGCAAAATCGACGGTTCGGTCTCGGTACTGAAGTCGAGCGGGATGGATTCCCTCATCTCGATCAGATCTTCAAACGAATACTCCTTCTCGATGCCGAGCAGATTTGTAATCGGCCGGTTGAGCACAAGGTCGCTTGTCATGCCGAGCATGTTGAGTGCAGAGTCGTTAATAAGGCTGACGCGCCCTTTCCGGTCCGTCGAGATGACGCCGTCCGTCATGTTTTCAAGTACCGAGGCGAGCTTCCGCCGTTCGGCTTCTGTTGTCGATTGGGACTCGAGCAGTTGGTTCGTCAGATGGTTGAAGGCTATTGCGAGCTGCCCCATCTCGTCGTTGCCGTACACCCGGACTTTCCGGGAGAAGTTCCCTTTGGCCATTGCCTGTGCCTGACGTCTCATGTCCGAGATCGGCCGTGTGAACGTCTGGGCGATGAAAATCCCGATGATGATGGTGATCGTCAGGGAGACGGCGGCGCTGCCCGCAAGGATGCGGTTGATTTGATCGATCTGCTTGAACACTTTCTCGATATTGGACTCGACGTAGAGGGCTCCGATGACTTCACTGCCGTTCATGATCGGGAAAGCGCGGATGAGCACCCGGCTGTTCGTCTTTTTGTTGTACTTGATCACTTGCGGGGAAGCGGTTTCCGAAATGACCGCCCGTTTGACGATGTCTTCCGTCGATTTACGCCCGACCAATGTCTTCTGATGATCCAGGACGGATGACGCTAAAATCCGGTATTTAGAGTCAATGACGAGCACTTCGTTGATGTCTTCCGAACTGAACCCAGTAAGGACGGTCCGCAGACTCGACTCGAGTGACGGATCGTCCGATGGCCTTTCTTTCAACATCTCTTCACGCACACTGAACTCGACGAGATTGATGCGGTCCTCGATGGACGTGGTGAAGTTCTTTTTCAGCGTCTGTTCAAGTCCCTTGGAAAAGTTCAGGCCGATGATCTGCAGCGCCAGCAGGATGAGCATGACATAGATCAGCACGAACTTGACGTGTATGGAGTTGAAGAACCCTACTTTTCTCATTGGTTACTCCTGTTCTGGGTCACGCAAGTAATAACCGACACCCCGGCGCGTCACGATCCATGTCGGATGGCTCGGCGTGTCTTCGATCTTCTCCCGCAGTCTGCGGATGGTAACATCGACAGTCCGGACATCGCCGAAATAGTCGTAGCCCCAGACAGTCTGCAGCAAGTGTTCACGTGTCATGACTTGTCCGATATGGTTGGCCAGGTAATGGAGCAGTTCAAATTCGCGGTGCGTCAGTTCGATCGTTTCGCCGCGTTTCTGGGCCAGGTAAGCGTCCGGCTGGATGACCAGGCTGCCGACGGCGATGTCGTTCGTCGTTTCTTCCGCTTCGTCAGCCGCTGTCTTCTGATGGCGGCGCAAGTTCGCTTTCACCCGGGCGATCAGTTCACGTGTCCCGAACGGTTTCGTCACGTAGTCATCAGCGCCGAGCTCGAGGCCGAGCACTTTGTCGATCTCCGAGTCCTTCGCTGTCAGCATGATGATTGGGAAATCATACTTCTTCCGTACTTCCCGGCACACTTCCATGCCGTCCTGTTTCGGCAGCATGATATCGAGAAGCATGATATCCGGCTGCACTTCCTCCACCTTCTCCAATGCCTCTTCTCCATCATAGGCTGTGAAGACCGTGAACCCTTCTTTTTTCAGGTTAAATTCCAATATATCCGCAATCGGTTTCTCGTCATCGACGACGAGGATTGTTTTGTTTTGCATCTGTTCTACCCTTTCCGGCCGAGTCGGCACATTTACTTGGTATCCTTTCACTCTACCATTCTTCAGGGGTTTTCGCACGTTCCAATCCTTTCTAATACAGCTGCTGAACACTGTTATGAGAAGGGTTTGCCGAATCTCCCGTTACTATTTCCCGGGAAATATTCCGCGAATCATGTCGAAATTCCGGACAAGGAAAAAACCACCTTTCCGCCGGCTGCAGCAGCAAGCGGAAAGGTGGTTTTCAAAACCAATTATGGACGCCAAACGCTTTTAATGACGTTTGTCTGGGTGCGGTCAGGACCGACGGAGAACATGGAGATCGTCACGTCCGTCAGCTGGGAAATGCGTTCTAAATAGTGTCGGGCGTTATCAGGCAGTTCGTCGAGCGACTTGCACTTGGTGATGTCTTCCGACCAGCCCGGCATTTCTTCGTAGATCGGCGTGCACTTCGCGAGCATACTCAAGTTCGCAGGGTACTCTGTGATCGTTTCCCCTTCGTATTCGTACGCTGTACAGATCTTGACTGTGTCGAGACCAGTCAGGACGTCAATTGAGTTCACCGAGAGATCCGTCAATCCGCTGACGCGGCGTGCGTGGCGGACGACGACAGAGTCGAACCAGCCGATGCGGCGCGGACGGCCTGTCGTCGTGCCGAACTCTTTGCCGACCGTGCGGATCTGATCGCCGATTTCGTCGAACAGTTCGGTCGGGAACGGACCGTCGCCGACGCGGGATGTATACGCCTTACAGACACCAACGACGTGGTCAATCTTCGTCGGGCCGACACCAGAACCGATTGTGACGCCGCCAGCAACCGGGTTGGATGACGTGACGAACGGGTATGTCCCCTGGTCGATATCGAGCATGACGCCCTGTGCGCCTTCGAACAAGACACGGCGTGCCTGATCTAATGCATCATTCAGTACTTTCGATGTGTCGGTTACATACTTGGCAAGTTCCTGGCCATAGCCATAATACTCTTCCAGAATGTCTTCGAGTTTGAAGCCTTCCGTATCGTACATCTTTTCGAACAGGCGATTCTTCTCCTGCAGGTTCATGCGCAATTTTGCTTCAAATACTTCGTGGTCAAGCAGATCCGCCATACGGATGCCGACACGTGCCGCTTTGTCCATGTAGGCCGGCCCGATCCCTTTGCCGGTCGTGCCGATCTTGTTCTCCCCGCGGCTCTCTTCTTCCACGAGATCCTGCTTCAAGTGGTACGGCAGGATGACGTGCGCACGGTTCGAGATGCGCAGGTTGTCCGTGTTGACACCGCGGTCCTGAAGGCCTTTCAATTCACTGACGAGCGCTTTCGGATCGACAACCATCCCGTTTCCGATGACTGATGTCTTCTCTTTATAAAAAATGCCGGATGGCACAAGGTGAAGTTTGTATGTTTCCCCGCCGAAGATGATCGTGTGACCGGCGTTATTTCCGCCTTGGTAACGTGCGATGACTTCTGCGTTCTCTGAAAGGAAATCGGTGATCTTCCCTTTCCCTTCGTCTCCCCACTGTGTTCCGACAACAACTACTGATGGCATTCTAAAGCACCTCCGCTGGATGCGTCTGCATCCTCATTCAAACAGCTTTCATTGTATCAAGTTCCGCTTCCCGCGTCAAGAAAAAACACGAACGTTAGAGAACTGCTATTCTCTTACATTCGTGTTTACGCACCAAATGAATCATGCTGCGACCAATCAATATTCAAAAACTTGTTATATTCTTTTGCAAATGCCAGAGTCACCGTGCCGGTCGGACCATTCCGCTGCTTGGCGATGATGATCTCGATCATATTCTGGTTCTCTGTCTCTTTGTCGTAGTAATCTTCCCGATAGAGAAAGGAGACGATATCGGCATCCTGCTCGATACTGCCTGATTCCCGCAAGTCGGACATCATCGGCCGCTTATCCTGACGCTGTTCAACGCCCCGTGACAGCTGGGACAGTGCAATGACAGGCACTTTCAGTTCCCGCGCCAACGCTTTCAGCGACCGGGAAATTTCCGATACTTCCTGCTGGCGGTTTTCGCCGGAGCGTCCGCTGCCCATGATGAGCTGCAAGTAGTCGATCATAATCATGCCGAGGCCGTGTTCCTGCTGGAGCCGCCGGCATTTCGAGCGGATTTCGTTGATCCGGATACCGGGGGAGTCGTCGATGAAGATTCCGGCATTCGACAGGCTGCCCATCGCCATCGTCAGCTTGCGCCAGTCCTCCGCTTCCAAGTTCCCGGTCCGGAGAACGGAAGCGTCGATGTTGCCTTCTGCGCACAGCATCCGCATGACAAGCTGCTCGGCCCCCATCTCGAGACTGAAAATCGCAACGTTCTCGTCCGTCTTCGTCGCGACATTTTGGGCGACATTAAGGGCGAACGCCGTCTTCCCGACGGAAGGACGGGCGGCCACGATGATCAGGTCGTTGCGCTGGAAGCCCGCCGTGATCTGGTCGAGGTCGCGGAAACCGGTCGGCACCCCGGTGATATCCCCTTTGCGGGTATGCAGGATTTCGATGTTGTCATACGTGTCGACCAGTACGTCTTTAATGTGCCGGAAGTCACCTGCGTTTTTGCGGTTGGCCACTTCCATCATTTTCTTTTCCGCTTCCGACAGCAGTTCCTCCACCTCGTCTTCACGGGTGTAGCCGTCTTCCACGATCGTCGTGGCGACACGGATCAGACGGCGGAGCAGTGCTTTCTCTTCGACGATCCGGGCGTAATGTTCAATGTTGGCAGCCGTCGGGACCGAATTCGCGATTTCCGTCAAATACGATATCCCGCCGACGTCCTCCAGTTCCTTCTTGGCCGACAGTTCTTCTGTGACCGTCACCACATCGATCGCCTGTCCTTTGTCACTCAGGCTCAGCATCGTCGTGAAGATCCGCTGATGCGCCGTCCGGTAGAAGTCTTCATCCATCAGGATCTCAGCCGCCGTGATGAGCGCCTGCGGCTCGAGGAAGATGGCGCCGATGACTGACTGCTCGGCTTCGTTATTGTGCGGCGGGATACGATCCATCATTTGATCCATCAGCCTATCTCCTTATCATTCTTCCGTTACATGGACTTTCAAAACAGCATTCACGTCATGATGCAGTTTCACAGGCACATTTGTATAGCCGAGCGCCCGGATGGCATCCGGCAGTTCCATTTTACGTTTGTCGATCTTAATGCTGTGCTGTTTCTCAAGCGCAGAAGCGATCTGTTTTGAGGTGACCGAGCCGAACAGGCGGCCGTCTTCCCCGGACTTCGCTTTCAGTTCGACTGTCAGCTGTTCAATCGTCTCTTTCAGCTTTTCCGCTTCTGCCAGTTCCTCGGCAGCGTCTTTAGCCTGGCGGTTCTTCTGGCCTTCGAGTTTGCTGAGCTCAGCAGCCGTTGCCTCGACTGCCATCTTGTTCTTCAGAAGGAAGTTCTGTGCGTACCCGATCGATACTTCCTTGACGTCCCCTTTTTTTCCTTTGCCTTTTACATCTTGCAGAAAAATCACTTTCATGATCAGTCTCCCCTTTCTTGGTCATCCAAAATCACTTGCTTCAACTGGGCTTCCGCCTCTTCAACCGTGTCGACAGCGAGCTGTGTCGCGGCATTGGTCAAGTGACCGCCGCCGCCGAGCTGTTCCATCACCCGCTGAACGTTCAGTTCGCCGAGCGAACGGGCGCTGATGCCGATCTTACCATCAGAACGCGGCGCAATGACGAACGACGCAGACACCCCCTGCATCGTCAGCAGAATATCAGCTGTCTGAGCGATGAGCACCGAATTGTACGGCTGCCCGTTCTTCCCTTTGGCGACTGCGACACCGCCGTCCATGATCTCTACGGTCTCAATCAACCTGGATCGTTCGATATACGTATCAATATTCTCCTTCAGCAGCCGCTGTACGAGTACGGTATCCGCTCCGTTCGTCCGCAGGTAGGAGGCGGCTTCGAATGTGCGGGAACCGGTACGGAGCGTAAAGCTCTTCGTATCGACGACGATACCGGCCAGCATGGCAGTTGACTCCAGCATCGTCAGTTTCTCATTCTTCGGCTGATACTCGATCAGCTCCGTCACCAGTTCCGCAGTTGACGACGCATATGGCTCCATATACACGAGCATCGTATTCTGGACGAACTCCTCCCCACGCCTGTGGTGGTCGATGACGACAAGCTTTTCCGCTTTTTCGATGACCCGTTCGTCGATGACCATGCTCGGTTTGTGGGTATCCACGATGACGACAAGTGATCTGCCGGTCATCTTCGAAATCGCCTCGTCTGGGTGGATGAAGTGCTCGTACAATTCGGGATCCTGTTCGATCTCCTGGATCAGCCGGTTAACGCTCCCGTCCAGTTCGTCGAAGTTCACGACGACATAGCCTTCCACATTATTCATGCGGGCCATCTTCCGGACGCCGATTGCAGCACCGATCGCATCCATGTCAGGCATTTTGTGACCCATGACAAAGATCCTGTCACTGCCCTGGATCAGGTCACGCAGTGCGTGGGAAATGACCCGTGCACGGACTCGTGTCCGCTTTTCGACAGGGTTGGTCTTCCCGCCGAAAAACTTCAGCTTACCGTCCGAACGCTTGATAGCGACCTGATCGCCGCCGCGTCCGAGAACCAAGTCCAAACTGGATTGGGCGAGTTCCCCAAGTTCAATGAGAGACGGCGAACCCGCTCCTACCCCGATACTGAGCGTCAGGCCATTGCTCTGTTTCGCGGTTTTTTCCCGGATATCATCCAAAATCGCAAATTTGTTTTTTTCCAATTCGTTCAGCATCGATTCGTTGAACACAGCGAGGAACCGGTCGGACGCCACCCGTTTGACGAAAATGCCGTTGTCCGCCCCCCAGCTGTTGATGAGCGAGGTGACGAGCGAGTTCAGCTGGCTGCGTGTTTGGTCGTCCATCGTCTGTGCCAGTTCATCATAATTGTCGACAAGCAGGATGCCGATCACGGTACGGTCTGCATAATACAGCGACTCGATCTGACGTTTCTTTGTCACGTCGAACAGGTAGATCAGACGGTCTTCGGCTTTGTAATTGAGCCGGAACGACCGCTCCCCTACCGTCAGCAGCAAATCTTCAGGCAGTTCGTCTTTCAGGAGCGGGCGGAACTGCTCCGACAGCTCGAACAGTTCTTCACCGATGAGCGACTCCTCACCGAAAATGTGCGCCGCATACGGGTTCGCCCATTCGATGAACTGCTTTTCGTTCAGCAGGATGATGCCTATCGGCAGTTCCAGCAAGGCTTCTTCGCCCACTTTCTTCATACGGTACGACATCGTTTCGATATGCTTTTCGGTATCGACATACGTCTGTTCTTCCACTTTCCACATCGAGCCGATCAGCGCGAAAAACAGCACGGCATAGATCAGCCCGACCCAGAAGTTGAACAGGAACAGGAACACTGCCGCCACGATGCCGAGGAGTGAGATGGCTGCCAGCGGATAACGGATTGCCCGTTTTCTGAAAAATGATGTCATGGTCTCCTCCTCCTAATTCACCTTGTCCTGTCCGATCCAAGCGCGGATGTTGATGGCCGTGTCGAGAGTGCCAAGCAGGATTGTCATCGGGTTGAGCATGAGTGCAACTACGGTCGCAATGACCGTCGCCATGCGCGGCAGCTTGCGAGCATGCAGGAAGTAGTAGATCAGTGACAGGCCCTGCAGCAAGAAGGCGAACCGCAAAATGACGATGGCGTTCAAGTAGACCAGATACCCGGTTGACGAAGTATCACCGCCTAAGAAGAACGACAGCAGGATCACCAGCGCGTAAATCGCGATGGTCAAAAACGGCAGCTTCATGTCACGGAACGGCGGGAACTTCTTCACATCGGCCCCAACTCGCGAGGCAACATAGAAATTCGCGGCAACAAACAAATAACCGCCGAAGAGAGAAGCGAGCATTACCATTGCCGGAATGGTCGAGCGGTAATACAGGAATGTATCTTCGATTATCTCCTGTGCGTCTTTCGGGAGTGCACCCTTATCCGCCATGAATTCCGTCATCTTCTGCTGAGCATCCTGGAACATATCCATCATGGAGTCGATTGCATTCACTTGGAAGAACAAGACCCCGCCCACATATGTAACAACCAGTGACAGCAGCAATGTGGTGGCGACCGCCATCATCGTGTAGAATTTCGATCTTCCCATCCGAACGGTCTCACCCAGCACAAAGCCGATGAGCACGAAGGTCAGTGCTGGCAGGATGGACAGCAGGCCCCCTCCTGTAATTGCTGCAATGAGAAGAGCCGCCGCTGCCACCAGCAGCGTTGCCTTACGGTCATAGCGGAGCCGGTAGAGTAAAATCGGGAGCGGGATGAAAAAGAGAGTCACACTCCCGAAAAGCGGGATGTAGAGACTGACTGCAAACAGTACCGCAAACAAGGCGATCATCATCGCTCCGTAGGTCAGTTTCCGTGCATTGTCTTGCATAAGTTGGATTCCTCCGGTTCGTCATACGTCATCTATCTGGGACACACTCTCCGCAGTTTTAGCGGAATATCCTCCTCTGATTGTATCATGATTAGGGAAGAGAAACCAAAACCACACAGCTGTTCCCCGATTTTTGATGAAGGAAAAAACCGCCCTGCCCCCGGTTGGACGGGACGGCAAGGCGGTTTTTGAAAGCTGTTCTTATTTGTCTTCTGCTACGAATGGTAGCAAAGCCATAATCCGTGCGCGCTTGATAGCGGAAGTCAGTTTACGCTGATACTTCGCGCTAGTGCCAGTTACGCGGCGCGGCAAGATTTTTCCACGCTCCGAAATGAATTTCTTGAGCAGGTCTGCATCTTTATAGTCGATGTGTGTAATGTTGTTAGACGTGAAATAACATACCTTACGACGTCTTTTTCCTCCACGACGTGGTGCCATAATCGTTTCTCCTCCTTCTTCGTACGGCTGCTGAAGAATGGTTCAGATCAGAACGGCAAGTCGTCGTCCGATACTTCGATCGGACCGCCGCCTGATGAGAATGGGTCATCATCCGTACGTGTATAGTTTTGCTGGTTCGGTTGATAAGATGGCTGATTCTGCTGCTGATTCTGATTATACGGACGGTCATATTGCTGGTTTCCGTACGATGGAGCCCCGCCCTGGGAGCCCGAACGTTCCGTATTCGCATTCTTCGGCTCCAGGAACTGCACGCTGTCTGCCACGACTTCCGTCATGAACACACGCTTGCCGTCCTGTCCGTCGAAATTGCTTGTCTGGATCCGTCCGTCAACTCCTGCAAGACTTCCTTTGCGCAGGAAATTAGCAGTATTCTCCGCCTGTTTTCTCCAAGCAACACAGTTGATGAAATCCGCTTCCCGATCCCCTTGCTGGTTCGAGAAAGGCCGGTTGACGGCCAGCGTAAAGCGGGTTACCGCGATTCCGCTCTGTGTATATTTGAGTTCAGGATCTTTTGTCAATCGGCCGACCAATACGACACGGTTAATCATCAGAATTCAACCTCCCTCATCATTTTTTCAAACAGTTATCGCTATTATGCGTCGAGACGAACGTTCATGTGACGAATGATATCTTCGTTGATGTTCGCAAGACGTGTGAATTCGTTGATTGCTTCCGATCCTTCTGCGTTGAGTGTTACCAATTGGTAGAACCCTTCACGCAAGTCGTCGATTTCGTATGCAAGACGGCGCTTGCCCCACTCTTTCGACTCGATGATCTCCGCACCGTTAGAAGTCAAGACTCCGTCGAAACGTTCGATCAATGCTTTTTTCGCTTCGTCTTCAACACCTGGGCGAATGATGTACATAATTTCATACTTTCTCATCTGTAGTCACCTCCTTATGGACTTGGGCCCTGCTGCTCTACAGCGGGCAAGGAGTAAGTAAATTTGTTTACTCACATCAATATATATTATCATAGGTCTGTGTGTAATACAAGCGTTGGTGATGTATAGTTGCAATCAAACAGTGATGAGGCAGTTCGGCGGATTCGTGATTTCCGTTCCGGCCGGTGCTTTCCGCGGGCATGGCTTCAGCCAAGCGAACAGCATAGGGTTCGCTTTGCCATATTTCTGCGTACTTTGCAGAAATTAAGGCATCCGTTGCTCACAACGCTCCGCTTTCGCCGGCCTGCACTCCAATCACTTGGCGTACGGATGACCGGTTGATTTCCATTCTTCAAGTAAGTACTCAACTTATTAATCTAGACAGATGTTAGGGGGACACAGATGAAAGTATCAGAACAGCCTTCTGCAATTGTCGATCTGGATCTGCCGAAGGTGGCGAAGCAAGGGTTGTGGGTGACGGTGTGGTCGACGGCCGGGTTGTTCGTGCTCAGCGGGCTCATCCAGCTGGCGATCGGCAATGGGCTGTCACATTCGTTCTCTCTCTGGAGTGTGCTTGCCTCCATTGTTGGCTATATCGTTCTAATCGTAGTCCACGAGCTGTTTCATCTGGTCGGGTTCCGGCTGTTTGCCGGGGTGCCGTGGCGCAAGATGATCGTCGGCGTCAATCTGAAGCTCGGTATCGCCTATGCGACGACGGATGAGTGGATGACGAACCGGGCGATCCGTAAGGCGCTGCTGCTGCCGTTCTGGACGACAGGGGTGATCCCTGCTTTGGCCGGTCTGTATCTGGCGAACGGTGTCTGGCTGTTGCTCGGCGGGCTGCTGATCGGCGGGGCTGCTGGTGACTTCGCGATGTACCGGGAGCTGCGCAATTATCCGGACGATTGGCTTGTCAAAGACGACCCCGAACGGCCGCGGCTCTATCTGCATGAGCGGGCGGAGTGACGGAACCTATAGGAAAAGGCCGAGAGACAGATGCTCACGGCCTTTTGTTGTTATTATACGTTGAAACGGAACAGCATGACGTCGCCATCCTGCACGACGTATTCCTTCCCTTCCAGGCGCACTTTCCCAGCTTCCTTCGCAGCGGCCATAGAGCCCGCAGCCATCAGGTCATCGTACGCAACGGTTTCCGCGCGGATGAAGCCACGTTCGAAGTCCGTGTGGATGACACCAGCGCACTGCGGTGCTTTCATCCCTTTCCGGAATGTCCACGCACGCACTTCCTGCACGCCGGCTGTGAAGTAGGTAGCCAGGCCGAGCAGCTGGTATGCCGCGCGGATGAGCTGATCGAGCCCCGATTCCTCGATACCGAGCTCGTCCAGGAACATTTGCTTTTCGTCCTCATCGAGCTCTGCCATCTCTTCTTCGATCTTCGCACAGACAACGATGACTTCCGCGTTATCCTTCACGGCGAAGTCTTTGACAGCCTGTACGTATTCGTTATTGTCTGCATCGGCGATTTCATCTTCGGACACGTTCGCGACGTACAGCATCGGTTTGATGGTCAAAAGGTGCATTCCTTTGACAACCGCTTTTTCTTCCGTCGTCAAGTCGACGGAACGCGCGGACTCCCCTGCTTCGAATGCTTCTTTCAGCTTTAGGAGGACCGGTTCTTCCGCCATTGCGTCCTTGTCCTTCTGTTTCGCCATCTTCGTCACACGCTGGAGCCGTTTGTCGACACTTTCCATGTCGGCAAGGACCAGTTCGAGGTTGATCACTTCGATGTCCGAAAGTGGATCTACTTTCCCGCTGACGTGGGTGATGTTCTCATCTGCAAAACAGCGGACAACCTGACAGATCGCATCCGTTTCCCGGATATGGGAAAGGAATTTGTTGCCGAGTCCCTCTCCTTTGCTTGCCCCTTCGACGATTCCTGCGATATCCGTGAATTCGAATGCAGTCGGTACGGTCTTCTTCGGTGTAACGAGTTCCGTCAGTTTCTGGAGCCGCTCATCGGGCACTTCCACAATCCCGACGTTCGGGTCGATCGTACAGAACGGGTAGTTTGCCGCTTCTGCTCCTGCTTTGGTAATTGCGTTGAATAAGGTGGATTTCCCGACGTTCGGTAGTCCGACGATCCCAGCCGTCAATGCCATATTATTCCCAACCTTTCATCTATATCAAATCTTACTGTTCTTCTATACTTGCAACTCTTCCATTATAAGGAGAGATAGCGGTCCTGTCCATTCAGTCTTCCTTCGGTGCCTGTTCGGTGACCCGCTTCATCTTCTTTGCGAACTCGTTCCGCGGAATCATAATACTGTGACCGCACCCCTGGCATTTAATGCGCACGTCTGCACCCATCCGGATGATCTTCCAGGAGTTGGTCCCACACGGATGCTGTTTCTTCATCTCGACGATATCATTTAGTCCAAATTGTTTGGTCTCCACATTGTTCCCCTCCTGTTCTATTGCATACTTGCTGTTCTGACGGCGTATATTCTGGCTTTTCTTTGAGTATACTTCAGGAAACCGCACATTCCTACTACTATTGCTGGATAGGAGACTGATTATGCAAAAACTAGACGCTGTAGAATTGAACACCCGTATTCACTACAAGGAAACAGGCGCTGTCTGGAAATTGAGCACGTTGTTTCTGGAGCATATCCCCCTGGCAACTAAAAAAGTACTGTTCCTCTGCATCGGCACAGACCGTTCCACGGGGGATGCACTCGGTCCGCTGATCGGTTCGCAGCTGTCCGAAAGCCGCCTGTTCCCTTTCCAAGTCGTCGGCACGCTGGAAGATCCGCTCCATGCACTTAATCTCGAACAGACTGTAGAAATCATCAGCAGCCGTTATCCTGAAGCGTTTGTCGTAGCCATTGACGCCTGTCTCGGCAAAAGTGATTCTGTCGGGCACTTCCTCATCCAGAACGGTCCGCTGCACCCGGGCAAAGCTGTTGGGAAAGACCTGCCGTCCGTCGGCGATCTTTCGATCAAAGGAGTCGTCAATATCGGCGGGTTTATGGAACACTCAGTGCTTCAAAGCACCCGTCTTCATTTGTCTTATGAAATGGGACGGACCGTTTCCCGTGCTCTGCAGCTCGCGTACGGCCGCTCAAAGTCCAAACACGTATACAATCGTGACAACAACCCCTACAACGCCAATCGCCGGGATGAAGTTCGCTACACGGATCTTCGTCAAGCCGACTAGGTTCATACCGATTGCCAGGATCATCAGCCCGCCCGTCGCCGTCATCTCCGTGATGAACAGCTGAAGCAGATCGTCTGGTACGAATCGGCTGATCTGCGTAGAGAACAGTGTGATGACACCTTGATACAGCAGCACGGGGATCGCAGCAAAGATGACACCGATTCCTAACGTAGAGCTTAAGATGATCGCCGTGAATCCATCGATGATGCCTTTCATCATCAGGACAGAGTGATCGTTTCGAAGACCGCTGTCGATCGCGCCGATGATCGACATGGAGCCGATGACAAAGATCATCGTTGCTGTGACAAACCCCTGGGAGATGCCGAGTCCGTCTTCCTTGGCAGGCATTTTGGATTCCAGCCACTTCCCTGCCCGTTCCATCATTTTGTCAACGTCCAGCCATTCTCCGATGACCGCTCCGACCACGATGCTGATAATTACGATGAGGAGCTGTGTGCTTTCGAACGTCATCTGGATTCCAATAGCCATGACGGCTAACGCAATTCCATACATGACGGTCTCTTTCATACGATCCGGTATATTTTTAAAGATCCTGCCAATTAAAGATCCCGCTACAATAAGCGCTACATTTACAAGTGTACCGTATAACACCAAGACAACCACTTCCCGATTCTAAAAAATAAAACCTATTCCGCAAGCGCGAAATAGGCACACGTTCAGTCATTCAGCAATTCAATGATCCGTTCGAAATCTTCTTCTGAGAAAAATTCAATTTCTATTTTCCCTCTGTTTTTCGTTTTCTTAATGGATACATTCGTACCGAAGTGTTCTCTCAGTGTTGTTTCCTGCTCAATCAGAAAGACGTCTTTCTTTTCTTTCTTTTTTGTTGTTTCACGTGAAACATTTTCATTCAATTTCTGGACAAGCGCTTCCAGTTGCCGGACGTTCAGACCTTCTTTCATCGTCTTTTCTGCGATGATGCTAATCTGCTCTTTTTTGCGCAGACCAAGCAGTGTCCGTCCGTGCCCCATGGACAGCTTCCCATCGGTGATACACTTCCGCACTTTTTCCGGCAGAGCGAGCAGCCGGATATGGTTTGCAATGTGCGGTCGGCTCTTGCCTAATCGGAATGCCAATTGTTCCTGCGTTAATCCGAGACTGTCCATCAGATTCTGATATGCCTCTGCCTCTTCAATGGGTGACAAGTCTTCCCGCTGTAAGTTTTCCAAAATTGCAAGTTCCATCGATTCCGTATCCGTCAGCTGCCGGATAACCGCCGGGATTTCTTTCAGTCCTGCCAGCTTTGCTGCCCGGAATCGGCGCTCACCGACGACGATTTCGTTCGCGGACCCGACTTTGCGTACGATGATCGGTTGAAGGACGCCGTGTTCTTTGATGGAGGCACTCAATTCCTCGATCGCTTCCTCATCGAATCGTTTCCTCGGCTGATACGGATTGACTGTAATGCTCTTCAAGTTGACTTGTTCGACGGTTTCCGCCTTTGCAAGCGACTCTCCCGGAAATAGTGCATTGATGCCCTTACCAAGACCTTTAGCCATTGTGAACCACTTCCTTTGCCAGCTCTAAGTAAACTTCTGCTCCCCGCGATCGCGGATCATAGATGATAATCGGTTCTCCGTGACTGGGTGCTTCACTCAAACGTACATTTCGCGGAATAATCGTTTTATACACTTTGTCCTGAAAATACTTTTTCACTTCGTCAATCACTTGGATTCCCAGATTGGTGCGTGCGTCGAACATCGTCAGCAGGACGCCGTCGATGACCAGCTGATCATTCAAGTGTTTCTGGACGAGACGTATCGTGCTCAGCAGCTGACTCAATCCTTCCAATGCATAATACTCACATTGCACAGGAATGATAATAGCATCGGAAGCCGTAAGGGCGTTAATCGTCAGCAGTCCGAGCGAGGGAGGACAGTCGATGATCACATAATCATACTCTTCTTTCACTTCTTGGATGGCGTGCTTCATGCGCACTTCCCTCGAAATGGTGGAAACAAGTTCGATTTCAGCGCCAGCAAGTGAAATTGTTGCCGGAACGCAGTCCAGGTTCGGTACTTTCGTCGGTAAAATCGCGTCTTTCATGGCAACGTCATCGATCAGGATGTCATAAATACAATTTTGCACATCCCCTTTATTAATGCCGGCGCCGCTTGTCGCGTTGCCTTGAGGATCCGTGTCGATAAGCAGTACTTTCTTTCCGATATGTGCAAGACAGGCGCTGAGGTTGACGGAGGTTGTTGTCTTTCCGACGCCGCCTTTCTGGTTGGCTATTGCAATGATTCTGCCCAAACGTGCACCTGCTTTCTTTCCAGCATGTGAAGGAACCTTACATACTGACCGTTGTTCTACCTATCAGTTTACCAAAATCCGCGGATAATTGGTACGGATAACAGCGCAAAAACTCCTGCAGCCAAATGCGCAAGAGTTTTTTAGTAGCAATTTCATCATTTCGACTTTGGTATCTTTACAGTGAATGTGTAGAAGTCTTCCGAGTCCTCTTCTTCTGTCGTCAAGTCGATTCCGCTTTTCGTCACCATCGTCAGCGACTGGCGGATCGTATTGACAGCAATTCGGACATCTTTGCTCACTGACTTCCGTTTTGGAAGCTGTTTTTTCTTGTCCTCAGCCGGCTTTAATACTTCCTGAATCCGGGTTTCAAGCTGCTTGACATTCAGTCCCTTTTCTAATGTCTCCTGGAAAATCTTCTGCTGGAGGTCCGGCTCTTTAAGGGCGATCAGCGCTCGGGCATGACGTTCTGACAGTTCCTTTGACAGGATCGCCTGTTTGATCTCTTCCGGGAGTTTCAGGAGACGCATCTTATTGGCGATGGTCGACTGCCCTTTTCCAAGCCGCTGTGCAAGTGCTTCCTGCGTGAGTGCGTGGAGTTCCAGCAATTGTTCATACGCATACGCTTCTTCAATGGCCGTCAGTTCCTCCCGCTGCAGGTTTTCGATCAGCGCAATTGAAGCTGTCTCTTTATCATCGAGGTTCCGGACGATGGCCGGTACTTCTGTCCATCCAAGTTTCTTCATCGCGCGGTAACGGCGTTCGCCCGCGATGATCTCGTACATTCCTTCCTCTGCCTGCCGGATGACGATTGGCTGGATGATTCCGTGAGTATGGATTGTACGTGCCAGCTCTTCTATCTTTTCTTCCGAGAAGATGGTACGCGGCTGAAACCGGTTCGGGGCAATCCGATCGATCTGGATTTTTTCCACCGACTCGTTCGCCATCGGCTCCGCTTCTTCTATGGGAGGAAGTTCTTTTTCACCATTGCCGAAAAACCGTGAAAAGGTATTTTTCATTCCAGACACCACCTTCTTAAGACTATCCTCTGTTGTCATTCCGCTCAAGCGTTGCAGAGAGAATGAATACCACCCGCCATCCGCTCGCAAGCTTGAACTGAATGGCAACAGTCCTGTCATGTAATGACCGACCGCCTATACGAAAAAAAGAGTCCTCAGAACTGCTATTTCTTCAAATTGGCCTGCAATGTTCCACGTGAAACAGGTTATTGGATTGGCGTCTTATTTGGCGTGCCCGGTTTTCGTGGATACTTTTTAGGCGTTTTCTTCTGCTTGGTAAATACGAATACTGTCCGTTCACTCGCTTCAAGAGGAAGCGAGAATGTATGTTTATCTTCTAACACAACGCCAAGAGTTTCAAGTGCTTTTTTCGCATCGCCAAGTTCATCCTCCGCCGCTGCGCCTTTCATAGCGATGAAACGCCCCCCCACTTTCAATACAGGAACGCACAGTTCGGCGAGTACGCTGAGTCTAGCCACGGCACGGGCAGTGACAATGTCAAACTGTTCCCGGAAAGTCGGGTTCTGTCCGAATTCCTCCGCCCGGGCATGGACGAACTGGACATTTTCCAGTCCAAGCTGATCCGCCAGCTCATGGAGGAAAGTGATCCGCTTGTTCAGCGAATCGACGATGGTTACACGGAGCTCTGGGAAACAGATTTTTAACGGAATACTCGGAAAACCGGCGCCTGCACCGACGTCGCATACTGTTGCCTCTTTCGTGAAATCGGTAAAGAAGGCCGCGGAGATGGAATCGTAGAAGTGCTTTAGATAGACGGATGGTTTGTCGGTGATTGCCGTCAGGTTCATCTTTTCGTTCCATTCGACGAGCAGGTCGAAATACGTACGGAACTGGGTAATTTGCTGGTCAGACAGCTCAATGCCCTCTTCTCGGAGTGCTTGAATGAATTGTTCTTCGTTCACTGAGATCCACCTTTCAAAAAAGCTAATACGGACTGGATATCCGTATTAGCTGAGGGTTAGCCGGATATTTTAGCGATTTTGCCCTGTTCGATGTAGACAAGCAGAATGGAAACATCCGCTGGGTTCACGCCCGAGATACGGGAGGCCTGCGCGATGGACAGCGGTCGCACTTCACTCAGATTGGCCCGGGCTTCTTTCGCTAGGCCGGAAATGGCGTGATAGTCGATGCCGTCCGGAATCCGCTTGTTCTCCATTTTTTTCATACGTGTGACTTGCTGCATTGCTTTTTCAATGTAGCCTTCGTACTTGATGGAGATCTCCACTTGCTCGGCCACTTCCTTCGTACAAGGAACTTCAAGCGGAATGACTTTGCTCATCTCGGAGTACTTCATCTCCGGACGTTTCAGCAGGTCAGCCGCTTTCATGGATTCACGAAGCGGTGTGCCGCCTGCCGCTTCGATGATCGCCTGTACGTTCTCGTCCGGTTTGACGGAAAGGTTCCGCAGCCGTTCAATCTCTTCTTCGATCTGCTGTTTCTTCAAGACGAATGCCGTATACCGTTCTTCGCTAATCAAACCGAGCGAATGGCCGGTTTCCGTCAGACGGAGGTCAGCATTGTCGTGACGCAGCAGAAGCCGATATTCCGCACGGGACGTGAGGAGGCGGTATGGCTCGCTCGTCCCTTTGGTGACCAGGTCATCGATCAGGACACCGATATACGCATCCGCACGGCCGAGGACGACTTCCTCTTTTCCGAGAACGTTGCAGGCAGCATTGATGCCCGCCATGATTCCTTGTGCAGCCGCCTCTTCATATCCGGAGGTCCCGTTGATCTGACCTGCGGTATACAAATTACGGATTTTTTTCGTTTCCAATGTCGGCCAGAGCTGGGTCGGCACGATCGCATCGTATTCGATCGCATAACCGGCCCGCAGCATTTCCGCTTTTTCGAGTCCCGGTACGCTTTCGATCATTTTGCGCTGGACGTGTTCCGGCAGGCTCGTCGAGAGGCCTTGAACGTACATTTCCCGCGTATTGCGACCTTCCGGCTCCAAGAAGATCTGGTGACGCGACTTGTCGGCGAACCGGACAATTTTATCCTCAATGGACGGACAGTAGCTCGGCCCTTTTCCTTTGATGACTCCTGAGTACATTGGTGACAAGTGAAGATTGTCGTTGATGAGCTGATGAGTGAGCGGTATCGTATATGTGAGCCAGCAAGGCAGCTGGTCGGTGATGAATTCCGTCGTTTCAAAACTGAATGCATGCGGTTCATCGTCCCCCGGTTGGATTTCCGTTTTGCTGAAGTCGACCGTTTTGCTGTTGACCCGCGGCGGTGTTCCTGTTTTGAAACGCACTGTGTCGAAGCCGAGGTCCCGCAGACTGTCTGCGAGGCCGATCGACGGCATCTGGTTGTTCGGTCCGCTCGAGTATTTGAGATCGCCGATGATCACTTCGCCGCGCAAAAATGTGCCGGTCGTGATGATGACGGTTTTGGCACGGTACACCGCACCGATCTGGGTGATGACCCCTTTGACTTCCCCGTCTTCGACGATGAGTTCTTCAACGACGCCCTGGTGAAGAGATAGATTTTCCTGATCTTCGAGCGTTCGTTTCATTTCCTGCTGGTAGAGAACCTTGTCTGCCTGCGCACGGAGCGCACGTACAGCCGGTCCTTTTCCTGTATTCAGCATCCTCATCTGGATGTGTGTTTTGTCGATTACTTTACCCATGACGCCGCCAAGTGCGTCGATCTCCCGGACGACGATCCCTTTTGCGGGACCGCCGAGGGACGGATTGCACGGCATGAACGCAATCATGTCGAGATTCATGGTGAGCACGAGCGTCCGTGCTCCCATTTGTGCAGCTGCATGGGCTGCTTCTGCGCCAGCATGGCCGGCACCGATTACAATGCAATCGAACGTGCCTGCTTCAAATTGTGGCATGCTCGTTCATCCTTCCTATCTATGAATCAGCAGGCCGTTCCGCCTGCTGTCAACTTGTTTATTTCCCGAGACAGAACTGTGAGAATAGCTGATTGATCAGACTGTCCTGCACGGTATCGCCGACAATTTCGCCGAGCAATTCCCATGTGCGGGTAATGTCGATCTGGATCATATCAATCGGCACGCGCGCTTCTGCTGCCGCAAGTGCATCATCAATGGATGCCCTTGCTTGGTGCAATAAGGCAATGTGCCGTTCGTTCGAGACGTATGTCGGGTCCTGCGCTTCTACGCCGCCGCCGAAGAACAGCTCGGCAATCGTCTGTTCCAGCTCGTCCACCCCTTCGTCCTGCAGAATGGAGGCAGTGATGATGCGCTTTTCGCCAGCCAGCTGCCGGACGTGCGACAGGTCGAGCTGCTGCGGCAGGTCCGTCTTGTTGACGACAATGATCGCATCCATTGGCCGGACCGTTTCCAGCAGCCGTTCATCTTCCGGCGTCATGGCTTCAGACCCATTTAGCAGCAAGATGACGAGATCTGCATCTTTCAGCACCTGGCGTGACCGTTCTACACCGATCCGTTCCACGATATCCTCCGTCTCACGGATCCCGGCTGTGTCGACTAGTTTAAGCGGCACACCCCGGACATTGACATACTCCTCAATAATATCACGAGTTGTCCCTGCTATGTCAGTAACAATCGCTTTATTTTCCTGGACGAGGCTGTTCAGCAAGGAGGATTTCCCTACATTCGGGCGGCCGATGATGACGGTCGAAAGCCCTTCCCGCAAAATACGGCCTTGTGATGACGTCGCGAGCAGCCCGTCGATCTTGCTTCTCACCCACTGGCCTTTCTCAATCATGAGCGGAATCGTCATTTCTTCGACATCGTCGTATTCCGGATAGTCGATATTCACTTCCACCTGTGCAAGCGTTTCAAGCAGTGCCTGGCGCAGGCTGCCGATCAGCCGGGACAGCTTGCCGTCCATCTGGTTGAGGGCGACATTCATCGCCTTGTCCGTTTTCGCACGGATCAGATCCATCACCGCTTCCGACTGTGACAAATCGATCCGCCCGTTCAAAAAGGCACGCTTCGTGAATTCGCCGGGTTCCGCGAGACGTGCGCCGTATTGAAGTACGAGCCGCAAAACTCGGTTGACTGACACCAGGCCGCCGTGACAATTCAGTTCCACGACGTCTTCCCGTGTGAACGTTTTCGGTGCTTTCATGAGAGACACCATGATTTCCTCGACGATTTCTCCTGTTGACGGATCCACCAGATGACCGTAATGGATCGTATGGGAAGCGGCATCCGCTAATTTTTTTGAGGACGGCGAACGGAACAGCCGGTCGGCAATCTGCACGGCCTCGTCCCCGCTGATCCGGACGATCGCAATCGCCCCTTCCCCCATCGGCGTCGAAATCGCCGCGATTGTATCAAACTGCACGCTGACTCACCTTCCTGATCTGTCGTTATCCACATGTGCATAACCTATTTCCGGGCACAACTATCTAACAATAAATTTTAGCACAAATCTGCCGCAAGTCCTAGCACGGAATCTGCCGTTTTTGTGGATAACTTGAAAACTTTTGTATGAAGCGGCCGGCGATTCTTGTCCGGCCGCTGACTATACGCTATCTTTCGCGCAAAAAAACTGCCCGGCAGCACCTGAATTGGCACTGCCGGGCAGTTTCGTTCTTCGTTATTTGATCGGTTCGATGACGAGATAGCGGCGCGGATCTTTGCCTTCGGAATACGTTTCAATGTCGAGACGGTCGGCGAGTGCATTATGCAGCACTTTCCGTTCGTTGGACGGCATCGGTTCAAGTTCCACTCTGCGGCCGTTGCGCACAGCTTTGTCCGCCATACGGTCTGCCAGCAGTTCGAGAGACTGCTCCCTGCGCTTCCTGTAGTCCCCGACGTCCAGACGTACGACTTTATACGTCCCGCTTCCTTTGTTCGCGATGAGCTGGGCGAGCTGCTGGAGCGCATTCAGCGTCGCTCCCCGTTTGCCGATCAGGAATGCGGCTTTTTCGCTATCCAGCTGGAAGTCCATGACCTTGCCATCCAGATTGCAGGTGATTGACAGGTCATCGACACCCATATCCCGCACCACTTCCTGGAGATAGGCCGTCGTTTCCGCTTCGATCTCTTCATCGGAGCGGACTGGAATTTCCGGCTTTTCAGCGGGATCGTCTTCCAGTGCGGCTGACAGGATTTCCGGCTGTGTTTCCTCTTCTGCTGATGCGGAACGGTTGGTCGCCGGTGCTGTTTCCATTGATATCACGGGCGTTCCAGCTGCCCGCTCCTTTTTTGGATCCTCTTCCGATTCCTTTCGGACAGGATCCGCCAGACGGGTCACAGCGACTTCGGCGGGCACTGCCCCGAAGCCGAGGAACCCTTTCTTTCCTCGGGTGATCACTCGGACATCGACTTGTTCCCGTACAGCGTTCAATTTCTCCAGTGCTGAAGCGATTGCATCGTCCACGGACTTGCCGGTCTGTCTGATCTCACTCATTTCCGTCTGGTTCCTCCTTTGGCCTTCGGTTTCGTCTGTTCTATAACAACTTCCTTCTTCTTGAATGGCTTATAGATGAAGAAGTTCTGGACGATCGAGAAGATGTTCCCGACGACCCAGTACAGCGCAAGGGCTGCCGGCATGACCGATCCGAATACCATGATGAACACCGGCATGATGTACATCATCACTTTCATCTGCGGGTTATCCATTGCAGGACCCGTGCGCAGGACGACGAACTGCATCAGTCCAGCGATGACGGCGAGTGTGATGCTCGGTGCCGCCAGATCGAACACGAGGAATTTGCCAAGCGGGATTTCAGGCGTTGCATTCATCCGGCTGATCGCGTGGTAGAACCCGAGCAGGATCGGCATCTGCACGATGACTGGCAGACAGCCCGCCACCGGATTCACTTTATTTTCAGTCATCACCGCCTGCATCTCTTCACGGTATTTCTGCTGTGTGACGGCATCTTTCGATTTGTATTTCTCTTTTAGTGCATTCAGTTTCGGCTGGATCTCCTGCATCTTCTTCGAACTTTGCGTCTGCTTCAATGTCAGCGGCAGCAAAATGAGGCGGATGATGATCGTCACAGCGATGATCCCGAGACCGTATGTACCGAGCAGTTCCTTGAATGTCTCGATCAGCGAGACGAGCGGCCAGACGATGTACTTGCTCCAAAACCCTTCACTGGACGCCGAGATCGGCTCCTTGAAATCTCCGCAGCCGGCCAATATGACGGACATCGCCGTCAGCATGAGCAGCAGCCCTGCTTTTTTCTTCAATGTAGTTCCCCCAAACCCTTTTTCAGTTTTCTAGTCAGATTAGTGTCAGTGTATCACGAACGATTCGGTCACTTCTACTTCTTCTTCAGGACACGTGCGATTCGCAATACGTGCTGCAGACTTTTCTTCGTTTCGTGGAAGTCGAAGCTTGCTGCCGGATGACGTGCGATGATGACATAATCCCGATCCTGGCGCAGTTCGTCCTTCAATTCGAGGAAAGTCTGCCGGATGTAGCGCTTGATGCGGTTGCGTGTCACCGCGTTGCCGATCTTCTTGCCAACAGACAGGCCGATCCGGAACTCTTCCCGTCCTTCTGCCGGCAGCACGTAGACGACGAACTGGCGGTTCGCAAACGACTTGCCGTGTTTGAACACCTTCTGAAATTCTTCATTCTTCTTGATCCGCTGTTTTTTCTTCATTACAAGCACCTGCTTCATCGCGTGGTTGGTTAGTTGCTTGGGTGAATGACTGATCACCCGCTGTTTTGTCACTATGCTAAGTCGATTGGAGTGCAGGACGGCGACTCCTGGGCAGCCTTTGCCGCGTCCTGCGGCAAAGGCTGCATAACCTCTGTCCTGGAGGCCCGGGATCAGTGAAGGAAGCAACCTAAATTCGCGGCATCGTGCCGCAATGGTTGCATGACCTGCATCCTGCAGGCCCGCGCCTGTCCGGAACGGAAATCGACGGTTTGATCATACTGCATCCTATTCCTATACTTGGCCGTGGACATAAAAAAAAACCACTGAATGTTCAGTGGCTTACGCTGAAAGAACTTTTCTTCCTTTTCTGCGACGGGCTGCAAGGACTCTGCGTCCGTTTTTCGAGCTCATCCGTGCACGGAAGCCGTGGACTTTGCTGCGTTTACGTTTATTTGGTTGATACGTACGTTTCATAGTAGAAGACACCTCCTGCTTTACTGACTCTCTTGCATCTGCATATAACAGTCTTGACAAGTATAGCTGTCATCTGCTTCCTTGTCAAACGGTTTTTCAGCACAGCTTCCAGACTTGCGGATTCGATTCCTCGTCCATTCGAATAAAACATCCTAAAAAGTTATCCACACAACGTCCGCATTTCAGAAAATCCGGCTGTGCATTTTCTGCCGGCAGCATTTTTCACGATTCGGGGTTTGTCGACAACTTTTTCACATACCCCACCTTGTGGATAACGTTTCTATCCACATTTGCGGGCCGTGTGAATAACTCTGTCCATCCCTTGCGATGCAAGAGATTTCCTGATACAATGAGAAAGATTTTGCTGTGCATATAAATCCATACATCCCTCGTTATCCACAATTGTTAATAAGTTGTGGATAATTTTTTCAACAACTTTGAATAATAGTTACCCACAAGCATGGAATCTGTGTATAATACATACTTCCGGGTTTAGTTCGGCAAGAAGGAGGTTCACTAGTGGAGCATTTAGAAAACCTTTGGCAGGAAGTGCTGTCGAAAGTGGAAGAAAAAATCTCCCGGCCCAGTTTCGAAACGTGGCTGAAATCGACAAAACTTTTATCGTACGGGGCAGAAAATGTAACAATTGCTGTCCCGAATTCGTTTTCGAAAGAATGGCTGGAGAGCCATTACGTACACTTAATAACGGGAATTTTGTCTGAGCTGACGGGAGAAGACCGGCTCATTCAATTTGTCGTGCCTGAAGACATGGCCGAAAAAGACTTCGCAGTACCGAAACCCGTCGTCAAGAAGGCGGAGAAATCACCGGTTGCGACGACAGCCGCCATGCTGAATCCGAAATACACGTTCGACACGTTCGTAATCGGTTCGGGAAACCGGTTTGCGCACGCTGCGTCACTCGCAGTCGCTGAGGCGCCGGCGAAGTCATACAATCCGCTGTTCATCTATGGAGGTGTCGGTCTCGGCAAGACCCACCTGATGCATGCGATCGGCCATTACGTCCTGGAACAGAACCCGTCTCTTAAGGTTGTCTATTTATCGAGCGAGAAATTCACCAATGAATTCATCAACTCGATCCGCGACAACAAAGCAGGGGAATTCCGTGACCAGTACCGCAACGTAGATGTCCTGCTGATAGACGATATTCAATTCCTGGCGGGAAAAGAACAGACACAGGAAGAATTCTTTCATACGTTCAATACGCTGCACGAGGAATCGAAGCAGATCGTCATCTCGAGTGACCGGCCGCCGAAGGAAATTCCGACGCTCGAAGACCGGCTGCGCTCCCGTTTCGAATGGGGGCTGATCACCGATATCGCGCCGCCGGATCTTGAGACACGGATCGCAATCCTGCGCAAAAAGGCGAAAGCGGATGGTCTTATTGATATCCCGAACGAAGTGATGCTATACATCGCCAACCAGATCTACACGAACATCCGGGAGCTGGAAGGCGCCCTGATTCGCGTCGTGGCGTATTCGTCACTCGTCAACATGGACATTACACCGGACCTCGCAGCCGAGGCATTGAAGGATATCATTCCGAATGCCCGGCCGCGCACCGTCACGATTGTCGACATCCAAAAAACGGTCGGGGAGCATTTCAATGTCCGGTTGGAAGATTTTTCAGCGAAAAAACGGACACGTGCCATCGCCTTCCCCCGTCAGGTTGCGATGTATCTGTCGCGTGAGCTGACCGATGCGTCACTTCCTAAAATAGGTTCGGAATTCGGCGGACGCGACCACTCGACGGTCATCCATGCCCACGAGAAAATCTCCAAGATGATGAAAGACGACAAATCGCTGCAGCAGGACATCGAGGATATCCGGGCAGCACTCGGCCGAAGCTGACTGTCTGTGGATAAGCGTGGATAACTGTTACATGTCTGCGCACAGTTTATGCACATGTGGAAAACGTTGCACTCATTCTGTTCAGCGGGCTTATCCACATGTTCACAGGCCCTACTACTATTACTACGATCTTTAAAACCATTAATTCTCTATATAAGCGAGGGGTATCTATGAAATTTGAGATAATGAGAGACAAGCTGCTCGAAGGACTCAGCGATGTGATGAAGGCGATCAGTCAGAAAGTGACGATCCCGATCCTGACAGGGATCAAAATCGAAGTGAATGACAAAGGATTGACGATGACCGGCAGCGACTCGGATATTACAATCTGTGCATCAATTCCGGTGGAACAGGACGGCGAGCAGATCATCCAGGTCGTCGAAAGCGGAATGATCGTCCTGCAGGCGAAATTTTTCAGTGAGATTATCCGGAAACTGCCGACCAATGATGTCGTTATCGAAGTGACAGAAGGGATGCATACGCATATCCGCTCCGGGAAGTCCGAATTCCATCTCATCGGTTCAGATCCATATGAGTATCCAGTGCTTCCGGAAGTCTCTGACGAACACCGGATGTCCATGCCTTCCGATCTCATCAAGTCCATCATCCGGGAGACGGTCTTCGCTGTATCGCAGCATGAGACCCGCCCAATCCTGACAGGTGTCCATTGGGAGCTGAAAGAGGGGGAACTTGTTTGTGTCGCAACGGACAGCCACCGTCTCGCCAGCCGGAAGATCACGCCGGAACACGTTCCGGACGAGCCGTTCAGCATCGTCATCCCGGGCAAGAGCCTGCAGGAACTTAACAAGATTCTGCCGGATTCCCAAGATCCTGCGGAAATCATCTTCGCGGATCAGCAAGTGCTGTTCAAAACACGGAACGTCCTGTTCTATTCACGCCTGCTGGAAGGGAACTATCCGGATACGTCCCGTCTGATCCCGTCCGAATACAAGACATCGGTGACGGTGAACGGCAAGCACCTGCTGCAGGCGATCGACCGGGCCTCGCTGCTTGCGCGTGAGGATCGTAACAACATCGTCCGTTTCTCAACGGAAGGTGACAATACACTTGAGATTTCTTCGAATTCCCCGGAAGTCGGCAAAGTCGAGGAACTGATCGAAGCACAGGAAGTGACTGGCGAGGAACTGAAGATCTCGTTCAGTGCGAAATACATGATGGATGCATTGAAAGCCATTGACGGACAGAACATCGAAGTCCATTTCACCGGCACCATGCGCCCGTTCATCTTGAAAGCGACAGACAATGAGTCGATTTTGCAGCTCATTCTGCCTGTCCGCACATACTGAGGAGAAAAGGATGGCCGTAATGCGGCTATCCTTTTTACTTATAGGGAAAAGTCCGGTAAAATAGAGGGACCAACTAACTTTTTTGGAGGATGGCATGCAGATGGAAGAATTACAGTTCGATACGGAGTACATTACGCTCGGCCAACTGCTGAAGATGGTCAATGCCATCAGTTCCGGCGGTATGGCGAAATGGTTTTTAAGTGAGAACATCGTATATGTCAACGGGGAAGGTGAACAGCGCAGAGGACGGAAGCTGTATAACGGTGATATCGTGATGGTGCCGGGTGCAGGCAAATTCAAGCTTGCTGCCGCTCCGGATGGAAACCGAGATGTATATTGACCGCCTCGCGTTAACGAACTACAGGAACTACGCCTCTCTCGACTTATCTTTTTCTCCGCATATTAACGTATTCATTGGTGAAAATGCGCAAGGCAAGACGAACGTCATGGAAGCGATCTACGTGCTTGCGATGGCGAAATCCCATCGGACGTCGAACGATCGCGAACTTATCCGCTGGGGCCAAGAGTATGGTAAAATAGAAGGGGATATCGAACGCAAGTACGGGCATCTCCCAATTGAGCTAATCATTTCAAAAAAAGGGAAAAAGGCCCGGGTTAATCATATCGAGCAGAACCGGCTGAGTTTGTATATCGGGCAGGTGAACGTCGTCATGTTCGCCCCTGAAGATCTCAATCTCGTCAAAGGGAGCCCGCAAGTGAGGCGCCGCTTCCTTGACATGGAGATCGGACAGATATCGCCGGTCTATCTGCATGACTTGCTGCAGTATCAGAAACTCCTAAAACAGCGGAATGCAATCCTGAAAGCCAACCGCGGCAGCCGGCAGCTGAACGATGTCATGTTTGACGTCTATACCGAACAGTTTGTCGACAAAGCGGTCCAAATCATAAAGAAACGGTATTACTTCATGGATCTCCTGCAGAAATGGGCAGGGCCGATCCACCACGGCATTTCACGCGGTCTTGAGACGCTGGAAGTCTCGTATCAGACGCTCAAAGAGCTGTCGGAAGAGCAGACCGAAAGTGAAATGAAAGACATCCTGCTCGCCAAGCTTGCAGAAGTGAGGACGCGGGAACTGGAACGGGGACTGACACTTGCCGGTCCCCACCGGGATGATCTGGCATTTACGGTGAATGGCTACGACATCCAGACATTCGGATCGCAGGGGCAGCAGCGGACAACCGCCCTGTCCCTGAAACTTGCCGAGATCGAACTCGTGCGCCAGGAAGTCGGGGAAGCCCCGATCCTGCTGCTCGATGACGTGCTGAGTGAATTGGATGACTACCGTCAGTCCCACCTCCTTAACACGATCCAGGGGCAGGTACAGACATTCGTGACGACCACAACCATCGCAGGGATCGAACATGAAACGATCCGCCAGGCCGCCGTCTATGAAGTGGCAGCCGGAACCGTGACGAAACGGGAAGACAACCGCCCTGCGGAGCAAGAATAGATACCGGAAAACAAGACCGGAAAGCCGGCGTGTTCGGAAAGGAAAGGTGACCAGTTTGGCCATGGAAGAAAAAGAACTGCAACAAGCATATGACGCCAATCAGATCCAAGTGCTCGAGGGGCTCGAAGCTGTACGCAAACGGCCCGGCATGTACATCGGGACGACGAGCGGGAAAGGACTGCACCACTTAGTCTGGGAGATCGTCGACAACAGTATCGACGAAGCGCTGGCAGGATATTGCGATCATATCGAAGTGACAATCGAAAAAGACAACTGGATCCGGGTGGATGATAACGGCCGCGGTATTCCGGTCGACATCCAGGAAACAACCGGCCGTCCGGCAGTCGAAGTCATCATGACCGTCCTGCACGCCGGAGGAAAATTCGGCGGCGGAGGATACAAAGTATCAGGCGGCCTCCACGGCGTCGGCGCTTCCGTCGTCAATGCACTGTCCGTCGAGACGGAAGCCTTCGTGCGCCGTAACGGGAAATTATATTCCATCAAATTCAGCCGCGGGAAAGTCGTCCAGGAACTGACGGAGATCGGCGAGTCCGAAGAAACCGGCACGTCGACCCGTTTCAAGGCCGATCCGGAAATCTTCACCGAGACAACCGTCTATGACTACGGCGTGCTCGCCCACCGTCTCCAGGAGCTTGCTTACTTGAACCGCGGTCTCCGGATTACGATCACCGATGAGCGCGGGGAAGAACCACACACGGATACGTATTACTACGAAGGCGGCATTAAATCCTACGTCTCCCACTTGAACGAAAACAAGGAGCCGATCTTCGATGAACCAA
This sequence comes from Sporosarcina sp., assembly GCA_032099885.1. GTDB lineage: Bacteria > Bacillota > Bacilli > Bacillales_A > Planococcaceae > Sporosarcina. The sequence goes on from DAMDKL010000015.1 coordinate 72,482, forward strand.
TCTTCATCGATGGGGAACGAGACGGGATTTCCGTCGAAATCGCCATGCAGTATAACAGCGGCTATGCGGAAAACCTGCTGTCCTTCGCCAACAACATCAACACATACGAAGGCGGGACGCACGAATCCGGTTTTAAAACCGCCCTCACCCGGGTCATCAACGACTATGCCCGCAAGAATGGCCTGTTGCGGGAAGCGGATCCGAATCTGACCGGGGACGACGTACGGGAAGGATTGACGGCCATCGTTTCGATTAAACACCCCGACCCTCAATTCGAAGGCCAGACGAAAACGAAACTTGGCAACTCGGAAGTGAGCACGATCGTGAATTCGCTCTTCTCGGAAGGATTCCAGCGGTTCATGCTCGAGAATCCGCAAGTGGCCCGCAAAGTCATCGATAAAAGCCTGATGGCGGCACGTGCACGGCTCGCTGCAAAGAATGCCCGTGAATTCACCCGCCGCAAGTCTGCACTCGAAGTATCGAGTCTGCCAGGCAAGCTGTCTGACTGCTCTTCCCGGAATCCGGCGATCAGTGAGCTGTACATCGTAGAGGGAGATTCCGCGGGAGGTTCCGCAAAAGGCGGACGAGACCGTCATTTCCAGGCGATCCTGCCGCTTCGCGGGAAGATCCTGAACGTTGAGAAAGCACGTCTTGACCGAATTTTGAGCAATGAGGAAATCCGGATGATGATCACAGCACTCGGCACAGGGATCGGTGAGGAATTCAATCTTGAAAAAGCGCGGTACCATAAAATTGTCATCATGACAGACGCGGACGTCGACGGGGCTCATATCCGGACCCTTCTCCTGACATTCTTCTTCCGTTTCATGCGGCCGCTCATCGAGGCGGGGTATGTATACATCGCACAGCCGCCGCTCTATCGGGTGAAGCAGGGCAAGCACGAAGAATACTGCTTCGACGAAGAAGAGCTGCAGGCGATCCTGCAGCGTCTGCCGGCCAGCCCGAAACCGATCATCACCCGCTACAAAGGTCTCGGGGAAATGGATGCGACACAGTTATGGGAAACGACGATGAACCCGGAACAGCGCACGTTGCTTCAAGTCCACTTGGAGAACGCGATCGAAGCGGATGCCATCTTCAACCGCCTGATGGGCGACGAGGTCGCACCGCGCCGGAAGTTCATCGAGGATAACGCGATTTACGTCAAGAATCTGGATGCCTGACCGACAGGCATTCGGACGGTTATGGAGAGCCGTTCCCTTATCGCCCAGCGGCAAGAGGAACAGGCTGAAAGGAGTATGACAACATGGCAGATCTGCCAAAACGCGGTGTGCAGGAAATCAATATCAGCAAAGAGATGGAGACCTCGTTCCTCGACTATGCAATGAGTGTCATCGTCTCCCGGGCGCTGCCCGACGTGCGGGACGGACTGAAACCGGTCCACCGCCGTATTTTGTATGCAATGCAGGACCTCGGGAACACAGCGGACAAACCGCATAAGAAATCCGCACGTATCGTCGGCGACGTCATCGGTAAGTATCACCCGCACGGAGACAGTGCGGTTTACGATACGATGGTCCGGATGGCGCAGGATTTCAACTACCGGTATATGCTCGTGGACGGACACGGAAACTTCGGATCCGTGGACGGCGACTCCGCTGCTGCCATGCGGTATACCGAGTCCCGGATGTCCAAGATCGCCATGGAACTGCTGCGGGATATTAACAAGGACACAATTGACTACCAGGACAACTACGATGGCCAGGAGAAAGAGCCAATCGTGCTGCCAAGCCGATTCCCGAACCTGCTTGTCAACGGGACATCCGGGATCGCGGTCGGTATGGCGACGAACATCCCGCCTCACCATCTCGGAGAAACGATCGACGGCGTGCTCGCACTTGCGGATAATCCCGCTGTCACGACCGAGGAATTGATGGAGATCATTCCGGGTCCTGATTTCCCGACCGGGGGCATCATCCTCGGACGGAGCGGCATCCGCCGTGCCTACGAAACAGGCCGCGGTTCCCTCCTCGTCCGCGGGAAGGTCGAAATCGAACAGGCACCGAGCGGTAAGGAGACCATCCTTGTCCACGAACTTCCCTACCAGGTGAACAAAGCACGGCTGATCGAAAAGATTGCGGAACTCGTCCGCGAAAAGAAAATCGACGGAATCACCCATCTGGCAGACGAATCCGACCGGACAGGCATGCGCATTGTCATTGAAGTCCGCCGGGACGCCAATGCGAATGTCGTCCTCAATAACCTGTACAAGCAGACCGCCCTGCAGTCCAGCTTCGGCATCAACATGCTGGCGCTGGTGGACGGACAGCCGAAGGTCCTGTCGCTGAAAGAAATTCTGCATCATTACCTGGAGCACCAGAAAGTGGTCATCCGCCGCCGTACCCAGTACGACCTGAAAAAAGCGGAAGACCGGGCGCACATCCTGGAAGGACTGCGAATCGCGCTCGACCATATCGATGAGATCATTGCCCTGATCCGCGCGTCGAAGACAACGGATGAAGCGAAAAGCGGCCTGATGGAACGGTTCAGCTTATCTGACAGGCAAGCTCAGGCCATCCTCGACATGCGTCTGCAGCGTCTGACCGGCCTCGAACGCGACAAGATCGAGGAAGAGTACCAGCAGCTCGTCACGCTGATCAACGAACTGCGGGCGATTCTCGCAGACGAGCACAAACTGGTGGAGATCATCAAGGAAGAGCTCGAAGAAGTAAAACAGCGTTTCGGAGACAAGCGCCGCACGGACATCACCGTTGGCGGCACCGACATGCTGGAAGACGAGGACTTGATCCCCGAGGAGAATTCCGTTCTGACATTGACACACCAGGGGTACGTCAAACGGCTCCCGGCAAGCACTTACCGCAGCCAGCGCCGCGGCGGCCGGGGCATCCAGGGGATGGGAACGAATGACGATGACTTCGTTGAGCACCTGCTCAATACGTCGACACACGATACGATCCTGTTCTTCACGAGTAAAGGCCGTGTCTTCCGGAAAAAAGGCTATGAGGTGCCTGAGTTCAGCAGAACAGCAAAAGGCCTGCCGATCGTCAACTTGCTGGATGTGGAGAAGAATGAGAAAGTGACGACGATGATCCCTGTTCGGAAGTTCGAGGAGAACCAGTATTTGTTCTTCACGACACGGGAAGGGCTTGTCAAACGGACATCGATCATGGCGTTCGCGAATATCCGATCGAACGGCCTGATCGCATTGCGGCTCCGGGAAGAAGACGAACTGATGAATGTGAAATTGACGGACGGCAATGCGACCATCGCCATTGGTACACGGGACGGCATGCTGATCCAGTTCCACGAAGATACGATCCGCCCGCTGAGCCGGACAGCCAGCGGTGTGATGGGAATCCGTCTCCGCGAAGAAGACCATGTCGTCGGCATGGACATCGTCAAGGAAGGCGACGAGATTCTCGTCGTCACGGAGAACGGCTTCGGAAAGCGGACGCCGGTTTCCGAGTACCGGCTGCAGTCACGCGGCGGTTTCGGACTGAAAACGTTGCACATTACGGAGCGCAACGGCAAAATGGTAGCCATGAAGACTGTCAATGGCAGTGAAGACCTCATGCTGATCACCCTGCACGGAATTTTGATCCGTATGGATGTCCACGACATTTCCATCATCGGCCGGAGTACACAAGGTGTCCGTCTCATCCGCCTTGGGGACGATGAATTCGTTGCGACAGTAGCGAAAGTCGAGAAAGAAGAGCTGGAAGAGATCCAGGATGAAGAAGCTCTGGCTGAAAGTGAAGAGCCGGTACTGCAAGAAATTGAAAATCAGCTGACATCCGAGGACAATTTGGCAGAAACACCGGATGTACTGGAAGATGTAGTGGAAGACGAAAACGAGTAAAGTTCAGTACCGGTCTGGAAAAAAATCCAGACCGGTATTTTTTTCATCCGTATAATGAGGTATGATGGAAGCATAGGACAATAGTAAGGGATAGCTCAACCGGAAAGGAAATGCGGTGAACTGTATGGAAAATTATAGAAACCTGGGTGAGCTGAGACCCGGTGCTATACTGGCGGAAGATGTCTTTGCCAATACTGCCTCCCCGATCGCGCGCAAAGGGACAACACTGGATATGGAGCACTTGGAAGTACTTGACCTGTTCGGTGTCAAACGAGTGAAAGTGGAGGAGCGGATTATCAATCGGGTCCAAACCGAACAGCGGGAGGCGTCTGCCGGTAGTATGAGCGACGCGGATCTGGACCAGCTACTCGAAAACAAAATCAGCAGGACGGCAGATCTCCATAACCTATACAACAAAGCAGTAAATGATTATAAACGGGAATTCACTTCCTGGAGGTCAGGAGTGAAACTGGACATCGCCAAAGTGCGGCTGCTCATCATGCCGCTGCTCGAGACTTATATGGAGCATCAGAAAATGCTCGTCGTCCTGAATGAGTACTCGAACCGGAAAGAGTACCTCTACCATCACGCAGTCTCCGTCGGTGTACTGACAGCAGCGCTTGCCGGCCAGCTCGGACTGCCGAAAGGCATCACCCTCCAGCTCGGTCTCGCCGGTACATTGGCGGACTGCGGTATGGCCAGGATCCATCCGCCTCTTCTTGAGAAGGCTGCCTTCCTGACAAAGAGCGAGTTTGCGGAAGTGAAAAAGCATCCCGTACTCAGCTATCAGATGATGCAGGACTCACCGCTGCTGAGGCAGGAAATGAAGCTTGCCGTCCTGCAGCACCACGAGCGGCTGGACGGCAGCGGCTACCCGAGGGGCGACCAAGGAGAGAAAGTGTCCCAGTACGCACAAGTGCTGGCGGTGGCGGACGTCTTCCATGCCATGACATGCGAGCGGGTGTACCGCTCAAAGGAATCACCGTACAAAGTGGCAGAGATGCTGAGAGAAGAAGACTACGGCAAATTCGACCCGGCTGTGCTGGGGGCCTTATACGAAATCATCGGAACACCGGTCAGGGGAGACCAGGTCATCCTGACAAATGGGGATTCCGGCGAAGTTGTGATCACTAATCCAGGAACACCTTTCCGTCCGTCCATCCGCTTGAAAAGTACAGGAGAAGAGATCGATCTCGCTGTCCACCGATCGATTGGGATTGAAAGGATCGTCGGCTGATTCATATTTGCAGAAGGCATCTTCAATAGGAAAACCGGTATGCTCGGTTTCCCGTTGAGGATGCTTTTTTCGAGAGGAAGACGACTTTTTACCGTCTAAAAGAACAAAACTGAGAAGCAAGCCGACCGGCAGACAAGCAAATTAACAATTTAGCTTGCATAGTGCGTGCAGGCATGGTAAGATAGATCACGTTGCTCTTACAGAAAGAGAAACAGCTTCCTGATTGCAGGGAAGAAAAACTTAATTTAATGTGTTGACAGTATGATTACAGGATGGTATACTGTAAGAGTTGCTGAAAACAACAACTGAACGACATGAACCTTGAAAACTGAACAGCAAAATGTCAACGAATTAACGTTTGGAAAGC
>DAMDKL010000016.1:0-66528 GCA_032099885.1 Sporosarcina sp.
GGGACTCTGTACAAATCTCTTGCACAAGTCTGCACTTCTATTTTGCAATACACAAATAAGTAACTTAAAATATCCAGAACAGGTAGAATAGTAACTACTATGATTTATGTAGAGAAGGTCTTTAAAAAAAGAACTTCATTACATCAATTCTTGGAACTATAAAGAATTTGTTGAATATATATATAAAAGAGAGTAACATTCCATTCATCATTTGGAATGTTACTCTCTTTTATTTAATATTAGTCAAGCCACTTACCTATAACTTTAACTGCATCTCTTGCACCGTTATAAACGTTTTTCCCCCAGAGTGACAAAGTCTCTCCTAAAGCTTTCGTATCAATATTGATCGAGAATTCGACATTGTAGTTAACTTTCTGTCCAACAATAGCACCTTTACTATCTTTAACGATGTAAATCACTCCTGAATTACCACCACTATACACAGGTCTTTGGGAGCCTTGTACTGTTGTGCCTAGCCAAATTGATTCCTCTGCCAACCATTGTGTTTGTCCAGGTTGAATGGTTTTATTGTAGCTAGAATCTGCTGACGCACCATTTGGCATAATAGATAGGCTAAGTAGTAATGCTGCTGATAAAATCAAAAACTTAATTTTTCCCAACATGTTCTCACCTCCATATCTTAAACATAGAATAATACAGATATGGAAATATCTAAATACCTAAGTGTTAAGAGTAGACTTATAATTCATTAAGAATAGGCGTGTTTAGACGATATCCTAATTTATTATCGTTTATTAATAATCCGGGATTCGCTGGATTTTTTTCAATCTTATCGCGAATTTTTTTTACACATACATATAATGAAGAGGTGGACATTAAATCCAGCCTCTCCATAAGAAAACTAACACTGTTTACCTTATTTCTATTTTTAAGAAGTATATACAGGAGTCTGAATTCTAGATTTGTTAACAAATGGACCGTTTCAGGAGTTATAATGCTATGTTGTTCTATAGAAAAATAGACTCCTTTCGCTAACATATAAATATCATCACCTAAGAGCTTTTCATTCTTAAAATTTGAAGAAGCTATTAAGTTTAAGTTCGTGCATATATTTAAATATTCACTGTTGTCTGAAAACGAAGGATAAACAATTATAGGTTTTGCAATTTTCGAAGTGGCAAAGCTTATTAGGTTATTATAATTGGAACTGTCTACTATTATGCCTATACACCTCTTATCAAATATTAAGTTTAAAGAATCTTGAATCTTTATAACTGCAACGCTAGAATGAAGTAGTCTTATTAATTCAAAGTCTTTTTCATTTGTAGTTAGAATACCTATAAAATTCTCCAACTTATTACCTCCCTGCATGTTTTACTAATCATATTATCTAGATATACAAAAAGCAGAAAGTATTCATTTAAGAATATTTTCTGCTGTTTGTATATAACAGGCTTATTATACAAAGTAGAGGTTTAAGAACATAAGAGAGGTTGTTGGTTATATGAAAAAAAGTTATTGGACTATCTTACTGATATTTATATCCATTTCACTTCTAACAGGTTGTATTGAACAGACAGGAAGCACTGTTGAGAAAGATAAATTGACTATTGCAACTTTGATCCCAGAATATAATTCAGAGGTTACGGAATTTTATAACTACAAAAACACGTTTAATATCGAAGTAAAGTCAGTATTGGCAGATAAAGAGGACCTTGCTAAACATTGGACTGACCTCGATATAGTTATAAATGACTTCATTGAACAGAATGATGATATTGATTTCATCTATGGTTTTCCAACAGAATACTTAAATGGCTTAATAGAGCTAGGTAATATAAAGGAAATTACCGGAGAAATAAAAACTTCCGCATTACAAAATTCAGCACCGGCTGTAATGAAACCGATTGAGGAAGCTGGATCAGGAAAAATATTCGCATTGCCTCCTTATTTTGATGCAAAAGTATTGGTATACAATAAGAAAATTTTTAAAGAGTTAAATTTAGTTCCCCCTATATCTGAAATGAGTTGGGTAAAAACACAAGAATTATCAGATGATATACAAAAGAAATCTGCCTATAAGGGTATTGCTTTAGGACAACCCGATACTGATGAAGATTTTTATTCGTTGTATCAAATATTAAGTCGACCGATTCCCAACTTAGAACGCAAGGCCGAGGGTCTTACTGTAATAAATAAGTTGAATAAAAAGTACTGGACTTTATTCAAGGACATATATATCGATAATGAGAAAGCAACTCTTGAAGACTTTATAAAAGGTAAATCAGCCATGGCAGTATTTCCAACCGGAATTTTATTTGACCAAGACTTCATTAGTTTTTATGGTGATTATAAACCATCAGACTGGGGTATTGCTCCTCTCCCGGAGTTTGATGAAAATCCTGGGGGACAAGGGTACACAGATAGTCTCTTTGCTCTTACAAAAAATAGTGATTCAATCTTGTCTGCTAAATTTTTGAATCACATTAGTAGCCAAGAGGTTGCTAAAAATATAATTGCTACTGGAATGTTACCTACAGTAACTAATAATGAATTAAATACATTGCTTACAGAATCCCATGGTTTTGACCTCTCAACCATCTATAAGCAACCCGGTGCTATTATTGAAGCGCCTCTATTGAATGCAGATGAATTTTATAAGGTACAAGCTGATGGTACAGATTCCTTTGTTCATTTCTTACAAGGGAAAATCAGTATAGAAGAAGCATTAACAAACTACGAAGAAAAAACAAAAACGGAATAAAATGGATTTTATATTTAAGTATATAAAAGACACCAACCGTGTATGGTTGGTGTCTCAGACTGTAGACAAACTCTAAAGATTTCGAGTTTGCCTGCAGTCTTTTTTCTTTTACATTGGAATCAACACTGATACTGTTGATTTCCGCTGGGAGCGGACGCTTTCCGGGGGGCACGGCTTCAGCCAAGCGAACGTTATTGCGTTCGCTTTGCCGTATTTCTGCGACCTGGGCAGAAATTAAGGCAGCCCTTTGCTCACAACGCTTCGCTTTTGCTCGCAGAAGCCGTTCTTCGTAACGGCTCCCGCTCCGTCCAGGGTCTTCAGCTCGTGCTGATCCCCCAGAAGTCGCCGCTCTCCGCTCCAATCAACTGATGTCTCTTACTACTTAATGAGGTGATGGATATGATGACAAAAAATCAAGTCAATGAACGCGACCAGTTAGAGATCCTAACAATTGAACAATTGGTTCCACAAGACCACCTGGTCCGTAAACTGGATGCTGCTCTTGACTTTTCCTTCGTCTATCCATTGGTTGAGAATTTATATTCGATTGTAGGACGTCCCAGCATCGATCCGGTTGTCTTGATCAAGATGACATTCATTCAATATACCTTCGGTATCCGCTCCATGAGACAGACCATCAAAGAGATTGAGACCAATGTGGCGTATCGCTGGTTCCTCGGCTTCGGCTTCCATACTGAAGTTCCTCACTTTTCAACGTTCGGGAAGAATTATGTCCGCCGATTCGCAGATACTGATCTCTTTGAACAGATTTTCTACCGCGTGCTCAAAGAAATTACGGACCATGGCCTGCTGAGCCCGGATCATGTATTCATTGACTCCACACATGTGAAAGCCAGCGCGAACAAACGAAAGTTTGAAAAGAAGACGGTTCGCAAAGAGAGCCGTGCGTATGAACAGAAGCTCCAGGAGGAGCTCAACTTAGACCGTGAGAAACACGGAAAGAAGCCATTTCCTCCGGAGAAATTCGAGAAAGAGGAACACAAGGAAATCAAGGAATCCACGACAGATCCAGAAAGCGGCTACTATGTGAAGGACGAGCGGACAAAACAGTTTGCTTATTCCTTTCACGCAGCCACAGATGAAAAGGGATTTGTGCTGTCTGCAATTGTGACACCGGGAAACGTACACGACAGTCATATACTTCAACCGCTTGTTAAGAAGGTCATTGAAAAGGTGAAACGGCCGTTGGCCGTTGCGGCAGACGCTGCCTATAAGACCCCTGCGATTGCAAACTTTCTTTTGGAGAATCAGATTTTACCGGTACTTCCTTATAAACGGCCGATGACGAAAGAGGGTTTTTTCAAGAAACATGAGTATGTCTATGATGAGCATTTCGATTGTTACATGTGCCCGGAGGGCCAAGTCCTTACCTATCGTACGACAACGAAGGAAGGGTATCGCCAGTACGCTTCCTCTCCTACTATCTGTGCCGCATGCCCGGTAATTGACCAATGTACGCAAAGTAAAAACAAGCAAAAGGTGATCCAGCGGCATATTTGGCAGGACTATCTGGACGTTGCAGAAGACTTGAGACACCACTACGAGGTCAAAGAAATCTATGAGAAACGGAAAGAGACGGTTGAACGTGTCTTTGCCGATGCGAAAGAAAAGCATGGGATGCGATGGACAACCCTGAGGGGGCTAAAAAAATTGTCCATGCAGGCGATGCTTTCTTTTGCTGCACAAAATCTGAAAAAACTGGCCAGCTGGACATGGAGACCACCTGTCCAAGAAGGCTCGTCTACAACCCACGTGTCCTACGGGACACCTAGTTGATTGGAGTGCAGGGCGGCGACTCCTGGGGGATCAGCGCAGCGCGAAGACCCCGCAGGAGCAACGCGACGAGGAGGCTGAGGGCAAGCCCCCCGGAAAGCGTCCGCCCGGAACGGAAATCAACGGCCGGTTTCTCCTCGGCTGATTTAGAAGCAGAAAACACAAAAGGGTTGGAAATCATAACGATTTCCAACCCTTTTGTCTACAGTCTGAGACACCAACCGTGTATGGTTGGTGTCTTTTATATTTCAGACCAAGATAAACGAGATATTTCTTCTTGTAGAAGTAAAAGCATATGATTCTCTTCAGTTGCCACTAAAATTTTTTCTCCTTTTTCAATCCATTTGCTTCCTCTTTCTTTATCTTCATTACTTAAGCTGATGCCTTTACGAATATAACATATACTTAATCTCATAAAATCCGAATACTCTTTGCAAAGATTTATAGCATTTTCTATTTCAATTCGACTTCTATTGAATTCTTTTTCCTTAAGCAACATTAAAGCGATATTAAGGTGAATGTTGATTTTTATCCTCTCTAAATCATTATAATTTTTGTATTTTTCAATACTTCTAAAAACAAATTTTTTGATTTTCAATGCAGTGTAGAGTGGGAACATAAACATTATAGTGTTAATAAGTTTGATATCAAACATGTATAAAACATCTCTTTTAGATAATCTATCCCACACAACTTTTAAAGGGATTCTAGCTTTTTCGATATTATTTGTCGTCGCTAATATGAGTAATGCCTCACATACTATTGCTATATCTTTTATTCGATAATCTACATTACACTCTAGAAATTTTTGAAGCTCTAATAGAAGATTTTTTAATTTGTAAGCATCGTTATAAGCTAGATTGAAAAAAGTATTTAACAATTGTTCTGCCTCTGAATACTCATAATCATTTTGAATGTACCTGAACTCATCAAATGATAGTTCAAGCTTATTGAGTATATGAACAAGTGTTTTAGCTCCAATATCGATATCAAATTTCTCAAACTTTGAAAGGTTTCCCTGTGTGATTATATTCTGTGCAACATACTTTTGAGAAAAACCTTTGTCTTTCCTGATCTTCATTACTGTTTCACCTGTGAGATTTTTCAATTATACTTACCTCCATTAAAATATGCATTTAGGAATATATTTCAAATGTGTAATTAATTATAACTTATACTTCCTTAAAAGGTGGTGACTATATTGAATATGCTAATTGATCTCTTAGACATCTGGTTGATCGGAACTGGAAAAAAGTGAAACTCTAAATAGTTATCGTACATCTTAGGTGAAGAGTATGAAGTATCTTGTGTAAATCATAAAGGAAGACCATCTCCTAGTAGTGTTATTGACACTAAGAAAAGTCCAAAACTTGACGGGATTGCCTGTCCTGCTTCTGGCGGATATACTGTCCGATATGCCGACCAGCGAGCTCTATGAGTCCGACGGACTCTCGGAAATCTTGGGCCGACTGCAGTATGCGGCAGAGCGTCAGCTGTTTGCGTTCGTCACCGGGGATTGCACTCGGGACGATTCGTAAATGGGTGGCGAAACACCGACAGGCGTCTAAAGAGGCGCTGAAAGAAGAAGAGGTGGCGACCCCAAAAGACATCGAGAAGAGACTCCGCCAGGCAGAAAAAGAAGTCGACGAGCTGAAGCAGGAGAACGAGATCTTAAAAAAGGCTATGCATGCCTTTGGGAAAAATCAGTTATAAGGTGCCAATTGATTGAGTAGCATTCAATCGAGTCCAGTGTAGCGAAGATTTGTGGAATATTAGATGTCTCGACGAGCAGCTATTGTAAATGAAGACGGCGGCCGCTGTTGAGAAATGGTGCATAGGAAAGAATCATAACGTGTTTATGCTGTGAGAGTGACATCTCTCCGTATACGCTATTTAACTCAGTTCCAACCGATAACTGCTATGTTCTCTCAAGTTTGATACGTTGCCGTTTGATGATTACGGACAGACCCACATAGGCAGCGAAGAAAATAAGTTTGAAGGAGATATTCTATGAAAATACCGCATGCCCTACAAAATGTATTGACCGAATATATAGAGTTGCTGAATAAACAGTTGCCAAATGAACTTGAAGGAATCTATATTCAGAGTTCCATAGCGTTAAATGCTTACGTAGATGAACAGAGCGATATCGATTTTCTTACTGTCACTAAAAATCGAATGACCGAGAAGAATTTAGAAACATTATCATTTATTCATTCCGAGTTAGCGAATAAATTTACAAAGCCTGAAATGGATGGCGTGTATATGACTAACGAAGAAGTAGGAAAGTTGTATGAAAGTAGTAAGGATCTAATGTACAAAAATCCATATTACAATAACGGTATACTCTCGTACGACCATTACTTCAATTTCAATCCCATTACTTGGTGGGTATTTAAGGAAAACGGAATAAATATAATGGGTCCCGAGCCCGCTGCATTCAAGGTGGATGTTCATACAGAACAATTGAAAACATACGTATTGAACAACATGAATTCTTACTGGGCAAATCGAATTCAGACAGTAGAAAACTCTCAAGGAGAGCTTATGAATCTCCCCACGATCATAATTACTGAGGAAATTGAATGGACGGTACTAGGATTGCTGCGCCAATTTTACACATTACGAGAACGACGTGTTATTTCTAAAATGGGCGCAGGAGAGTATGGGTTACAACATAATGGCTGATGAATGGCATGATGTTATTAAAGAAGCAATGAATATACGTGGGAATGCAAACCTGAAGCAGATCGTTCCAATCAAGAGAGGATAAATTCTGTTATAGGTTTTTCAAAACATTTGATGGAGACTTGGAATAATGTCTTGTAGGTAATTGAGTTAGTACTAGAAAAATTGAAATATTTATTACTACACATACGAGCGAGAACGTTGAATAAACTATAGAAAACAAAAAAAGAGAGAGATGGGATAGTGAAAGTTGAAATTGGACAGTATTTGCATTGCTGACTATTGAATTTTCATCCGATTTAGTTAAACAAATTCTATATAAGTTAAACCTTTTTGTACTACTATGACACGGATAAAGTTATCTTGGTTTCTGGAAATGCAAACAGGTCATTTATTTTTGAACTGGCCAATACCATTCCGTCTGTTACCTATGCGGGTTTTCCGGGGTAACAATTGAGCAACCCACAGTTAGGCCATTGTCGTTATGTGAGATGACCTTCTTTTATTTGCACGCTGACTTGCGCATTCGTCACACACTTATAGGAGCCATAGACAAATTCTCCTCATAGCCCGCCCTCATCACCTACATGATAAACGCACCGTATACCGAGCAACTTCTTCTTCCGCCATACGCAGCAGTCCCCCTTCCTCCAATACTTTCAGCATTGACATCCCTTTATCAATCCAATACTGTCCGTCTTTCTCCAATACCTTCTTGCATATCCCTTTCCTCACATAACAGACCGCCAGCTGTAGGAAGGCTTTTTGTTGTTTGGCATAGGGGATAGCGGATTCTATCTCTCTTAGCGCCTCGGCAATCCGACCTTCCCTCATCAGCAGCAACGAAATATTGACACTTAGATTTAGTTGCAGGCGTGGTGCTTTCGGGAATTGTTCGTAACGCGCAAGACTAGACTCCGCCAATTTGCGCATTTCCAGCATCGTTTCAAGAGGAAATAGATAATAGATGGCATTCAGTAAATACAGATCCGTAAGATAGTATTGGTTTTTAACGGACAGTCGTTCCCAAACGCTGGTGACAGAGGTTTTGAGCAACTCATCATCACTTGTACGAATAAACAGAAGCAATCCTTCAAACAAAGCCTGGATATCCCTGACTAACAGGTCGCCCTCGCTGTCCAAATAATCTTCTGCCAAACGCACCAGTTCGGTCAATTGCGTCTCATCATTATAAGAAATTGAGGTGAATGATGTGATAATCCGGTTTTTCGCAGTCGGACAGAACTCGTTATGGATGTAAAGGAACTCATCCATAGAGACCTCTAATTTCTCCAAAATCTTGGCTAACGAGAAAAATGAAATGTCCGTCTTATTCAGCTCGAACTTTGAATAAGCGCTTTGTGTTATTACCCCGTCGCTTACATAGCTCTGAGAATAGTTTTTGTCCATTCTAATTTTTCGTATCGTGGAACCGATCGTCCTCTCCACTCCCTATTCCCCCATTTGTAGTCATTTACGACTTTTTTAATCTATTATAGACTATTTGGAGTATTATGACAAAGAACGATAATATAGGAACAGGAGGTGATCAACATGCTAGATATCGTTATCTCGTTGCTGGATATTTGGTTTATTGGTGGGGGGTGAGTCCAGGAACTGTACGTAAAAGTAAGTGCCCGTGCCATGGAGAAATTTTACTAAGTAATCTATATCCTCATTTTCTAAAGTGAGTCGTATGCCGTCATGTGATTGTAAATTATATCTCTGCTAGCTTGTACCAATCCATTCTACTAAATACACTATGAGGAGTGCTGAAAGTGAAAAAAACTATTTTAGCTCTTTCTTTAACGACTACTATGTTATTTAGCCAAGCGGGTACTGCAGATGCTAGTTCAACGTTGCGTGAGATACTGAATCTCCAGCCGGATGTCTCGAAAAACGAGTTATTACAAGATGTGCGAACGATCGCTGCGAACACAGGGCAAACTGAGGAGAGCGTGCTCAACCAAATTTACAAAGAGTTAGCAGCCAATGAAGAAAATGGAAAGGCGGAGAAGTTAGCCCGTGCTGATATCTCCGACTATGGATCTTCGGGTGGTACGGTCAGTGTTGGATCAAGCACCAAAGGCAATTTTTACTACACGCCGTCTCAAACCGCTTATTTAGATCATGGTCACGTAGGCATGTATTACTCCTCCACCACTATTGTAGAATCTGTGCCTTCTGATGGGGTTCGGACGATTTCAACGACTGCCCGAAAAGTAGATAGCTCTGGAGCTATGGTAAAGTCGGTAACTACCACAACTACGAATCGGAACAAGGCGGCAGATTGGGCAAAAACCCAAGTCGGACAATCCTATTCGTATAACTTTGCAACCAATCGGCAAACGAGTCATACTGGAGCAAAGAACTGTTCAAAATTGATCTGGTCAGCTTTTAAGCTGAATGGCTCGCTCGATTTGGATGTGGATGGCGGATTAGGGGTATACCCACGCGATGTCCGGGATGCCAAAGCCACTAAGCTCGTTAGAAATATTTAACCTATTAGGAGGGCCGTCTACCTTATACAAGACGGCCTTTTTTAAAAGTGGGAGGGAGTTCACATGATGAGAAAAGTGTGGATGGGTGCTGTTGTGATCACAGTATGTTTCGTTGCCCTTGCCTTCGTTTTCACAAGAAGCAAAGATGCCCCTGCAAAATCGATTGTTTCGCTGGATACGATCCCTGAAACGCAGGTGTTGGATAAGACAAAAGCGGTTCTATATGTGTCGACTACTGCTGACCAGGACATTGACAATAAGGGTGTCAGCTATGCCGTTTTCATACAAGAGGACCAATCCGTCCAAGCTCTGTCCATGAACGGATTGGAACTGGGAAGTGTGGCCATAGGCGGCAGTGACGTGTTGTTGGAAGACAAAGATAACATCCATATTGTCGGCGATCATACCAAAAGTTTTAAGATGGATACCTCCCAATATACAGGGGAGCGGACAGGGTACCTTCCCGGTAAGGAGCTGTTTTTCAGTATTTACAACAGCGGGTTTGTGGAAGGTGGATATAGTTCCGATGTTCGCTTCGGGGATTCCCAAGGGTTCCGCGCAGACAGCATCCCGTATTACATAGCTGCCTCTGGGGCCACGGACGACACGGTGACCATTCTTACGCAAGATCTGGAAGAGAATAAGTTCTACTTGAAGGAAGTCCTATTTGATAAGGAACTGAAAGTGAACGATATCACGACCATCCAGTCCGGTACCACTGAAAGCATGCAAGTTCTTGCACCAGTATTGTCTGATGGCACGTATTACTATTTGACATTATCGACAATCCACGATGATACGAATGAGACGGTATCGATCCACAGAGTGAACAAAAAGACGTTACAGCAAGACTCCTTTGAATTGGTTGACTATAAAAATGAAGACCTGACAGCTACCATTCCATACAACTACAAAAATTCAGCGGCGCTTTATAATAAGAAATTATATTACGTAAACGGGTTAGGGCACGTATATTCATTTGATACCGAGTCAACAGCAGTTTCACAAGAATTCACTCTGAAGAACGTCGATGCTTCTAAAATCAGACATAACGAAGAAACGTATTTCAAAGAGGGTGATCTGTACGTATTGCGCTACAGTCCGGATAAACAGGAGCATTACTACTTGGAAACGTACTCGCTGGACAACGGTGATCTGGCAGAGTCCTTCGACATCAAAGGTTTGGATACGATCATACAGAGCACCAAGAGCAAGAACGTCTACTCGTATGATTTAAAAGTTCTGGAATAGTGTGTGTACGGATTGCGATGGCAGGAAAAACTACGAAAAAAGCTGCCCACCGGAATTCTCCGGTTGGGCAGCTTGTTCTTTGCTATTAAGGGTCGTATTTATGAGTGGAGTGGGTATCTACTAAAAGAATCTCATTAATAATATTTATTATATAAAATTTAAAAGTAATTTGAGGAAGAGAAATATGTGAAAAAAACAATAATATTATTGCTAACTTGCACACTGTTAGTTTCTTATTCACCGATTCATGCATTATCAGCAGAAAAAAAGAGTGACTACATTATTCAATCTGAATTAGAAACTGTTGTTAGCGAGGATTTTGAAGTAACTCCTTTGGTTGGCTTGGGGGCTTTAGTGTTTGTTCCAGGTATTGGTCAAGTTCTTGTTATTGGAACAGGAATCTTTGTGGTAAGTTATTCAACGTACAAGGTGGAAACGTGGATAGGTGACTGTATTAATTCTTTCATAAAAAAAGAAACGGCAGATCAATATATCTCAAAAAATAGAAAAGGTTCAATTAGAAGTGAATTTCCAGGAGAATACTATGGCAAAACTCTTAATGAAATTGAGAAAGATGCAAAAGCCGGGAAAGCGCGTGCAAGAACTGCAAAAAAGCTGCTAAATGATAAGCGTTTCAAAAAATTATATATAGGAGAATAACTATGACCATTTATTCAGTAAAGTTGCTTTTAGAATCAACGGTGAGGCCGAATATGCGTGCAAGTAAGACGTTTGAGGAAAGTGTTGTATTGGTAAAAGTGAAAAATCACTCAGAAATAGAACGGAAAATTTACGATCATTTTGTTGATGTTACTTATGAAAACGCTGATGGGGGGCAGACGACATGGAGTTTAGTTAAAATCTTGGACACCTTCGAATTGATGGATGACTTTGAGGGAGATATTGATTTCAAAGAAGTGTACAGCCGGTATCTCCCATTCGATAAGCCTATGACGGCTGAACAAGTGATCGATCTCTATTCTCTTGAAAAGTGATCCTGCGTGCTCGTATACCGCGTCCTGGAAAACCAGATTTCCTATTCGACGTTATAGCATCTTTGGTGAATGCGGAGCCTTGTATGCTGCATGCCGTTTGAGACAGGCGATGTTTAATTTAGGACAGATTTACGAATTGAAAAAAGCTGCCCGCCGGAATGCTCCGGCTGGGCAGCTTGTTCTATGATATCAAGGGTCGTGCTTATGTATGGAGGAGGTAGAGGGATTCGAACCCCCGCGGGTTTTGACACCCCTGTCGGTTTTCAAGACCGATCCCTTCAGCCAGACTTGGGTATACCTCCGTAATAGGACAAGAACTACTATAGCAAGTGGGAAAACGGAAGTCAACTGGTTTTTGAATATCGAGTTAAGTAAGATAACCCTCAATGGCGCCGATTGGAGTGCAGGGAGGCGACTCCTTCGGGAATAGCATGAGCTGAAGACCCCGCAACGGAGCGGAGCGTAGTGAGGAGGCTGAAGCCATGCCCGAGGAAAGCGTCCTCCCGGAACGGAAATCGACTTACGATACCCAGCGCTCCGAGTTGATTTTTCCTCTGTCACCCTCTATAATGGAGGATGCCGTGCTAGGTGGGGAGGTAGCGGTGCCCTGTCACTTGCAATCCGCTCTAGCAAGACTGAATCCCTTTCCTGAGGCCGTCCGTATTGTAGGGTCTGCCTTTTGCACGTAGTGTTGACATTTGGGTCCTGCGCAATGGGAACCCACGAACCATGTCAGGTCCGGAAGGAAGCAGCATTAAGTGGACTCTCTCATGTGCCGCGGGGTCGCCTAAATCGAGCCAACGACAAGAGTAACGCTTATGTGCGGCGGTCGAAGGAAGGTGCACGGTATACATAAGTGAACGCCCCCCATCCCGTCTAGCGGGTGGGGGGCGTTTGCATGCCTGCGGATCTCCGCACCGCTGTTTTCATCGGACAGCGGCTGCGCATCCCGCAGGCGTTTTTTCTGACCGGCTGTGCTATAATGGAAGGAACGGACGTAACAGACAGAAAGGGGAGCGGACGGTTGAGTTATCAAGCTTTCTACCGGGTGTACCGGCCTCAGACATTCGACGAGATGTCAGGACAGCGGCATGTCAAACAGACACTTCAAAACGCTCTCCTCCACAACAAAACCACTCACGCCTATCTATTTTCCGGCCCCCGCGGTACCGGGAAGACGAGTGCCGCCAAAATTTTTGCAAAAGCGCTGAACTGCGAGAACGGGCCGGCCAAGGAACCATGCAATACGTGCGAGACGTGCCGGACGATTACGGAAGGCTCGAATACGGATGTCATTGAGTTTGACGCCGCCTCCAATTCACGTGTCGAAGAAATGCGCGATATTATCGAAAAGGTGCGTTACGCCCCCGCTTCCTCCAAATACAAAGTCTACATCATCGACGAAGTGCACATGCTGTCGAACTCGGCGTTCAACGCGCTGCTGAAGACACTTGAGGAGCCTCCAGCACACGCGGTGTTCATCCTGGCGACGACGGAGCCGCATAAGCTGCCGCTGACGATCATTTCCCGCTGCCAGCGGTTCGATTTCAAACCGATCACCGCCGCGGAGATTACGGAGCGGATGGCATATGTACTCGACGAAGCGGGTATTGAAGCGGATAACAGCGCCTTGAAAGTCATCGCACAGGCAGCGTCTGGTGGTATGCGGGATGCGCTCAGCATGCTCGATCAGGTCGTGTCATTCAGCGGAGAGCGGGTAACGGCGGAAGAAGCGCTGCTCGTTACGGGCTCGGTCGGTGAAGACATTTTCTACGAGCTGGCCTGCGCGCTGCAATCGAAAGACGCGGGTGCTGCGCTCACCTTAGTAAACCGGCTCATCGCAGAAGGCAAGGACGTCTCCCGCCTCGCGGAAGATTTAGTCACCTTCTTCCGTGATCTGTTGCTGCTTCACACGGCCCCGGAACTGACTGACCTGCTGGAAGCCATTTCAGGGGACGATCGGTTCGTGGCGCTGGCGGCGGACTTCGAACCCGATCTGCTCTATGCGTATATCGATATATTAGGAGAGACACAGGCAGAGATGCGGTT
The DNA here is from genome assembly GCA_032099885.1 of Sporosarcina sp. Classification (GTDB taxonomy): domain Bacteria; phylum Bacillota; class Bacilli; order Bacillales_A; family Planococcaceae; genus Sporosarcina. Next base: position 14,004 of record DAMDKL010000016.1, read on the forward strand.
TTCCAATCATGCGAAAGTCTACATCGAGTCTGCGGTGCTGAAAATGATCCAGACAAAGGGGGCGGTTTCCGGTACTGGCGGAGGGACTGTCATCCCGGCAGAGCTGGAACAGAAGATCGCCAGTCTGGAACGGCTGGTGGGCGACTTACAGAAGCAGCTGGCAGATGGCGGTCCGACCGGTCAGCCGGCAGACCGTGCACCGGCAGCACGCAAGAATTCGTCGAACAATGCCCGGGCGTATAAGATTCCGACGGGCAAAGTCCATCAGGTGCTGGGTGCTGCGACGAAGCAGGATATCCAAGTAATTCGGGAAGAATGGGCGCGCATGATGCAGACGATGCAGCGCTCGCATTCCGCGCTGCTGGAAGAGACCGAACCGGTCGCAGCGTCGGACAGTGCCTTTGTGTTAAAATTCAAATATGAAATCCACTGCCTGATGGCGTCCGAGAATGCGTCGCTCCGATCGGGGCTCGCCGAGGCGCTGCACCAGCAGACCGGCAAAGCGTATGAAGTGGTCTATGTGCCGGAAGAAGGCTGGCTGAAAGTCAGGGAAGATTTCATCCGTAAAAACGGGCTGGCGAAGCCGCAGACTTCCGGAGAGACACGCCCTGATGGGGAAGGGTCTTCTGCTGAGCAATCTATTGCAGAAGAAATCCCTGCATTCCTTGAAGGTGCAGAACTGACGGAAGAAGACGGCATTGTGTCTGAAGCGGAAAAACTGTTTGGCAAAGAATTTATTACCGTCCATGACGAGTAATACAACTGACAAGGAGGAATTCACATGCGTGGTATGGGAAATATGCAAGGAATGATGAAGCAGATGCAAAAGATGCAGAAACAGATGGCGGAGGCTCAGGAGAAACTGGGTGACGAGCGTTTGGAAGGAACAGCTGGCGGCGGTATGGTGAAAGTCATCGTATCGGGCGATAAAAAAGTAGTCGACGTTGTCGTGGATCCATCTGTTATCGACCCGGAAGACGCGGAAATGCTGCAGGACCTGATTATCGTCGCAACCAATGATGCAATGGAAAAAGCGGATGAATTAACGAACTCCACCATGGGACAATTCACGAAAGGATTGAACCTGCCAGGGATGTTCTAGGAGGCAGATTTATGCATTATCCAGAACCGATCTCCAAACTGATCGACAGTTTCATGAAACTGCCAGGCATCGGCCCGAAAACTGCGGGCCGTCTGGCGTTTTTTGTGTTAAGCATGAAAGAAGATACCGTGCTCGACTTCGCAAAGGCGCTCGTCGACGCGAAGCGAAATCTGCGGTTCTGCAGTGTGTGCGGCCATATTACCGACATCGATCCGTGCCACATTTGTCAGGATACATCGCGCGACCGTTCGCTGATCTGTGTCGTGCAGGATCCGAAAGATGTCATCGCGATGGAGAAGATGCGCGATTACAATGGACTCTATCACGTCCTGCACGGGGCGATCTCCCCGATGGACGGTATCGGACCGGAGGATATCAACGTTCCCGACCTGCTGAAACGTCTTCAGGACGATGAAGTGCAGGAGCTGATCCTTGCGACGAATCCGACGATCGAAGGCGAGGCGACCGCGATGTACATCTCCCGGCTCGTCAAACCGTCCGGCATCACGACGACCCGTATCGCCCACGGCCTGCCAGTCGGCGGCGACCTCGAATATGCGGACGAAGTGACGCTGTCGAAGGCGCTGGAAGGGCGGCGTGAACTGTGAGGCGGTCAGCCGGCCTGTTCCGCCGTAAGCACAAGATGAAACGGGAATACGACGAAAAACTGCGTGCGCTCATGATGGAAACCCGTCAGGAATGGGAGCACGCCAAAGAAATCGAGAAGTATGCCGATGACTGGGATGCCGACGTTCTTATCCGGCGCAAAATTGCCGAATGCAGCCATTTTTATCTCTACAAAGAAGCCAAGCAGCGGAACCTCGGCTTGGAATGACAACCCCCTCTTTTGCATATGCTTCTAGCAGCTCATGTAAAAGGGGGAGTCCGCGTGAAAGCGGCTATCATTCTGGTGTTCGGTGTGCTGCTTCTGTTCATCTTGCGATTGACCAAGCCTCAGCTGCAGCACGCCTTCGAAAAGCTGTCGGTCTTCTGGTTCCGAATCGCATTTTCGTTCTTAGTCCTATTTATACTTAACATCGCAGGAGGATTCGTCGGCCTATACGTGCCGATCAATCTCGGCTCGGGCCTGCTGCTCGCGATCCTCGGCCTGCCGGGGGCGGCATCGCTCCTCGCTCTGGCCATTTTCCTGTAATGACGGGGAACTTTCCCCGCAGCCCCGCCAGCCGGTTCGTGTGCTGGCTTTTTTACATAGAAGACTTTTACAAACAACAGGAGGAATGCAGATGGATCAGAAACAACGGCCAATTGTGGACGCACTGGAAGCGTTCCAGTCGGCTTCCCCGATTTCGTTCCACGTGCCGGGACACAAGCACGGGCTGCTGTCCGGACTGCCGGATGGCTTGCGCACAACCATGTGCTACGATGCCACTGAACTGACCGGGCTCGATGACCTGCATGCCCCGTCCTCCATCATCCGGGAAGCCCAGCAGCTGCTGGCGGAGGCCTACGGAGCTGACCGCAGTTTCCTGCTCGTGAATGGATCCACGGTCGGCAATCTGGCGATGATCCGGGCTGTCTGTGGACCCGGCGATGTTCTGCTCGTCCAGCGGAACGCCCATAAGTCCGTATTCCATGCGGTGGAACTGGCAGGCGCCCATGCCATCTTCCTGAATCCTGAGTGGGATGAATCGACCTGTACTGCAGGCGCAGTCGCTGCAGATACCGTTCGGGATGCGCTCGACCGGCATCCGGAGGCGAAAGGGGTGTTCCTCACGTATCCGACCTATTACGGAATTGCCGGGGACGAGCTCCCCGCCATCATCGAATGTGCACATGAATGCGGTATTCCGGTGCTCACCGATGAAGCGCACGGTGCACATTTCGTTGCCGGTTCGCCGTTTCCGCCATCTGCACTCGATCTTGGCGCTGACGCCGTCGTGCAGTCCGCGCACAAAACGTTATCCGCGATGACGCAAGGTTCGTTCCTGCACGTCAACTCCCGTCTGCTCGACATCGATCGTCTTACTCGGTGGCTGTCCATGCTGCAGACGAGCAGCCCGTCGTATGTGCTGCTGGCGTCACTCGACGATGCCCGTGCCGGGATTGCTGATTATTCGGAAGCGGACAAGCAGGCATTCCTGACATGGCGCCGACGGTTCATCGACCGATGCAGCGAGCTCACGATGCTCGAAATCATCGAACCGGATGATCCGCTGAAAGTGCTCGTCCGGCACAAACACATGTCCGGCTATGCGCTGCAGCAGTCACTCGAACAGCAGGGGGTCTTTACCGAACTCGCGGACGAGCGCCAGGTGCTGTTCATCCTTCCGCTGCTCAGGGAACGGACGGATTTTACGATCGAGCCGGTGATGGACGCTTTTGCGGCTGCTGCCCGGGCGCTTGAGCACCGAAAGGAAGATGATCAGCCGACAGCGGAACCAGCTGTACTGGAGGTTTATACGGCTATCCCGATATCGGGCGGGACTGCCAACAGCTCATCTGGCAGTTCATTTGAATGGATTGCTGCTGCAGACGCAGAAGGACGGATTGCGGCTTCCGCCATCTTTCCGTATCCGCCGGGCATTCCGATGATTCTCGCGGGGGAGCGGCTGACGGAAGAAACGATCGCGGACGTCTGCCGGATGATCGATTCAGGTGCGGCATTCCAAGGAGCCGTCCGGGGCAGCGGAGACTCGATACAAATGCAGGTGGAGACGGACCAACAAGGAGGCGATCGCCATGGCTGACGGTGTGTTCATCACATTCGAAGGACCTGAAGGCGCAGGCAAGACAACGGTGATCCAGGAAATTCATAAGCGGCTGGCGGACATGGGCCGGCCGGTCGTACTGACGCGCGAACCGGGCGGCATCCGGATCGCAGAGAAAATCCGCAGCATTATTCTGGACAATGATCACTCGGAGATGGATGGCCGGACGGAAGCACTTCTGTACGCAGCGGCACGCCGGCAGCATCTGACGGAAAAGGTGATGCCGGCGCTGGAAGAGGGATCGATCGTGCTGTGCGACCGGTTCGTCGACAGCTCGCTTGCATACCAGGGATATGCCCGCGGTCTCGGCATCGACGAAGTGTTGGCCATCAATGAGTTTGCGATACAGGGGCTTATGCCGGATCATACGATATTCTTTGATATTACACCGGAACAGGGGCTCGAACGGATAGCGGCCAGCGGAACACGCGAGCAGAATCGGCTGGACAATGAGGCGCTGGCATTCCACGAAGCGGTCTATGAAGGCTACCGGATTGTCCGTGAACGATTCTCAGACCGTATTGTGTCAGTCGACGCGTCCGCTTCGCTTGACACCGTGACAGAGAATGTATGGCGAAAGATTGTATCATTCATATCCTGACCCATTTCATGGTATAATAAAAGAAAGCGGAAAAGGAGAGATTCCTGTGAAACTAATCGTGGCAGTAGTACAAGACCAAGACAGCAACAGGCTTTCATCAGCATTGACGAAAGGTGATTTCCGGGCGACGAAGCTCGCAAGTACCGGCGGATTCCTGAAGTCCGGCAACACGACGTTCCTGATCGGGACAGAAGACAGCTTGGTACCGAAATGTCTGGACCTGATCCGGGACAACTGCCGGTCACGTGACCAGATGGTGGCCCCTGTCTCCCCGATGGGCGGCAATGCAGACTCTTATATCCCGTACCCGGTTGAAGTGGAAGTCGGCGGTGCCACTGTATTCGTCCTGCCAATCGAACAGTTCCGTCATTTCTGATGACGCTCGGAGTGAACGCATATGAAAGTGAATATTGACTACCGGACGGGTCTCGACAAACTGAGGAACGATCCGCTGAAAGCGCCTCAGGGCGGGGACCGGTTCGGCCAGATGGTGCAGAAGCAGGAATCCCGCCTGCACGGGGAGCAGATCACCCGGCTGCTCGGGGATATCTCGACAGCCGGCGACCGGCTCGCCCGCTCGCGCAACTTGCGGGACATGGCGAAGTTCAAAATGCTTGTGAAACGTTTCTTGAAGGAGTCCGTAGAGAGCGGGCTTGGCTTGAAACAATCCCATACGTGGAACCAGTACGGCGAAGGCCGGCGCCTGAAGCTTGTTGAGACGATTGATCAGAAACTGATTGAGCTGGCGGAACAGCTGCTGCAGGACGAGGAATCTTCCGTCGATCTTCTTGCCAAGATCGGAGAGATCAAAGGACTTCTCATTAACTTATATACGTGAAGGCGTTTTCTGCAGTCTTGAGAAAACGTCTTTTTTTCAGAAAGGGGGCAGCGGCATGGATTTTCAGCAAGCTCATCGGTTTCCGACAGAACAGCCAGTGGCCGCTGCAAAACTGAGCGCTGCCTATAAGTACAACCGGATCGGGCATGCGTATTTATTCGACGGGGAAAAAGGGGTCGGTAAAAAAGACGCCGCCCTGTATTTCGCGCAATTACTGCTTTGCGAACATCCTGCCGACAATGTTCCATGTGAAACATGTCATGCGTGCAGGCGTGTCGCATCAGGGAATCATCCGAATATCCTGAGCGTCGAACCGGATGGTCAGGACATCAAAAAAGACCAGATGGCCCAGCTGCTCGAAGCGATGACAAAAAAGGCTTATGAGCAGGGCCGGCGGATCTATATCATTGATCAGGCACACCGGCTGAACACGGCGGCTGCCAATGCACTGCTGAAGTTTCTCGAAGAACCGGATGGCGACGTGACGGCCATTCTCCTGACCGATGCGTATCATATGATACTGCCGACCATCCAGTCACGCTGCCAGCGGATGTCATTCCTGCCGCCCCGGCGCGAGCAGGTCGTCGAGATGCTGAAGACGGAAGGGATTTCACCTTCCCTTGCCGCGACAGTCACCTGTCTGACGGCGGATGCAGCAAGAGCCGCAGAGCTGGCTGCTGAAGAGCAGTTTGTAAATTTACGAAAAACAGTGGTAAAATTAGTGCAGGCCATCGATCAGCATGTGACCGATGCGCTTATGCAAATTCAGACCGAATGGGGTCCTTTCTTGAAAGAGAAGGAGGATGCCGAGATGGGGCTGGACTTGCTTCTCTATATGTACCGTGATATTGTGGCGAAGAAAGCGGGATTGACTGCACTGCCAGCATATCCCGATCTGGAGGAATTCACCAACGCTCTTGCGATGAAGATGACCTACGATCAGCTGGCCTCCAATCTGGAGTCGATTTTGCAGGCGAAAAAACAATTGCATCGCAATATGCACCGCACGCTTTTATTGGAACAATTGGTGCTTAGTATGCAGGAGGGGTTATCCGTTGTATAACGTAGCAGGAATCCGCTTTAAAAAAGCGGGTAAAATACAGTATTTCGACCCTATGGATTATGCGTTGAAGACGGACGATTACGTAATTGTCGAATCAGCCCGCGGTACGGAATTCGGCAAAGTCGTCCGCGTGATGGAAGGTGTCGAGGCTGCCGATCTCGTCCTTCCGCTGAAGAAAATAATCCGTCCGGCCAGCCCGGAAGACCTGGAACAAGTGGAAGAGAACCGTCACGATGCACACAAAGCATTCGACACGTGTGTCAAGAAGGTTCACGAACACAAACTGGATATGAAATTAGTCGATGTGGAATACACATTCGATCGAAATAAAGTGATTTTCTATTTTACCGCAGAAGGCCGTGTCGATTTCCGGAACTTGGTGAAGGACCTTGCATCGATTTTCCGGACACGTATCGAGCTTCGCCAGATCGGCGTCCGGGACGAAGCGAAAATGCTCGGCGGCATCGGACCGTGCGGACGGATGCTGTGCTGCTCGACATTTCTCGGTGATTTTGAACCTGTGTCCATCAAAATGGCGAAAGATCAGAATCTGTCGCTGAATCCTTCGAAGATCTCTGGGCTTTGCGGCCGGCTCATGTGCTGCCTAAAGTACGAAAATGATGAGTACGAGGAAGCTAAATCCCTCATGCCGGACATCGGGACACGCATCGAGACACCCGACGGACCAGGGAAAGTGGTCGGCCTGAACTTGCTGGAGCGTCTGCTAAAAGTGCGGTTGCACGATCAGGATCAGACGCTGGAATATGCATGGGAAGAACTGTCAAAGAAGACGGGGCAGCCCGTCAATTAGTGAAGCGATGAGGTGAAAAAGTTGAAAGAAGGGAACTTTCTCGACAAGGTAATCGAATACGAACAGCAACTCGACTCCATGCATAAGCAATTCCGGGAAATCATCGGTTTTGTTGCCAAGATGACAGAAGAGAACCATTCGCTTCAACTTGAAAATCATCATCTGCGCACCCGGCTGAACGAGCTTGACGAGGAGTCGAAAGCAGCAGCCGACAAAAAACATGCACAGCGGATCCAGCGGGCGGATGTGGGCGAAGGGGTGGACAACCTTGCCCGCATCTATAACGAAGGGTTCCACGTTTGTAATGTACATTACGGGAGCACACGGAAAGGTGAAGATTGCCTGTTCTGTCTGTCGTTCCTAAGTAAACAGAATTTGTGACATCCAGCCGATCCCTACTCCACTAGGTGTCGGTTTTTCTTTATCGATAACAGCTGTTAAAGGAGTCCATCCATCATGGAAACGAATTTGTTGCGGGGCGATGAGCGCCTCGATTATTTACTTGCGGAAGAGCTGCGGATCATCCAGAGTCCGTCCGTCTTTTCCTTCTCGCTGGATGCAGTGCTGCTGGCCCGGTTCGCCTATATGCCGATCCGCAGCGGAAAAGTGGTCGACTTATGCGCAGGCAACGGGGCCATTCCGCTCTTCTTGAGCGCACGCACGAATGCCGAGATCACCGCTGTCGAGATCCAGGAGCAGCTCGCGGACATGGCGGAACGGAGCATCGCCTACAATGGGCTCGGTCAGCAGATCCGAGTGCTGTGCGATGATGTCATCGGAATCGCAGCTAAGATCGGAACCGAGAAATATGATGCTGTGACATGCAATCCACCGTATTTCAAAGCCCATGAACAGAGTGACCGTAATCTGCTTGAGCCGCTGACAATCGCCCGTCATGAAGTGAAATTGACGCTGGATCAGGCGGTCCGGTCTGCGAGTGAACTGCTCAAACAGGGTGGTAAAGCGGCGTTTGTCCACCGTCCGGGACGGCTGCTGGATATTATTACGGCCATGCGTGCCCATCGGCTGGAGCCGAAACGGATCCGGTTCGTCTATCCGAAAGAAGGAAAAGAGGCGAACACCCTGCTGATCGAAGGCATGAAGGATGGCAAACCGGATGTAAAAATCCTGCCGCCGCTGTTCGTCTATCAGGCGGACGGAACATACACCGACGAAGTGAGGGAACTGCTGTATGGAAGCGAAGACGGGCCATCTGTTCTACGTCCTGGAGTGTAACGACGGCTCATATTATGGCGGTTACACGACCGATCTTGTGCGCCGGGTGGATATGCATAACAACGGAAAAGGTGCCAAGTATACACGGGCAAGAGGGCCGGTCCGCTGCATCCATTCGGAATCGTTCGGAACAAAGCGGGAAGCCATGCAGGCGGAATACCGATTCAAACAGCTCACACGCATGGCGAAAGACCGATACTTACGACAACAGGAGGCAGAGGAATGATCACACAAAAAAGCGCAGAAGCATCCGGCGGCATACTCTATTTGGTCGGGACGCCGATCGGAAACTTGGAAGACATGAGCTACCGGGCGATCCGTATCTTGCAGGAAGCCGATCTCATTGCAGCGGAGGATACGAGAAACACGGTCAAACTGTCGAATCACTTCGACATCGACACGCCGTTCATGAGTTACCATGAGCATAATCTTGAAGCCGGAGGCCGGAAAATCCTCGATCTGCTGGAGGAAGGCAAAACCGTTGCCCTTGTCAGTGACGCGGGAATGCCATGCATTTCAGATCCAGGGGCGGACATTGCGGAAAAAGCGATTGCTGCCGGAATGGCGGTTGTGCCTGTTCCCGGTCCGAATGCAGCTATCAGTGCCCTCGTCGCATCAGGCTTGCCGGCTCAGCCGTTCCTGTTCTTCGGCTTCCTTGACAGGCAGAAGAAAAAGCGCCGGCTGCAGCTCGAATCGCTCGTCCATCGGCAGGAAACGCTGCTGTTTTACGAAGCGCCGCATCGGCTGAAAGAGACGCTCCGTGCGTTAGCAGACCAGTTTGGGGCAGACCGCCGGATCACACTTGCCCGGGAGCTGACGAAACGGTACGAGGAGTTTGTTCGCGGAACAATTGAAGAAGCACTGCAGTGGGCAGAATCTTCAGAGATACGGGGGGAATTCTGCTTGGTAGTGGAAGGGTCGGATGGGACTGGAGAACAACCCGATGAAGCTTGGTGGACAGACCTGACCCCTGCAGAACACGTCGACCGTCTCATGGAAGAGAGCGGCTGTTCCTCGAAGGAAGCGATCCGCCAGGCGGCCGACGACAGGGGATTGAGCAAACGAGACGTCTACCAGGCCTACCACGTTGAACAAAAAATAACATCTGATCCTTTTTTACGAGGATGAGATGCTATGCAAATAAAACTATTAAATCAGGACATTTTGTTCTCGATTTCAGCGATAAGCTGCTTTGCGCCTTCCGGGCTGAGAATGAGCTTCCCGTCGATCAGCGACAGGTTATCGTCAGACACTTCGCCTGTCACGGAACATGTCATGTTCGGCATATATTTCTTCAAGATGATTTTGTCGTCATCCACATAAATTTCCAATGCGTCTTTCTGTGCGATTCCGAGTGTTCTACGCAGCTCGATTGGAATGACCACGCGACCAAGTTCATCGACTTTACGTACGATTCCTGTAGATTTCATAAGATCGTGCCTCCTAAAGGATATAATGGTTCGTCAAAATTCGACATATTTCTCTTGTCTGATTCTCATCATACCAACTCTTCCATTTAACGTCAATACCGAAACCACTAAACTATTCGTCTCATAATAGATGTTTGACGAAAATATGGACAATCCTGTAAAAACAAATCTTTTAAAAAATGATTGACTTTTCAAAAGCCGTGTATTAGAGTTGAAACTAATTCTTGTGACAATCGAATAGCAACACATCACTTTCTTATCCAGAGAGATCGAGGGACAGGCCCTATGACATCTCGGCAGCAGATTCACGACACGTGAAAACTGTGCCAATTCCTGCAAATGTGTGTACACATTTGGAAGATGAGAACAGAGATGGTTTCGTTTTTTCTGAAGCCCTCTTTTTCTCGTACAGATGAGAAAAAGAGGGCTTTTTCTATTTACGAAAATTTGGTCACTGCATGCATTGCTTCACAGAATTAGTACAGAAAAGAGGGGGAACAACCATGATTGAGTTTCAACAGGCCGTGAAGACATTCCAACTTGGAAAGCGGAACGTCCAAGCGGTCAAGAATGTGAGCTTGACAGTGTCACAGGGCGAAATCTTTGGGATTATCGGGTTTAGCGGAGCTGGAAAAAGTACATTGCTGCGGCTCGTTAATATGCTCGAGCGACCGTCTTCAGGTTCCATTCACGTGCAAGGGGTAGACCTTGCCTCCCTTTCTCAAAAGGAGTTACGCAAGCTAAGACGGCGGATCGGAATGATTTTCCAGAACTTTAACTTGTTTTCATCTCGTACCGTCGCAGGGAACGTAGCGTATCCTCTCAAGCTTGCGGGAGGGTCCAAAAAAGAAGTGAACGCCCGAGTGGCCGAATTACTGGAGTTTGTTGGGTTGTCTGACAAAGCCGGAGATTATCCTGAGCAATTGTCGGGCGGTCAAAAGCAGCGTGTCGGAATTGCCCGAGCGCTAGCGACATCACCGGATATTTTGATTTGTGATGAAGCCACTTCTGCGCTCGATCCCGATACGACAGCTGACATTCTCAAGCTGCTGAAGAAAGTGAACAAAGAGCTGGGCATTACCATTTTGCTGATCACACATGAGATGCACGTCATCCAAGAGATTTGTGACCGTGTCGCAGTCATGGAGAACGGAGAAGTGATCGAGACAGGCACTGTTTTCAATACATTTACAGATCCTCAGCATCCGACGACAAAGCGTTTCATCCAATCGATTCAGCAAGATCTTCCGTCGGCATCCTTGTTGGAGGAATGGCGGGGAAAAGGTGGGAAGCGGCTCTATCGGGTTATTTTTAAAGGTGAGATCGCCAGTGACCCGGTGCTCTCTCAACTTACCCAGAAATACGGTGTGAACTTTAATATTGTGTATGGGTCCATACGCGAGTTACAGGAGAAGTATTTTGGTAATCTGTTAGTTTCGTTTGATGGGGCAGAGGAGTCGGTAGCATCACTGCTGGAAGAACTGAAGCAAACGGTCGAGATTGAGGAGGTTGCTGTACATGAGAGTTGACTGGACGACTTTTTGGCCAAGGATAGTGGAATCAACCGGTGAAACGATTCTCATGGTAATTGCCACGCTTGTTTTCGGCTCAATTTTAGGAATCTCTATAGGATTACTGCTTTACGTGACACGGAAAGGAAACATTTTGGAGAAACAATGGGTCTTCCAAACACTTAATATACTAATTAATATTATCCGGCCTATTCCTTTCATCATCTTCCTCGTGGCCTTAAGCCCTGTAACCCGGGCTGTCGTAGGTTCGACGATCGGTACGTGGGCAGCTATCTTTCCTATGACCATCGCTGCGTCCTTCGGGATTGCAAGAATCGTAGAAAATAACTTGGTCGGGATCGAGCCGGGAGTGGTGGAAGCGGCAAAAGCGATGGGAGCGAGCCCCCTGCAGATCATTTTCACTGTCCTTATACCGGAAGCACTGGGCCCTCTGATTCTTGGTCTTACATTTGTCACCATCAGTCTGATTGACTTCTCCGCAATGGCAGGTACTGTCGGCGGCGGCGGACTGGGACATGTCGCGATGACATACGGTTATCAGCGTTTTGACGGCAGTGTCATGTTAGTGACCGTCGTGATTCTGATTATCCTTGTACAAGCGGCCCAATGGATAGGAAATACGCTATCCCGCAAAATTATGAGACGTTGACCGATTACACAACCAAATTAGAGGAGATGACGATATGAGAAAAACACTTATCTATTTAGGAACAATTTTACTAGTACTTGCATTAGCAGCTTGCAGCAAGAATTCATCAGGAGCGGAAAAAAATGATACGGATGAAGGGAAAAAGGTAGTCAAGATCGGTGTCACCGGGACAGATGGAGAAGTATGGCCCATCCTTAAAGAAAAAGCAAAAACAGAAGGGATTGAACTGGAGCTTATCGAGTTTTCCGATTACACCTTGCCGAACCAGGCGCTCGCAGATGGGGATATCGATTTGAACTCATTCCAGCACATTGCCTTCCTCAGCCAATTTACAAAAGAAAACAAAGTAGATTTAGTTCCGATCGGCGCGACAGTGATCGCACCGATGGGATTGTATTCAGAAAAGGTAAAAACAGTTGACGACCTGGAAGACGGAGCACGTATTGCCATTCCGGATGACCCTTCGAACCAGGCCCGAGCATTAAAACTGCTGGAATCCGCCGGCCTCATTAAACTGGCAGACGACTTTGGATTGTTCGGAGACCCGACCAAAATTATTGAAAACCCGAAAAACCTGGATATTTACCCGATTGTGGCTCAACAGACACCGCGTGTCTTGCCTGATGTTGCAGCTTCTGTCATTAACAACGGTGTCGCAGGCCAGGCCGGCTTCGATCCAGTGAAAGATCCGATCTACCGTGAAGATACGACTGACAAAAACACATTGCCGTATGTCAACATATTTGCGTCCCGAACAGCGGATAAAGACAATAAAACGCTCTTGCGGATTGTTGAACTCTATCACGAAGAGGATGTCAAAAAAGCAGTGGAAGCTGACACAAATGGCGGTTCGGTTGTCGTCGACCTATCTAATGAAGAATTACTCGATGTTTACGAAGGACTATAAAACCTCTGAAGGAGAGAATGCGCTATGAGTACACCCATTCAAACTGACGTTGACCTAATTGAGTCGATCGATAAAAACCGTGATGTTTACATCCGGACAAGTCAGGAAATACACGCCAACCCGGAAATCGGGAATCAAGAATTTTTTGCGAGTAAGAAGCATGTCGGATTGTTGGAGGCAGCAGGGTTTGACGTACAGACAGGTGTCGCGGGTCACGAAACTTCATTTTACGCAGTGAAAGACAGCGGAACGCCGGGCCCCTCGATTGCCTATCTTGCTGAATACGATGCATTGCCCGGAATTGGCCATGCATGTGGTCACAACATCATCGGCACAGCGAGTGTAGCTGCGGGAATTGCATTGTCGGAAGTGGTTTCATCGACAGGAGGACGCGTTGTCGTATTGGGGACCCCGGCTGAAGAAGGCGGTCCGAATGGCAGTGCCAAAGGAAGTTTTGTCAAACACGGGTACCTGAAAGACATCGATGCGGCGCTGATGATACATCCTTCGGGCAAAACGGCCTTAACGAGCGAGACGCTGGCGGTTGATCCGCTGGAATTCCATTTCTACGGGAAACCGGCCCATGCTGCGGGTTCTCCTGAGAAGGGAATTAACGCATTGGATGCGGTCATACAGCTCTTTACTGGCATTAACGCCCTGCGCCAGCAGCTCCCTTCGGATGTTAGAATTCACGGGATTATCACTCATGGCGGGGATGCACCGAATATTATTCCTGAATATGCGGCAGCTCGATTCTTCATCCGCGCAGACACTTGGTCGAAAACAGAAGAGGTCTCCGCCAAAGTGAGAGCCGTGGCAGAAGGAGCAGCGCTAGCTACGGGAGCAGAATTGCAGATTAAACGGTTCCAGAACGAAGTGAAAGACTTTGTGTTGAATTCTGTTTTGGATAGCGTCTTGCATGAGGAGTTGGAAGCAGTTGGGGAAACCGTATTTGAAGAAAGGGGAAGAGGCAAAGGGTCGACGGATGCCGGTAACATCAGTCATGCCGTCCCTGCGGCCCACCCGTATATTAAGATCGGTCCTGATGAGCTGATCGCGCATACAGATGAGTTCCGGGAAGCTGCGAAATCGCCTGCTGGTGACGAAGCGCTCATTAAAGGAGCTAAAGTATTGGCTTCAACCGGATATCGGCTGTTAACAGATGCCCAGCTGCTGCACCGGGTAAAAAAGGAATTTGAAAAAAAGCGGAGTGAATAACGTATAAGCTTTGGAAAACGGTGGTTGAAGTCACACGAACACCAGCAGATGGTATCTTTTCTGCATCCAGTTCAGCCTTTGTGCGCCTTATCATAGCCAAACTTTAAAAAGTCCGATAAAATGGATAGCATGATAAGGGTACAGGAGGAATTACAGTGGCTGAACAGAAAAAAACTTTCTATATTACAACACCGATATACTATCCAAGTGGTAAATTCCATATTGGCACGGCCTATACGACAGTCGCTTCGGATGCAATCGCACGCTACAAACGCCTGCGTGGCTACGATGTCCGGTTCTTGACGGGAATGGATGAGCACGGGCAGAAGATCCAGGAGAAGGCCGAAGAAGCAGGCCGTCCGCCGCAAGACTATGTCGATGACATCGCAGATTATGCAAAACGTATATGGAATCTGATGGATATTACCTATGACGATTTTATCCGTACAACAGAGGACCGTCATACAGCTGCTGTTCAAAAGATATTCCAGAAGTTTTTGGACCAAGGGGATATTTACAAAGGCGAGTACGAAGGGTGGAAGTGCGTTCCGTGTGAATCGTATTTCACCGAATCCCAATTAGTCGACGGGAATTGTCCGGATTGCGGCCGTCCCGTCGATCGTGTTAGGGAGGAATCGTATTTCTTCAATATGAAGAAGTATGCGGACCGGCTTCTCCAGTACTATGAAGATCACCCTGAATTCATCGAACCCGAGTCACGTAAAAACGAAATGATCAACAACTTTATCAAGCCGGGACTTGAAGATTTGTCCGTTTCCCGTATGTCCTTCGATTGGGGTATTAAAGTGCCGGGAGATCCGAAGCACGTGATCTACGTATGGGTCGATGCGCTGACAAACTATATTACGTCACTCGGTTATCTGTCCGATGACGATTCGCTATTCAAAAAGTATTGGCCGGCAGACGTCCAAGTCGTCGGGAAAGATATTGTCCGTTTCCATACCATCTACTGGCCGATCTTTTTGATGGCGCTGGATCTGCCGCTGCCGAAAAAGGTATTTGCGCATGGGTTCATCATGATGAAAGACGGTAAGATGTCGAAATCGAAAGGGAACGTCGTCTATCCGGATATGCTCGTAAAACGGTTCGGACTCGATGCAACGCGTTATTTCCTGCTGCGTGAACTTCCGTTCGGTTCGGACGGTACATTCTCGCCGGAAGCTTTCGTGGAACGCACGAATTATGACCTGGCCAATGACCTCGGCAACTTGCTCAACCGCTCCGTCTCGATGATCAATAAATACTTCGATGGTACCGTTCCAGCAGCTTCGGCTGAGGTAACGGAGTACGACGAGAGCCTGCGGGAAGCGATTGCTGCGACAGTAGTGAAATATGAAGAATCCATCGAAAAAATGCAGTTCAGCATTACGCTTTCCGAGTTATGGGCGCTTATTTCCCGGACGAACAAGTATATTGACGAAACGGCACCATGGGTTTTGGCGAAAGATGAAGCGGACCGCGGAAAGCTCGCTGCTGTCATGACGAATCTGGTTCACGCACTCCGGCATATCGCGGTTCTGCTGCAGCCGTTCACACCGGAAACACCGAAGAAAATCATGGAGCAGTTAGGGCTTTCCGAGTCCCTGCTTTCATGGGAGACCCTCGGGGACTTCACTGCCGTCCCGGAAGGCACGAAAGTGATCGAAAAAGGGGTGCCGATCTTCCCGCGTCTCGATACGGAAGTGGAAGTCCAGTACATTAAAGATCAGATGGCGGTCACGGCGCCGAAAGAATCTGAAGAAGAGGAACCAGTGCCGGCAGCGGACGAGTCTGCTGAAGAGCAGGCACCGGAGATTACGATCGATGCGTTCAATGCCATCGACCTCCGCATCGCGACGGTCACGGCATGCGAAAAGATTCCGAAAGCCGACAAGCTGTTGAAGCTCCAGGTCGACCTCGGTTATGAGCAGCGGCAAGTCGTCTCCGGCATTGCCGAGCATTACAAACCGGAGGAGCTGGTCGGCCAGAAAGTGATTGTCGTTGCGAACTTGAAACCGGTCAAACTCCGCGGCGAATGGTCGCAGGGGATGATTTTGGCTGGGACGTCGGACGGCGTGCTCAAACTCGCAACAGCGGACGCTTCGCTTGCAAATGGCTCACGGGTGAAATAATATAGGACAGCGGACTCGTCAAGAGGTCCGCTGTCCTATTTTTCTTGTCATCATTTTGTAATGTAATTGCGATATGGGTGTAAAGAACGTGCAGTAGACTATAACCATTGTGAGGCGAGAGCGATGTTGATCGATACACATGTCCACTTGAATGCAGACCAATACGAAGATGATATAGACGCCGTGATCCAGCGTGCGCTGGATGTTGGCGTGGAACGGATGGTCGTCGTCGGGTTTGACCGGCCGACTATTACAAAAGCAATGGAATTAGCGGAACAGCATGAGTTTATCTACGCGGTCGTCGGCTGGCATCCTGTCGATGCGATCGACTGTACAGCAGAGGACCTGCAATGGATCGAGGAGCTGGCTGCTCATCCGAAAGTCGTCGGCATCGGGGAGACGGGGCTCGACTACCACTGGGACAAGTCGCCAAAAGACGTCCAGCAGGAGCTGTTCCGCAAGCAGATCCGATTGGCGCAAAAAGTGAAACTGCCTGTCATCATCCATAACCGGGATGCGACCGGTGATGTCGTGCGGATCTTACAGGAAGAAGAGGCACATCTTACCGGCGGGATCATGCACTGCTTCAGCGGCAGCGTGGAGACCGCCCGCGAATGCATCGACATGAATTTCATGATCTCGCTTGGCGGCCCGGTGACATTCAAAAACGCCAGGATGCCGAAAGAGGTCGCCGCGGAAATCCCACTGGAGCACTTGCTGGTGGAGACCGACGCACCATACTTGGCACCGCACCCGCATCGCGGCAAACGGAACGAGCCGGCCTACGTGGCGCTCGTGGCCGAACAGATTGCGGAACTGAAAGGGATCCCGGTCGAAACGGTGGCGGAAGCGACCACCCGGAATGCCCTGAACCTATTTTCTATCAAATGAAGCTTGTGCCGGAAGCGTGCAGTGCATCTGCTGCAGAGGACTTCCGGCATTCCTATGCGGGAAAGTTCGATCGGTTGACAGTGAAAAACGGAGTCTATATAATCAGCCGAGTGAATTAAGGAGGAGAAACGTTAATGACGAAAAGAACCAAGGGCAACCGATTCTTTCAATCATTGAAGATACAGCGAATCGCGGCAGGTATCGCCGTGCTTGCGGTTTTTGTGACAGTTCTTTCTCTTGTCCTGTATGAGGGCACGAAGAAAACGGTGACCGTCGCAGCGGACGGTGAAACGATGGAACTGAAAACACATGCCGCCACAGTCGCAGACGTACTGGCGCAGCATGACATAGAAGTCAGCCCGCATGATGCGGTGACACCGGCAGCCGGGACACCGGTCGAAGACGGCATGACCGTCGACTGGAAGAAAGCACGGCCTGTGGCCATCAGCATGAATAATGACTCTACCACTATCTGGACAACTGAAACATCTGTCGGTGATATTCTCAAGGCAGCCGGCGTGGAGCTTGGCGAGCACGACGGTGTCACTCCAGCTCTCGGCAGTACGGTTGGTGACAAAGAGGAAATCACGGTCGACAAAGCATTCCAGGTGACATTGAAAGACGGTAAGGAATCGAAGAACGTATGGTCCACTTCGACTACGGTCGCTGACTTTTTGAAAAACGAAAATATCCAGCTGAGTGAGCTGGATCGCCTAGAGAGTGATCAAGAGCAAGTATTGGCTCCGAAATCCGTAGTGTCGATCGTTCGTGTAGAAAAGGTCACCGATGTAGTGGAAGAGACGACGAATTTCGACGTGAAGACACGTGCTGATGAAAGCCTGCTGAAAGGACACGAGAAAGTTGTCCGCGAAGGCGAGAAGGGAAAAGTCAGGAAGAGATTCGAGATCGTCAAGGAGAACGGCAAAGAAGTATCCCGCAAGCTCGTGGCGAAGCACGTGGTCGCCCATCCGAAGCCGAAAGTGATTTCGGTCGGTTCGAAAGTGGAACTCGCAAGTGCCGCCCCTTCTGCGACAGTATCGCAAGCATCCGCCAAAACGGCATCTGCGAAGACAAGCGTATCACGCGGCGGCGGTGAATCCGGCAAAGTGATGTACATGAACGCAACCGCCTATACTGCGCATTGTACAGGCTGCAGTGGAATCACAGCGACAGGCATTAACCTTGCCGCCAATCCGAACTTGAAAGTGATTGCGGTCGACCCGGGTGTCATCCCGCTCGGCTCGAAAGTATGGGTGGAAGGATACGGCTATGCCGTCGCCGGTGACACAGGCGGCGCCATCAAAGGCAACCGGATCGATCTGCACGTACCAAATGACGCGGCCGCCAGACAATTCGGCCGACGCCAAGTGAAGATAAAAGTACTGAACTGATGCATTACATGGACATATAGATAGAAGGAAACAGCTGCAATCCGCACAGCCATCCGGCCGTGCGGATTGTTGTCTGTCCGGCGTGCCTCCTGTACAACTGTCCGTCCAGCCGGTAGAATTAGGATAGAAGCATGGGAAGCGCAGCAGCCGCCCCGGCCTGCTGCATAGAGTGAAGGAATGAGGAATAGAGTGGACATTCAAGAGATCATCGTAGTGGAAGGAAAGTCAGATACAATCGCCGTCAAACGAGCGACCGGTGCGGACACCATCGAAACGAACGGCTCTGCAGTGAGCGGAGAGACACTCGTGAAAATACGGCATGCCCAGGAAACAAGGGGCGTTATCGTCTTCACCGATCCCGACTATCCGGGAAGACGGATCCGGGCAATCATCGAAGAACAGATACCGGATGTAAAGCACGCATTTCTGAAGCGCAGCAAGGCTATTGCAAGAAACGGCAGGAAAGTCGGCATTGAGCATGCTGCTGACGCGGACATCCGGGAGGCGCTTGAAGCTGTCTACACGGTCGACACGGAGGCGGCAGAGGAAATCCCGCAGAACGTACTTATCGCGGCCCGTCTGATCGGGCATCCTGATTCCAAACGGCGTCGCGACCGGCTGGCCGATCTGCTGCAGATCGGTCAGGTGAACGGCAAAGGGCTCCAAAAAAGACTGGCTATGTTCAGGATCGGGGAACCCGCTTTCCAGCAGGCCGTGGAGACGATCGACAAGGAGGAACAGCAATGAGGAAAGATATTGCAACACCGGTCCGGACAAAAGAGATCCTTGAGAAACATGGCTTCTCTTTCAAGAAAAGCCTCGGTCAGAACTTTTTGATCGACCCGAACATTTTAACGAACATCATTTCAGCTGCCGGTATCTCGGAAAAATCCGGTGTCATCGAAATCGGCCCCGGTATCGGAGCGCTGACGGAACCGATCGCACGCGCGGCAGGCAAGGTCACTGCGTTTGAAATCGACGGCCGGCTGCTGCCAGTGCTCGAGGACACGCTGTCTCCGTATCCGAATATCACGGTCATCCACCAGGACGTCCTGGAAGCGGATCTGAAAGCTGTCATCGCTGAGCAGATGGCAGACATGGACGAAGTCGTCGTCGTCGCCAACCTGCCTTACTACGTCACGACCCCGATCATCATGAAATTCCTCATGGATAACGTACCGGTCGAACGGATGGTCATCATGATGCAGCGTGAAGTGGCGGACCGCATCACCGCATCACCTGGCACGAAAGCGTACGGATCGCTCTCCATTGCCATCCAATACTATATGGATGCCGAAGTGGCGATGATCGTCCCGAAAACGGTCTTCATGCCCCAGCCGAACGTGGAATCCGCCGTGCTCCGGCTGACGCGCAAACCGGAACCGCCGGCAGCTGTCATCAGCGAGGAATTCCTCTTCACTGTCGCACGAGGCTCATTCGTACAGCGCCGGAAGACGATCCTGAACAACCTGCAGGCCTCCCTGCCCAACGGCAAAGCGAAAAAAGAGGAGATCCTTGAAGCGCTGTCCATCGCGGGCATCGATCCGTCACGGCGGGGCGAAACCCTCTCCATCCAGGAATTTGCGGCACTATCGAACGCCCTGCATGGAACCTTCGCACCGGCGGCTGCCGGCGGAGAGTGATATCTGTTATCTAGGAAAGAGCAGGCAGCGGGCTATAGATAGCCCGCTGCCTGCTTTTTTCGTATGGGACTGCTGCGGAATGGATCGGTTGGCAGGTGGGAATGAGCCGATGGGCGGCGGAAACGAGCGGTTCGGCGGCGGAATGGAGCGGTTCGCGTGCGGAAATGATCGGTTCGGCAGCGAAATGGAGCAGTTCGCGCTTAGAAACGAGAGCTCAGCGGCCTGCTTGAAATACACCGCACTCCCAACCGCTAAAAGGTGAGAAAAATGAACTTATGACTAATTTAAGGAAAAAAGAATGTCGAAATACGAAAATGTAGAGAAAAAGCATTGACAAAGCTAATTTCAACCTGTTAAAATTTAAAGATTTAATTGACAGAACCTTTTAACTGTGTTATGATAATACACAGTGAGGTGGAAGCGACGTGCCAAAAACATTAGCGGACATTAAAAAGTCATTGGATGCTCACTTGGGAAAACGTCTGCACCTTCGTGCAAACGGCGGTCGTAAGAAGACGATCGAAAGAGCTGGAATCCTTCGTGACACGTATCGTGCAGTATTTGTAGTGGAACTTGATCAGGACGAAAATGCGTTTGAACGGGTATCATACAGTTATGCGGATATTTTGACCGAAGCGGTTGAAATAACGATACTGGACGGTGGAGACACCACAGCATTCGAGATAAAATAGCACTCTTATTATCACTAGAACACTCACATTTATCACTAAAACACCTCGGCTTTCTTCTGGAAAGTTTTACGGGGTGTTTTTTCGTATGCCGCGGTTACACTATTCTTGTCAGCCCATAAGGAGGAAACCTGAATGGCGAAACGAAATGGCGTAATGTCTGAGCAATTGAAAGAAGAAATTGCAAAAGAACTTGGATTTTACGATGTCGTCCAGCGTGAAGGGTGGGGAGGCATCAAATCGCGGGATGCCGGCAATATGGTGAAACGTGCGATTGAGATGGCAGGACGGGGAATCGCGGACAACGAACGGCCGCACTAAGAGGAACGGCTTCTGCACGACCCAAATCCAACGAATGGCTGACGAGGAAAGCTGCGGCTCTGCACTACTGTGCAGGCCCGGCTTTTTTTCCATTCCTCTTTGCAGAAACCGGGCACGTTCCGGGGTGCCTATGGTAAAATGGGGAACAATGAAGTTGGAATGGAGGCAGCCAGGTGAGTATGATATCTGAAAAAGCGCCCGCAAAAATTAATTTGACGCTCGACGTTCTGCAGAAACGGCCGGACGGCTACCACGAAGTGGAAATGATCATGACAACGGTGGATCTGGCAGACCGGATCTGGCTGAAACCGCTGGACCGCGGGATTACCATCCGATCGTCCGAACGGTATGTCCCGAATGATAAACGGAACTTGGCCTGGCAGGCAGCCGATCTTTTACGGAAGGCCTGCGACATCTCGCACGGCGTCGAGATCACACTCGACAAAAACATACCGGTCGCGGCAGGGCTGGCGGGCGGCAGCTCGGATGCCGCCGCTACGCTGCGCGGCCTGAACCGGCTGTGGAATCTTGGCCTGTCACTGGACGAGCTGGCGGAGCTCGGCGCGCAGATCGGCTCGGATATCCCATTCTGTGTCTATGGCGGCACAGCGCTCGCCTCCGGTCGGGGAGAGCAGATCCGGCATCTGTCGGCCCCGCCGAATTGTTGGGTCCTCCTAGCCAAGCCGTCCATTTCCGTCTCGACGGCCGATATCTATGGCGGGCTGGATGTCTCGGCCATCCGGCATCCAGACACGCCCAGCATGATGGCTGCCCTGGAGGCGGCTGATTACAGCGCCATGTGCCGGCAGCTTGGAAACGCGCTCGAGCCGGTTACGATGCGTCTCCATCCTCAAGTCGCCGTCCTGAAAGAGCAGATGCTGAAATTCGGTGCAGATGCCGTCCTTATGAGCGGCAGCGGACCGACGGTATTCGGATTCGTGCAGCACGAGTCGCAAGTGGCCCGTGTCTACAACGGGCTGAAAGGGTTCTGTCCGGAAGTCTACGCTGTCCGGATGATGGGAGAACGGATCCATCTTGCCTGAAAACAGATGATTATGGTAGTCTTGACATATAACATTCGGGTTTTAGGAGTTGTTGGACATGAAGTGGAAGAGGAGTGAACGTCTCGTTGAGATGACACGCCATCTGTTGGAACATCCTCACCAGCTCATTCCGCTCACTGTTTTTTCTGAACGTTTCCAGTCAGCGAAATCTTCGATCAGCGAAGATCTGACCATTGTAAAAGAGACATTTGAAGAAAGCGGTGCCGGAAGACTGCTGACGGTCTCCGGCGCGGCCGGCGGCGTGAAATACATCCCTCTCGTTTCAGATGACATGGCACACGGCGTCATCCGCCAGCTGATTGAGGAGCTCAGCCATTCAGACCGGTTGCTTCCGGGTGGTTATTTGTATATGACCGACCTGCTCGGAAATCCGCAGCTTATCGACAAAGTGGGCCGTTTGTTTGCGACCGCTTTCGCGGATCAGCAGATCGATGTGATCATGACGGTGGCAACAAAGGGCATTCCGATTGCCCATGCGATCGCCCACCATCTGAACGTACCGGTTGTCATTGTGCGGCGGGACAGCAAAGTAACGGAAGGCTCCACGGTCAGCATCAACTACGTCTCCGGATCCGCCCGGCGTATCCAGACGATGGTGCTGTCGAAACGTAGCATGAAAAGCGGACAGCGCGTGCTGATTACAGATGACTTCATGAAAGCGGGCGGCACGATGCTCGGCATGCGGAATCTCGTGGAGGAATTCGACTGCGAATTGGCAGGGGCCGCTGTGTTGGTGGAATCCGAGCATTCGGAAAAGGTGCTCGTGGAAACCTACCGTTCCCTTGTGAAACTTCGGCAGGTGAATGAGCAGGATCGGACAATCGAACTTGAAGAAGGAAATTACTTCCTGAAAGGTGGAGATGGAGCATGAACTACATAGCAACTGATAAAGCGCCGGCAGCGATCGGCCCATATGCACAGGCAGTGAAAGTGAACGGTCTGGTGTACACATCCGGCCAAATCCCATTGCGGACAACTGGGGAAATTGCCGGTACGACCATCGAAGAACAGACGGACCAAGTATTTGAAAACCTGAAAGCGGTTTTGGCGGAAGCGGGTTCATCACTCAGCAAAGTCGTCAAAGCGACAGTTTTCATTAAAGACATGAACGAATTCGCAGCGCTTAACGCAGTCTATGCCGCGCATTTCGGAGATCATACGCCTGCCCGATCCACCGTGGAAGTCGCCCGTCTTCCGAAAGATGTGAAAGTGGAGATCGAAGTGGTGGCTGTATCTGAGTAATGGATAAAAAACGGTTCCGCGATGGCGACATTGCAGGAACCGTTTTTTCTGTCGCTTCAAATAGTCGGAAAAATTTAAATTCGCGAAAGGATTTCCCCCTCCTGTGTAGAATCTATACTAGAACACGTCTGCAAGAAAGGGGAATGGAAAGGCCTATGCAAGTTACGAATGTGCGTTTACGCAAAGTGGAGACAAATGGCAGAATGCGGGCAATCGCTTCCATCACGATCGACGAGGAATTTGTCATTCACGATATCCGGATCATCGAAGGGAATTCGGGACTGTTCGTCGCCATGCCGAGCAAGCGGACACCGGACGGGGAGTTCCGCGATATTGCGCATCCCATCAATCCTGGATCCCGCTCGAAAGTCCAGGACGCGGTGCTGCAGGCTTATCTGGCGGAAGAAGAGATTTTCGAAGAAGCCACCGTCTGACCAGGAAGATGTCGTTAAATTGTCACAGAGCCGCAAGCCTACCTGCTTGCGGCTCTGTTTACGCGTGCTGTGCCGCCGACAGATGTAAAAAAAACCATTAATAATAGGACACTCTGTATGGATTGTCAAGTGAGGATAGTTGAAAAACGCTGCTATGTCGGCTATAGTCATATAGGAAATCAAAGATGGGGGACAGCTCATGACACATACATATGCAATTGTTCTGGCAGCAGGCCAAGGCACACGCATGAAATCGAATCTCTATAAAGTGCTTCACCCGGTTTGCGGAAAACCGATGGTCGAACACGTCATCGATCACGTCAGAGGCATTGGTGCAGACCGTGTCGTCACCGTCGTCGGGCACGGTGCCGAACAGGTCGAAGAAACCCTCGGCGCCAAAAGTGAATACGTGCTGCAGTCAGAACAGCTCGGCACTGCACACGCTGTACAGCAGGCGGAGCAGCTCATCGGTGACCTGGACGGAACAACGCTCGTCATCTGCGGGGATACGCCGCTCATCCGCTCGGAAACGATGGAAGAACTCGTCCGGAATCATCGGGAACTGGGCGCAAAAGCTACGATCTTGACCGCCATCGCGGAAAATCCGACAGGTTATGGCCGGATCATCCGCGGAGAGCACGGTGAAGTACTGCGGAACGTCGAACAAAAAGACGCATCACCGGAAGAACAGGCCATTCAGGAAATTAACACCGGCACGTACTGTTTCGATAACCGGGCGCTGTTCGAAGCGCTGAAAAAAGTGAAGAACGATAACGCGCAGGGCGAATACTACCTGCCCGATGTTGTCGGGATCCTGCAGTCAGAAGGCGCGCTGATCGGAGCCTACGCATGTGCAGATTTCAGCGAAACACTCGGTGTCAACGACCGGGTCGTCTTATCGCAGGCGGAGGCGGTCATGCGTCGCCGTATCGCAGAAACGCACATGCGCAACGGCGTCACGATCATCTCTCCGGAAACGACAGTGATCAGCGCAGATACGGTCGTCGGGCGGGATACAGTCCTTCAGCCAGGCACTGTCCTGGAGGGCAATACAGTGATCGGCGAGGAGTGCGTGATTGGACCGAACAGTCATCTCGTCGACAGCGAAGTCGGGAATCGCACAACTGTCCATTCCTCTGTCGTCAAGTCCAGCCGGATCGGTTCGAACACCGCCATCGGGCCGTTCGCCCACATCCGCCCGGAATCGGACCTCGGCGACCATGTCAAAGTCGGCAATTTCGTCGAAGTGAAGAAGTCGACATTCGGCAACGGAAGTAAAGTGTCCCATCTCAGCTATATCGGTGATGCGGAAGTCGGCTCTGCGGTCAATATCGGCTGCGGTTCGATCACCGTCAATTACGATGGCAAGAACAAATTCAAGACAGTCATTGAAGACGATGCGTTCATCGGCTGCAATTCCAACTTAATCGCACCCGTCACGGTAGGAAAAGGCTCATATGTCGCCGCAGGCTCAACGGTCACAAAAGATGTGCCGGCAGACTCACTCGCCATAGCGCGTGCGCGTCAAGAGAACAAAGAAGGCTATGCAGCGAAACTAAACTCTAAACGATAAAACAGGAGGTCCATCATGGGCAATCAATATCCGAACCACAAACTGAAACTCTTCACACTGAATGCAAACGAACCGCTCGCGAAAGAAGTGGCAGACTTCATCGGCTGTCCGCTCGGTGAGTGTTCCGTCAAACGGTTCAGTGACGGAGAAGTTCAGATCAACATTGAAGAGAGCATCCGCGGCTGTGACGTGTTCGTCATCCAATCGACGTCAAATCCTGTCAACGATAACCTAATGGAACTCCTGATCATGATCGACGCACTGCGCCGTGCCTCCGCACGGACGATCAACGTCGTCATGCCATATTACGGCTATGCACGCCAGGACCGCAAAGCGCGTTCGCGTGAGCCGATCACAGCAAAACTCGTTGCGAACCTTCTTGAGAAGGCCGGAGCGGACCGCGTGATCGCCATGGACCTGCATGCACCGCAGATCCAAGGATTCTTCGATATCCCGATCGACCACCTGGTTGCAGTTCCGCTGCTGTCCGACTACTTCAAGAACCAAGGATTCAAAGGCGACGATATCGTCATCGTCTCACCTGACCACGGCGGTGTGACACGTGCGCGCAAAATGGCGGACCGTCTCAAGGCGCCGATCGCCATCATCGACAAACGCCGTCCGAAGCCGAACGTCAGCGAAGTGATGAACATCGTCGGCCAAGTGGACGGAAAAGTCGCCATCCTGATCGATGACATCATCGACACGGCAGGCACAATCACAGCTGGAGCGAACGCGATCGTGGAAGCCGGTGCGAAAGAAGTCTATGCGTGCTGTACACACCCGGTGCTGTCAGGCCCGGCCATCCAGCGCATTAACGATTCGAAGATCAAGGAGTTGGTCATTACCAATACGATCGAACTTCCTGAGGACAAAAACTCACCGAAGATCAAGCAGCTGTCAGTAGCGCGCCTGATCGGTGATGCGATCGTCCGCGTGTTCGAAGAAAAGTCAGTCAGCACCTTGTTCGACTGATCCGGCAGCTCTGAGGCTTGCTGGGACGTGTAGATAGGGTTTGGAATGTCATGTAACGGGTATTTACTATGTAGGAAAACTTTCTTGAAAAGGGGACTAAACATATGAGTACAGCATTACAGTCAGAGAAACGTGAAACTGCACCACAGTCAGCATTGCGTCAGCTGCGTCAGGAAGGAAAAGTCCCTTCTGTCGTATATGGATTCAAAACGGAAGCTACACCGATCACCGTGGAGGAACGGGATCTTATTAAGACAGTGCAGCAGCATGGCCGTAATGGTGCCTTTAAACTGGCAGTAGACGGACGTGACATCGACGTCATGCTCAGCGACTACCAGGCGGATGTACTGACAGGCAAAGTCGAACATGCGGACTTCCTGGCCATCAACATGGCGGAAGAACTGGAAGTCGATGTGACGATCCACCTGACAGGCGACTCCCCGGGAGAGAAAGCGGGCGGTGTTGTCCAGCAGCCACTGTGGGAACTGAAAGTGAAAGCGAAACCGTCCGACATTCCGGAGCATATCAATGTCGATGTGTCCCAGCTTGAAATCGGCGGAGCGATCCAAGTTTCTGATCTGCGTGAGGGAGCGCAATACGAAATTCTGAACGAAGATGACGAAACGATCGTCCTCGTATCAGCACCTCGTACGGAAGAGGAGCTCGATGCGCTCGATGACGAGACGGGCGGCGACACTGCTGAGCCTGAAGTGGCAACTGAAAAAGGCGGCGACAGCGAAGAATAAGGAAAAGAGCGCACGGCACGCCGTGCGCTTGTTTTTTACGTCTAACGATTTTTTTATAGAAAGAGAGCGTTACGATGAAAATGATCATAGGGCTCGGGAATCCGGGTAAACAATATGAAATGACCCGCCACAATGTCGGCTTCCACGCGATCGACTTGCTGGCAGAGCAGTTCAGCGCCCCGCCGGCACAGACAAAGTTCAACGGTCTGTTCACAACAGTGCGGGTCGGTGCGGAAAAAGTGATGCTCGTCAAACCGCTCACCTATATGAACCTGTCCGGTGAGTGTGTCCGTCCGCTGATGGATTACTACGAAGTCGATGATTCTGACATCGTCGTCATCTATGACGATCTGGATTTGGCTCCCGGCAAGCTGCGCCTGCGGGCGAAAGGAGGAGCTGGCGGCCACAATGGTATGAAGTCGCTCATTGCCCACTTAGGGACAGATGCATTCAACCGGATCCGGATCGGCGTCGGCAGGCCTGACGGGCGGATGGGCGTGGCTGATTACGTACTGAGCCGATTCGGAGAGGAAGAACTGCCGCTCATCCGGGATGCGGTTGAACGCAGTGCCTCTGCCTGCCGGTCATGGCTGGACCGTCCGTTTCTGGAAGTCATGAACGAATTCAACGGAGCACAGGCATAAGCAGCCATCAGCCAGCCTATACTTGTACAGCATGTACAAACGAAAGGCGTTGATCTGCATGGTGATCTATCGCTGCAGGCATTGCAGCACCGAACTCGGGAGGATCCCGTTTGCTTCGGTCAAGGAAACAATCGCTGAACTCGAGCGGACGGACCGGCGCTTCCTGCACGAAACCGATGGAGGGGCCGTCGAAGTCCGCTGCATCTGCGACCAGTGTGAGCAGTCGCTGCAGGAATTTCCGGAATACTATACAGTTGAAAAGTGGCTTCAGTAGAGGCCTGGCTTTGGCGCCTGTTCGGGGTGTGCAAAGCTTTTTGTGCTTATGCATTTCAGGGAGAAGGGACGGATTCGAATGGATTCACTAGTAAGCTATTACCACAGGACCGCAGACATCGAGAAACTGACAAGTGAATTGAATCAGGGCCGCGACCGTCAACTGCTGACAGGACTGACCGGTGGCGCCAAGACGCTGTTCTTCCAGACGCTCCAGCAGGAATCAGATCGGCCGATGCTCATTGTTTCACCGAACATGCTGCAGGCACAGCGTACATATGATGACCTGGTCAAACAGCTGGGAGATGGCCAAGTCCATCTCTACCCGGCGGAAGAGCTCATTGCTGCAGACTTCGCGTTTGCGAGCTTCGAACTGCGGGCCGGGCGTATCGAGACACTCAGCCATTTGGCCGGAAGAGGCACGGGTATTTACATCACACCGGTGGCAGGACTGAAAAAGCTGCTTCCGGCGAAGGACCGCTTTTCCGGTGTTACGCTTTCCGCTGAGGTTGGCAGTACGATCAACATGGACAGCTGGCTGCAGCAGTTGTCGGGCATGGGCTATGCCCGTAAAGACATGGTCACCACCCCCGGTGAATTCGCACTGCGGGGAGGTATCCTGGATGTCTATCCGCTGACTGCTGACAATCCGGTGCGCATTGAGCTGTTTGATACTGATATTGATTCGATCCGAACATTCTCTGCAGAAGATCAGCGCTCGACAGGCAAGCTGGAACGGATTGATCTGCTGCCGGCGATGGAATTCTCCTGGACACCAGAAGACTTACAGGCGATAGCAGACAGGCTGGAAGACGCGCTTGCGAAAAGCCTGAAAAAAGTGAAGGATGAGACGGTCAAGGAAAACCTGCTGTACAGCATTTCCGGCGATATCGAACTGATGCGCGCAGGCGTCCAGCCGGAAAGCATGGGGAAATACGCCGGATTTGCAGGGGACGGGGTGACGACGCTCGGCGAGTACTTGCCGGATGATGCCCTTGTCGTATTCGATGAAATCAACCGTATCCAGGAAAGCGCGGCCATGCTCGAAAAGGACGAAGAGGAGTGGCGGCTCTCCCTGCTTGAAGAAGGCAAGCTCGTCCACGATGCGGTGCTGTCCGTTCCGTTTGCGGAAGTGCACGCCGCACTCAGCGCAAAGAAACTGTATACATCGCTCTTCACAAGAACCTTGCCGGGTATCACGGTCAAGGAAGTACTGTCGTATTCGTGCAGACCTATGCAGCAGTTTCATGGCCAGATGCCACTGCTGAAAGCGGAAATGGAGCGCTGGCAGCACGGGAAGTACAATGTCTTCGTGTTAGCGGAAGGCCGGGAGCGGGTCGAACAGGTACAGACGATCTTAGCGGATTACGGCATCGAGGCGACAGAGGACGGCAGCGCTGCCGCGGAAGGCATGGTAACTGTCTTGGACGGGAGCCTGCATGCCGGATTTGAACTGCCGATGCAGCGGCTCGCTGTCATCACTGACGGCGAACTGTTCAAAGGGAAGCCGAGACGGAAAACACGGCCGCAGAAAATCTCAAACGCGGAACGCATCAAGAACTACTCGGAGATCAAGCCCGGCGACTACATCGTCCACGTCCAGCACGGCATTGGCAAATACTATGGTGTCGTCACGCTGGAAGTGGGCGGTGTCAGCAAGGATTATCTCGACATCCGCTACCGCGGGGAAGACAAGCTGTTCGTCCCTGCCGACCAGATCGACCTCGTCCAGAAATACGTCGCCTCCGGTGACAAAGAGCCGAAACTCCATAAGCTCGGCGGTGCGGAATGGAAGAAGACGAAAACAAAAGTCACCGCTGCCGTCAAGGATATCGCGGACGACCTGATCAAGCTCTACGCAGAACGGGAAGCGCAGAAAGGTTTCGCTTTCTCACAAGACGACGATCTGCAGCGTTCGTTCGAAAACGCATTCCCGTACGAAGAGACCGACGACCAGCTGCGCTCCATCACGGAAGTGAAGCAGGATATGGAAAAAGAACGCCCGATGGACCGTCTGCTGTGCGGAGACGTCGGCTATGGCAAGACGGAAGTCGCCATCCGTGCAGCCTTCAAGGCCGTTTCGGACGGCAAGCAGGTCGCCTTCCTCGTGCCGACGACCATACTTGCCCAGCAGCATTATGAGACGATGAAGTCCCGTTTTGCTGATTTTCCGATCGAAGTCGAGCTGCTGAACCGCTTCCGATCGAAAAAGCAGCAGACCGAAACGAAAAAAGGGCTGAAGAACGGCACAGTTGACGTCGTCGTCGGCACGCACCGCCTGCTGTCGAAAGACGTGGTATACCAAGACCTCGGCCTGCTGATCGTTGACGAAGAACAGCGGTTCGGCGTCACGCACAAAGAAAAGCTGAAACAGTTGAAGACGAATGTCGACGTCCTGACCCTGACGGCAACCCCGATTCCCCGGACGCTCCATATGTCGATGATCGGCGTCCGGGATCTATCGATCATCGAAACGCCGCCGGCCAACCGGTTCCCAGTACAGACATACGTTATGGAAAACAACATGGCACTTGTGAGGGAAGCGATCGAACGGGAAATGTCGCGCGGCGGTCAAGTGTTCTACCTGTACAACCGGGTGGAGGACATGACAAAGAAAGTCGATGAAATTCGTCAGCTCGTTCCAGAAGCCCGGGTCGCCTTCGCGCATGGCCAGATGGGCGAAGCCGCACTTGAGGAAGTAGTTCTCAGCTTCCTGGAAGGGGAATTCGATGTCCTTGTGACGACAACTATCATAGAGACCGGAATCGACATACCGAACGTCAACACCCTGCTCGTCCACGATGCGGACCGGATGGGCCTCTCCCAGCTGTATCAGCTGAGAGGACGTGTCGGCCGGTCGAACCGGGTGGCCTATGCCTATTTCCTATATGAACGTGACAAAGTGCTGACCGAAGTGGCGGAGAACCGTCTGCAGGCCATCAAGGAATTCACTGAACTCGGATCGGGCTTCAAGATCGCCATGCGCGATTTGTCGATCCGGGGTGCCGGGAACCTGCTTGGCTCCCAGCAGCACGGGTTCATCGACTCGGTCGGATTTGACTTGTATTCCCAGATGCTCCAGGAGGCCGTGGAAGAAAAACAGACGGGCGTCTCGAAAGAAGACAAGCCTGATCTCGAAATCTCCCTGCCGATCAACGCCTACCTGCCGGATACGTACATCAAGGACGGCTATCAGAAGATCCAGATGTACAAGCGGGTGAAATCGATGGAAGGCGAAGAGGATTTCAACGAATTGTGGGATGAGATGACGGACCGGTTCGGCGACCTGCCGTACGAGGCGGAGCTTCTGCTGCGCATCGGCCGTCTGAAGGCGTGGGGGAGAGCTGCAGGCGTCGCTTCTATCAAGAAGCGGCAGTCTGTCATTGAAATCCGTTTCTCGGCGTCCGGGACAGCGAAAACGGACGGCGCGAAACTGGTGTCGGAAACGATGGTCTTCGGACGGGCGATCGGTTTCACGATGGACGATGGCGACCTTGTCATCTCGATCGATGACCGCAAGCTCGGCAAACAGACCGAGTTCGACGTATTGGAAGCGGTGATGCGTCTGCTGCAGGATGCCGGGAAAGAAACAAGTGACGTGCATGCCGGTTAGTCCCGCGGCTGCATAAAATGCCCATGCATGAAGCATACTGAGACCGTAAAGCGGATTTCAATAAGAAAGTGAGGCATCATGCATGAAGGCAACCGGCATAGTCCGCAGAATCGATGACCTGGGAAGAGTGGTCATTCCAAAAGAGATCAGGCGTACGCTCCGCATCCGCGAGGGGGATCCGCTGGAAATATTCACGGATCGTGACGGCGAAGTGATCTTGAAAAAATACTCCCCCATCTCCGAATTGGGCCAGTTCGCAGCCGAGTACGCAGATACCCTGTATCAGACGCTCGGTACGCCCGTTCTTATCAGTGACCGTGACGAAATTATCGCAGTCTCCGGCCTGCCGAAGAAAGAATACTTGAACCGGCAAGTGTCCAGTGATGCGGAAGAGCTGCTGACAAAGCGGACGATGGTAACGGAAAAGATGGAAAAGACTGTCGAGTGGGTGCCTGGTCAGACAGAGCACGTCAAGTCGTATTGCGTGACACCGATCGTCGTTAACGGCGACACGATCGGAGCAATCTATTTGTTGTCAAAAGTGCACTTCATCGGCGAAGCGGAACAGAAGACCGCAGAGACGGCCGCCCTCTTCCTGTCCAAGCAAATGGAACAATGACCCGCCTGCACCACCTGAAGTGTTTCAGGTTGTGCAGGTTTTTTCGTGTATTCTGTGAGGCTGTTGTTTGCCGTCCGCAATGGTATAATGGACACCATCCATACAACGAAAGAGGATTCAGCATGGCAGCAGCCGATTGGAACATGAAAACATTCATGAAGGGAGCATCGGTCCTGACGGTGTCCGCGCTCATTGTCAAATTGCTCGGAGCGGTCTACCGGGTGCCGTTTCAGAACCTGGTCGGGGACAAAGGTTTCTACATTTACCAGCAAGTGTACCCGATCATCGGCATCTTCGTCATCTGGACGACGTACGGGGCGGCTGTGTCCATTTCGAAATTGCTCGCCGGAGCCAAGGATCCGGGAGAACAGCGGGCCATCTTGAAACTGTCCTTCCTTTACATGGGTGGACTGAGTATGCTCGCATTCGCTGCACTGATGGCAGGGGCTCCGCTCGTTGCCGGACTGATGGGGGACGAACAGCTTGCACCGCTGCTGCGGACAGGAGCCTATATCCTGCTCATCATGCCGCTGCTCGCTGTCTACAAAGGAGCTTTCCAATCGAAAGGCAGCATGATGCCGATTGCCGTGTCGGGCGTCGGGGAACAGGGGATCCGGGTAGCGGTCATCCTGCTCGGCACCTGGATCGCCGTGCAATCCGGTGCATCGCTCTATACAACAGGGCAGATCGCCGTATTCGGGACGGTCGTCGGCCAGGCGGCAGGAATCGTGATCCTCATGGCCTGGGGTCGCTCCTCCGTAAAGGCGCCGCCCATTGCTGTCAACAGGCGGAATATCCTGCGGGAATTGACCGTCGTGAGCCTCAGTCTCAGCGCAAGCTCCCTTATCCTGCTGCTGTATCAGCTGGCGGATGCCTTTACGATCCTGAATGTGCTGACGTCTTCAGGGATGGACGAATCGGCTGCCATGACGCTGAAAGGGGTGTATGACCGCGGCCAGCCGCTTCTGCAGCTCGGCAGCCTCGTCGCGACGACGCTTGCCATGGCGATCGTCCCGCTGATCGCACACCATACGGCGGAACAGGGAACGCGCGGTGCGTGGCCGTTCGTCCGGCTGACGTACCGGGTTGCCGTCCTGTTCGGTACAGCCGCTGCTCTCGGACTTGCACTCCTCCTGCCTTCAGTGAATGTCCTGCTGTTTGAGACTGGCGAAGGATCCGGCGCACTGGCGATCTTCTGCCTGCAGATTTTCTGGCTGTCCCTCGTGCTGCCGCTCTGTGCGATTTTACAGGGTGCAGGTGCCGGCAAGATTCCTGCCGCCTGGCTGCTGATTGGGCTTGCGGTCAAGGTGCTTGCGAATGTGCTGCTCGTGCCGCGTTTAGGCATTACTGGGGCGGCGCTTGCCGGCAACCTGGGGTTCGCTGTGACAGCTGCCGGTCTGCTCGTCCGTTTCAAGCAGCAATGGCCGGCCCGCCTTGCACCTGCACGGTTCTATGGCTGGCTGACCGTTGCAGCGGCAGCAATGGTGGCTGCAGTGCTGGTGTGGACGGCATTCATTGGCACTGCGGGCCCTGATGTGGGAAACCGGACATCCGCTGCGCTGGCTGCACTGCCGGCAGTCGTGCTTGGTGCTGCCGTCTTTTTATTCATCCTCATGAAAGTACGTGTACTGGCGGAAAAGGACTGGTATTTGCTGCCATTCGGTAAACACCTTGCGCGCATGCAGCTGGTCCTGACAAAAAAGAGAAGGTGATCGAATGCATACAATAACAATATTCGGACTCGGGGCCGGGGAGCTCGACCAGCTGCCGCTCGGGGTCTATCGGAAACTGAAAGCGGCGGAAACGCTGGTCGTCCGGACGGACCAGCATCCGGCAGTCGATGAACTGAGGGAGGAGGGGGTGCAGCTCAGCAGCTTCGACGACGTGTATGAGTCGAATGATGCGTTCGGCGCGGTTTACGAGACGATTGTCAGCCGCCTGCTTGAAATGGCGGAGAACGGCCCGGTTACATATGCAGTCCCAGGCCATCCCCTCGTCGCAGAGCGGACGGTCCAGCTGCTGATTGAAGAAGAAAAAGCCGGCAATGCCAAACTGGACATCGCGGGGGGCAGCAGCTTCCTCGACCCGGTTTTCACAGCACTCCGCATCGACCCGATCGAAGGGTTCCAACTGCTCGATGCGACAGATCTTCATCAGGATGCCGTCATGATGGAGCAGCACGTCCTAATCGGCCAAGTGTATGACGCGTTCGTCGCTTCCGATGTGAAACTGACACTGCTCGAAAAGTATGATGTCGAGCATCCTGTCACGATTGTCACTGCGGCAGGCACAGCTGCAGAGCAAGTCCGCACCGTTCCGCTCGTGGAACTGGATCGCAGTACGGAAATCGATAATTTGACGACCGTCTACGTACCGCCTGTCACGGAACAGACGGGACGGCTGAAGGAATGGCAGACATTCCGCGCAATTATCGCAAAGCTCCGCAGTCCGGAAGGCTGTCCGTGGGATCGGGAACAGACGCACGAGTCGCTGAAACGGTATCTGATCGAAGAAGCGCACGAAGTGATCGATGCCATCGACCGGCAAGACGACGAAGGGCTGGTCGAAGAGCTCGGCGACGTGCTGCTGCAAGTGTTCCTGCATGCGCAGATCGGCGAGGATGAAGGCTATTTCTCCATCGAGGACGTACTGTTCGCCGTCGGAGACAAGATGATCCGCCGGCACCCTCATGTATTCGGCGAAACGGACGCGGCCGATGCGGAAGAAGTGCTCGCCAACTGGCAGACCATCAAAGCTGCGGAAAAACCCGAGCGGACATCGCTGCTCGACGGTCAGGCACTGACCGGTTCATCGCTGCTGACCTCCTTCAATTATCAGAAAGCGGCTGCCCGCGTCGGGTTCGACTGGGATGACGTCAGCGGGGCTTTTGCGAAATTCGAAGAAGAATGGCAAGAGTTCAAGGACGAAGTGGCGGACGGTACGCAGGATACCCGGACAGACGAACTGGGCGATGTCTTCTTTACCCTCGTCAACATCGCGCGCTTCTTGAAGTTGTCACCGGAAGAAGCGATGCAGCACGCCAATCGGAAATTCCAGACCCGTTTCGCCTACATCGAACAGGCGGTCGTCGCCGGGCGCGGGGAGTTCAGCGACTACACGCTGGACGAGCTCGAACAATTTTGGCAGGAAGCCAAACGAAACAGGAGGAACCGAATATGAGACTCGATAAATTCTTGAAAGTGTCCCGGCTGATCAAACGCAGGACACTCGCAAAGCAGGTCGCGGACCAGGGTCGCATCACCATCAATGGCAAAGTCGCCAAAGCATCATCCGATGTGGCACCGGGACAGGAGCTGGCCATCCGCTTCGGCCAGAAGATCGTCACGGTTACCGTGAACGAATTGAAGGCATCGACGAAAAAAGAGGATGCCGCCGCGATGTATACGATCGTCAAGGAAGAAAAGCTCGACAAAGTGGAGCCGGAATTCGTGGATGACGAAGACTGAACAGACATGACAGGAGGTTTCCTGTCATGTTTTTTGTTGGACGTGCATAGGATGGCAGTGTACAAAATCGACAGGGGGACAGACTATGCAAATCCAAACTGAAAGCCCAGCCTACACGATTCCATCTGGTGATCATGTCGTCACAATGCGCAACCGGAAGCGGATGGACCTAACATCGGTCAAGACGATCGACCGGTTCGATCAAGAAGAGTTTCTCGTCCGGACCTCGCAAGGGATGCTGACCATCAAAGGAGAAGAATTACGCATCGTCCACTTGGATGTCGACAAAGGCCTTCTCACCTTGGAGGGTTCTGTCAGCACACTTCAGTACGATGAAGAAGAGACAGGCTCCCGTAATTTCCTCCATAAACTGTTCGGATGAGCATATCCGGCCAGTTCGTCAGCCTGCTTGCGATGATCGGTTCAGGAATCATCGCAGGCGCGTTCATGGATATGATCGGCACGGGAATCGCCAAAACCGGGAAAGCCTCGGTGGTCCGGCGTGTATCCGGCTGGCTGGAGGGGGCCGGCTGGCTGCTCGCAGGCTGTTTTGCATTCACGGTGCTCTTCGAATTCCGGGCCGGCGAGTGGCGCATGTACGACCCGCTGGCACAGCTGGCAGGCCTGCTGCTGTACGCCAGTCTGTTCCATAAACCGTTCCGTCTGCTTGGCCGGTTGGCTGTGCTGCTGATCATCCGTCCGATCGTGTGGCTGATGCGTCTGATCGCCTGGTGTTTCCGGACCGTCTTCCGCATCCTTTTTGCAGTGGTATACGTCCTCGTAGGACCATTCCGTTACCTATACCGACGGCTTGTCAACTTTCGCTTCAAAAAAAAGCCGGAATGACGTATAATGGAATAGACCAACTGTAAAATTGTAGTCGAGGGGGCTGTACAGGAGATGGAGCAAAAGGC
This sequence comes from Sporosarcina sp., assembly GCA_032099885.1. GTDB lineage: Bacteria > Bacillota > Bacilli > Bacillales_A > Planococcaceae > Sporosarcina. The sequence continues at coordinate 50,751 of DAMDKL010000016.1, forward strand.
AAGGAAGCTTAATTCCTCATCCGTTGCATCGATTGAAACTGAATATGTCCGCTCCATGCAACGCAAAGAAGACTGGCGGCGCAAGCAGAAGAAACGGCTGAAGCTGAAATTGCTGGCGTTCGCCATCATTGCAGTCGTCACATTCGGCGGCATTGCGGGCTACAATCACCAGCAGAAGGAACTGCTGGCTGCAAAACAGCAGGAGAAACAGCAACTGATCGAACAGCTAGCCGTGAAGACTGGCGAACAGGAGCAGCTCAAGAAACAGCTGCTGAAATTGGACGACGAAGAGTACATCGCGAAATTGGCCCGGAAAGAGTATTTTGTTTCGAATGAGGGTGAAATTATTTTCTCCCTGCCGGAAGGAAAGAAAAAACTGGACAAAAAAGACGGCGGAAAAGAGTAGTCTTATTGACACTCTTTTTTTGTTGGATATAATGAAAGTAGGAATCTTGCGCAGGCAGGACCCGTAAAATCGGTTGCTAGGCTTCTGAGTAGGGGAGCCCGCTTAAATTCTAAGGAGGAGCATTTTTTTTATGTCAATTGAAGTAGGCAGCAAATTAGAGGGTAAAGTGACAGGGATTACAAATTTTGGGGCATTTGTTGAATTGCCGACCGGCGTAACGGGACTTGTCCACATCAGTGAAGTGGCGGACAACTACGTCAAGGATATTAACGATCATTTGAAAGTCGGCGACAAAGTTGAAGTGAAAGTCATGAACGTCGGTTCTGACGGCAAAATCGGCTTGTCAATCCGGAAAGCGAAACCGGAATCCGAACGGCCGCAGCGCCCGCAGCGACCATCACGCCCTCGTCAGGGAGGACGTCCACCGGAGCGTCCGGAGAATTTCGAGCAGAAAATGGCGAAATTCATGAAGGACAGCGAGGAACGCCTCACGACACTTAAGCGCGCAACCGAGTCAAAACGCGGAGGCCGCGGAGCACGCAGAGGCTGACGTTTACGATTTAGGTTGTTACGACCCTTGCGAGCTGTTTCAATACAAAAAAAATGTCTTATATATCGAAAGCTGAGCATGTGCCTGCGGGCATGTGCTCAGCTTTTTCTTAATGGCGGCCGTTCTGGCTGCGAGTCGGCGCATCGGCGCGTCGTTATGAGCGGTTTGCAGGATTTATGAGCGGTTTGGAGGATTTATGAGCGGTTTTCGGGATTTATGAGCGGTTTGGGGGATTTATGAGCGGTTTGCGAGGTTTATGAGCGGTTAGCAGAATTTATGAGCGGTTAGCAGGATTTATGAGCGAAATCCCGGTTTTATGAGCGTTCCCTGAAATTCACGGGTACCTGCTGTCCTATAGCAACCCAAACATGCAAAAAAAGGACCTGTCATTTCGACAGATCCTTTTTTGTAACACGATATAGCGGCGGAGGGGATCGAACCCCCGACCTCACGGGTATGAACCGTACGCTCTAGCCAGCTGAGCTACACCGCCAAATGGATGATCCGCAAAGTTCACCTTTGCGACCCTTTACATCATACAGAGTGCAGAAGGACTTGTCAACGGTTTCTCGATATTTTCTCGGAAATCCCCATACAGCTCGGTTTCAAGACCGAATCATCCATTATCCAAGCGCTGGAAAACATCCCCGGATACCGTCGAAATGTTTTTAGGACCAGGTGTCAGGAAGAGACAAATTATGAAGCGGCCCCCCGGTATACTTACGGCACTAGGTCATAGGGGGAATGAGAGATGAAGATGGTCAGCAGCAATACAGAGAGAAACGTGATGCATCCAATTCAAAACATGATCAGGTCTATTATGGAACGGAAGGTGCACTTGCTGACGACGTTCTTCTTTGCGGTCGGCTCCTTCTTCTTAGCGCAGGCCGTCCTGTTCGACGCCGCTGTCCCGTTTCTGCTGCCGGTCTGGGCGCTGGCCGTCATGCGTTATCCAAAGTACTTGATCCCTGCGTTTGTCGGAGGAATGAGCGGCAGTCTGTTCCTCGGTCTGGGACAGGCCCTCCTGTTCGTCCTGCAGCTTGTGCTGTTCAACCTGGTCATCCGCCATGCGTTCACCAGGAAATCTGTGCCGCTTACGGTTGCGGGGACGATCATCGCCACGCAGGTGTTCTGGCAGCTGGTCATGTATGCCGGCCAGCCGCCGTTGACCGTGCAGGTGGCGATCGGGTTCGAGGCACTGCTCGCGCTCGTCATGACCATCTTCTTATTCATCGCGTTCCCGCAGGTTGACAAGCTGTTGTACTCCCCGTGGCGGGCTGAACAGCTCGGTGCTGCCTGTATCATCGCAGCGATGGCGACGACCGGCATGGACCGGATGATGATCGGTCTCGTTTCGGTGCCGGGCGCTCTCCTATATATGGCGATCCTGATCGCTGCCGTGTCGGGCGGTGTTCTGTTCTCGACGACGATCGCCATGATGATCGCCGCCATCACCGGCATGGCGGAACTGTCCTTCACCGGTATGATGACCGTGTACGGTATGACTGGGTTTGCCGCCGGTTCCATGAAAGGGTTCGGTAAATTGGGGGTGGCGACGGGCGGTCTGTTCGCTTCGGTCTTTTTCCTGATGTACGATCTGACCTTGCCGCTCGACCAGACGCATTTCGTCACGCTCGGTGTGGCAACCGTCCTGTTCTTCCTCATCCCATCGAAACGGCTTGCCTCCGTATCCGATGTGCTGCAGCCGGAGCGGCAGGATCTGTCCGAAAAGCGGCAGCAGTGGCTGGCCCGCCGGCTAGATGAACAGCTGACGGATTTCCAGCAGTTCGCCTCGTTCATGTCGACAATGGTGAATGACCAGTTTCCCACCCAGGAGACGCAGCATCGCGCGCGAGCTGAGGAATTACCGATCGCCTGCCGGTCGTGTTTCCGGTATGCGAAATGCTGGGAATCGAATGACGACAGCATGCCGGCGCTTCTCTCGGAATGGGAATCGACTTACTCCGCTACGAAGAAAGCGGCCCGGCACCGGGTGGAGGAGAAGATCCGCTATAAGTGTGTCCGCCACAACGGACTGATTGAGGAGCTGGAAGAACGCGGGGCGGACCGGCTGCTCATGGGGCAGCTCCAGCACGGCCGCAAGATGCTCGCCCTGCAATTACGCGACATGAGCACCCATCTGGAGAATATGATGAAGGAAATCAAAGAAGACGTGACGATCTATCAGCCGTCGGAAGAAGAGCTCGGCAGCTGTCTGCGCGCCCAGAATATTGAGTTCTTCCAGATCGATATTTTATCGGAAGAAAAAGGGGCCATGCGTATCGTCTGTTCGATTCCGGAACGGCGTTCTTCGTTCGAGACGGATACGACGGTCGCAGAACGGCTCATTCTGCCGATTTTGGAGGAGATGTATGAGGAACCGTTCCAGGTCGAGAAGGCATTGGCGCGGGAGCAGCCGTTCGCCCATCTGCAGCTGACGTTCACGTCGGCAGTCCGCTTTTCCATGCAGTACGGTGTCGTCGCCACGGCCGGCGGCGGCTCGATGTACGCCGGGGATGCATATGAAGTGTTCCCGATACACGACGGGTTGACCGCAGTACTGCTGTCGGACGGGATGGGGCAGGACTTAAATGCATATTATGAAAGCCAGAAAGTGATAAGGCTCATGCGGGAGTGCCTAGACCGCAAGATGGGACCAGAAACCGCCATGCACACGCTCCATTATATGATGGCGCTGAACGGATTAGACGACATGTATGCGACATTGGATTTGGCGCTGATCGACTTGCAGGACGGACGGCTCTGGTCGTGGAAGGCCGGTTCGATGAGCACCTATATTAAGCGGGGAGACGAGTTCTTGCGGATGGATAGCAAGGCGGTGCCGTTTGGGTTTTTACCGTCATTCACCGTGGAAGCGAAAAACGAGGAACTGAAATCAGGGGATATCATTGTTATGATGACGGACGGGATCTTCAACGGGGACATCCCGCTTGAACAGCAGGAGCGGGCCCTCTGCCAGACGCTGGAACGTCACGGCGGACTGGATTGCGAAGCGCTCGCGGACCGGGTTATGGCGGAAATGGAGCGGAAGTTTAAGACGACGGCGGATGACCGGACGGTGCTGGTCATGAAAGTGGATCATATCGTACCGAGCTGGTCGAGTGTGAAAATGCGGACTCCGTCACTTTTCCGGCAGAAAGTGGTAGGATGAAGGGAGAATAGGGAGGTGTTCCGGAGTGAACCAGAAATGGACACGGCAAGTTTTGGGGTTCATCCGCCGTAAAAACCTCCTGCAGCCGGGGGACCGGGTGCTTGCGGCCTGTTCAGGAGGGGTCGATTCGATGGTGATGCTCCATTATCTGGCAGAACAGCGGCTCCAGCTCGGCATCGAAGTCGGGGCGGTCCATGTCGATCACTGCCTGCGCGGTGAGGAGTCCGCAGCGGACGGAGCGGCGGTGCAGAAGCTTGCAGACAGGATGGGCATTCCTTGTTATCGGACGTCCGTTCCGGTACCGGAGCTGGTGGAGCGCTCGGGCGGCAATGTGCAGGATGTCTGCCGGACAGGCCGCTATGAGAAATTCGAGGAAGTGATGGCGGCGGGAGAGTATACGGTGCTCGCGGTCGCCCACCATGCGGAGGATCAGCTGGAGACTGTCCTGATGCAGCTCGGGAAAGGACAGCGGCCGAAAGGGATGCCGATCAGCCGGAGTATCGGAAAGGGGCGGCTGATCCGGCCGTTCCTGCAGCTCGGGAAAGAGGATCTGTACAGGTATGCGGCTGTATACAAAGTGGCATACCGGGAAGATCCGAGCAATGAAAAGGATGACTACACGCGGAACCGCTACCGGCATCATGTCGTACCGGAGCTGCTGGCGGAGGAACCGGCTGCTGCCGCCAGTGCGGTCCGGATCACGGAAACCCTTCAGGAAGAGGAGGATTACCTCAGCGGGATGGCAAGAGAGCATGCGGCTCCCTTGATTGCAGCAGCTGAACGGGAAGGCGTCCTGTCCGTGCGTTCAGAGGTATTTTGCGCCATGCACCCCGCTTTACAAAAGAGGGTCGTTCCTCTACTATTAAAGTATCTTTACAATGGGGAAACTTTACCTGCAATCTACAATGTCTTTCTGCTGGAACAACTCACCCGTCATCTTTGTGAAGTGCACGGAAACGCCTCTGTCGACCTTCCTAAGGGATGGCGGCTGCAGAGGGTGTACGGTGTGTCGACGTTCGTCCGGGAAGAGGAAGAGCGGCATTTCCGCAGCGTTCCGTTCCCGCAGGACGAATGGGTCCGGTGGGGGACGTGCAGACTGCGCTGGTGCCGTACTGGACAGGTGAACGCCGATGAGCTTGGCGGCTTGGACGAATGGCGGTATTTTCGGCCTGGAGAGGACGGCATGCCGTCTGAAATCCGTACGAGAAAGCCCGGCGACCGGATCCGGCTGCCGGGGATGGATTACCCGAAAAAACTGAGCAGGCTGTTCATCGACGAGAAAGTGGACCCGGCGGATCGGGAGAGGCTTCCCGTCATTGTTTCGGAACAGGGGGGGATCTATGCGGTCCCCGGTGTCCGGTATGGCGACTGCTTCTCACAGGAATATCCTGCAGGTGATGGATACATTCTGATGGTGGACCATTCGCACGGATGATATCCGTCTGCCGCCTGAACCCCACAAATTTTAGGAGGAATTATTCATGTTGGAACAAGATATTCAAGAAGTGCTGATCTCCGAGGAGCAGCTGCAGGAAAAAGTTGCGGAGCTCGGGAAACAGCTGAGCGAAGAATACAAGGACAAGTACCCGCTCGTCATCGGTGTGCTGAAAGGCGCCCTGCCGTTCATGAGTGACCTTATCAAACGGTTCGATGCTTACATAGAACTCGATTTCATGGATGTTTCCAGTTATGGGAACGCGACAGTTTCTTCGGGCGAAGTGAAAATCATCAAAGACTTGAACACCAGTGTGGAAGGCCGCGATATCCTGATCCTTGAAGACATCATTGACAGCGGAAAGACGCTGAAATACTTAGTGGAACTATTCAAATACCGCAAAGCGAACTCCATCAAGATCGTTACTTTGCTCGATAAGCCGACAGGCCGCAAAGTCGATTTGTCAGCAGATCTGGTCGGATTCGAAGTGCCGGATGCGTTCGTTGTCGGCTACGGTCTCGACTATGCGGAAAAGTACCGGAACCTCCCGTATATCGGTGTGTTGAAGAAAGAAATCTACACGACGTGAGGACGTGCGGCGGCCCGTCATGACGGCCGGCAGCACAACTCCTCAGCAAAGTCATTTTCTTTGTGATTCAAATTGCATATGTGATAAGATTGTCAATAGTTTTCTGTTGAAGAAATGAGGAGGCTTGGGATGAATCGAATATTTCGATACTTTCTATTATATGGGCTGATTTTTCTGGCGATCATGGGAATCTTCAGTTCGCTGAACAATCCGAACCCTAAAATGGAAAAGATCCGTTATGACGAATTTCTCACAGCATTAGAACAAGGTAAAGTGGAAAAAGCCGAATTTCAGCCTGTTCAGCTTGTCTATGAAGTAAAAGGGCATATGAAAGGCGCGAAGAAAGACGAGACGTTCACAACCAACGTTCCGATGAATGATGAGACGACTATGAGCGACATCCGTGAACTTGCGAAAACCACTAAGACGGAAGTCGACATTTTACCAGCGCCCGAAACGAGCGCATGGGTTTCCTTCTTCACCGGCCTTGTGCCGTTCATCATCATTATCATCCTGTTCTTCTTCCTGCTGAACCAAGCGCAGGGCGGCGGCGGTGGCGGTAAAGTGATGAACTTCGGAAAGAGCAAAGCGAAACTGCACTCCGATGACCGCAAGAAAGTCCGTTTCACGGACGTAGCCGGCGCGGACGAAGAGAAACAGGAACTGATCGAAGTCGTGGACTTCCTGAAAGACCCGCGGAAATTCGCGGAAGTCGGTGCCCGTATTCCGAAGGGGATCCTGCTTGTCGGGCCTCCTGGAACAGGGAAGACCCTGCTGGCCCGTGCGGTGGCAGGAGAAGCCGGCGTGCCGTTCTTCAGCATCTCCGGTTCGGACTTCGTCGAAATGTTTGTCGGCGTCGGGGCATCCCGTGTCCGAGACCTGTTTGAGAACGCGAAGAAAAACGCACCATGTATCATCTTCATCGATGAAATCGATGCTGTCGGACGTCAGCGGGGCGCAGGCCTTGGCGGCGGACATGATGAGCGCGAACAGACGCTCAACCAGCTGCTTGTCGAGATGGATGGCTTCGGTGAAAACGAAGGCATCATCATCATCGCTGCAACAAACCGTCCGGACATCTTGGACCCTGCACTCTTGCGTCCGGGACGTTTCGACCGTCAGATCACAGTCGGCCGTCCAGATGTCAAAGGACGCGAAGCAGTACTGAAAGTGCACGCACGCAACAAACCGCTCGACGAAACGGTCAACTTGAAGGCGCTCGCCCAGCGGACGCCTGGATTCTCAGGTGCCGATCTTGAAAACTTGCTGAACGAAGCCGCCCTGGTGGCTGCGCGCCGCAACAAGACGAAGATCGACATGTCTGACATCGACGAAGCGACGGACCGTGTCATTGCCGGTACGGCGAAGACGAGCCGTGTCATTTCCGAGAAGGAACGCCGGATCGTCGCGAACCACGAGGCAGGCCACGTGGTTGTCGGCCTCATGCTCGACGACGCAGAAATCGTCCACAAGGTGACGATCGTCCCTCGCGGCCAGGCTGGCGGTTATGCCGTCATGCTGCCGAAAGAGGACCGTTACTTCATGACGAAACCGGAACTTCTTGACAAGATCGCAGGCCTCCTCGGCGGCCGTGTTTCCGAAGAGATCGTTCTAGGTGAAGTCTCGACCGGAGCGCATAACGACTTCCAGCGGGCGACAGGTATTGCCCGTTCGATGGTGACGGAATACGGGATGAGCGACAAGCTCGGACCGATGCAGTTCGGCCAGGCGCAGGGCGGCAACGTCTTCCTCGGCCGCGACTTCAACTCCGAACAGAACTATTCCGATTCGATCGCGTACGAAATCGATCAGGAAATGCAGTCGATTATCAAAGGGGAATACGAACGGACGAAGCGCATTCTCACGGAGAACCGAAGCCTGCTCGACCTGATCGCGAAGACGCTCCTCGAAGTGGAAACACTCGACGCCGAACAGATCAACCATCTGAAGGACCACGGGACACTCCCGGACCGTCCGTACAACCGGAAAGAAGTCGGCGAAGACGCAGAGGCGAATCCGGATGTGACCGGAGCACCGACAGATCCATCCGTCGGCGACCTGCCGAGCGGAGCGGAACCGAAAGAACCGCTCGACTCGATCGACGAAAAACGCAACGAATTCTAACAAGCCCAGCCGACTGTCCATCACAAGACAGTCGGCTGTTTTTTTTGAAAAGATGTATGGTATGATGTGAGGGAAAAAAGACTATTGAGGTTAGTGAGGAATCGGCCATGCTCTTAGTTTTAGATACAGGCAACACCAACATCGTGCTCGGCGTCTATGATGGCGACGAACTGAAGCACCACTGGCGGATGGAGACCTACCGGCAGAAGACGGAAGACGAATATGCGATGCAGGTGAAATCGCTGTTCGGGCATGTCGGGCTGGAATTCTCGGATATCCAAGGCATCATCATCTCCTCTGTCGTGCCGCCCGTCATGCATCCGCTCGAACAGATGTGCAAAAAGTATTTCAACCAGGAACCGATCATCGTCGGGCCGGGCGTCAAGACCGGCTTGAATATCAAATACGAAAACCCGCGTGAAGTGGGAGCCGACCGGATCGTCAATGCCGTCGCGGCAATCCATGAGTACGGCAGCCCCCTCATCATCGTCGACTTCGGGACAGCGACGACGTACTGCTATGTTGACGAACGGGGCGAATACATGGGTGGGGCCATCGCGCCGGGTGTCAACATTTCCATGGAAGCCCTGTTCGATCGCGCTTCGAAACTCCCGAGGATCGAACTCATCCGACCGGAGCATGTCGTCGGGAAGAACACCGTATCCGCCATGCAGGCGGGAATTTTATATGGCTATGTCGGCCAAGTCGAAGGACTCGTCAACCGCATGAAAGAAGCGAGCAAACAGCCGCCGACCGTCATCGCGACAGGAGGGCTTGCCTCGCTCATCGGCAAGGAAACCGACACGATTGACATTATCGACGAATTTCTGACGCTGAAAGGGTTAAAACTGATTTACGAACGAAACCTATAAGGAGAGAATGGCATATGAATGATTATCTCGTAAAAGCACTCGCATTCGACAGTACGATCCGGGCCTATGCGGCGACAACTACAGGCGCTGTCGGGGAAATGCAGCGCCGCCACTATTCGTGGCCGACCGCGACAGCTGCCATTGGACGCACGATGACCGCGACTGTCATGATGGGCGCCATGCTGAAGGGCGACGACAAACTGACTGTCAAAGTCGACGGGGGAGGGCCGCTCGGCGCAATCGTCACCGATGCAGATGCACATGGCCATATCCGCGGCTATGCACTCAATCCGCAGACCCATTTCGACTTGAACGCACAAGGTAAGCTGGACGTCCGCCGCGCCGTTGGAACAGACGGTATGCTGACAGTCGTCAAGGATCTCGGCCTGCGGGACATGTTCACCGGCCAGACGCCGATCGTCTCCGGGGAGATCGCGGAAGACTTCACCCAATACTTCGTCGTGTCGGAGCAGGTGCCGTCCGCAGTGGCGCTCGGTGTACTGGTGAATCCCGACAATACAGTGAAAGCCTCCGGCGGGTTCATCCTCCAAGTGATGCCCGGGGCGGAGGACGAAACAATCGCGGAGCTGGAACAGCGGATCAGCCGAATGGAGCCGATCTCCAAAATGATCGACCGCGGACTGTCGCCGGAAGAGGTCCTGGCCGAAGTGTTAGGGAAAGAAAACGTCCAGATTGTCGACAAGATGGACGTCGGTTTCCGGTGCAACTGTTCGAAGGAACGTTTCGGGACGGCCATCAAAAGTCTCGGCGAATTCGAAATCCTTCAGATGATCGATGAGGATGGCCAAGCAGAGGCGGAGTGTCACTTCTGCCTGGAGAAATACGTGTACTCCAAAGAAGAACTAGAGGAATTTGTCGATGAAATCCGGGCGGGCTCCTAACCGTCAGGGAACCGAGCAGCCGAAGCGCCGGCTGAAGACAAAACCGCTGCTCATCCTGATCGCCCTCCTTGCCGTCGGGAACTTCCTGTGGTTCATCGGCTGGCTGATTCCGGACGAAGCGCAGAGTCCGTTCGAAGCCGGCGAAGAGGTTGCATCCGTCGCCGGCAAACCGATCACGCGGGAAGAGTGGATGACCGCGATGGAGCAGGAAGTCGGCCGGGAGGTCCTGCTCGGACTGGTGAACGACCGTGTCATGGAGACTGCGGCGAAAGAATACAAGATCGATGTGACGGATGCAGACGTCGATCGTGAACTCGCGCTGCTGTCCTCCGTTGACGGCAAAGCCTACACGGGGCTTGACGCCAGTCAGATGCGGAAAAAAGTTCGGAGCCAGCTGATCCTGGATCGCGTGCTGACCAAAGACATTGTCATCGACGACGAAGCGGTAAAGAAGTATTACGACAAGAACGAATCCCAATTTGATACTCCTGCTGCTTACCGGACGTCCCTGCTCGCTGCAGCGACGAAGGAAGACGCGGAACAGGCCCTGAAAGAGCTGAAGGACGGTTCGAGTTTCGACGTCCTTGCAAAAGAGCGCTCGATCGACCCGTCCTCCGCTTCTATCGGCGGGGATCTTGGCTACGTCAGCAGCAGGTCGGAAGACGTGGACTCTGCGGTCATTGACCAGGCGGCAAAGATGACACCTGACAGCATCAGCCCGGTCTTCCGGCTGTCCGACGGCACGTTTGCTATTCTCAATGTCCATGACGTGCTGGAAGGGCAATCATTTAAATTGAAAGACGTACAGGAACACATACGCCGGGAATTGGCTCTGCAGCAGCTTTCCCAGTCCGTCACCCCCGAGACTTTCTGGCAGGAATTCGACGCCAAATGGTTTTACGGAAAATGAAGAACTTCGCGCACATCGCGGAGTTTTTTTCGTGGAGATAAGGGAATTGAAATGATTGACAGCGGTCACAATATTCTTATACACTGAATACAGTATTAAACCTACCCATTAACTAGGAATTGGAGTGGTTGACATGAAAAGAATCGGAAATTCAGTAGCAGACCTCGTAGGCCAGACCCCGCTCGTTAAATTGAACAGGCTCACCGGCAAGGATGATGCAGATGTCTACTTGAAGCTCGAATACTTCAACCCGGGCTCGAGTGTCAAAGACCGAATTGCGCTCGCGATGATCGAAGGGGCGGAACGGTCCGGCGACTTGCGGGAAGGCGGAACACTCATCGAGCCGACGAGTGGCAATACGGGCATCGGGCTCGCCATGATCGCGGCAGCGAAAGGATACAAAGCGGTCCTTGTCATGCCGGACACGATGAGCCTGGAGCGGCGCAACCTATTGCGTGCGTATGGTGCAGACCTGATCCTGACCCCTGGAGCGGAAGGCATGAAGGGGGCGATCGCTAAAGCCGAGCAGCTGGCTGAAGAGAACGGCTGGTTCCTGCCGCAGCAGTTCAACAATGAGGCGAATCCAGAAGTGCACCGGCTGACGACCGGCCCCGAAATCGCGGATGCGCTGGACCGTGTCGATGCGTTCGTTTCCGCGGTCGGTACGGGCGGAACGATTACGGGTGTCGGCAGTGTGCTGAAAGAGCGGTTCCCGGACGTCAAGATCATCGCGGTCGAGCCGAGTGACTCCCCAGTGCTCTCAGGCGGCAAACCGGGACCCCATAAGATCCAGGGAATCGGGGCAGGTTTCATTCCGAAAGTGCTGGATACGGAAATCTACGATGACATTACACAAGTGACGAACGATGAATCCTACGAATACGCACGGAAATTGGCGAAAGAGGAAGGGATCCTCGGCGGTGTCTCTTCAGGAGCGGCCGTTTTCGCGGCCCTGAAAGCGGCGCGGGAACTCGGCGAAGGCAAGACGGTCGTTGCGATCCTTCCGTCGAACGGGGAGCGGTACTTAAGCACCCCTCTCTATCAGTTTGAAGAAGAGTGAGCAGCGCAGGGAGGAAGCGAAGATGCTTCCTCTCTTTTTTGTGCATTTCATTAGGAAAACTGGCGGGCAGCCGGTAAACTGAAGTCCAAAAGACGTCAGAGCAGAGGGGAGAGGGCATTATGAAGTTGGAGCATACAGCAGGGCCTTATCAGTTTGGCGGCACGACGATCGACTTCTCTAAAGAGACGGCGGTTATGGGCATATTGAACGTGACTCCGGACTCGTTCTCGGACGGCGGTAAGTACAGCCGGACAGACGCGGCGCTCCGGCATGCGTCGGAAATGATTGCGGACGGGGCGAAAATCATTGATATTGGCGGAGAATCCACACGGCCGGGCCATACACCGGTTTCACTGGACGAAGAATTGTCCAGGACAATCCCGATCATCGAAGCGCTCACGAGCAAGCTGGATTGTGTGCTGTCCATCGATACATACAAGGCAGATGTCGCCGAGGAGGCGCTGAAAGCAGGCGCTCAGATCGTCAACGATGTCTGGGGGGCAAAACGCGAGCCGCGGATCGCCGAAGTGGCACACGAGTACGGAGCGCCGATCATCCTGATGCACAACCGGGAGAAGGCCGTCTACACGAGACATTTCGGTGATGAGCTGGCAGCAGATCTGAACGGAAGCATTGAAATCGCCCGGGCTGCAGGCGTACCAGCCCGGAATATATGGCTCGATCCCGGCATTGGATTTGCGAAGGATGTCCAGCAGAACATCGAAGCGATGCAGTGTCTGGACCGGATTGCGGAGCTGGGTTACCCGGTGCTGCTCGGCACGTCGAAGAAATCCCTGGTCGGACGCGTGCTGGACCTGCCTGTGGATGAACGGCTGGAAGGAACAGGTGCTACGATCTGTTATGGTATCGAGCACGGCTGCCACATCGTCCGCGTGCATGACGTGAAACCGATTGCCCGTATGGTGAAGATGATGGACATCCTGGTCGGTAAGCGGCACTATGAACAGTGAAAGAGGGGCGGAACAGTTGGATTTCATACACATTAACGACATGCAGTTTTATGGCTATCACGGAGCGCTGGCGGAAGAGAATGTGCTCGGCCAGCGGTTTGTCATATCGGTTGTGCTGGTGACAGACCTGAAGCAAGCCGGAACGACGGATGACCTGGAGGCCACCGTCAACTATGCGGAAGTATATGAAAAAGTAAGGTTGGTTGCAGAAGGGGAACCGGTGAAGTTGATCGAAGCGGTTGCAGAGCGCATTGCCGCTGTCCTGCTTGAAAGTTATCCGGAGCGCGTGCAATCCGTGCGGGTGAAGGTCGTCAAACCGGATCCGCCGATTGCCGGTCATTATGCCTCTGTCGCTGTCGAAATCGAGAGGGGGCAGCGTCAATGAATACGGCCTACCTGTCGATCGGCACGAATATGGGCGACCGGGAAGCCTATTTGCTGAAAGCTGTGGAACAGCTGCGGGGGGCGGACGGCATCGAATCTGCTGAACTGTCCTCCATCTATGAAACGGCACCGGTCGGGCTGACTGACCAGGCGTACTTTTTGAATGCGGCAGCCCGTGTCGTGACGTCGCTGTCCCCTGAGCAGCTGCTTGCGGCCTGTCAGGAAATCGAACAGGAACTCGGACGGGTGCGGACGGTCCGGTGGGGGCCGCGCACGGCGGACCTTGATATCTTGCTGTATAATGGGGAACGGATTAATACGGAAGAATTGGTCATCCCTCACCCGCGTATGCATGAGCGGGCATTTGTCCTAATACCGCTGACCGAGCTTGCACCGGATTGCAAAGACCCGGTGACCGGACGCCTGTACCGTGAAAGCCCGGCTGTGGCAGATGACGGCGTGCGGCTGTGGAAAGCGAAGGGAGACAGCGGGACCCGTCCATAATCCGTCGGAAAGAACATATGCCGCTTTGCGAGCGGCTTTTTTTACCTATGCAGTTTGTGTACAATAGGGGTAGCGCAAATAGAAAAGTGCAGGACGAAACCAGAGGAGTGAACAGGATGTCGATGAACGAAGAATTGAATGACCAGCTTCAGGTGAGACGCCAGAAGATGGATGAAATACGCAGCAACGGCCAGGACCCGTTTGGAGCTAGGTACGAACGCACCCATTTGTCCAACGAAGTGATCGAGACTTATGGAGAACTATCGAAAGAAGAGCTTGACGAAACGCCGCATCATGTCAAAATTGCAGGACGGATCATGACGAAACGCGGAAAAGGGAAAGCCGGCTTCGCTCATATCCAGGACCTCGGCGGCCAGATCCAGATCTACGTCCGTCAAGATGCCATCGGGGAGGATGCCTATAAGCTGTTCAATATGGCGGACCTCGGCGACATCGTCGGTATCGAAGGAACTGTATTCAAGACGAAAGTCGGGGAACTCTCCATTAAAGCGCAGGAGTTTACATTCCTGTCGAAAGCATTGCGCCCGCTTCCTGAGAAGTACCATGGCCTGCAGGACATCGAACAGCGCTACCGCCAGCGGTACCTGGATCTGATTTCCACGGAAGGCAGCAAGGAGACGTTCATCCTGCGCAGCCGCATCATCCAGTCGATGCGCCGATATTTGGATGGACAGGGATTCCTGGAAGTGGAGACGCCGATGCTGCATTCGATCGCAGGCGGAGCGGCAGCGCGTCCGTTCATCACCCATCACAATACGCTCGACATGACGCTGTATATGCGGATCGCCATTGAACTTCATCTGAAGCGGCTGATTGTCGGCGGTCTTGAGAAAGTGTATGAGATCGGACGGGTATTCCGGAACGAAGGGATCTCAACACGCCACAACCCTGAGTTTACAATGATCGAATTGTATGAGGCTTATGCAGACTACAATGACATCATGGAACTGACGGAGAATCTGATCTCCCATATTGCCCAGGAAGTGCTCGGTACGGCACAAGTCCAATACGGAGAAGACGTCATCGACTTGTCACCCGGCTGGAAACGGCTGCACATGGCGGATGCCGTCAAGGAATACACAGGCGCGGACTTCTGGAAAGAGTTGACGAAGGAAGAGGCGCATGCACTCGCTAAAGAACATGGCGTAGAAGTGAAGCCTTCCATGGAGAAGGGTCACGTGCTGAACGAGTTCTTCGAGCAGAAGGTCGAAGAACAGCTCGTCCAGCCGACGTTCATCTACGGTCATCCGGTGGAAATCTCGCCACTTGCGAAAAAGAATCCGGAAGACGGCCGTTTCACCGACCGTTTCGAATTGTTTATCGTGCGGCGCGAGCATGCCAATGCATTTACAGAGCTGAATGATCCGATTGATCAACGGCAGCGGTTTGAAGCACAGCTTGTCGAGAAGGAGCAGGGCAATGACGAAGCTCACGAAATGGATGAAGACTTCATCGAAGCACTCGAGTACGGCCTGCCGCCTACTGGAGGGCTCGGCATCGGTGTCGACCGTCTTGTTATGCTGCTGACGAACTCCCAGTCGATCCGGGATGTCCTGTTGTTCCCGCAGATGAGATCCAAAGATCAGCCGGCTAAAAAGGACTGAGTAGACGTGTTAAACGAGCATCCCGTATAACAGCGGGATGCTTTTTTAATTCGAGAAAATAAAAACCTTGCATAGACGAGAACTGCATGGTATATTTGATCACGTTGCTTTTCACATAAGCTTTTGAAGAAGACATTGAATCAAATGTCGTTCGAAAAAAGTTGTTGACACGAAAGCGAAAAAGTGTTATCATTAAAAAGTTGCTGAAAACAACAACTGAACAACATGAACCTTGAAAACTGAACAGCAAAATGTCAACGAATTAACGTTTGGA
>DAMDKL010000017.1:0-57225 GCA_032099885.1 Sporosarcina sp.
CACTTATTTGAGGTGGATAATTTTCCATATTATTTACTCCTATGCAACGCTAGTGGGCACCCTCAAAAAACTCCCTCTTACGCCTGCCTGTCAATGAAAGACTCAACCCCGATGGCCTCTTCCTCCAGCCGCCGCCTGATATACCGAGCAAACTCCACCGCATGCGCACCATCCCCGTGCAGACATACCGTATCCGCCCGCAGCGGAACGTCCGTCTTCTGCTGCGACGTAACCACACCTTCCTTCACCATCCGGACGACTTGATCAGCAGCCTGCCCCCGGTCAGAGAGCAGAGCAACCGGCTGTGAGCGCGGCGTCAGCGAGCCATCCGCCTGGTACGTCCGGTCGGCGAACACTTCGTGTGCGACTTGGAGCCCGATCGCCTCGCCCGCCTCCGTCAGCCTGCTGCCCGCCAGTCCGAACAGGATCAGTTTCGGCGATACGTCGTAAACCGCCTGCGCAAGCGCACGCGCGAGTTCTGAATCCCCAGACGCCATCTGATAAAGTGCGCCGTGCGGCTTCACGTGCTGCATCGCCTCACCGTGAACCGACAAGAACGCCTGCAGCGCCCCGATTTGGTACACGACCATGTCGTACCCTTCCTGCGGTGTAATGGCCAGTTTCCGCCGGCCGAACCCGACCAGATCCGGCAGCCCGGGATGTGCACCGACCCGGACACCGTTCTCGATTGCGAGCTTCACCGTCTCCCGCATGACGGACGGGTCCCCCGCATGGAAACCACACGCGACACTGGCTGACGTGACGTATTTCAGGATTTCCGCCTGCTCCCCGAGCGTATACCGCCCAAAACTCTCCCCCAAATCACTGTTCAAATCAACTCGCCACATCATTGAACCCCTCCAATTCCTTGTGAATCAACCCGCTCTCGCGACCCGGCAACACATTTCCCCTGTTCGAACCAAAGTGTAGCATAATCTCTTCCACGCAATCTGAAAACAAGTGGAATTCCGCCAATTCCTAAATAAAACCTTGTCTTCCGGCACCGGCAATCTATAATGAGAACTAGTTTCATTCTACAACCGATCGATTTTATCATAAAAAAGGAGGTAACCCGATGACCGAACACGCTCCACTGAACATCCAGTCCCTCGGGGATTCCGCCGTCACCATCACACTCGGGCAAGGGATTCATCCAGATGTCCATCAAAAAGTGAAAAGCTTGGCCCGTGAATTGGAAGCGCAGCCGTTCGCCGGCATGATCGAAGTTGTCCCTTCCTACAACAAACTGACCATCCATTATTCACCTTATAAAGTGCACTATGGTCAAACAGCATATTCAGGCACGACAGCATTCGAAAAAGTGACGACTTACATAGAGCAACTTTCCCAAACGATCCAAACAACCGCCGCAGCGACAGGTCGTCTCATCGAGCTGCCCGTCCTGTACGGTGGGGACGCCGGGCCCGACCTGGAATTCGTCGCACAGCACAGCGGTCTTTCCAGAGAGGACGTCATCGACATCCATTCGCGCACCGAATACCTCGTCTATATGATCGGATTCGCCCCTGGTTTCCCATTCCTCGGCGGCATGGATAAAGCGGTCGCGGTGCCTCGAAAAGAAACGCCTCGCCCAGCAATTCCTGCCGGCTCCGTCGGTATCGCCGGTTTGCAGACAGGCGTCTACCCTCTCGAAACGCCGGGCGGCTGGCAGATCATCGGACACTCGCCGACACCCCTCTTCCTCCCCGACCTCTCGCCCCCTTCCCATATACTGGCGGGCGATCGAGTCAAGTTCAGGCCGGTATCGGAAGACGAATACCAACAGCTGAAGAAGGTGACGTCTTGACCATCCGCGTACTCGACGGCGGCCTCCTCACGACCGTCCAGGATCTCGGCAGAACGGGTTCCCAGAAATTCGGCGTCATCGTCAGCGGCGCCATGGATCAATATTCATCTCGGATCGCAAACCTTCTGGTTAGGAATCATCAGGAGGAAGCCGTGCTGGAAATGACTATAATCGGACCCACCCTCCAGTTCGACGAAGACACCCTCATCGCACTCACAGGCGCCGACCTGCAGGCTAAGCTGAACGGCGAACCTTGCGCACGATGGCGTCCCGTCGCTGTGAAAAAAGGATCAGTCCTGACATTCGGTTACGCCATAGCTGGGTGCCGCGCCTATCTGGCAATATCCGGCGGCCTGGCGGTACCCATCGTCATGGGCAGCAAAAGCACGTATTTGGCTGCCGGCATCGGGGGGTTCGAAGGGCGCACCCTGCAGAAAGGTGACCGCATACCAACCGGCCCCTCGTCAGCAGCCAGCAGCTCAATTGCAGAACACCTCCAGGAAACCAGCAGCCGAGCCGCCTGGTCCGTCCCTTCGTTCCCGTTCATTCCGCTCAGAAAGAACCCGGCAATCCGCTTCCTCCCGGGTGCGGAATACGAAGCGTTCGATGAAGGCAGCCGGCAAGCATTCATCACAGAAAGCTACATGGTCACCCCGCAGTCGAACCGGATGGGTGCACGTCTCGAAGGACCGCCCTTGCAATTGAAGAAAAAACTCGAACTCCTGTCGTCAGGTGTCACTTATGGAACAATCCAGATTCCCCCGAACGGCCAGCCGATCATCCTCATGGCAGACCGCCAGACAACAGGCGGCTATCCAAAAATCGGCCACATCATCACCGCCGATCTCGGAATTCTAGCCCAATGCAAACCTGGCGACCGAATCCAATTCAGAGAAGTCACACTCGACCAAGCAGAAGCAGAACTGATGCAAAAAGAAAAGCTCATCGAACACATCCAAATTGGCCTGAAAACCAAATACAAGTAAGGTACCTGTGCGCTACACAAATCAGACACTATTCAGAATAGTTTCCGAGTTGTGTATCGCACAGGCACCGTGTCCCCCTTAGTTGGACAGGCAAAACATCCTTCAGCCGAATCATTCAGCTGGAGGATTCGCTCTGTCTTCGGCTCCCTCCCCTAATTTTAATAAAAGCAATGCAACCATTCGGGTGCCGTGTGACTCTAATCTTATGCAAACCAAAAAGAGAGAAGCGAAGAGGAGGTGCTTTCATGAAAGACATAAAAACCTTAGTAAAACGTGCTAAAAAAGGAGATGGAGAAGCGTTCATCTCAGTTGTACAGATGTACGAGGACGTCTTGTATCGGACAGCCAGCAGGATGTTACAAAATGATGAGGACGCAGCAGATGTACTGCAGGACACGATCATGACAGCGTTTGAAAAACTGCAGTCCCTTCGGAAGGAAGAGTATTTCAATACATGGATTTATAAAATACTCGTAAATAACTGCAATGTCCTTCTAAAGAAGAGGAAGCGGTTTTCCCCATTAGACGTACACGATCTTCCCAGGCAGGCGACTGATGATTTCCAGGACATTGAACTGGAAGATGCGTTAAACAGTCTGCACCCCGACTATCGAACTGCGTTTTCGCTGTATTACATTACAGGACTAACCACGAGGGAAATCAGTCTGTTCCTGAAAGAGCCGGAAGGGACCATAAAGTCCAGGCTGTCCAGGGGAAAGTCGTTACTCAGGAATAATTACTACAAAGCCGAAGGAGCGATTGCAAATGAAAACTGACCTCGACACAGGAGTCAAACGAGCAGCAGACAACGAAAAAGAGATGCCTGCTTCTGTAAGGAAGACCTTAGATCACACATATGACCAGATTCGTCTCAAAGCGAAAAAGAAGAGAACCCGCTCGATTTGGACACAAGCAACCGCCGCGGCCTGCACGCTTTTACTGACGGGCGCCCTCCTCACGAACGGTCAAGTCCGGGCCCATATTAATGACTTGTTCAGTTTTGGCGATAAAGGGATCGACCGAGCGATTACGGAAGGGTTTGCTCAAAACACGAGTCGGTCAGCAATCGATCAGAATATAAAAGTTACGCTCGGGCAGCATTTTGCGGATGCAAACAAAGCCGGCCTAAGCTTCCTGATAGAATTCGAAGAACCCGATGTTCTCGACAGTAAGGTGACGGAAGTAACAATGGATTTCCGACTGAAAAATGGCGACGGTGTATATGTCGAAGAATTCATCCCAGACACGAAGCCTCTAAAAGGAGACAATCGATACAATGTTTCTGGCGTCAACTTGAAGAGTCAACTGCTCGACGCAGCAAAAGGAACTGCCCAACTTGATGTGGTCATCGATTCCGATACAGGGACCTTGCCTATTTTGCAGGACGCTATTGTGGAAATCGAAAGTATTAATATTTTTCGCGGCAGTGAATTTTCAGATCTGACAAAGATTGAGGGGAATTGGAATATAGAGGTTATCAATGAAGACAACGGACAATCGATACCTAAAATCGAGTATGGCATGAACAATTCCTCTTCTATCATTCAAGTGAACTCAGCGACAGCAAATCCAACGTCCCTGAACTTGCAATTCACAGTGGATAAAGTATTTAAAGATGAAACACCATTTGTATTCTCGATGAAGATAGCAGACGAGAACGGCGCAGTGTATGAGGCAGAGGGCTTTACGATAGATACCCAAGACAATCGAACGACGATATCGACCAACTTCCCGATAACTTCTTATGACGACTTTGACAACTTAACATTCATGATCGATGACATCGGAGAAGTGGATTTGATTAAAAAGTAACGATTACGTCCCGCTTTCCATTGAACAGTTCAGACTGCAGACGAACTTCCGTAACTCAGGAAGTGGTGTGCAGTCTGTTACGTTCTTACCGGGCTGTCAGCGTACAGCAGATTCTCCTTATTAAAGTTCCTGCACAGTAAACTTTTCCAATTAACGAGAAAAGCCCCCTGCATAAGGCAGGAGGACCGTCTGTACTATCCTTTTTATAAAACACAGTGTCTCAGCATCTACCTGTTGTATTCCAGGAAATCTCCCAGGAATGAAGCCACAAAAACCAACACCAGTTCAACCGACCGTTTAAAACGGATTCGTCGCAATCAACGACGCGGATTTTGTATAAACCCGCGGATTCAGTTTCAGCTGGCTGACAATCACTTCCGCAATGTCCTCCGCCTGAATCGTTTTCGTCTCATCGTTCTCTTTAATCAGGTCCAGATCCAACGCGAGGTCTGTCGCGACCGTGCTCGGCGCCAACGAAGAGACGCGGATGTTGTTCCGGCGAACTTCCTGCGCTAACGACTCAGTGAACCCGATCACCGCGAACTTCGACGCGCTGTACGCACTCGACGTCGCAGAACCGTTCAGCCCGCTCGTGGATGCGATATTGATAATATCTCCGCTGTTCTTCTCAACCAGCTGCGGCAGCACCGCTCGCGTCACGTAATACGTCCCCATCACGTTCACGTCCAAAATCCGTTTCCACTCAGCCGGGTCCATCTCAAGGACTTTACCGAACGACGCAATCCCCGCGTTATTGATCAAGATATCCGCCGTGCCGAGCTTCTCTGTCAGCTCAGCAACCGCCTTCTCCGCTTCTTCCTGCGAATCGACGTCCGCAACCGCATACGCCGATTTCACGCCAAGCGCTTCAATCTCCGCCGCCACTTCCTTCAGCGCAGACTCCGTTCTCGCCAGCAGGCCGACATGGACCCCTTCTTTCGCCAGCGCAATCGCCGTCGCTTTCCCGATGCCCCGCGCTCCTCCTGTAACGAACGCTACCTTGCCCTGCAATGATTGTCCCATCAGACAAACCCCTTTCCAATTCTTGTGATGATACTCAACAGTATACAACACCCCGCCGCCCATTCAAAAAAGGGTGCCTGTGCGTCGCACAACTCAGAAACTATTCAGAATAGTTTCTGAGTTGTGTATTACACAGGCACCTGTCTTTCCTTCATTCCACACAAACTTTCTAAACTTTCCCACGCACCGCCAAGCAATCTGTTATACTGAATCCACAAACAAAGAGGAGGAATTCTGATGAAGAAATTCAGTATGTTCCTGTTGTCCGCCGCTCTCGTTCTCGGCATCATCACTCCTGCTGCCAGCGCCGCGACAGATTTCACGGACGTGAACAAATCAACGTCATTCTACAGTGAAATTCAGTTCCTAGTCGATGCTGAAATCATCAGCGGCTATTACGACGGCAGCTTCAAACCACAGAAGAACGTAACGCGCGGTGAAGCGGCCATCATGATCGGCCGGATGATGGAGCTGGACGGCACGAAACGCGCGACCAAATTCAAAGACGTGCCGAAATCCCATTCCGGAAGCGGCTACATCGCAAGCGCCGTCAGCGAAGGCGTCATCTCCGGCTATCCGGACGGCACCTTCCGCCCGAACAAGCAGATCTCCCGCGGTGATATGGCGATCATCCTCGCCCGCGCCTTCGACCTGAACTTCCAGCCGCACTACAAGTTCAGTGACGTGACACCCGGCATGAAAGCCTACCACCCCGTGCTCGGGTTGGCGGCCGAATCGATCACAACCGGCTATGCGAACGGCACATTCAAACCGCATGACGCCATCACCCGCGGCCAGTTCTCCGCATTCCTTGCACGCGGTCTGAGCCCTGTCTTCAAGCAGAAAGCCGCACTGCCCGGCGGCTATGCGCTCAACATGACGAAGCAGTATACGTATGCGGAGGAGGGCAGCGACATTGTCCACACGTACAAATACGTTTCCGGCACCATGAACGGCATGCCGCTCGGCTTCATGTGGGAAGCGAAACGCACGAAAGACGGCAGCACCGTCCATTACATGCAGTTCGAAAACAGATCGAGCCTCGCCACTGGCTTCCCGTACTCGGACATCACCATCGACCTGCAATACCCAGCCACCCTCAACAAATCGTGGCAGTCGTATCAGAACGTCAGCGAAAAGATCACCAAAGTGAACACGACCGTCACCACGCCGTTCAAGACGTTCACCAACGGGGTCGAAGTGACAAGTTCCAACGGCTACAAGAGCTACTACGTACCGAACGTCGGCCAGGTGAAAACGATCGACCCGTCCGGCAAAACCGTCAGCCAGCTGAAATCGATCAAGTGAATCCAGCACTACGAAAAATCTGCGGCCGGATTGTCGGCTGCAGATTTTTTTATCAAAATAGCGGTACCTGTGCGTTACACAAATTAGACACAATTCAGAATTGTTTCTAAGTTGTGTGACGCACAGGCACCTTATCTGAAACTGGACATAATTGCGGAAGCGAGATGAGATGCCAATGACGAGTTCCTTCCATACGAAAACCATCCTGTCACGCGCGCTGATCAGCCACTGTTCGCGCAAGAGCTTCGACAAAGTAAGCATCACGGACCTGACCGATGAATGCGGCTTGACGCGGCAGGCGTTCTATTACCATTTCGCCGACAAGCAGGAGCTTCTCACGTGGACCTACCAAGTGGACGTATTCACGTACCTCATGCACAACATCAGCCTGGACAATTGGAACACGCAAGTGCTGCACATGCTGAAGGGCATCAAAGCAAAAGAAAAATTCTATTACAATACGACATCCTCTGACCAAACGATCATTGCCTCTTGCTTCCTCTCTGTCACCGAGAAGCTGTTCCACAAGCTATTCGAAAAGCTGGATGACCAAGGCTACGTGAGCCGGAAAGATCAAGACTTTTACGCCCGCTTCTTTTCCTACGGGTGTTGCGGAATACTAGTGGACTGGATCCTGTCGGGATTCACGGAATCGGAAGAGGAAATTGCCGGGCAGCTGAGCCACATCGTGGTGGACATCCGCTTCTTCTCGAAAAAGGCAGCTCTTCGATAAATTCCGGCATGTTTTTTGACAATTCACGTGACTTGTCAAAAAGAATCGGATCTTCGTTTGTACTCCCGAATCGCTTCGCCTACCATTCTAGATAATAAGCGGAAAGAAACGCTTCTTCTCCGCTTCCACTATGAAATGGAGGGCTTTAGAATGAGGTATACGAATGGCAACTATGAAGCATTTGCACGTCCCAGAAAACCGGAAGGCGCGGATAGGAAATCTGCGTATATTGTCGGCGGCGGGCTGGCCGGGCTGTCGGCGGCGGCATTTCTCGTGCGTGACGGGCAAGTGGATGGCGATCGAATTCACATTTTGGAAGAACTGCCGGTTTCAGGTGGTTCACTAGACGGAAAAGTACTGGCGCGAGATGGATTCGTCGTGCGCGGCGGCCGTGAAATGGAAGCACATTTCGAGTGCCTATGGGACATGTTCCGCTCGATTCCGTCCTTGGAGACGGACAACGCCTCCGTCCTTGACGAATTTTACTGGCTCGACCACGACGACCCGAACTCATCCAATTGCCGGATGATCCATAACCGAGGGGAGCGCGTCTCGGACGACGGGGATTTCACGCTCACGAAAAAAGCGCAGAAGGAAATCGTGGAGCTGTTCATGACGACGGAAGACGAACTGGAAGGCAAGCAGATCGATGACGTATTCGGCGAGGAGTTTTTCGAGTCGAATTTCTGGCTGTACTGGTGTTCAATGTTCGCGTTCGAAAAGTGGCATTCTGCCATCGAAATGCGTCGCTACGTCATGCGCTTCATCCACCATATCAAAGGGCTGCCCGACTTCACGGCGCTGAAATTCACCCGCTACAACCAATATGAATCACTCGTCAAGCCGCTTATTTCCTATTTGAAATCTAACGGGGTCCAATTCACATATGACATCCAAGTACAGAACGTGCTGGTCGACTTCGAAGGCGAGACGAAAGTCGCCCGCAAGCTCCTGCTGACACAGGAAGGAGCCGACAAGGAAATCGATTTGACGGAAGAGGACCTCGTGTTCGTCACGAACGGATCCATCACGGAGAGCACAACGGAAGGCGACCACCACACCCCGGCACCAATCACGCACGAGCCAGGCGGCAGCTGGACGCTGTGGGAAAACCTTGCGAAACAATCTCCGGAGTTCGGGAACCCGGGTGTCTTCTATAAAAACCTGCCGGACCGCAGCTGGTTCGTCTCCGCGACCGTGACATGGAAAAACGACGAGATCGCTCCGTACCTCGAAGGGCTGACCAAGCGCAAACTGCACACCGGCCGTATCGTAAGCGGCGGCATCATCACCATCAAAGACTCGAACTGGCTGATGAGCTTCGCCACCCACCGCCAGCCGCACTTTAAAGAGCAGCCGGCAGACGAAAACCTGACCTGGGTCTACGGCCTGCTGTCCGATGTGCCCGGGAATTACATCAAAAAGCCGATCGAACAGTGCACAGGGGAGGAAATCGCGCAAGAACTGCTGTACCATCTCGGCGTCCCCCTCACCGACATCGACCGGATGGCCAAAGAATCCTGTGTCGTCATCCCGACGTACATGCCGTTCATCACGTCATACTTCATGGTGAGGAAATACGGAGACCGCCCGCTCGTCGTGCCGAACGGCTCCAAGAACCTGGCGTTCATCGGCAACTTCGCCGAAACCGAACGGGACACCGTCTTCACGACCGAATACTCCGTCCGGACAGCGATGGAAGCCGTATACCAGCTGCTGGACATCGAACGCGGCGTGCCCGAAGTGTTCGCCTCCGCTTACGATGTGCGGATGCTGGCACAGGCCGTCTACTACCTGTCCGACCGGAAAAAGATCGACGAAATGGACATGCCCTTCGTCGAACGGAAACTGGCTGAGAAATTCGTCAAAAAAATCGACAACACTTATATCGGCGACGTCCTTAAAGACGCCCGCCTGATCTGACTCCCTTCATCACAGGGAAAACCCAAAAAGCCTTCAGACCCACCAACCGGGTCTGACGGCTTTTTCGGCGTTTCATTATGGTACCTGTGCGTCACACAGGCACCCTTTTTTAATTTGTTCAACTGTGAGTGAGAATATATTGGCCGGAGAAGCAATCCTCCGGGCCTTCGAGAGAGCGCTTCCAATAGATAAAATAGTACGAAAAGACGGATAACACAATTCATCGTTATCAATTAATGATAATGCATAATTGACATATGATAATCGAAATCTTTAGGATAAAGCTAAACTTCCCGGAGCAATGATACCGGACGAGGAGGCTTACGATGATTACTTTATTGACAATCGGTCAGACCCCAAGAACCGACTTACTGGATCCTTTTGAATCCCTCTATCCCGGACAGATCCGGATGGCCGGCGCGCTGGATGGACTTTCGAGAGAAGCCATCGCTGCCTCTCCGGTCGACGGCGCGGAAGAGATGTTGTACGCCGTACTGGAAGATGGATCGGCCACCGTCGGCCATCATTTCATCGAACAACGGCTTCAACTGCTGATTGATCGGTACGAAAAGGAATCCACAGCGATTGCTGTGCTGTGCATGAGTGATTTCTCGGGACTTACGAGCCGGGTGCCATTGCTGTTTCCGCTGAAAGCGCTTCATACGCAAAGTTCAGCTATCAAACCTGCAGACCGAACAGCCATCATCGTCCCGATTCCTGAACAGGTCCGGACCGCACCGGACAAATGGCAGGATATCCAGGGGGAAAAACAATATTTCGCCGTTTCACCGAAAGCGCCGGACTGTCATCAGCAACTGCTGTCACACTTGCGCAGCTGCCGGCCGGATTATGTCATCCTTGACTGCTACGGTTTCGGCACGGAAACAGCTGAAGCGCTCGAACAGGCCTGGCCCTGCCGCTGTTTTAGCGCACAGCATGCACTGTTGAAAGCGGCGGAACCTTATATGGATTGAACAGGAGGTTATCAGAATGAACGTAAATTCAACACGATTATGGGAGTCGGTCCACCGTCTTGCAGAGATCACAGAACCCGGACGACCGTGGACACGGCGCTCTTTCTCCCCGAAGTTCAACGAGGGGCGTGACTGGCTGATCGCCGAAATGGAACGGAGCGGATTGAACGTGGCTGTGGACGAGGCCGCGAACGTGATCGGCCGTCTTGAAGGGAGTTCACCCAACTTGCCTCCCCTCGTCATCGGCTCACATACCGATACGGTGCCGGATGGCGGTCGCTTCGACGGAATTGCAGGTGTACTTGCCGGTCTCGAAGTCGCACGCACCCTGAAAGAGCACAATGTGCAGCTGGCACGACCGCTGCTGATTGTCGATTTCACTGCGGAGGAACCATCCGAGTTCGGCCTTTCGACTGTCGGAAGTCGCGCTTGGAGCGGTACGCTGACTGAAGAGATGCTCAGCTACACAGATGGCGGAGGACGGACGCTGCGGGAAGCCCTTACATACGCAGGCGGACACCCCGAGCAGATCGCAGACGCCCGTAAAACGCCGGGCGCTTTCCACCAATACTTCGAACTGCATATCGAGCAAGGTCCCGTCCTGCTGCATGAAGAAGCGGATCTCGGCATCGTAACTGGTATCGTCGGCATCCAGCGTCTGAACGTCAGCGTGACGGGCACACCGAACCATGCCGGCACCACACCGATGACACTCCGCAGTGATGCGCTGGCGGCAGCGTCCGAGATGATCCTCGCTCTCGAATACATAGCCGGCGGCATCTATGAGGAACCGGTGGTCGGGACAGCGGGTGAAATCACCAACTCTCCAAACGCGTCGAACGTCATTCCGGGAACTACTGATTTCCTGATCGAGATCCGGAGCATTTCCGAACTGGTTATCGACAGTGTCAGCGAGACGTTCCGGAAGCGTGCTCAGCAGATCGCCGACCGTCGCGGCATCACGGTCACTTTCGAAGACATCTCACGCTCCAAGCCGATCACCGTCGACCAGGATATGCGTGCCCTGCTCCGAAAGTCGGCAAAAGCAGTCACCGGCCGGGTCATCGAACTGCCGAGCGGGGCGGGTCATGACGCCAACCAGATGTCGCTGATCACGGAAGTCGGCATGGTGTTCATCCCCTGCCTGGAGGGGAGGAGCCACTGTCCGGAGGAATGGGCGGACGAGGCAGCCCTTGCGCAAGGAGCACAGACACTGTTGAATGCCGCACTGGAAAGCGGCAGCTGACGGGCTCCACCATCCAGTCGAAAATTGCACAATGCGTCTTGCCAGCTGATGAATTGCGTTTTATATTATCATTTATAGAGAACGTATTCTTATCATTCGGAAAAGGGTGACAGCATGAGTGCAGAAAAAACATTGGAAATCCTTGAACAATTCGATTTTGAAAACCGCGCCTTCACGGTAACGGAGCTCGCAGAACGGCTTCAGCAGCCGCAGAGCTCCGTCTACCGCCATATGCGCCTTCTGAAAGAGAAAGGCTACATTATCGAGTACTCACCGGGCGTCTACAGCCTCGGCTACGTCTTCCTGAAACTCGCAAAGATCATCAAGATGGATACCGACCTGCCCGTTATTTCCCAGAAAGCGATGCGCGAACTGACAAAGGTGACGGGCGAGACGTCGATCCTTCTCGTCCCTTCCAGCATGCAGGCGGTCTGTCTCGCGTCCGTCCCCTCCGGCCATTCCGTCAAAGTCTCCTCCGAGCAGGGGCACATCGTTCCGCTATATGGCGGTGCTTCCTCGAAAGCACTGCTCGCCTACATGGAAGACTCGGCAGTCGATGAAGTATATAGCCGAGGGTTTGTCGTACCGCACACGCCGAATACGATCACCGATCCAGGAAAAATGAAAGCCCACCTCGCCGAAGTCCGGAAAGCAGGCTACGCCTATTCCGACAGCGAAATCGACGAAGGCGTCATCTCCGTCGGCCTTCCGATTTTCGACAGCGACGACCAGCTGGCCGGCTCGCTCAGTGTCGCCGGTCCGAGGGGGCGCATGGGGTCAAAACCTATCGAACAGCTCGTGGCAGATATCCGGAAGGCTGTCACGCAAATCGAAGAACAACTATAGAGGAGTGGATTACTATGACCAACCAAGCAGACTGCATTATCCAAGGAAACCTTGTACTTCCCGACCGCACCGTCCAAGGGGAGATCGGAGTCAAAGATGGCAAGATCATCGCCATCCACGAAGGAACAGGCACTTTGAAATCCGATCGAGTCCGTGACTTCGGCAGCGCCTACGTATTCCCAGGTATGGTTGACGTGCATGTACATTGTTTCAGCAACCCGGCAGAAGGCTTCATCACCACCAGTTCGTCGGCAGCAGCCGGCGGTATTACAACCTTCATGGATATGCCGTACGACTTGCCAAATCCGATCAACAACGTCGACATCTTCAAGAAGAAGGTCGAACAGCTCGAACAGGAAGCGGTTGTTGATATCGCTCTCTGGGGCACAATTTCGAAGTATAACGGGACCGACCAGATCCTCAAGATGGCGGAAGCCGGTGCTATCGCTTTCAAGATGTCAACGTTCGAAACAGACGAGTACCGCTTCCCGCGTATCCCGGATCCCGAAATCCTGAAAGCGATGGAGCTCATCGAACAGACCGGCCTGCGTGCTGCATTCCACTCGGAGAACGACGAAATCATCGTTGACCTGATTGACCAGTACCAAAAAGAGGGAAAGGTGTATCCGAAAGCGCATAACGAAACACGTCCGCCACTGACCGAGACGAGCGCCGTCCTAAAGCTGATGGAATTCGCCTACTGGACGAACGTCAAGCTCCATATCGTCCACGTAAGCCATCCGCGGACGATCGACCTCATCCAGGACTTCCAGAAACAAGGCGTCCAAGTGACCTGTGAGACGTGCTACCCGTACCTCCTCCTCGACGTCGAAGATCTCGAGAAGCACGGACCGGCCGCAAAGAACAATCCGCCGCTCCGCGAAAAGGAGGAAGTCGCTGGACTCTGGAAACACCTGGAAGCCGGTAATATCGACCTTGTCTCCTCCGACCATGCCCCTTGGGGTTCCGAACACAAAGCAAAAGGTGACGAGAACATCTTCCTGGCGTCTTCCGGTCTCCCTGGCGTCGAGGTTATGATACCGCTCATGTTCGACAGCACTGTTGCGAAAGGCCGCCTTTCCGCCAACCAATTTGCAGATATTCTGGCAACCCACCCGGCTGAAGTATTCTCAATTCCGGGCAAAGGCCGGATCAGCGAAGGATTCGATGCAGACTTCACGATCATCGACCCCGACAAGACTACGGTCATCAACCAGGAAAGTTTCCGGTCCCACTCGAAGCTGACACCGTTCGACGGCCGTCAGCTGAGCGGCAAGATTGTTTCTACCATTCTACGTGGCGAGGAAGTCTTCGATGGTGAAAACGTCGTGCAAAAGCCGGGATACGGTAAATTTGTCGCCGGCTCCGCGGCAAAGTGATTCACAGCATAGGTGAATAGGGCCCCGTCATCGGGACCCATTTGCCGCACTGAATAGAAAGCGCTTGCATACTGAAAATGCGAAAGGTCAGGTGAACCTTATGAAACCTTATTATTTGCTGGCCGTTCTTCCCTTCATCGCCATTCTGGGAGGTGCCGCTTTTGTCAACAAAGTCGAACCTTACGTCTTCGGGCTGCCGTTCTTCCTGTTCTGGATCAGCCTGTGGGCGGTCCTGTCTTCCGTCATCATGTTCACCATCTACCGGCTCGATCCGCTCAACAAAGGAAGTGAAGAGGAATGAACAGCGCTCTTATCATCATCACACTCTTTTTAGCCATCAGCATCCTCCTCGGCCTGCTCGCAAAACGCGGCAAGGATATGAGCATGGAGCAATGGGCAATCGGCGGCCGCGGATTCGGCGGCATGTTCGTCTTCCTGCTTCTGGCCGGAGAGACGTATTCCGTCTTCACGCTGCTCGGGACAAGCGGACTGGCCTTCAATAACGGGGCGGCCGCCTTCTATCTCCTTGCCTTCACAGCACTCGGCACGATGACTTCCTATTGGATCCTGCCGCCGATCTGGCGATATGCCAAGGAAAAGAACATTGTCTCGCAGTCGCAGTTCTTCTCCGTGAAGTACAACAGCAAGGGGCTCGGTGTGTTCGTCGCAATCATCGGGGTCGTTGCCCTGATTCCGTACATCACGATCCTGTTCAAGTCGATGGGTATTCTGGTCGCCACTACGTCCTACGGCGCCATTTCCTCGAATACGGCGATCTGGATCGGCATGGTGGCGCTGCTCGCATACGTAATGGCTTCCGGCATCCACGGCTCCGCCTGGACATCTGTCGTGAAGGATATTCTGATATTCTTCGTGATCCTGTTCCTCGGGATCTACCTGCCCCTTCACTATCACGGCAGCTTCCACGGTCTGTTCCAAGCGGTCAAGGATGTTAAACCGGAAGCCTTGACGCTGCCGTCCAAAGGGATGAGCGTGCCGTGGTTCATCTCGACGGTGGCGATCAGTGCGTTTGCCTACTTCATGTGGCCGCACAACGCTCCGACCATCTACTCGTCGAAAAGCGCAAAATCGTTCCGTCTGAATGCGGTGCTGCTGCCGATCTATGCGCTGATGGTGCTATTCGTGTATTTCGTCGGCTACACGGCGATCGTCGAACTTCCCGGCCTGAAGAACGGTGACTTCGCATTGCTGGAACTGTCCATGAAAACGTTCAGCCCCTGGTTTGTCGGCATCATCGGCGCGACCGGCCTGCTTGCAACGCTCGTTCCCGGTTCGATGATGCTTATGTCCGCAGCTACGATGATCACAACAAACGTCATCGAGCCGCTGAAACCGGATCTCTCGGACAAAAGCAAGTCCCTGTCCGCCAAAGGGTTCGTCGTAGTACTGTCCATCGTCTGTGCGCTCTTCTCCATGAGCGGCAGCGAGACGCTGGCGACCCTCTACTTGACTTCATTCAGCCTGATCACCCAGATGGCACCATCCCTGTACCTGAGCCTGCGGAGAAACAACCGCATCAACAAGTACGGTGCAGGAACCGGTATGTTCGCAGGCGTCACCATCGTCATCTATACAACCTTCTCTGGCATGACGATGGCCGAACTGTTCCCAGGTCTCCCGAGCGTCATCCAGGATCTGAACACAGGTATCATCGCCCTCTTTACCAATGTAATCGTAATGGTCGCTGTCAGCCTGCTGACCCGCCGTGCCGCATCCGCCCAGCCGGCAGTCCAAGGAGAGTAAATCCTGCCCTTTCAGCCGAAAAGCCCTTCCGCGCATCGTGCATGCGAGGAGGGGCTTTTCCGCCTGCCGTCACCTGCATAACGGTGCCTGTGCGCCATACAACTCAGACACGATTCTGAATTGTTCCGAAGTTGTGTGTTGCACAGGCACCAAAACTAAGACCGCAGGGATAGGAAAATACCACTGATGATGATCAGTCCGCCGGCGACTTGTACGAGACTCATAAGGTTCCCTAATAACAGGTAACTGAACAGCATGGCGATGAATGGCTCCAAATTCAAAAGAAGCGCTATGTTGGAAGCTCCGGCTTCCCGGATGACACCGTTCCATAAGTAAGTACACACGCCATGCATCACGATCGCCGTAATGACTAACAACACCCAAAACTCTACTTTCACCTCACGTACCGCTGGAAGAGCTCCCCACGAAACGAAGGGGAGCAAACCGATCAGTCCAAACAAATTTGTATACCAGGTGATCACCCCAGTACTCATCATGGTTGACATGTGCTGGACGAGGAGCAGGAAGAGGGAAAAGGAGAGCATCGTGCCGCCGATCAGCCATTCCCCCTTTCCAATGGAAGGAACAAATCCTGTACCTTGGGTAATGACCAGC
The DNA here is from genome assembly GCA_032099885.1 of Sporosarcina sp. Taxonomy (GTDB): domain Bacteria; phylum Bacillota; class Bacilli; order Bacillales_A; family Planococcaceae; genus Sporosarcina. The sequence continues at coordinate 16,417 of DAMDKL010000017.1, forward strand.
CAGACACCCCCTAAGCCGATACAGGCTCCTCCCCAAAAGAGGATTCCTCTTTTTTCCTTGAAGAAATAGCCTGACAACGCGACGGTGACAATTGGCGAAAGTGCTAAAATCAGCGAAGCTGTCACTGGGTCCGTATACTGAAGGCTCGCGTAGAAACTCCATTGGTTGAACGAAACGCCGATCAAGCCCCCTGCAATGAGCAGCAGCCACCCTTTTCTGCCGGGACGACTTGCCCTCACTTGACGGCGGGTCAACGAATAGAGAAACAGTAAGATAAATAACAAGCGCAACATGGCGATAATGCCAGGATTGAACTGCTTCACGAGAATGGAGCCGAACACAAAATTGCTTCCCCATGCCGTGACGCAAAATAGTGCGATCAGATAAAGCGTAACCGGATTGCGTTTCATTTGTTTCACCTGCCATTTAAAAAAGGATGGCTTCGTAAAGCCATCCTTTCCTCAGAATTACACCGTAGAGACCATCTTGCCCCGCACCATGACGGTCCGCCCGTTTGGCTTTCGCGCAACGACTTCTGCACTGGAAGCCGCGTCAAAAAATACGAAATCTGCTTTGTCATTGACCGCAGGCCATACTCGTTTTCCTTCTTCGTCCAAGGCGGTCACACCATTCGTTGCGAATCGCAATAAGCGACGTAAGTCCTTTTCTTGAATTTTGCGGGACAGCTCCCCGAACCGTGTCACTTTCTCAAGCACGTCTCCTGTTCCGTATGGACTCCAGGAATCGTAGAACCCATCGCATCCGAACTGGACACGCACACCAGCAGCATCGAGCAGTTCGATAGGTGGCAGCGTCCTGTTCAGGTTGATTGGCACCGTCGACATGATGGCGACGTCCTGATCAGCCAGCCGTTCCGCTATGTTCCTCTGTTGGACGGGTGCCACATCACCTAAGCAAAATGAATGGCTCAGCGCAGTTCGTCCTCGGTAGTTCGCCTCTTCTACAATATCGATCCACTTATCTGTCGTGTACAAACCGACCGAGCCGCCATCATGCAGATGGATATCGACATCTGCATCGAATTCCGTTGCGATATCCATCACTTCGTACAACGACCGCTCGATGGACTGGTCGATGCCGGCAGGATCGAGTCCTCCGACCATCGTAGCTCCGTTCCGCATCGCTTCCCGCAGAAGCGCAGGTACGTTATCCCGCAGCAGGCCATGTTGTGGAAACGCGACAATCTCATGGCTGACAATCCCTTCATACGCTTGAAGGGCCGCTTTTACGCCTTCCAGATTTTGAAGTCCGATATACGGATCGATGTTGACATGGGTGCGGATGTGGGTGACTCCGTGACCGAGAAGGGTTTCGATCATCTTCTTCGCCCGCGTCTCTGTGGAACCTGCCAGCTCTTTCAGTTCGGCTGCTTCGTGCGCCAGCCGCTCCTTCAAATTGGCAACAGGCGTGACCGCTTTCCAATCCAGAGTCATGTATGTTTTGTCCAAATGATTGTGCATCTCTTTTAATGGCGGCACGGCGAGCTGCCCTTTCAGGTCGATAGAAGGTCCTGCGATTTCTACGTGCTCATCCGCAGCGTGGATCTCTTGAATGATCCCATCCTCTACTTTCAGCGTGTGCAAGCCTGTTATCGTTTCCACCGCACCATTCTCCAGCGTCCGGCTTCCTGTTTCGAGTTTCACGTTCACTAACCAAATCGCTTCAGTCATGCTGTCCGGCCCCTTTCTGTCCAGTCGACTTCAAGCCGTGATTTTCAGATACGACATTCCCTTTAAAAATGACTTTCGTAATCAGCTGACGGCGTGCCACTGCCTGAGCGGAACAGACCGCGTCGATCAATAAGAAGTTTGCATCGTCTCCTGCCTTCGGCCACACGTGATTCCCCTCGTCATCCAGCGGTGTAATCCCGCCTGTCGCGTATTGCCACGTCCGATTCAGCGAGTACTCATCCATGAAGCGGAAACGTTCCGCGAGTACGGACAACTTTTCAATTGTATCCCCCGTGCCGTACGGCGACCAATGATCTGTCAAACTGTCATGACCGAGTGACACACGCACCCCATGTTGCTGTAAGTATGGCACCGGGATCGTCGGCCGGTTGATCGGAATCGTGGACGTGACGTCAATCTTCGCCTCCCGGAGGATGGTTGTCATTCTTTCCAGTTCTGCGCCCTGTAAATCTCCAAGTGCGATTGCGTGACTGATCGTCGTCTGTCCCGTCTTACCTGCTTGGACTGCCAGCTCTGCCAGTTTCGTAAATTCAAACGCACCGAGTGAGTCGCCATCATGGATATGTATGTCCAACCCTCTACCTGCCTCTACGGCGATATCCATCGTCGTTTCCAAGGACCGTTCAATATCGCGGTCAATTGTTGCCGGATCGACACCACCGACTAACGTGGCTCCTTTCCGCATCGCTTCTCTCATCAGCTTTTCGGAGTTGGAACGAAGTAATCCGTGCTGTGGGAAAGCGACGACGTCATAGGTAAGCTTCCCTTCGAATTTCGAGAAAGCTTCCAGCGTCAGTTCAATGTGTTTGGTACCGATCTGTGGGTCTACATTACAGTGGGACCGGATGTGTGTATGACCTTGAGACAGCAGCCACTCGATCATCCTTTCCGCCCGCTGCTGAGCAACCGGGAGCTGCTTCGGCAATAGGAGTTCTTCTTCTTCGATTCGGGTGATAATCCCATTCGTAATCGGGATGCACGCTTTCCAAGGACCGCTGAAATACGTCTTATCTACGTGAATATGCATTTCGCGCATGGAAGGCATCAGAAGGTTTTTATCGGCATCGATAATTGTATCCGCTGAATCCGTCAATGACTCCCCGATCTTCGTCACCTTGCCATCTTGTACGAGGACATCACGCACGGCCGTCTCTGTTGCAATAACCCGTTCGTTGTCATATTTAAATCCCGTTTCCAGTGTTACGTTTTTCAGTAGTAACGTAGTCAATCTCATCACTCCTCCATAAGAATAGAGCAAGGTTCCGGAAGCCGAAACCTTGCTCATCTCGCGTTATCGGCTAACAGTCGTCTCATTCAGGATCAGGTAATTGGACGGATCCAAGTAGAAGTCCTTCACATTATTATTATAAACAGCTAAATGTTCGTAATTCCGAATCGGAACGTATACCGCGTCGTCCATCTCTTGCTGCATCGCTTCCTTATAGATCTCTTCCCGTTTGCTTGGTTCCATTTCCACACGGCCTTGTTCAATCAGCTTATCGACTTCAGGGTTCTGGTAGTAGAAATGGTTCCCTGGCGATCCGACGGAATCCGAGTGGAAGAGATTATACTGGTTGTAGTCTCCGTCACCCGTCGCATTTCCCCATCCTCCGATGAACATCTGATGTTTCCCGCTATCGACCTCATCGATATAAGCACCATATTCCATCACTTGGATTTCGACATTCACGCCAATCCCTTTCAGCTGCGACTGAATGACTTCCGCCATATTGATGCGCTCTTTTCGGTCACTTGTCAGTAACTTTACATTCACGCCGTTTTCAAGTCCTGCTTCTTTCATGAGTTTCTTAGCTTCGTTAATGTCATACGGGTAGGCTTCCACGTCTTTGCTGTAGCCGAACACTTTCGGACTCATGGCCACGTTAGCCAACGTTCCCACATTATTGTACACACCGCTCAGGATTGCCTCCCGTTCAATTGCATAACTGACGGCCTGTCTGACTTTCACGTCATCGAATGGAGCGGCTGTCGTGTTGAAACCGACATATTCAACGGCTAACCCATCCGTCCGATACAGGTTCAATGTGTCAGATGCTTCGATCCGATCCAGCTCTGTGACTGGTACCTGATCCGAGATCTGGGCTTCGCCTTGTTCAATCATCGCCAATCGTGTTGCATCTTCAGGTACTACTTTGAAAACGACTTTGTCCAGCTTTACTGGCGTTCCCCAATAGTCTTCGTTTTTGACTAATGTAATGTCCTGTCCGGATTTCCATGATTCAAAAACGAAAGGACCTGTCCCAACTGGATGCGTCGCAAGCTTCTCGGCTGACTCACCCACGACTTTTGGACTGATGATGCTTCCTTCCTGACTCGCCAGGATGGAGAGCAGCGGCGCATACGGTTCAGATAACTTCAATGTAATGTGTGTCGGATCATCCACGATGACTTCGCTGATCATTCCTAATTTCGATTGTTGCGGTGACCCTGTTGCCGGATCTAGTATCCGATCGAGCGTCTTCTTCACGGCGTCTGCATTAAAATCGGCTCCGTCGTGAAACTTCACACCCTCCGCTAGCGTGAACTTCCATGTGAGATCGTCAGGCTGTTCCCACTCCGTTGCAAGCAGCGGCTTGATGTTCATATCCTTATCGAACTTGACGAGTGTCTCATACACTTTCTCGTGAATCACATTGGCAGAAGGGATATCCGTAATGAAATGGGGATCCAATCCTGTCGCATCCGACAATCGAACGATTGTCAGCGTTCCGCCTTCTTCCGGTTTTCCTTCTGCCTTTTCTCCGCTAGCTTTCCCATTCGAATTTGACCCGCTGGTCGAACAGGCCTGTAACACCAAAAGTAATATTCCTGCAAGCAATACGGTCAGATACTTTTTCCAACTTCTCATTTTCAATCCCCCAATTTCACTCAAATTGTCTTTCTAGTTCGATTATATAGAACAAGAAATAAAATCACTTTCACTATCTTGCTGTCATTTTTTAATATTTCAACTACTTCGATAATTGGTATTTACAGAGCTCTTCCGTCGATTTACATTTGGAGTATCTTCTAGCGTTAAAGATAGGGAGGGAATGACAGATGGCTTCAAAAGTAACCGTTTCACCTAATGTAGAATTAGCAAAAGCCCGGCGGCATACCCGGAGAGAACGGTGGCATTCTTTCCGCAGTGTGATGACACAGAACAAAGCAGCAATGGCCGGTGCAATCATTATCGGTGCTTACTTCTTCATGATGCTGATTGCTCCTCTGGTAGCGCCTTATGATCCGTTCGAAATTTCGTTGGAAAACAAACTGACTCCCCCATCACTTGATCATTGGATGGGAACAGATGACAAAGGAAGGGATATCCTCAGCCGTATCCTCTACGGTTCCAGACTATCGATCGGCGTCGGTGTGGCTTCCGTATTATTCGGTGCCTTCTTCGGAATCCTATTAGGTCTCATCGCTGGCTATTATGGCAAGTGGGTGGACACCATTGTCAGCCGAGTGTTAGACGTCATGCTGGCGTTCCCGGGGATCCTGCTCGCACTCGCCATCATCAGTGCGCTCGGACCAGGGCTGATCAACGTCACCATCGCCGTCGGTGTTTTCTCCATTCCATTGTTCGCCCGAATTGTCCGCGGTTCCACGATGGAAGTGAAACAGTTGGAATATATAGACGCCATCCGGACACTTGGTGCCAATGATTTCACCATTATCGTAAAACATATTTTCCCGAACGTATTATCTCCAATTATCGTACAAGGTTCCATGCGACTGGCTACCGCGATTCTTTCCGCAGCCGGGCTTTCCTTCCTAGGGCTTGGCGCTCAGCCGCCTTCGCCAGAATGGGGAGCGATGCTTGCAAACGGACGTGATTTCCTTTTCAGCGCACCGTACATGGCACTATTTCCTGGTCTGATGATTTCCGTTCTTGTACTCGGCTTCAACTTATTCGGTGACGGCTTGCGTGACGCCCTGGACCCGAAACTAAAAAAATGAGGAGGTACCAATCATGTTGCTATTTATCGCAAAGCGGCTCGTCCAGATCGTTCCAGTCATACTCGGCGTAACGCTTGTTGTCTTTTTAATCATGCAGATGGTGCCTGGGGACCCAGCCGCTATTCTGGCAGGCGAAGGCGCATCGCAAGAAACTATTGAGCAGTATCGAGAAGATCTAGGTCTGAACCGCCCTATTCTCACGCAGTACGCTTCGTACGTAGGCAATGTATTTCAAGGTGATTTAGGCAATTCCCTGAAAAACAAACAGCCCGTACTGAACGAAATTATGCTGCGGCTCCCGATTACAATGGAGCTTGCTTTCTATAGTATTCTCATCACCATTGTCCTCGGACTGGCTGCCGGCATCGTTTCTGCAGTCAAACCCTATTCCATCCGGGATGTTAGTGTCATGGTGATCGCACTTCTCGGAATCTCGCTGCCAAGTTTCTGGCTTGGGTTGCTGCTCATGTACTTGTTCTCGGTAAAACTACATTGGCTCCCGGTTGCCGGTTGGGATGGTCCCTTAAATATCATCTTACCTGCTGTGACGCTCGGTGTGGGCGGAGCTGCCATTGTGGCACGGATGACGCGTTCCAGTATGCTCGATGTTATCGGCCAAGATTATATCCGTACTGCTCGTGCGAAAGGATTGAAAGAGCATTTCATCATTTACAAACACGCACTCCGCAATGCGCTGATACCTGTCATTACCGTTGTCGGACTGCAGTTCGGGAGCCTGCTCGGCGGGACGGTCCTCATCGAATCAGTCTTCGCCATTAACGGTCTCGGACGGATGATTGTGGATGCGATCCGGACCCGCGACTTGCCGATGGTACAGGGCGGCGTCCTCGTGGCTTCCCTTGTCTTCGTATTTGTCAACCTTCTCGTGGATGTATTGTACCGTGCTGTCAATAAACGGATTGATCTTAACTAAAAGGAGGGTGTTTCCATGGAGAAAGAAGTCGTTCTGCAAGTAAAGAACTTGAAAACCTATTTCACAACATCGAAAGGGACTGCGAAAGCGGTGGACGGTGTAGACTTCACCCTGCACAAAGGAGAAACTCTCGGTATCGTTGGGGAATCCGGCTGCGGGAAATCGATGACGTCGCTGTCATTGCTTCGCCTCATCCCATCCCCACCAGGAAAAATTGTCGATGGCGAAATCTTGTTGAACAACAAAGATATCGTCAACATGAAAGAAGACGAACTCCGCAAGGTCCGCGGCAATCAGATCTCGATGATTTTTCAGGAACCGATGACCAGTCTCAATCCGATCATTCCTGTCGGGGAACAAATTGCGGAAACCGTACGGCTCCATCAGCGTTTATCCAGAAAAGAAGCTTGGCAGAAAGCGGTCGATCTGCTGGAACTGGTCGGTCTTCCTTCTCCAGAAAAACGTGCAAAACAAGAGCCTTTTCAGCTGAGCGGCGGCATGAGACAGCGCGTCATGATCGCGATGGCACTCGCCTGTACCCCGGAAGTTCTCATTGCTGATGAGCCGACAACTGCACTCGACGTCACCATCCAGGCACAGATTTTGGAGCTGATGAAAGACCTGCAAAAGCAAATTGGGATGAGCATCATCTTCATCACGCATGATTTAGGGGTTGTCTCTGAAGTCTGTGACCAAGTAGCCGTCATGTATGCCGGGCAAGTGGTCGAGCATAGGAGCGCTAAGGACTTGTTTACTTCTCCACTGCATCCCTATACACAGGGGCTTCTCGCTTCCTTACCGAAGATCCATGAAAACCAGGAAGAACTGCAGACGATTGAGGGAGCTGTCCCAAGCCCCTACGACTATCCAGCCGGATGCCGTTTTGCAGACCGTTGCCAGCACGCCCGTGCAATTTGTCATGCGGAAGCGCCAGTATTAGCAGCTGTGGATGGGACTGAAAGCAAAGTACGCTGCTTCATGCACACGGAAAAGTGGGACAAGGCAGCACTAGAGGAGGAAGTCGTATGCCCGTGATGGAAAAAGAACCGATTCTTGAAGTGAATCACTTGAAGCAGTACTTCCCGTTGAAAAAAGAAACGCTTTTTTCACCGAAACAGACGGTCAAGGCAGTCGATGACATTTCGTTCAAACTGTACCCTGGTGAGACACTCAGCATCGTCGGTGAATCCGGGTGCGGAAAGTCGACGACCGGCCGCTCCATCTTGCGCCTGGACGAGCCGACTGAAGGCGACGTAATCTTCAACGGCTCCTCGATGACCTCGTTATCGAAGAAAGAATTGCGGGATGTCCGCGGAGATATCCAAGTCATTTTCCAAGATCCATATGCCTCACTGAACCCAAGACAGACGATCCGCAAAATGCTTCAGGAAGCGATGACCATCCAGAAAGTGATGCCAAAACAGCAAATGGAAGCGCGCATGCTGGAGCTCATGTCACTCGTCGGCCTTCGTCCTGAATACTTGGAGCGGTATCCTCATGAATTTTCGGGAGGTCAGCGTCAGCGTATCGGGATTGCACGAGCCCTCTGTGTCAATCCGAAAGTAATCATTTGCGACGAAGCCGTGTCAGCGTTAGACGTGTCCATCCAAGCACAAATCATTAACTTGCTGAAACGGATGCAGCGCGATCTCGACTTGACCTTCCTGTTCATCTCGCACGATTTAAGTGTCGTGCGTCACATTTCCGATCGAGTGATTGTCATGTATTTAGGTACGATCGTTGAGATTGCCGACAAAGATTCGCTTTTCGATAAGCCGAGTCACCCTTATACACGGGCTTTGCTGTCTGCCATTCCTTCTACAGATGAGCAGCATAAGAAAACGAGAATCATTTTGAAGGGAGACGTACCCTCACCGATCCAGCCGCCATCCGGATGCCGGTTTCACACACGCTGTCCATTTGCGACGGATCGTTGTAAAGCGGAAGTTCCGGAACTGCGAGCATTGACAGCCACCCATCAAGTGGCCTGCCATTACGCAGAAACCTTACTCAACGAACCGTCTGTCTGATAAAATAAAGGTACGCCATTTCCGTCGGAGGTTGGTACGATGATGTCGCTCGAAACCTTTTCCTTATATGTATTACTTTGTATTTTAGCCCCTCTCGTTGGGGCTTTTACACTTGCATTTACGATGATTTTCGAGGGGCGTTTCGATTATCTGCAAAATGCGGCCAACACATCCAAGCTGGAAAAAGAACTGCAGTACGCCCAGTACTACCAACTCCATCAGCGCATCAAACCCCATTTTTTCTTTAACACGTTAAACACATTGCTCAGTCTGGCCAGACTCGACCGAAAAACCGAATTGGTGTCCAGTCTTGAAGTCATGTCCAAGTTCATGAAGTATAACTATCAGACAAACGAAAAGCTCGTCCCGCTCACAGACGAAATCGCCTATACGAACAGTTATCTGGAAATTCAGCAATTACGATTCGGACACCGCGTACAAGTTCATCAGCAAATCGAGGAAGACGTACAGAACGCCTATATCCTGCCGTTCGTTCTACAGACAATGGTGGAAAACACGTTCAAACATGCTTTCGAGAAATATCCCGGACAGGCCGTCCTGAAAATCATCATGTATCGCAACGAGGAGCTGCTCTATGTGGAAGTGTGGAATACCCACTTGAAGCCTTCCATTCACGATGACGACAATTTCTCTCGTGAGGACGGCCTCGGCGTTGCCAACATTCGGGAGCGGCTGCAGCTCTTGTTTCCCGATTCACCGGCAACATTTGACATGAAGTATATCGGCGCAGAAGCGTGCGCCCGCATCATTATTCCCTACCGAGAAAGTCAACTACTCTGAAAGGAAGTGAGCCCATGCATATCTTGTTAGTGGATGATGAGCCGCTCGAGCTGGAACAGCTGGAGCATCTGATGAAACCCCTATTTCCACACTGGACATTTTACAAAGCAACGGACGCGGTAAGTGCGCTGTCCATAGCGGAAAACAATAAAATCTCATTAGCTTTTTTGGACATCCACATGCCTGGGATGGATGGGCTGACCCTCGGCTCGGAGCTGAAAGCATTGTATGATTTGGACATCATCATGGTCACTGCTTTTCAATCGTTCGATTATGCTCAGCGATCGATTCGTATAGGGGTGGATGATTATTTGACAAAACCGGTCATTGAGGCAGAACTCATAGGAACACTTAAGAAATATCAAAAATGGAATGCCAAGTCAGATGCCATCCAAAAAGTGCTGCAGATCATACATGCGGAGTATACCGAAAAGCTCTCCCTATCCTCCATCGCAACGGAAATTCACATGAGTCCGACTTATTTGAGTCGGAAGTTTCTAGAAGAGATGAAGATCGGATTCGCGGATTACTTAACGAGCTATCGTTTGGACATGGCCAAACAGATGCTGGTCCATGACCTCGATGCGAGTATTTCAACTGTCGCAGACCGTGCCGGTTTCAATAGCCAGCACTATTTCAGCTCATTATTCCGTAAGAATTTCGGGATGACCCCCAGTGCATACCGTCTTCAGATCACCGAGCTTTCCGGAGGATGATTTCCGATGAAACCCTATGATTTTTACATTACCGGCGCCATTAAACTTGGCGTTTCAACAGCGATCATCTCACTGCTCGCACGATGGATTACAGCCAACACCATCCTCTCCTCTCCGGAGGCGCTCATTAAGTATGGGCTCATCGGCAGTATCGGCTACTCGTTCATGGGGGCTGGTGCACTTTTTCTATTCGGAGTCCTCTCTGTTCGTATCCGAACTCGGTTCCCCGGCCTCTTAACGCTCGGCGACTTATTTCAAGCCAGACTTCGGAAAGACGGCTATCTCCTGCTGTCGGGGATTACTCTGTTCCTCGGCTTGGACTCCCTTTTCATGCAGGCTGTCGGCGCTTCCGTGCTCTTCGACTTATTGCTCGGTATTCCCGTATGGCTGTCGCTGTTCGTCTTCTTTTTCTACACCTTCCTGTTGGCAGGATTGGGTGGGATGAAGTGGGTTCATCGGATGGAAGGACCTGCCCTGCTGTTCATATTCAGCGCCATCATCTTTATCCCGATGTTTTTCTTCATCCGTGAAGGAGCTTTCAATATCTACCAAGGCGTCAGACTGCTTCACCCGTATTTGCTATTTACCAATAATCGAGAATCTATTGTGTTTGCTGTGACGGCCATGCTCATCGGATTTGGACAAATCCTTTCCGACCGTGCTACTTGGCAGCGCCTGTACATAATGGACTTGAAAAAAGTGCGTGCGAGCTTTTACTTGGCAGCCCTTGTGTGGAGTACGATTCCGCTCGCCCTTGGCGGTATGTTAATGATCGTTATCTACGATCAGTCTTTCACAGAAACGTATTCGCTATTATTCCAGTTAGTCAAAAAGATCGAACCGTTGCTCTTGTTAACTATTTTCCTCTTGTTTTCGTTCAGTACCGTTTCAAGTACACTGAATGCAGAACTGCATGCGACTACCGTACATTATGTTCGCCATATCCAAACCCTTTGGAAGCCGGACTCAAATGATCAGCAGCTTTACAAGACATCCTTTATGTTCTCTGGGTTCTTACTGTTGCTGCTCTTCATCGTTTCGCTTCTCTACAATTTCGATGCGCTGGAATTTCTCTTTTTCTTCGGCACGCTCTATGCTGCGATGATTCCGGTCATGCTGATTATCATCCTGACCAAGCGGAAGCTCTCTCGCTTGTTGCCGTATGCCGTTCCCATCAGCGTACTGAGCGTCCATCTGATCCCGCAGATCAATGGTCCGCTTTCTTCCATATGGTTCAGCCTCCTGATTTCGCTCGGCATCTCGTTTGCTTCCATGTTGTTTGCTAAACGGGAACTGTAGAGTGAGTGTCAGGCAACCTTAAAAACCGCCAGCCCATTTCGGCTAGCGGTTTCTTTGTTTGAGCATTCGTTTACAGAGCGGTGTCTGAGTTGCACGTAGTACAGATCAGTACATCACTCTATCCGCCGTGATTCGGTTCGACATCCTTCCTGTCATTGCCGCGGTGCAAACAATATGACGGAAACACCGATCAAGCAGATCCCGGCACCGAGGAAATCATAGACATCCGGCGTCTTCTTATCAATTCCCCATCCCCAGAGGACAGACAGAAAAACAAAGACTCCTCCATACGCTGCATACACCCTGCCGAATGACGGGAACGCTTGAAAGGTTACCAGCACCCCATATAAGACGAGGGCGATCCCTCCGAGCAACCCGAGAATGGCTGATTTATCTTCCCGCAGCCATTGCCAGATCAGATACCCTCCGCCAATTTCTGCTAACCCGGATAAAAGGAAGATGCTAATGACCTTGAACATTCTCATAACCTCACTTCGTTTGATGAAGAGCCGAAACGCAGATATCTATAAATTTTAATAAGAGAACAGTAGGCTCCCTCTCTCTGCAAGTATATCATTGAGCGATTGGCGTCAAAACGAAACGGTCGATCAATACAGTTACCTCTCCTTTGAATCACTACTCCCTCAACAAATAAGAGGCTGACATCCCAGCCGGAACAGCGATCTCTCTCCTCAACTCATACATCACTTTTCCTCATTCGTATATCGGTATTTTATGGAGATCCAGTCTCCACATACCTCCACTGATTGGAGTACGGTTCACTGCCTCTCCGACCTCTTCACCAACCCTTTACAACATTCCAACACTGCCTTCATGAGACCTTTATATGAATCAAGTATGATCGAATCGTACTCAATAGGAGGTTGGTAAAAGTTGAAGGCAATTGACGTCAGTAATGTTAACAAAGCCTACCGCGGAGACATCACGGTACTAGAAGACGTGAGCTTTGACGTACAGCAGGGAGAATTTTTCGTGATCGTCGGCCCGTCCGGCTGCGGGAAAAGTACTCTCCTGCGGATCATTGCCGGCCTGGAAACCGTATCTGCCGGCACCCTGTACATGAACGGCGAAAATGCAGGCGACAAACGACCGAATGAGCGGCAGATTTCCATGGTGTTTCAAAACTACGCCCTCTTTCCGCATCTGACCGTCGCAGAGAATATCCGATTCGGCCTGCATGTCAAAAAGATCTCCAAACAGCAACAGCAGGAGCGCTGTCTGGAAGCCGCCCGCCTATTGGGGCTTGAAGAATTATTGGATCGTAAACCGCGCGAGCTGTCAGGCGGTCAAAGACAGAGAGTTGCACTGGGACGTGCCATCGCATCAGAAGCGCCGATCTGTCTGATGGATGAACCGCTATCCAACTTGGATGCGAAACTGCGGACGAAAATGCGTGCCGAAGTGCGGCAGATTCAGCGTCGTCTCGGGATGACGATGATCTACGTAACACATGACCAGGTGGAAGCGATGACCATGGCGGACCGGATCATGGTGCTGAACGAAGGAAGCATCCAGCAAATCGGCCGGCCGCTCGATGTCTATAACCACCCGCAAAATCTATTCGTCGCGAGTTTCATCGGCTCCCCTCCCATGAACATTACGAAAGCGACGCACACCGGCTCTCAAGTGCAGCTGACCGACGGATGGATGGCCGCTGCGACGGGTGTGAAAGAAGATGTCTATGCGGGTGTCCGGCCTGAACATCTTACATATGCCGCACAAGAACCGCCTTCCTTCATCGCGGCTGTCGAGCATGTCGAAGTCCTCGGGACCGAAACGTTACTGATGTTCAAGATGAACGGACAGCAGTGGATCGCAAAGTGGCCGGGGCAGTGGGACTTCCAAGAAGGCGAAAAAATCCCGCTGAAAGTAGCGGACGAACACATTCACTTCTTCAGCTCTGCCACCGGACAGCGCATCGACAAACAAGCTGTGCCCGCTGAACTGTCCATGGAGGCGGCGTTATGATTACAGTGAAAGACCGAATCCGTGCCGAACCGAAAAGCAGATGGCGCTTCCCTGTATTGCTGGAAGGACTGCTCTATTTGCTGCCATCCATTTTGCTATTTTCGGTGTTCCTGTTCTACCCCATGTTCAAAACGATCTATCTGAGCCTGTTCCTGACGGATGCCCAAGGCAATGCACAGATTTTCGTCGGCTTGGAGCATTACAGCCAATTACTGAGCTCCCCTTCTTTTCGGGCCAGCTTGAAAGCGACCGTCTTATTTGTTCTGTATACCGTACCAGCCGGTGTGATTCTTGCGCTCGGTCTGGCATTGCTGGCCAATCAAAAATTGAAGGGGATCGGCTTTTTTCGCACCATCTTCTCATCCACGATGGGAATGAGTGTCGCCGCATCCTCGGTCATCTGGCTCTTCATCTATAACCCGGCAATCGGAATCGCCAATATGCTCATGAAAACACTGGGGTTTTCGGAGATGCAATGGCTGCTGAACCCGGATACTGCCCTGCTGTCGGTAGCACTTCCGACAATTTGGATGAACACTGGCTTCAGCTTCCTGATCTTGCTCGGTGGGCTTCACAATATTGACGCAAGCTTGTATGAGAGCGGAAAGATTGCAGGGGTTGGCGATTTTTATTCGCTGCGTAAAATTACGTTGCCTCTGTTGTCGCCGACCTTATTATTCATCGTCACCGTCTCGTTGATCAATTCGTTCCAGACATTCGGTCAGATCGATATTTTAACGAAAGGCGGACCGATGGAATCGACGAATGTCATCGTCTACTCCATCTTTAAAGACGCGTTCGTCAACTTCAACATCGGATCGGCCAGTGCCCAGGCGGTCATCTTATTCGCCTTCATCCTTGTCGTCACGATCTTGCAGTTCAAGTGGAGCGAAAAGAAGGTGCATTACCAATGACTCGGAAAAAGAAGTTCCTATTCTATGCATTGCTGATCGTTTCGTCGTTCGTCATGTTTTTCCCGATTCTGTATGCATTCTCAATCAGCTTCATGCAGGGCGGCGAAGTACTGAAAGGTCAAATTGTGCCGAGCAAGTTTTCGTTCACCAATTACGAGGCCGCGATGCAGAAAGTACCGCTGCTGCGGTATCTGTTTAACAGTTTCATTGTCTCCTCGCTAATCATGGTGGGACAAGTCATCTTTAGCTGTCTCGCCGCATTTGCGTTTACGTTCATCCCATTCAAAGGGCGGAATCTGCTTTTCCTGATCTTCATTTCGACGATGATGATCCCTTGGGAAGCAACGATGGTGCCGAACTTCCAGACGATCCGCTCGCTCGGCTGGACCGATACGTATGCCGGACTGTCCGTACCATTCTTCGCCATGGCATTCGGGACGTTTCTGCTGCGCCAGCAATTCAAGACGATCCCGCTTGAAATGTATGAAGCGACCCAGGTGGCGGGCGTCAGCAGATTCCAGTTCCTTTGGAAAGTCGTGTTGCCTGTTTCCAAGACAACATTAGTGACACTTGCGATCTACTGCTTCCTCAACGCCTGGAATATGTACTTATGGCCGCTGCTAGTAACGAATGATGAAAGAATGCGAACCGTACAAATCGGTTTGAAACAAATGCAGTCGCAAGAAGTTTCCACTGAGTGGGGCGTGGTGATGGCTGGAGCAGTGCTCGTCATCCTCCCGACGCTGATTCTCTTATTTTTAGGGCAGAAACGATTACAGGAAGGCCTTACACGAGGCGCAATCAAATAACTTGACCGGGGGAATGGACAAATGAAAAAATCCACTTTACTTATGACCTTGCTGACAATGATGGTTTTCCTATTGGCAGCCTGCAACGCGGATAAGGAAACGGAAACGGATGAGCCAGAAAAGGGACAAGCCGCTCAGTCTGACGAAAAAACGGAAGTCGTCTTCTGGCATGCGATGAGCGGAAAGCTTGAGGAAGTTGTCAACGAGCTTGTAGACGATTATAACAACCAGCAGGATGATATTGCCGTGAAAGCTGTGTTCCAAGGCACGTATGAAGAAGCGATCACGAAGTTCAACACGGTAGCCGGAACGAAAGATGCTCCGACCATCATGCAAGTGTTTGAAGTAGGGACGAAATATATGATCGATTCCGGAAAGATCGAACCGGTCCAGAAATTTATCGACGCAGAAAAGTATGATACGAGTAAATGGGAAAAGAACATCACAAATTACTATAACGTAGACGGCGTGCAGTACTCGATGCCGTTCAACTCGTCCACTCCAGTTCTCATCTATAACAAAGACGCGTTCAAAGAGGCGGGGCTTGACACTGAAAAACCTCCGGCGACATACGAGGAACTGAAAACAGCGGCAAAAGCGTTGACTACGAAGGATCAGTACGGCTTCTCCGTCCTGAACTACGGCTGGTTCATCGAAGAACTGATTGCTGCACAGGGTGGGTTATTCGTCAATGAAGAGAACGGACGTGCAGGCAATGCCACGGAAGCTGTGTTCAACGGAAAAGAAGGTCAGGAAGTCTTCAATTTGATCAGCAGCATGTACAAAGACGGAACGTTCTATAATTCCGGACAAAACTGGGATGACATCCGTGCCGCCTTCCAATCAGGTAAAATCGCCATGTATCTGGATTCATCGGCAGGTGTCCGCGATATCGTGGAACAGTCGTCGTTCGATGTAGGCACAGGCTACTTGCCGGTCCCTGAAAAAAGCGAATGGGAAGGCGTCGTCATCGGCGGAGCTTCCTTATGGATGGCGAACGAGATTGAAGAATCACAGCAGAAAGCAGCCTGGGAATTCATGAAGTACTTGGCATCGCCAGAAGTTCAGGCAAAATGGCATGTAAACACCGGTTACTTCGCCATCAACACAGACGCGTATGACCAGGAGATCGTCAAATCCGAGTGGGAAAAGTACCCACAATTAAAAGTCACAGTCGACCAGCTCGGAGATACGAACACATCCATCGCGACACAAGGCGCCTTGATTTCGGTGTTCCCGGAAACTCGTCAGAAAGTCGTCAATGCCATGGAGAGTCTCTATCAGGGAACGGATTCGAAAGAGGCGCTGGACCAGGCAGCCAAGGCAACGAACGACGCGTTGGAAATGGCCAACCGGAAGAAATGACTACCAGGAAAGGAAGCTAACAAAATGACAGTACCTTTCATTTACGCGCACCGCGGAGCGAGCGGTGCCTTTCCTGAAAATACAATGCGCGCATTCGAAGAAGCTCGCAAATCTGGAGCGACAGGCATCGAATTGGATGTACAACTGACAAAAGACGGTCAAGTCGTCATCATCCATGACGAAACACTGGAGCGCACTACGAACGGGACAGGATATGTCCAGGAGTACACATTGTCGCAGCTCAAGAATCTAGACGCCGGCAGCTGGTTCTCCCCTTCCTTTTCACAGGAGAGGATCCCGACGCTCGCAGAAGTGCTGCAATGGATGAACACAGACGGCAATGATCTCCGGGTCAACATCGAATTGAAGAATGACATCATCCCGTACAAAGGGCTTGAAGAAAAAGTGCTCGCGCTGATCGAAATGTATCAAGTAGAGGAACGGATCATCCTGTCCTCGTTCAACCCCATTAGTTTGCAGCGTGTGCGGACACTGCATCCCACAATCGAAATCGGCTACTTAATAGCCGGAAAGCAGGAAGGCGCGGTCGAAACCGCCACACGATTAGGTGCGAATGCCATCCATTGCCAGACAGCCTACGCCCTGTCTCCGTACGCGGAGGAAGCCGAACAAGCAGGATTCCCGCTGCGTGTCTATACCGTCAACGAGCCCGACAAACTGGAGCGGCTCAGCAAAGCAGGCGTCGACACCATCATGACCGACCATCCCGCTTTGTTCAGAAAGATACCTTCAGATTAAAAACGGTACCTGTGCGCCACACAACTCAGACACTATTCAGAATCGTGTCCGAATTGTGTGTCACACAGGCACCTAAATAAAAAAACTGCAGGCGACCGCTGAATCTTAGGCGGTCGCCTGCAGTTTTTGCTGTGGGTGATGAACCGTCCAGCCGAAACAGTTCCAGTTAGACGGCATCCGCGGAAGCCAGTCGTTTTTCCGTCCGCGTGACGAGGAGGATACTGGTCTCGTACAGCAGGATCATCGGGATGAGCACGATGAGCTGGCTGATGAAATCCGGCGGGGTGATCAGGGCCGAGACAACGGCCAAGATGACGTAAGACCATTTCCGGACTTTCTTCAGCGTGTCTGATGTCAGCACACCGATCGAGGCCATGAACAGCGCGACGACCGGCAGTTCGAACATCAGTCCGATCGGCAGGGTCGTCAGCAGCAAGAACCGGGCGTATTCCTTCGCTGTGATCATCATGTCGAAATGGATGGTTCCGATTTTGATCAGGAAGCCGTAACTGAGCGGGTTGATGATGAAATAACCGAAGGAAATGCCGACCAGGAACAAGAGGAAGATGGCCGGTGAATACAAGCTCAGGAATCGGCCTTCTTTCTCCGTCAGCCCCGGTTTCACGAACTGCCAGAGAAAATGGCAGAGGAACGGGATCGACAGTCCGAAGGCCAGTGCCGCAGAAATAGATGTATAGAACGAAATGACTTCCATCGGACTGAGGACGACAAGCTGATGCCCGCGGGTGATATACGGGAACCACAGGTTGATCGTACTGAAGGCGGCGATGAAGAACAGCAGGAACACGGCGATGCTTTTGATCAGCTGCTTCCGTAATTCGATCAGGTGCTCCACGATCGGCGGATCTTCCCCCGGCTGAATACTGTCCGCTCCCGTCTCCAGCCGGACGCCCGCGGGCTCTGCCGCCTGTTCCAAAGGTGCCGTATTCGTAACGGTTTCACTAGGAAGCGTTTCTGCCGAAGGAATGTCCGTCTTCCGGCTGTCCGCGTCCGCCGCCGCCTTCTTTTTATCAAGCGGGCTTAAGATTTTCCGGTTGTGATCTCGGTAAGGATCCATCGTCTCACCTACTTCTCCGTCTCGGTAATTTTGTTCGCGTGTGCTGGTCCTTTCGTGTCCTCATCGTCTTCCATCATGTCTTTCGAAGCTTTCTTGAATTCCGATAATGTCCTGCCGACCGCCGAACCGATTTCCGGCAGTTTACGCGGTCCGAACAGCACCAGGATGATCACTAGAATGATGATCAGTCCCGGCACGCCGATAGCCCCTAAATTCATACGATCCCTCCTCAATCAGACGAGCGATCCGCCTGTTTTGTGGTATTTCTGGATGCCTTCCGCTGCGCGGTATGCGAGCGCGCCTACCGTGGCGGTCGGGTTATAGCCGCTATTATGGTTGAAGTTGCCGGCACCGACGACGAAGAGGTTCTCAGCATCCCAGTGCTGCAAGTAGTTGTTCACGACGCTGTCTTCAGGATTAGCACCCATGATTGTCCCGCCAGTGTTGTGTGTGGATTGGTATGGCACGATATCGTAATCCGTCAGGGCCGTGCCCGCTTCGATATGCTTCGCGCCCATCTTTTCCATAATGTCCTTCGTCTTCTTACCGATGAAGTCATACAATTTACGATCCTGGTCGGTAAAGTTATACGTGACCTGCAGAAGCGGCAGTCCGTACTTGTCTTTGTACGTCGGGTCGAGCGTCAAGTAGTTCTGCTTGTGCGGCATGGATGCCCCCTGTCCGAACACATCGAGCGTACGCGTATAATTTTCGATCGATGATTTCTTGAATTCAGCTCCCCATAGCGGCACATCCGACGGTATCGGGTTGGTCCCGATTGGACGGTTGCCGGACTGAAGGATGGCGATGCTTGATCCGTGGATGAAATCGACGTCACTGTGATCGAAGTTGTCCCCATTGAAATCGTCAACTGTCATACTGAGCGCCCCAGCGCCCATGAAAGTGTTCATCTGCTCGTCAAAAAAGCCGGTGACTCCCGGTCCGATCTGGTAACAGTAGTTTTTACCGAGCGTCCCTTTACCGGTTGCCGGATCGTACATCTCACCGATCTTCGAGAGCATGAGCAGCTTTGCGTTGTTCATAACGAAACTCGTGAGCACGACGATATCCGCCGGTTGGATGAATTCCTCGCCTGTCACGGCATCGACATACCGGACACCGGTCACTTTGTCACCCTGCTTCAGGACTTCCACGACGTTCGCCTCGAAGACGATGTCATACTTCCCGGTTTTCTTCGCGGTCGGGATGACCGTGATCTCCGGCGATGATTTCGCGCCGTATTCACACCCGAACCGTTCACAGAACCCGCAATACTGGCAGGCGTTGATCTTCGAGCCATCCGGGTTCTCATACGCCTCGGACAAGTTCGCGGATGGCGTCATGTATGGATGGTAGCCGAGATCCTTCGACGCCGTCTCGAACTTTTTCAGGATCGGCGTCTTTTTCATCGGCGGGGTCGGAAAGTCGGAAGACCGCTTGCCCCAGAAGGGATTCGTATCTTCACCGGAAAGCCCGATCGTCTTTTCGAACTTATCAAAGTACGGCTCCAATTCGTCGTACGTGATACCCCAGTCTTTGAGGAGGTAGTCGTCGGACAGCTTGTTCTTGCCGTATTTCTTCTCGGTCTGCGATTTGATTTCGAAGTCGTACGGCAGGAAACGGTAGGTCATGCCGTTCCAGTGGGTGCCAGCCCCACCCAGACCTTCGCCGAGCAGAAACGATCCGAGCTGGCGCATCGGCAATGCCCGCTGTTTCGAATTGTTGCGGAACGTCACCGTCTCCTTCGACAGATCCTGCATGAGTTCGTACCGCGTCGCATAGCGGTATTCGTCATGGATCATCAGGAAGTTGTCCGTGCTCCGGTCCTTCCCACGCTCCAATCCCCGCACCGTCATGCCGGCCTTCGCACATTCTGCCGCGATAATACCGCCCGTCCAGCCGACGCCGACTGTGACGACGTCCACTTTGTCCATTGTTTTAACCAATCCGGATTCCCCCTCTTCTCTTAGTGCTGCATCCCGCTAAGCGGTTTCGGCTCGATTTTTTGGAATTTCTCCTCTTCGATGAGGTTGGCGTACGACATCTGATGACCCGGGAAGCCCTTCATCTTCCAGCCTTCCATATTGACGTTTCCGTTATAGAGCGGATCGGAATACGCCCCCTCGATGGTCGCCGTGCGGAGAAGTTTGAAGAAGAATGCGGAAGAGACCCCTTTCATCTTCACTTCGTCCTTCTGGAACGCCGTCAGGACCTCGTCCATCTGGTCGCCTTCCAATTCGGTGAACCCTTTTTTGTACCGGTTCTGCGCTTCCGCTTCGATCGTATGCACGCCGGACAAGAAAAGCTCCGCCCGCGTCAATGACGTCTGGTACCCCTGCGTTGTCGCCCCTTCGAAAAACGGCCCGTGCATATATTCGCGCGAGTTATTTCCGTACGCACCTGCCAGCTGATTGTCGATGAAATACGGAACCCCGAGACCGATCGCCCCCGGCCCCAGGTCATCTTCCGGGAAAATCCGCTCCGTCGCCTGTGACAGCACATCGAAATCCTGCTTGCGCTGGAAGAACATCAGCCCCCGGTTTTCGTCCGCGTGCTCATTCCCTCCCGCCCCTTTGTCAGGTGACGTCGCTGAACCGCCGCCTTTCTTCGCATTGTAGCCGATCAGACCGCCGATCAGACCGCCGCCGACGAGCGTACCTGCCGCTATCCCGCTCGTCTTCAGGAAATCCCGCCGTGAAACACCTTTTTTGTTTTCTGCCACTCCTGATTCCTCCTCGCTTTGTAGGAACGTATCCATCTATATAAATGCCGGCTCAGTAGCTGCGGTCGCCCGCCCCCCTAGCCGTACGCATCTATCAAAAACTATGGCCCACTTACCGGAAAAACCGCAAAAAGCGCCTCGCATGCTTGGCACTTCAGGTTCCAATCACGCTAGCAGCGGGTAAAAGGTATGTATAAAAAGTATGTACAAAGTTGCGCGTATTTACTCACCCACTCAACAGCGCGATAACCTATTAATACCCACTCAGCAAGCAAGTAAACTTAAAAAAATGGTGCCTGTGCGCCACACAACTCAGACACGATTCAGAATCGTGTCCAAGTTGTGTGCTGCACAGGCACCTAACCAACCACTGATCAACCCAACACTCAGCTGCCTTCCACTTGAGCCTCCTTTTCAGTACGATTAAACATCCCTATAGCAAAATAACCTATTGTCGGCAGAACCACTACCAACAATAATCCGATTGGGCTCTGGATCGTCTTAACCAACGTTCCCATACCCGGCAGGAAGAATGACTGCTTGCCCAGCAGACGGCTTGCCGGCACAAGCTCCTCATCGACCATATTGTTATTATCTCCTTTGGTCGCAAAACTGATCACCCCGGAATCATTCAATACTTCAACTACTCTGTGGGTGATCAGATTACCGCCGCTCTCTTTGAATGTAATTATATCACCCTGTTGGATTGTTGCCGGATCCGTCTTCTTCACAAACAGCATATCCCCCGTTTTGAAGACGGGATTCATACTATTGGATAGCACGGTCAGTGGTTGGTAGCCGAAGAAGGATGTCGGCTCACCTTTATTGGTGAACTTTTGGTAAGCGGTTATCATGACTAGCACGATGACTGCCGCGACAAACACCTGAAACAGCAGTGAACTTGTTTTCTTCAGCGCTTTCTTCATCGATTCCCACCAACTCCTCGCTCTCTTTGAAAAATGTGATTATTTCTTATCGGTAACCGCCTGTTTTTCTTCTTCTTCTGCTGCTTCCTCATCCTTTTTCCCGTCAACTGTCAGGTCATCCTTCTTCCCGGACTCGTTATCATATGTTGAACCTGCGTCTGTCTGCTTGGCGATGACATTCAAGCCCGATTTGTACGAAACCCCCTGGTACTCGTTGCCTGCGCTCTCATCCAGCTTGATTGCAATCATAATGTCGATGTACTGTCCTTCGTCCAGCTCCCAGAACTCTTCATTTTCTCCGTCGCCCAGCTGGATTTCACCCGACATCACTTGGGCAGGAGTAAGCAGTGTGCCTAACATTTCAATACGCTGGTTGCCGTCATGAAGTGTGGAAAAAACCTCGTTCGTCTTACCGTTGAATAAGTTTTCGAGTTTGATTTTCGAATCTGCATACTCATCTTGGCCAGGTTTCACCGTGTACTTCATCGCCATGAATCCGATATCATACTTTTCTAAAGAAGCCTTATCGACGGAGTGCGTATATGTCGCTTTCAAGTGCGCATTCATATTCCCCGTATTGGAAATCGACATCCATTCGCCGTAATGCAATTGGGAAGGCGCGAATTGTTCTGCTGTGAAGATCGGTGTATCAATGTTGCCGCCGCCATTGATTTGCAGAATACCGTTTTTCATCTCCCCTTGTGCATTCGACTCTGACGTGAACCAGGAATACGTTCCGAATCCTGTCGATACGATCAATGCCCCAGCCAGTGCAGTGCCTAATAAGACCTTTTTTGTCCGTTTCATCCCTTGTTCCTTCACCATGAATGGTCCCCCCATATCCTTATAGTCACTTTTAATGCAGTGTATTTCGGCCGATCAGATAAGGGTGGTGCACAACTAAGTTGCGCACACACCTTTTGGACATTCCGCTGTTACTCTGCCGGCTTCAGGCCGATTGACTTCAGCAGTTCGTTGATATCCTTTTTGCCGAGTGTTTCCGTCGGTTTCTTCTTTGCCCCTTTCGCACTTCTCAAGAAGTTCTGTTCCACCAGACGGACATCCAATTCATCGACCACCCCGTCGATATTAATGTCTGCGTCTTTATTTTTCTTGCCATATTGTGCGACCAGGCGCATCATATCGTGTATGTCGATGACTCCGTCACTATTGACATCCCCTGCGAAGCTCACCGGCGGATAGGCGCGGGTCCATAAGCCTCCCCATTCTCCATCCACCAGTTTTGCCAACTCGACCGTGCTCACTGAATCCAAATGCCCCGGAATTTCCACAACCAGCTCGTATTTACCTTTCTGTGCTGGAATGTCTTCGATAAGGAAGGCACCATTCGCTTCGATTTCACCGTTGTATTTTTTTCCATCAGGTGCCTTGACATACGCTTTCGCACCGATCTTCGTTAAATCGACATCATAGAAAATCTGCCCGTCTTCTTCCATCAGGCCTTCCGGTGAAACATACCCTTCCAGTTTTGAAGTGGATGGGGTGATACTAAATAAGTCACCAACAAATGCATCCATTGGTTTTGACCTATTATTGTATGAAACGTCATTTACTGTGAAGCTATAATCACCGGCATAGTATTCGTCACTGATGACTTCGAAAGTCACGTCCAGGAAATCTTGTTTCCCGCTGTATCCTTTCGTCTCGGAGCCTTTCAAGGATGCACCGAACGTTGCGGTAGTGTCCCAGAAGTCCTCCTTGAACACTGGTTCTGCAAGTTCTATTTCAAGATCATTTGCTTTTGCGAACTCCTTGAATGCTTTGCTCGCTTTCACTTCCTTGAACTTGAAGTTATTCTTCATGAACGTAAGACCAAACTTGCCATCTTCAAGGTCTTTCACGTTGTTCATCGTCAATGTCGCGGTGATCTCATCGCCCTTCCGAACTTTCTTCTTGTCATAAGACGCCGCTGCATATTCCGTTCCTTTCTTTACGAAAACATAGTTGTCGAAGCGGTCTGTCGTCCCCATCTCGACGGTCTGCAAATCGAGTTCCAACGGCCTATTTTCAATATCCTCGGGCAGAATACCGACTTTCAGGTCGCCGTTCGGTTTTACCGGGAGCAGGCCGCTCGGGAATGCAGAGTTCTCGTAATAGACTGTCATATTCGCAGACTGGTCGTAGTTAAGACCTTTTGACTTCAGGTAATCAATTGAAGAGTCATAGACATTCGAATGCACCCAGACCGCATGATGCCCGTCTTCATCCGTATACATGGATTCGTCTACTTCGATGATTCCCGGCTTGTGATCCAAGTACGTCATCTCGGGTTTCGTATTATCAACAACAGCAACGCTCTCGTCCACAAAGGTGTTGCCTTCCTTGTCTGTGGCAATCATCTTGAATTTGTATCCGCCTTCAGGCAGCTTCACGTTTTCCGTGCCGATCGGATAATTCGGATCCCCTGTGAATTCATTGACGTTGCCCGTGAACCCTTGGGTAATCATCAGTTCAGTCCCCGGCAGAACTTCGGAAGCATTGTATAGCGAACCGACATAGCCGATGGGTTCATCTGTTTCCCCATCCGTGATCACGATGTCGACAGTCTCCATGGGACTCTTGAATTTAAATGTTACCGGAGTAAACGGAATCAAGAACGCATGGAACTGATTCCATGAATTAGTGATCACCGGTCGTTCCAATTCGACGAAATCGATCCCTTTCCCCGTAACACGAATTGCGAATGGCACTTGATATGTTTCGTCCGGATCGCTTTCGTTCGTGAAGCGGACATACCCTTCATAAGTGCCTTCAGCCGCCTTTTGAGGAACTTGGAGTTTTGGATCTGCTTGTGTTTCACCGTTCGCTTTAACAGGAATAGACGTCTCCATCGTAAATTTCACGCCATTTTTTGCAGCATCTTGCCTGCCGCCTTTTGCAGGCAGGAACTCTGCGCTTACGGCAAACTTCTTCTCTTCTTTGCTAGTATTCTTAATGACGACCGGCCGGGAGACTTCGATCGCTTTGTCATCATCCCCGAGGTAATGGGAGCGGAATGAGAATGACGCGGTTTCGTTCTTGATCACACCTGCTTCACCGTCTTCAATCGTTTCCGTCTGATCCATTACTTTAATGGATGTGTCAGCATGGACAGCGTCGTATGCATTGATACGTCCAGCCCCCACCTCGTAGACGGAATACTCTTCTTTCAAGTCCTCTGCCGTATTCATCAGCGCCGCTTTCACATCGAACGGTGTGTAATCAGGATTTTCCTGCAAGATCAATGCTGCAGCTCCTGCAACATGCGGCGCCGCCATTGAAGTCCCTTGAATGCGAGCATAGGCAGCATCATAACTGTTGCCTTCCGGATCGTTCATGTACGACGGGTAGGTGGAGTAAATGGCGACACCCGGCGCGATGACATCCGGTTTGACGTCATAACTTTGGGCGATCGGTCCGCGGGAACTGAAATCGGCCAAATGATCACCTTCCGACTTTGTATTGCGCAACTCTCCGAACTTGAAGACCGTGCCGCTTTCACTTAGCACTTTCAGTCGCTCGCCGTCTTTTTTCGAAAGCCGGAAAGATGGGATATAGCCTGTGCTCTCTCCGACGTAGTAAGGAATCTGCCCCTCTTCATTGTTATAGACGATGGCCGCAGCAGCACCCGCTTTTTTAGCGTTTTTGAGCTTTTCATCAAACGCAATGTCACCGCGTTCGATCAATGCAATCTTCCCTTTGACGTCTGTGCTCTCGAAATCAGACGATTTGCCCAACCCAGCAAAAGCAACCGGCAATGACTCTTCTTGGAACGCTCCGACGTCATCCGTAAAGTCTTTTGCAAGCAGCTGGACATCCTGGAACGTATCGTCATCCGCCGATGCAGTGTACGTCGGAATCGTCTGGGAAACGTCACTTGCGCCGACTGTTATCGCAAGGGCTCCAGATCCGGGCGACCCGATTGTCATCGCCCCGTCCCCTGCATTCCCGGACGCCACCGTTGCAACGACTCCTGCAAGCATTGCATTGTTGACCGCGACTGATAACGGCGAAACCGCACTGCTGAGATTCGATCCGAGTGATAAGTTGATGACATCCATTTCGTCTTTCACGGATTTGTCCACACCGGCGAGAATTCCGCCCGTCGATCCGTTCCCGTATGGTCCGAGCACCCTGTAGTTATAAAGGTCGACTTCAGGCGCCACACCTTTCACTGCGCTGTCGACAGTATTCTCCTGCCGGCCCGCAACTGTTCCGGAAACATGCGTGCCGTGGGACGTGTAATAGGCGTTGCCATAGTTATCCACTTCAGGTTGGCCGGATGCTTTCCATTCTTCATAGGTCTCTTCCATCGGGTCTGCATCATTATCGATGAAATCCCATCCTTTAACGCTGTCAGGGTCGACGGCACTTGGATCTTTTCCATCTATTGCCCGGTATCCTTTATACGCACCCGACAAGTCAGGGTGGTTGTAATCGATACCTGTATCGATTACACCTACCTTAATGCCCTGCCCTTCGATCTTTTCATCATGCAGCTTGTCCACACCGATCTGCGGTACACTGTCAATCATTTTAGGGTCCATCGGATATTGCTTAGCATCCGGCAGATCCAGCTGTACCATTTCATCTTTCCAGATGCGCTTTACGACACCGATCCGAATAAGATCCTCCACCAGGTTTCCAGGTAATGTCGCAGCAACCCCGTTAAACGCTTCACGATACTCGTGAGTGATTTCGACTGCACCTGACCGTTTCTCACCGGACAGTCCCTGAATGGATTCCTTGAATTTCCTATGCGATGCCTCCACCTTATCTTCCGCCTGCAATAGGCTGATCTGGTTCGGATTCTTTGCAAGTTCCACCTTGGCCGGATCCTGTTTGAATTCAACGATGACATTGACAGGCTGTTCACTGTTTGTATTGATGCCCGGCTGTATTTTGAAACCGGCTTCCGCTTTCACTTCGTTGAGCGATCGTCTTTGATCGTTCGTCAGTTTGCTCAGGATCTCTTTCACATCACTGACGTTTTTTGCAGCTCCGACAATCGGAGTCGGCTGCAGCGCAGCTGTTGGCAATAGCATCGCCGCCAGTAAGACTTTCGCTGTTTTTGACTGGATACGATTCCCCTTTTTACTCTTCACCAATATGACACCCCCAAAGTTTGTTGGTTGATACAATCCGGCCTCTTCATGGCCACATGAATGTATCCTTACTTCACATCCATGACATCACCTTACAGCATGCAAGCCCGAAGCGGTTTGGGGTAATTAAACTATTCAGATTATTTAATAAGTAAGTTAGGCCTAACCCATTCATATAGCGTCAAGTCAAAGGAACCTATCGTCAAACAAATAAAAAGGAGTAAGGGTGCATTTTAGATAGTTGAGGGGGCAATAGTAATTACATTTTTCAATATATTATGTATAATTGGTTTCAACTCCATGGATGAACATACTGTACGAAAAACGCTCCGTTTCCCTGCCATTACTGCCATATCAGGATTGGCGGCTTGCTTGGATTTCCGAATTGCCCCAAATTGCGAACAAAGGCTGCAGGTAAAACGATGCACAGTATCATTTCGACAGAGAAACAAGTCTTTCGGTTCATAATCAATTTACGTACTTAAATGAGAAGTATGGAGGGATTGTTCATGTATGAAGGGAAAATCATCAAACACTACCGCAGAAAAGCAAACTTGACGCAGGAGCAGCTCGGAGAAGGGATTTGTTCAGTGACCCATATCAGTAAGATCGAACGCGGAATCACTGAGTACTCCAGCGAAATATCGACGCTGCTTGCAGAACGGCTTGGCATCGACATGGAACAGGAAGTATCCCATTTGCTGAATTTGAAAAACAGACTCGACCATTGGCATGAGCTTATGATTTCACAAAATATGCGGGCCGCCGCCATGCTGTATGATGATTTACGGAAAGATGAACTCCTCGAACTGTCGGAGCATGCGAGTTACTGCAAATTGCTTATTGCCAAATACCACCTCACCCAAGGAGACTTAAAAAGTTCAAAACTGTATATCGATGAAATCCAAGTTTACTTGGACGAGTTATCCGCTTATGAAATGAATGTGTTCAGACACGTCCTGGCACTCTACCACAGTGCCAGGGGCGAATATAGAAAAGCCATCGACATATTCAATACAATTGATCTCAAACTTTACCCCCACCCTGCCATTCACTACGATTTGGCAGTCGCGTATCTCAATGTCCAATCTCCTGTACTTGCCTATCACTACGCGGAAAAAGCGCTGAATCACTTTAAGAAGACGAACCAGTTCCTCCGAATCATCGACACGGAAAACTTGATGCTCATCCAAGTGGAATCCGACCGTTACCGGAATTTCAACGATACGATCGAGCAATACGAAAACTTATTGAAGCTGTGCGATCTATGCAATTCGCTTGAGAAGAAAGCGAAGATCCTGCACAACTTTGCATACGAGCACTACAGGAGAAAAAATTACGAGGCCGCCGGAGAGCTTTATATGAAGTCGATGGCGCTTAAAGAAAAAGACACGCCGCTGTATTTGTTGTCGCTCGAAGGCTATACCCGCAGCGCGCTGTTCGGAAAGTATTTACCGCTAACCAAACTGATTGAGCTGATTGAAGGAGGTTTGCGTGCAGCGGAGCAGTGCAGCGAAACACTGTACATACTTATCTTCACCCTGCACAAGTTTTCTGCATTGCAGCAAGAGGAGAAGTATCATGCATTCTTGCAAGACGAGGTGCTCCCTTATCTGAAGCTTCACGGATATACGCAGTCCGCGCAGGCCTACGACCGGGAATTGTTCAATTATTACACAGGGCAAGGAAAGCCCGATAAGGCGTTGAAAGTTGCAAAGCGGTACATCAACATGGATTACGTGACGGAGGTCCAAGCTGCGGAAGTGGTGTGACAGCATTCCATACAACTGACCGGTTGACGGATAGGGGGCTGTCATGGAGAACGGCGCGCATTCATCTTTCAGCCGCAACTGCGGACGGAAATAACCATGCTATTTTATACACTTTTCAATGAAAACCTAAGAAACCGCCAGCCTAAATAGGCTGGCGGTTTCCGGGATAACGATCCCGGCAAGGTATTATCCAATCTGTGCTGCTTCTCTAATCGCTTCTTCAAGTTCCATCCGGTACCGGCCCGCCTGCGCTTCCGTCCACTTGAACTCGGCTTTCAGGAAATTACAGACCGCTTCCTGATACGCTCTCACCCACGCAATGTCAAAGTACAAAGCCCCCGTCCTCCGGATGAAGAAGTCAGCTGGTTTGTAGATGAGCTCGTGGTCAATCGAATACCGGAGTTCTGCGTAGACAGCCGGATCCATGTCCGCTGCATCCGCCGCATTTTTATGCTCTTCGTAATAGGAGAAGACGATATCGACGTTGGAGCCATATCGCCGGACGAGCTTTTCCGCCAGATCGTTCGGCAGTCCCAGTTTCGTCCCTTGCTCGACCTTCTCAGCAATGAATGTTCGGAACCCTTCCGCTCCGCCTACCTGCCCCCCGGAAATCGGAAGGTGCTTTGTCCGTGAGCCAGGGTATTGTTTGCCGAGCTCCGCATGTATCTGTTTGACGACCGCGTCCACGACCTGTTCGGCCATTTTCCGGTAACCTGTCAACTTACCGCCTGCAATCGAAATGAGCCCCGATTCGGATATGAACAGTTCGTCTTTCCTTGAGATTTCGGATGGGGACTTCCCATCCTCGTGAATCAGCGGACGCAATCCCGCCCAACCGGATTCCACATCAGCCGGCCCGATCTCCACAGAAGGGAACATGAAGCCGATCGCCTGCAAAATGTAATCGCGATCCTCCGCCGTCACTTCCGGGTGGGCAATGTCCCCTTGATAGACCGTATCGGTCGTACCGACATAGGTTTTCCCTTCCCGCGGAATCGCAAAAATCATCCGGCCATCCGGTCCGTCGAAATAGATCGCCTGCTGCAGCGGGAATCTCCCTCCATCGAAGACAAGATGGATCCCTTTCGTCAGTTGAAGGGATTTCCCTTTCTTGGACTGATCCATCTCTCGTAACGTATCCACCCATGGACCTGCGGCGTTGACGACTTTCACTGCTCTGACTTCCACTTCGCTGCCGTCCGTCAGATCTTCGACACGGGCACCGACCACCCGGCTGTTTTCATAGAGTAGATCCGTCACTTTCATGTAATTCAGCGCAACCGCGCCCTCCTCCACAGCTTTCTTCATCACTTCCGCGGTCAGGCGCGCGTCATCCGTCTTGTATTCCACATAATAGCCTGCGCCTTTCAGCCCTTCTTGTTTCAATAGAGGCTCGTGCTCGGCCGCCACATCCGGCTTGAACATCTTCCGCCGCTCACTTCGTTTGACACCTGCCAGGAAATCATAGACACGCAGCGCAATGTTCGTCGTGAACGGACCGAACGTCCCGCCTTTGTAAAAGGGCAGCATCATCCACTCGGGCGTCGTAATGTGAGGCCCGTTCTGATAGACGATCTCGCGTTCTTTCCCGACTTCCGCCACCATCTTCACTTCCAGCTGCTTCAAATACCGCAATCCGCCATGGACCAGTTTCGTCGATCTGCTTGACGTGCCTGCCGCAAAATCCTGCATTTCCACAACAGCTGCCCGCAGCCCCCTCGTCGCTGCATCCAGTGCAATCCCTGCACCTGTGATGCCGCCTCCGATGACCAGCAGATCAAACGTCTGCTTCTCAAGTTCTTTCTTCAATTCCGATCGGTCACCATTTGAAAATCGCATATTCCATCCGCTCCTGCCTGTAATTTGTGAACAAAAAAAGAGACCACGAATCACCTCCATTCCCAAAACGGAAAAATGGAGTGACGTGGTCTCTCAGGTTCTCTACCAAAGTTATTAACTTGCTTTCAGCATACCATAATACGTGTTCCTTTTACAGCATTCCCGCTTCACTTCAGCGGCTTACTTGAATACCCGCGTGGCCGCAACCGCTTTTTTCCAGCCTGTATATAATCGTTCCCGCTCTTCGTCCGAAAACGTGCTGACAAATGTAGTTTCCCCTTGCCATTTCTCAGCGATTTCCTGTTGATCCTCCCAATAGCCGACAGCCAGCCCTGCTAAGAATGCAGCACCCAGCGCAGTAATTTCGCTGACGAACGGACGATCGACCGGGACATTCAGCATATCGCTCTGGAATTGCATGAGGAAATCATTCGAGACCGCACCGCCGTCCACGCGTAACGACGACAAGCCGACGCCTGAGTCCGCGGCCATCACTTCCAGCACATCCTTCGTCTGATAGGCAAGTGCTTCGAGCGTCGCGCGGATGAAATGCTCCTTCGTCGTCCCGCGTGTCACGCCGAATACGGCACCGCGGGCATCACTGTCCCAATAAGGCGTCCCGAGTCCGACAAATGCCGGAACGACATAGACACCGTCGGACGAATCGACTTTCTGTGCATACGATTCACTATCCGAAGCTTTGTCGAACATGCGAAGCCCGTCCCGGAGCCATTGGATGGCCGAGCCGGCAACGAAATTACTGCCTTCGAGCGCATAGGTCACCGTCCCATCGACAGACCAGGCGATCGTCGTCAGCAACCCATGGCTCGACCGGACACAATTCTCTCCCGTATTCATCAGCATGAAGCTGCCGGTCCCGTACGTCGTCTTCGCCATCCCCCGCTCGAAACACGCCTGACCGAACAAAGCCGCCTGCTGATCTCCGATGACACTTGCAATCGGAATCCGGTGGCCTGCGAACGGATAATCTTCCGCGTATGCATAGATTTCAGATGACGGTCTCACTTCAGGAAGCATACTTGCGGGCACGGTCAGGATCTCCAGCAGCCCGTCATCCCACTTCAGGTCTTTAATATTGAACAGCAGGGTGCGGGACGCATTCGAGAAATCCGTGATATGCGTACGCCCGCCTGTCAGCTTATACACCAGCCACGTGTCGATCGTCCCGAACAGCAGCTCCCCGGCGTCCGCCTTCTCCCGCGCCCCTGCGACATTGTCAAGGATCCATTTCACCTTCGTGCCGGAGAAGTAGGGGTCGATCAGAAGCCCTGTCTTCTCTTCAAACAGGTCGCTGTATCCGTCAGCACGCAGCTGCTCGCAAATCTCTTCCGTCTGTCTGGATTGCCAGACGATCGCCCGGTGGACGGGATGACCGCTGTCTTTCTCCCAGACGACGGCCGTTTCCCGCTGGTTGGTGATCCCGATTCCTGCAATCTGTCCGGGGAGCACATCCGCTTTCCGCAATACTTCTGCGATGCAGGACAAAATCGAGTTCCAGATTTCGTTGGCATCCTGTTCCACCCAGCCCGGCTGAGGAAAGAATTGTTCAAACTCCTGCTGCGCTGTTTCAACGACCCTTCCATGCGTGTCAAACAAGATGGCACGTGAACTTGTTGTTCCCTGATCCAGGGACAAAATATATTGTTCCAATCCGCTTACCTCCGCCCATTGCAAAGTGACGCCCGAGACAGGAGGCCGGGTCCCCGTGTCCCTTACTCCTCATCTGCGGGGTTAGAATATCGTGTAAAGAGTTGTATTTGCGATTGTAATCATCGTCATGACCAAGGTGTTGAGGAACGCGCCGACGTAGACGTTGCCCGTAACCCGGAAGAAGTACCGGTTGAAGATCGCCGCAATCGCGAGCATCGGCACCAGACCGATCACGACGATCGAAGACAGCGCTTCAGCCGGATATCCTGCTGTCCCTGTCATGAACAACAGGCCGTATTGATAGACCAAATACAGCGCCAAGCCGCCAACAAAGTGAAGGATCGAAATGACATACCCTTTCACACCGTCATAGTTTTCACCCGAAGTATTCACGTTGACAGACATACCGACAATGAAATAGTAGACGAAGAACAACGGTGCATATTTCAGAAGCGCGATGACATGATGCCCTTCAAACGTCTTGACTGCAACGGTCCAGAGCCGGAAATCCACGCTGAACAATGCGTCCACCGCAAACAGGATGCCAAATCCGATACCGGATGCCAAGACAGCTGTCACAAGCGACGCAACAATCGTGGCTGCATTCGCCTTCACGCCGTAGTGCGCAAGTGTCGCACCTTCCGACCTCTTGGACACATAATGATAGCAAACGGTCACCATGAGCAGGACGACCGCAACATTCAGTGCCCAGTAGACAGTCGGATTGACGGTAGGCGCACCGAAGAACGGTGTCGCCTCAAGGAATTTATCCTGGCTTCTCAAGAGCACATATTGAATGCCGCTCAGCACCAATAGAAGAAGGGAACCTGTTTTAGCATTTCTGCTGGTGTTCTTCACGAGTGAATAGATCAGCACGATCGCCGACAGGGCAATGAAAATCATGCTCACTTGGCGCAATAACCGCATACCTGTCACATCACCGCCATACAGCGAGGTGAAGAACAGTGCCGGATACAGACTTCCGAAGACGATGAGTAAGTATCTTGTCAATTTCGCACCGTCCGTTTTCGGCGCAGCGAGCGGCAATGCCTTCGCTGTATAAATCGACTTGAAGAACGGCAATTTGGACAGCAGAAGGATGAGCGGAACGAACAGCAGGAAGAAGCCGATCATCGCAACAAACGAAGCGAACTCCTTGAACACCCACGACTGTCCGGACTTCCCAACTTCCACAAGGTCGCTGTAATCGGCAAATGCCATATCGTAGAAACCGATCGCATCCCCTGTCGATTCCTTCGAGAAGTGATTCCACGGGTGCGTCTCGTCCGGCTGATAGATTACCCGTTTGCCGCCATCCACGTCATAGACTTTCCCTGCTTCGGCTTTCTCCGGATTTCCGAGGAAGCCCTGGCCTTCCGCCGTGGCCACGTAATTCTTCTTCACGACCGTCTGACCCGGGACTGCGTCATCCGCATTGAAGAAGAACTCATCATACTCCCCGGCCACCTTTCCGGACGGCCGCGGCCCGTACGTCTTGTTGATGTCCTCGTCAGTGAGTCCCATCGCTTTCAGCCATTGGTAATCCGACCCCAACGTCAGGGAAGCATAGATCTTTCTGATGCCTGACTCGGCAAAGTCGGTTTCATCTAAAATCACCGCGTTGGTCGATGAAAACCCGCCCATGGAATGGCCCGAAACCGCAATGATCCCGTTCCCATCCGCATCCTTCAGTACATAATCCTGATCATACATATACTGGACCGCATCATAGATGGCGTGCGGCCAAAACGAGAAGAACGGCACAGGCTTCTCCATCGTGCCTGTCGAATGCCCGTGGTCGTACTGGTCCAGCGCCAAGACGACGTAGCCCCGTTTGGACATTTCAATCGCCTGGGCATCCTGCATCTCTCCAGAATTCAAATACCCATGGGTCGCCACAAGCGTCGGCCGCGGTTTCTGATCCGCCCCCTCCGGTTTATACAGCAGACCCGACAGTTCCCCTCTCGGCGTGTCAAAGTAAATGCGTGACACATCGACATCTCCCCCGGAACCGTTAAACTGGGAAGCTGTCACACTTCCAATCAATATCAAAACCAACGAGATGACCAGCCAGACAACCGGTTTTTTGAACCTGTTCATAAAATCCCCCTCATTCCCCATTTTTTCTGTCCTACATCAGAACGCCTCGTAAAGCATACGTCTGCCTCACCGGACGGATACCCAGCAGTCAACAAAGGTACCCACCCTCTCAACGAATCCACCCCCAGCCGGTTCTTGTCATAGCGGACGAAAAAAAGACACATTGAACATCCCCAGTCGAATTCCTGGGGAAGGCAATGTGTCTCCTCATCTCATCACGAGCTATTAACTTAACAAGAGTATACATTTCTCTGAAAGCGTTGTCAATTGCCTCTAAACAGAAATGCCTAAGCCCCGGCCTGGATACTCGTCCGCAGTTTCAGTTCCGCTTGTCACCTGTGGTAGGATAAATAATGATCATCCAAATGAAACAAAAATCAGAATGAGCAAGGAGTACTGACATGGGCAAAAGGATCATACCCGCCATCCGCAACATGAAAGATTTCGAAGCAGTGCTGAAGACCGACCACGAACTGATCATCTTCCTGGAATCACGCCTGTCCCAGTTGGAGAGCACTGTCAAGCACGCGAAACAACACGGGAAAAAGGTGCTCATCCACGCAGACCTCGTTCAGGGCCTGAAAGTGGACGAGTACGGCTTGGAATACCTGATCAACAACGTCAAAGTGGACGGCATCATCTCCACGAAAGCGAACGTGATCGCTTCCGCCAAAAAGCATCGGATACTTGGGATCCAGCGCCTGTTCGCACTTGACAGCCACGCGCTCAACCATAACCTCAACATCTGTAAAAAGATTAAACCCGACTACATCGAAATCTTACCCGGCGTCATTCCGGGCATCGTCAAAGAGATCTACGACGAAACCGGCATTCCCATCATTGCCGGCGGCCTGATCCGCACCCAGCAGGATGTCGACAACGCCCTCAACAGTTCCGCATACGCCGTGACCACTTCCAATAGGGAGTTATGGTAAAAAAAACCGAAAGAAGGTGCCTGTGCACCACACAATTTCGACACATTTCTGAATTGTACCTGATTTGTGTGGTGCACAGGCACCTCAATATAAAAAGAGATCTCCTGTCAGAAATGACTGGAGATCTCTTTTCCTCTACTTTACCTTTCCGCACTGCTCCACATGGCGGTCATGCTTCCGTTCGCTGGTCGATGAGGCGGTTTGCGCCGTGGGTGAGACCTTGGTGGGCGGCGGGAGTGATTTGGTGCTTGTCGAGCTGTTTGTCGAGCAGTTTCTTGAATTTGTTCAGTTCGTCGATGACTTTGCGGTTGCGTTTCGCTTCCTCTTTCTGCTGTTTCTCCTGCTCTTTGGCGCTATCACGGTTGTCATTCTTGTCCTTATCCGTCAGGCCTTTGTTGGCTTCTTTTTCGACTTTCTCCAGCTGCTTGGTGAGTTGCTCGGCAGCTTTCGGGTCGAGGATGTCGCCGGCAGCCTGGTAGTGGCCGACGAGTGCATGCAGGTCGGCGAGTGTGTCGACGGCTGGCGGTGCGACAGGTTCGACGGTGATCGTGGCCGTTTTGACAGCCGGATCGATACCCTCTTCCGTCAGAGTGTAGGTGATGACATAGATGCCCGGGACATCCGGGGTGAAGCCGTCCGCGTCGATCACGACGGCATCGGTTGCATCATTGCCGGCTGAATCACGCGCGGTGGTGATCAGCGAGCGGAGATCCACCGGTTCACCGGCTGTGATCGTGGCATCCTTCACTTCCAGCGTCAGCGCAAGCGGCTTCAAAACGAGTGTTTCCATAGCTTGCTTCAGGGCAGCTGCCGCTTCGTCGACTTCAGCCTGTGTGGCGCCCGGTTTTGCGTCCACGCCGGCGGCCGCTGTGCGTGCTGCGTCGAAGGCGGCCCAGCTTTCCGCAGTGTAGTCACGTTCTTCCTTGGCGGCTGCTTCATCGAGGAGTGCCGCCAGTGCCGTCCTGTCCACTTTGTCGACGAGGTCCGGGTTGTTCGAGATATTCATCTCGTAAATGACGGGCTGGACGTCGCCCCATGTCAATTTCACTTCGTAAATGCGGTCGTAGGATGGGTTGTATAACGTATTCAGGCTGCTGTCGAGCTTCCCGAGATCCACCCAGCGATCCTTACCGACCCGCGCGCTGACGGTGGCGTTCGAGATTGCGTTCGCCCCTTGGACGATGGTGATCGCAGTGACGTCCGTCTTCTCGGACAGGCGGTAGGTCAGCGAGCCATCAGTGCGCCCTTCCATGTTCGGCCGGAACGCGGTGGTCAGGTCCCCGTCAAGCAGCCGCTTCGGCCCGAACCCTTCCACTTCGATCGGATCCGCCACGAATGTCGGATCGTTCTCGGTCTTCACGAATTCTCCGCCGTTAATGAGGATTTCATTGATGTGCGCGAATCGTGCCGGGTAGTTCGCCGTGAACTGGATGCGGATGTACTTCGCTTCCACACCCCCGATTTTTTCGTTCCCGAAATAGTAATTCCCCGGATTCACCGTGTCATGTGTATAGCCGTCTTTGATCTTATCCGAGTAGTCGGGCGTGCCGCCGGCGAGGTTGTCCTCCCCGTCGCCGACCGTTGCCACGTCGGTCCATGTCTGGTTGTCCATCGACAGCTGGATGACCGCATCGCGGATGTAGTTCACGTCATCCTCGTCGTTATAGATGCGGAGGCTGTTGAAGACACGCGGTTCCCCGACGGAATACGTGATCGATTCGCCTTTCCGCTGGTAATCCGCAAAGATCGTCTTCGTCGCCAGGTTCTTATCGAACAGGTTCAGGAGAGTCCCTTTCTTCCGGGAGTCGTTTTCAGAGTAGTTCGGGGCGGTGCCCATGGTTGTGCCGATGAATGCCGGCGGCTGCAGTTCCTTCGAGCGGACCGCGAACTCATCCAAATTGAACGTCACAGCATCGTCCGTATCATTCAAATACCGGATATAGCGCGCAAGTCCCCCTTCTGAAGGTGCGCTCCATTCCACCTCGTTCACGGACGCTTGCAAGGTCAGTTTCCCGCTCGTTTCAGATGCGGTTACAGTATCGAGTTCTTTGATGCGCTCCAGTTTCACGCCGATGTACTCGCCCGGCTGCAAGGTGAGACCTGCCGTTTTCGCAAGGTCCGTCCGATCGAGTGAATGGGTCGCCGGAATCCCTGCGTACGCCTTATTGTTCGTATACGTGAACAAGGAGTTTCCTGTAGCGGAGTTCACTTGAATTCCGCTGAACTTCAGCCAGACGGGCACATCCTTCAAGTTCTTCACACGGATGTATCTCGCTTCGATGCCGGCCAGGTCCTCTTCGATCTTGTCCATCCCGGATGCTTTTCCTATATAGGACTTGACCTTCGTGTAGGTGACGTTGTCTCTGGAGTATTCGAGCTGATACTCCGTCCATTTGTCGGCGTTGTCCCGGCCGATGGCGAAGGATACTTTGCCGATCTTCTTGACTTCCGACAAGTCGACGCCGATGTAGTCGCCGGCGACGGATGTATCTTTCACGGCGCCAGAAGGATTGTACCAAGCGAACGTCGTGTCATCCCCGTCAAACAGGTTGGCTTCCGTTCCCTGGTACAGAGTGAAATGATCGGGCACCATAAGGCGGGGTTCGAGAACCTCCGTGACATCCTTCTGCTCGTTGACGACAATGTCCTTCACCCCGAGCCATGTGTTTGCCCGGGCTTCGGTCGCGATGAGCCGGACGCCGCGGACTTTCAGATCCAGGTCATCCGCGACTGCCTGATTCACGTGCCCGTAGGCGGCCCCCTCCACGTCCTTCCACGTCTCGCCGTCCACTGTATACTGCAGCTGACTTGCACTGAATGTGTCACTGTCATTGCCGTTCCGGCCAAGTTCGAACCGGACGGAACGCAGCGTGAACGGCCGCTCGTAGAGGACACCGATCGTAGTCCCGACCGTGATGGCGCTCGGATCCTTGAAGACGACCTCGGTGTTCTTGTTGTTATCGAGCAGGTTCTTCAGATCTCCCGCCGGTGTGTCCGTACGGTTCGTGATGACCTGGGCGCTGTTCAGATCCGGATTGACGATGGACTGCACTTTCCCCGACACATCGCCCAGCAATGTTTTGACGAACGGTACGATATGCTGGACCCCGACTTCCGCGTATTCGTAATGGTCGATATAGCGGAACGGATGGTTTTTCGAGGCGTCGAAAGCCGCCTGTCCCTGGCTGTAATTCTCCCAAACCGCAGCTTTATCTCCCGCTTCATGGGCGATTTCCGCTTTCAGTAAGTAGCTAGCGGCGTCCGCCGTATCGATCGCGCTGTCGAGCCAATAGATGATCTGATCGCGCGTCCTTTCGTTCCCCGGCTGCTCCTTGTACGTCAGCGCCGCCTGCCGGATCGTTTCGAACTCCTTCAGCAGCCCTTCCGCCTGCGCGGTGACCGTCCCGCTGCCGAGTGCTGCTTTGAATGCCTGCAGTTTCGGTGCGAGCTCGACGGATTCCTGGAGCTTCACGACACGGCCGTCCATGTTCTGATTGATCATATGCTTGGACAGTTCCCGGAGTGCGTTCGAAGCGGCGGTTTCGTCAGGCGTGCCGTGGTCGATATAGGCGAACGCGTCGTTCCAGTTCAAGTCCCCTTCCGCCGGATCGCTCCAGATGTTCCAAGAATAATCCGCATTCGCAAAGATCGCCACTTTGCTCGGCTCCGCCTGCTGCATCGGATTCAGCACAATGCCTTCGATGTTCGACGGATCGACATTTGCATGCAGGAAGGCGTTGTGGCCCCCCATGATCAGGTGCTGCTTCGAGTTATCGGTCGTCGGCCAGTTGATCCACAAATATGGCCCTACCCCTGCATTTTTCGTGAAGGTCGATGTGAACGAGTTCGACACTTCCCCCCACACTTTCCCGCCGGTCTGGATGATGCTCACAGATTCCGGCAGTTCGCGCAGCGTCTGGATCTGTGCGCTGTCCCCCCAGCCCATGTAATCATTCGGGCAGAAGATCATATCCGTGACCAATCCGTCATATTCCGCCTCTTTGGAGACGAGCCAGTCGGTCAGATCGGTCATCAGACGCACATACGTCCCTGCTCCTTGTGGCGGCACTCCAGCATCGTCCGCCAGAATACCGAACTTTCGAACCCCTGCATCCAACAGCTGAGTGAATTTCTTCTTGATGATCGCGAGGTCTTCCTGATAGTTTGCATCTGTGTTGAACCGGATCGGCTGGTTCATGAACGGATGGAGCGTGTAGACAAACCGCGTTTTGCTCGCGTTGCCCGCTTCCGCCAGTTCGCGGATCTTCACCAGTTCATCGGCAGTGTACAACTCCCGCCATTTCCCGTTATGCTTCGGATCATCTTTCGGCGCATAGATATAGGAGTTCATCTTGAAATCTCCGCCGAACGTCATCAGATCGGCGCGGTCCTCATTCGACCACGGCTCCCCGTAATACCCTTCGATGAACCCCCTGCCTTTGACATCCGCATAATCTGCGATGAACAGCTCTTGGAGACGGCTTCCGTCCATTTGCCGGAACAGATGCTTGAGCGTCGTCACGCCGTAGAACGCGGCATCGACATCTTTCCCTAAGACGCCGATGACGTTATCACGGACGGAGACGAGATGGGCATCCAGCTTGTCCAGCACCGCTTCGTCCGCAAGACCGTTTTCTTGGAAATAACGGTCCGCAGCTTCCCCGGAACCCGCCACCCCCACCAGCAGATTCGTCCGATCGGCGGCCAAGTCCGATGATTCGGTGTAGGTCAGCCCTTTCTCATCGAGCAGCTCCTTCACCCGCTTCTTCGTATACGTGTCCACTTGGGACTCATAAACGACCTGCACGGATTTGCTCACATCCAGCAACTGTCCGCTGTACGTGATGTCATGTGGCTGCGGATACAATGTATACGGTTTCATTTCCGACGATGCTTCCGCCGCCTGCACCGCAGGGACCCCCATCCAGCCAAGCGGTCCCGCAAGCGTGCTCACTACCAGCAACAATGCCAGCAACACGCGGACCACAGACTTTTTTTGTTTCCTCACGTTCATTCCTCCGTTTCCTCAGCTAGTTGGTAACTGGTCTATCCCAATTGGTATAGACCAGTACTCATTAGCAATATACCATATTATTGTTTCAGAAAGTAGATATAGATGATAAATAATTCAGAATACTCAGGGCTGCACGGGTACTAAGTCTTATTAGGCCGGCAAGCAATGATAACTATATGGATTGATCGGATGAATCTGGGTCACCGGACATCCCCGGTCAGGCTGTTCAGCAATCTCCCGTTACGGAAGATCGGTCAGCTAACGATTCCAAGAAGTACGCTCCCAGGCGCGTTCGGCACTATTGTGTATTGCAAAATAGAAGTGCAGACTTGTGCAAGAGATTTGTACAGAGTCCC
>DAMDKL010000018.1:0-31655 GCA_032099885.1 Sporosarcina sp.
GGGACTCTGTACAAATCTCTTGCACAAGTCTGCACTTCTATTTTGCAATACACATGTGTTTCTATGGAACAAAAAAGTGCGTACTTTTTTTAATACAAAACAGGCTGCATAATAAAGGAGCGATGAAAGAACAACCCAAAAGGAGACATGCATAATGATTAAGGACTTGCACGATAAGATAAAACTAAATAATGGTCTGGAAATGCCGGGGATGGGCCTGGGTGTATTCCAGGTGGACAATGACGCAACGGCTGAAATTGTGAAAAATGCGATTGACGCAGGCTATCGAAGCATTGACACAGCGGCTATTTACGGGAATGAAGCGGGTGTCGGGGACGGCATTGAACAGGCATTGGCATCCACTCGTCTGACGCGCGAGGATCTGTTCATCACATCCAAGGTTTGGAATACTGGTTTAAGCTATGACGAAACAATAGCAGCCTATGAGGAAAGCCTGCAAAAAATGGGATTGGAGTACTTGGATTTATACTTGATTCATTGGCCAGGCAAGAACAGATATGCAGAGTCTTGGAGAGCACTTGAAGATCTCTACAAAGAGGGCAAAGTGAAAGCGATTGGTGTATGTAACTTCAACGTCTCGCACTTGCAGGACCTGTTGAAAACAGCAGACGTAATACCGGTCATTAACCAGGTGGAATTCCATCCGCGTCTGCAGCAATTAGCCTTACGGGAATTTTGTGAAACGAATAATATCCAATTGGAAGCCTGGGCTCCACTCATGCAAGGCGGGCTTCTTGAAGAACCGACTATCGCGGGAATTGCAGCGAAATACGGTAAATCGAATGCACAAGTTATTTTACGCTGGGATATCCAGAATGGCGTCATAACCATTCCCAAATCGGTACGTAAAGAACGGATGCTGCAAAATGCAGACATCTTTGATTTCAGCCTTACTGACGAAGAACTGCAAGTCATTAACGACATGAACCTGGAAAAACGTGTGGGTCCAGACCCGGCGGAATTCGACTTCGAGAACTAATAGTCAAT
The DNA here is from genome assembly GCA_032099885.1 of Sporosarcina sp. Classification (GTDB taxonomy): domain Bacteria; phylum Bacillota; class Bacilli; order Bacillales_A; family Planococcaceae; genus Sporosarcina. Next base: position 1,009 of record DAMDKL010000018.1, read on the forward strand.
CAGAAATATCGAAGAGATCCATGCGAATATAGAGAAAGGACCTAAGGGCATCACGGATCCCCTAGGCTTTCTCTATTTTTTATGATGAAAGCTGTTTGACAGCAATATCATTGTCATGCTGCATCAGAAGAATATCTTCACCATCATCTATCAACTTTTCAATATGTTTTTCGCCCCATGTACACAGTACGTTAAGCACTGGCTCCATCTCATGTCCATAGGCTGTTAATGAGTATTCAACCTTTGGCGGCACCTGATTGAAAACTTTGCGATCGATTAACCCGGATTGTTCCAATTCACGCAATTGGCTCGTCAACATTTTTTGTGAAATTCCAGGAATTAACCGCCGGAACTCATTCGTGCGTATTGCGCCATGGTGATTGAGATGGCATAGAATGACGGGTTTCCATTTACCTCCAATCACTTCGATGGTAGCTTCGACACCAATATTATAAACTTTCTCCATCTTGAACCTCCTGTATTAGCAAAAGTAACTAAAAGTACCCTACGGTCATCTTTGGTATGTATCAACAATACTACACTCTACAAAAATAATAATGGAGTTATCCTTATCATGAAAACGTCAACAGCACCAAATACCAAATTAACACTGCTCGCATTAGCGATAAGTGCTTTTGGGATCGGTTCTACAGAATTTATAAGCGTAGGACTGCTTCCGCTCATCACTGATGACTTCGGTATATCATTGAGTACTGCCGGCTTAACCGTCTCGATTTATGCACTAGGTGTCACGATTGGGGCTCCACTTTTAACTGTTTTAACGTCTCGGCTCGACCGGAAAAAGGTCCTATTGCTCGTAATGGTCATTTTTATAGTCGGTAACTTATCCGCTGCGATTGCACCGACATTCCTATTTCTGCTGATCGGTCGCATTATCTCCGCATTAGCGCATGGTGTATTCATGTCCATTGCTTCGGTCATTGCGGCAGAAGTGGTAGCCCCCGATAAACGTGCAAGTGCAATTGCATTCATGTTTACAGGGTTAACTTTGGCAACTGTGACCGGGGTTCCATTGGGGACGTTCATCGGCCAATTATCAGATTGGCGTCTGTCATTCGTTTTCATCGTAATCATCGGCGTAATTGGTCTAATCTGCAATGCATTACTCGTGCCGGATAACCTATCAAAAAGTAATCCGATTTCGCTCCGGGATATAGGGAAAGTATTAAGCAACTTCCGTATGTTATTAATCCTTCTCGTTACAGCAATCGGTTACGGTGGCGCATTCGTAGTATATACGTATGTGTCTCCTATTTTAGAAAAACACATGGGCTATTCCCCTCGGGCTATCGTAGCTATTTTGGTTGTATATGGTGTTTTTGTGGCCATCGGGAATACAGTAGGCGGGAAATTTGCGAACAGTAATCCATTACGGGCTATATTTTTCAGCTTTGTCGGACTTGCGTTAGCACTCCTGGGTATTTATTTCTCATTCGATTCGAAGATTATAGGTCTTCTCATGGTCATTCTGATGGGCCTATTTATGTTTATGAATGTACCAGGGCTGCAATTGTATGCGGTACAGGTTTCGGAAAAGTATATTCCTTCTGCTACTGCGATGGCTTCCGCACTAAACATTTCCGCATTCAATGTTGGGATATTTTTGGGATCTTATGTAGGAGGGGTAACTGTGCGTTATCAGTCATTGGAGTTTACGCCTATATATGGCGTGTTGATGGTTGCGGTTGCCGCAAGTATTACATTAGTATGGCTGATTTTTGAGAATAAAAAGAAAGACAGTTCTATATAAATGCCTCAACATCAAAGTCTGTTCTCGACAATAAAATAATACAAAATACACCTTGCGCTGAAAACGGGGATTGAACCCTGAAGATCAACGTGGGTGTATTTTTCTATTGTAACTGGGCTGTATATCGGCGGATGAAACGATATCAAGAGGCGTGATGGCTGGGGTGGTAATCACCACTCCCCAACAAAAAAACACAATCCCAAGTACTTCTGGAAGAAGTATGGTACACTGTACGTCTATCTCCAACACCCAGTTCATGCACGGATCTGCGGATGGTCACAAGCGGATCTGCTGTATGCTAACAATCAGCTGAAAAGTAATCATCCTACGCGTATGGTTGAAACGGTAGGAGGATTACTTTTTTCTATTCATGAGAACAATCGGTGTAACTGCGGTAACGGAAAAAGGGAGGAACTTATGACAAAAAATTATTGGAACTTTATTCGAGAAAAGGTGGATTGGCCTGTATTCATTGGCAGCGGGGGAGTATTGGTGGCATTTGTGCTGTTTTCCCTCGTGAAAGTGGAGGCGGTCAGCAAGTTTGTGGATCAAGGGTTTGACTGGTCCATCCGCTATTTTGGAGCGTACTGGCAGTTTCTGATGATGGCGACTTTCGTTGTGGGGGCCGTTCTTGCGGCTTCGAAATACGGCAAGGTCCGGCTGGGCGATGCGGTGAAGCCGGAAATGTCCTATTTCAAATGGGTGGCGGTCATTCTGACGACGGGACTCGGTGCAGGCGGGGTCTTCTGGGCGGCTGCCGAACCGATGTATTATTTCCTGGACGTGCCGCCGATGCACAAAGGGATTACAGGCGGGACGGAGCAGGCGATCGGCCCTGCGCTGGCTCAAAGTTATATGTCGTGGGGCTTCACGGCTTGGTCGGTGTACGGAGCAGTCAGTGCAATCATCCTGATTTACGCCCATAACCACAAGGGCATGCCGCTGAAACCAAGAGCGCTGTTGTATCCGATTTTGAAAGAGCGGATCCTGACGAGCAAATGGGGGACGGCCGCCGATATTTTTTGTATTATCGGTGCTGCCGCAGGAACCATCGGACCAATCGGTTTTCTTGGCCTGCAAGTCAGCTATGGCCTCCACTCGATTTTCGGGATTCCGGATACGTTCTTGACGCAGCTTGTTATTATCGTCGTTCTTACGGGCGTTGTCCTGGTCTCGACACTGACGGGCATCGAGAAGGGGATCCAGATCCTGAGTAAGCTGAATGTCAATATGGTGGCCGTCATTGCGGTCTTCCTATTGCTGCTCGGTCCCGGGGTGTTCATCGTTAAAGCGTTCTTTACTTCATACGGGACCTATATTCGTGAATTCATCACCATCAGTACGTATCGCGGGGATAATGCCTGGCTTGGCGCCTGGATGTTGTTTTTCTTCGGATGGTTCATCGGGTTCGGGCCGCTCGTGGCACTGTTTGTCGCCAGAATTTCCAATGGGCGGAAAATCTGGGAAATCTTCATCGTGGTCGCCATTTTGGCTCCTGTCGCTGCGAATCTATGGTTCACCATTCTCGGCGGTTCGGGGATTTTCTACGAATTGAACAATGAAGGCTCCGTCAGCGGGCCGCTGGCGGATGGCGGCCTGCCAAGCGCCATTATCGCGATCGCGGAGCAAATGCCACTTGGGGCCATCATGCCTTCGGTCTTCCTGATCCTGACGACGCTGTTTGTTGTGACGACCGTGGATTCGATGTCGTATTCCATCTCCATGGCGGTGACAGGTGACGATAATCCACCGAAAACAATCCGGCTGTTCTGGACGCTCATGATGGCTGTGGTCGCTGTCATCCTCATCAACATCGGAGGGGGCGGCATCGACGCTCTGCAGTCGTTTGTCGTCATCGCCGCTGTTCCAGTATCGCTGCTGCTGCTGCCGGTGATCTGGTATGCACCGAAGATTGCCAAAGTCTTGGCGGTCGAGCAGGGGATTGTTAAGAAAAAGTAGGACGTTGTATGAGCGTCAAGGATAGGGGAACGGATCCGCAGGAGAACTCCTGCAGATCCGTTTTTTCATTCAGCAAGGGCAGATAGGGCTTGGGTTACTGTCCATAATATTTTACTATCTTCTTTACTGAGCTTTAAGTATAATAGGTTAAAATCATTTATTCTTTAATGTGGGAAATGACTGATCATACAAATACTTGGAGGTGTACGGTGCATGGATGAATATAACTTGCCTGGCGAACTGTACGTAAGTATTGTGGATGGCATCATGGAAGGATATAGGGACTAGTTGGAAGTGCGTCGTCAGAAGGCGCATGATCTAAAAATACACGGTGCATATGCTTGGGTCAAAGGCAATCATATAGACCACCATGTAGCAGAGGCCTGTGAAGGACATGGTGTAAAGTCTACTGTAGCCAAAGCAGGGATGACCTGGCAATACCTGCAATTTGCAAATCAAGATGAACAAACACTGTTCATTGTAAAGAATGCAAGATATTTCAACGCTGATGAAGTAAATAAAGGAATGGATGCAAAAGGGAAACCACGTTCGCGTCGATCATCCTACATGGACAACCTCATGGCTATTAATCGCAACGTGGACTTCGGCAGTGTTCAAGGTCTGGAGACTGCCGAACAGTCAATTCAATTGGAGCTGCTGCAGGATTTTCAGCCTCTTTCCCTGTTGCCAGAGGACACGGCGGGCATGGACAAGCAATTTGATCGTTTTTACATCGCTACTTATCATATTGACGATGATCACTTAATTAGTGAAATACGTATATGGATGCCGAATCCAGAGAATAATAAAGCATATTTAATAAGTGATTTGACCGCGTATATCGGTAACAAACCAGGTCATCTTTTTGGAGTTGAAGAAGAGTTAAGAGCTGTTTTGGACCAGACCATTGCAGCCGAAGGCATTTTGGATGCGGGTGCGTTTGGGATTGTCATCGACGATTCAGAAGAGAAGAAAAGCTGAAAGGTATGCAGAAAAGAGGTGCCGATTTGTTTGTTGGCAGAAGTTTAACCCATGTCCGGCTCATGAATCATTTAAGCAGGGGACAGTTGGCAAAGAAAATCGGAGTGACCGAACAGGCTATATGGCAGTATGAGAACGGCTATACGTCCCCCAAGTTAGAAATCGTAAACCAGCTGAAGAAGATCTTTCATGTTAAAGCTGCCTACTTTTTCGAGGAGGATCTGCTGAAGGGGGAAACTCCTGGGTCTATAGAGATGCAGCACATCGCTTATCGTTCGGAGACGGTGAACTCATCCGGCAAGACCCAAAGTGAGCATATGCACATACGTTTTTTGGATGGCTTTTTAAAGAGGATTGAAGGAAGAATCAGTTATCCACCCAATGTTTTAGTAAAGCTGAGGAATGAGGTGCTGGCCTATGTACATCAGCATCCTGACATGGCACGTCTTGAACAACTTGAATACATTGCCAAGATATCCCGTGATGCTTTGCAAATGCCTCGACAATCCAATGAAAATCTGTTGTTTCTGCTTGAAAAGGCAGGGGCTTTCATCTTTGAGAAGGAGATAGGGGAGTCTATTGATGCCTATAGTTTGTGGACTGAGGATGACCGGCCGTATATTATGCTCGGTACTGTCAAAAAATCGGCTGTACGGCGGAATTTTGATCTTGCGCATGAGTTAGGGCACTTATTGCTCCATTACAAGACGGAGTTTACAGTACAGGATCGCAAATCTTACAGAGTATTGGAAGACGAGGCCAACCAATTTGCTTCGGCTTTTCTAATGCCTGATGCATTCCATACTGATTGCGGTGCCCTTACGAAGATCTCCAATCCGGATACCTACCTCGACATAAAAGCGAAATGGGAAGTCTCCCTGCAGGCCATCGCCATGCGTTTATACCGTCTGGGCTTACTGGAATACCAGCAATATCGCTATTTTTTCATGTCCATCAACAAAAAGGGATATAAACTTGTAGAACCCTTGGATGATGAAATTCCGATCCACCGTCCAATGAAAATGAAAAGTATTTTGCAATTGGTTTTTGACAAAGGGATTTATCCGGCATCCGAATTGCAGAATGACTTGAAAGTGGATATCGCATTCTTAACACAGCTTACAGGAATTGAAGAGGCGTTTTTTGAAGCGCATCGCCGACAGGAACAGAAAAAGTTTACAGTCCATGAGCTCACCTTCAAGTAAACGGGCAGCCCAACAGGTCTCTTGAGAGAATTAACTGGTTCCATCTCTATTACAAGTGCGTTGCTTATGAAAAAGTACAGCCTCTCTAAAGCAGATGCTGTGCTTTTTGTCATTTCTCACCCGGTTGCCGAACAGCTCAATCTCTTGACGGTTCATCATTTGAGTAGTAAAGTGAAAATATAAAGAACAGCTATTTACGAAAGTTACCGCCATGCCGAAACACTGTACAATGGATTTTTTTCGCCTCGTCAGTTGACTAGTTAATCGATAAGGAGGAGTTACAATGCATGCGATCTACGGGCATCACCATATTTCGATGATCACAAAAGACGCCGCGGTTACCCATCATTTTTATCAGACGGTCCTTGGACTGCGGCGCGTCAAGAAAACGGTGAATCAGGATGATCCATCCATGTACCATCTGTTTTACGGCGATCTCACAGGAAGCCCGGGGACGGAGCTGTCGTTTTTTGAAATGCCCATTGCCGGGAGAACGGTCCGGGGAACGAATGCGATCACGCGGATCGGGCTGCTCGTCCCTTCAGCGGAAAGTCTGCTGTACTGGCAGGACCGTTTCGACCAATTTGGTGTACAGCACCGAGGTGTCTCGACCTATGCAGGACACGAAGCAATCCAATTTGAGGATTCAGAAGGACTGCAGCTCGTCTTAGTAAATAATGACGGGAACGACGTGCCTGCGTTTTGGACACCTTGGGAAGGTTCAACGATAGAAGCGGAGCATCGGATTTTAGGAATGGGTCCGGTGGAATTGACGGTCCGGAAGGTGAGCAAGACGGCGAAGATACTGAAAGAACTGTTCGGCTATACGGAAATTGAACACCCTGGACCGGAATCGCGGTTCCAGGCAGCAGCTGGGCAGTTATTCGGTGAGATTGTTATCCGACAGCAAGAAGGCCCGAGCGAAAAGCCGGGACGGGGAAGTATCCATCACTTGGCGATCCGGGTGAAAGACGAAATAGAACTCCGGTATTGGGAAGGCGCCGTAAAAGAACAGGGTTTCGTTTCGACTGGCGTGATCGACCGGTATTATTTCCACAGCTTATATTTCCGAGATGCGAATGGAATCCTTTTTGAAATCGCTACAGACGGACCGGGCTTCACGAGAGACTCAGATATTGACGAATTGGGGAAAGACCTGGACCTGCCCGCATTTCTGGAAGATCGGCGGAGTGAGATTGAAGCGAAGTTAAAACCAATTGACTGATGGGCCGGTACTCTATGAAGAAAGAGGCGGAGAAGATGAAACAACATACACGGGGATCGCTGATCTGGCTGCGGCTTACTAAGTTTACGCACCAGAGCAATCTGCTGTCTAATGATTTCTTGAAACCATTCGGTCTGACGGCAGCACAGTTCGATGTGCTGGTGCAGATTTCGGCACACGGACCGCTGACGCAGAGTGAACTCGCTGAAAAAGTGACTGTGACACAAGGCGGAATCTCCCGAATGCTCAGCCGCTTGGAGAAGGAAGGAATGATCGGGCGCAAACAGGACTGGAAGACAAAAACGATCTCATTGACAGCCAAAGGGCGCGAGAAATTAGAGAGCGCGTTCGAAGCCCAGCTTGCGTTCCAGACCTCCTTCTTTGATGAGTGTCTGTCGGAAGAGGAGCAAAGGACCTTGTATTCACTCATGTCACGCGTGCAGAAGAATAGTGAACGGAAAAAGGCTGCCGGAACGGTGACGTCTTCGCACAACCAATCGACAAATTAGGTAGAGGAGGAACAGTTATGGAAGCGTATCGCATTGATCCATCGAAAGGGATGGAGTTCGGCTTATATTCATTAGGGGATCATATTCCGAATCCACTGACGGGACAACGGATTTCTGCACAGACCCGTCTGAAAGAATTGGTAGAGGCGGCACAGCTTGCGGAACAGGCGGGGATTGACGTGTTCGGAGTAGGCGAAAGCCACCAGACCTATTTTACGACACAGGCGCACACCGTCGTTCTCGGGGCCATTGCCCAGGCGACGGACACGATCAAACTGACAAGTTCGGCGACGGTATTGAGTGTATGGGACCCCGTCCGGGTATATGAGGATTTTGCGACGATCGATTTGCTGTCAGACGGCCGTGCGGAAATTGTGGCAGGCCGGGGCTCCCGCGTAGGAGCGTATCAATTGCTCGGTGTCGATTTGCAAGATTATGAGGAAATTTTCGAAGAGAAACTGGAACTGCTGATGCGGCTGAACGATGAGGAATCGGTGACGTGGCAAGGGGAATTCCGTGCTCCGCTGCAGCATGCGCAAATTTTGCCGCAGCCGAAAAACGGGTCCCTCCCGATTTGGCGTGCGGTAGGCGGCCCTCCAGCGAGCGCCATCAAAGCAGGCTACATGGGGATCCCGATGATGCTGACGACACTCGGCGGACCAGCCGTCAACTTCAAACCATCCGTGGACGCATATCGGGAAGCGGCACAGCGCAGCGGGTTCGACCCGTCCGGACTGCCGGTGGCGACGACCAGCCTGTTTTACGCAGCGGACACGACAAAAGAAGCGCTGCAGGGGATGTACCCGCATCTCAACGGAGGATTTCAGGCGATCCGGGGCAGCGGCTATCCGAAACAGCAATTTGCACAGGCGCCGGATACTCGTGATGCGTTAATGGTGGGGAGCACGAATGAAATCATCGAAAAGCTGCTGTACCAGCACGAATTATATGGCATGCAGCGGTTCATGGCACAGCTGGATTTCGGCGGTGTGCCGTTTGAGAAAGTGATGAAAAATATTGAAATTATCGGCAAGGATATCCTCCCGGCTGTCAAAAAGTATACCGCAGTAAACTAAGCAGATGCCCCCGTCAGCAAGGGGGCATCGCAACCATTGAACTGCAGAGGAGAGAGTAGGATGAAAATTGCAGCACTTGCCGGCTCGATCGTCGGCTCCAAAACCAAAACCGCCATGCTGAAAACGGTGGAGATCTTTGCACAAAAGTACCCTGAGCACGAAGTTACGTTCCTCGACTTGGCGGAATACGAGGTGCAGTTCAGTGACGGCCGCAATTACTTCGACTATGAAGGAGATACAAAATATATTACGGAAACGATCATGGCGGCAGATGCCATCGTGATTGGGACTCCGACTTTCCAAGCCTCCATTCCTGCAACGCTGAAAAACATCTTCGATTTACTGCCGGTCAGTGCATTCCGGGACAAAGTGGTCAGCATCATGGTCACGGCGGGCACACCGAAGCATTATTTGATGGTGGAACAGCAGCTGAAGCCGATTTTAGCGTACATGAAAGCCCATATTGTCCCGACGTATGTATTCATCGAAGAACGGGATTTTATCCGTAAAGAAATCGTCAATGATGATGTTCTCTTCCGGCTGGATCGCCTCGTTGAGGATACGGTGATGACCGCCGAAGCATTTGAAGCGCTCCGCCGAAAAAAAGACGAGGAGTATGACTTTTAACAAGCCCGACCACTATTTACATTGAGACGAAATAGGTACGAAATTCCTCGCAAATGATTGGAGTTTACGGAAGTTTCGAATCCGATGAGATGTCATTAGAATATTAAGAAGGTGCAGGGTCTGCAGAATGGGAGCAGACCCTGCACTTTTTTATAATGGGAGCTCAGTCCAATTCTCTTGCCTTGTGAGTATCTCTGACGTTTTTCTGGACAGTGATCGCAGCAAAAATACTTAAAACGAACGCCATTCCATAAAAACCTTTTTCACTTAGAATAATGCTTCCTGCATTGTAGAGACCGATCGCCATCAGCAATATGGAAACAATCAGGGCAAACCAGCTGATTCCATAGTAAATGTTCGTTACGGGAATGCCTTCATCCTTATCTCTGACTGCCTTTTGCAGCGATACTGATGAATAGAGTCCGAATATCAAGATGGCAAAGTAATAGCCTTTTTCATTCAGCTCCATCGTTGCATTATACAGTCCGAGAAGATAGGCGGATACGCCGATCAGTAGTGCTGCTAACGCCGCACCTTTGAAGGCTGGAGTGGGTTCTCCATCTTTGCGCTCCACTTTCCTTTTTGGGTCTTCCAGCTTTTCTTTATCAAAGAACTTATCGTTGTCTGAAGTCATAGAATAGTCTCCCTCCTTTTACATGATTATATGCAACATGGTAATAGACAGCAAGAGGCATTGCAACACTGCCTCTGCCCTAGTATATAGGCTGCACCGATTTAGCAGACGGGCGGATGCCTCTTCTTCACGAAAGCGGGTATGCGGCAGGAAAACTAGATGTTCCGCTGTCCTTGTTGTTCATTGAACGGAATCAATATCCTTTAAAGTGGAGTCAACTGTTTCTGGTACTACAAACGCGGCATCCGAACGGACGCCGCGTTTTGCTCATTTCATCGGTAATTCGAATGTGACCGATTTTTCTTTGAAAAGTTTTTTTGCGTTACTATCCGCAAGCGGGCCGAATTGCAGGTTCAGTGTCTTCAGCAAGCCGAATTCGTCTTTGCGGAACAGGAAGACTTTGAGGTATTCCTCCGACTCCCCAGGCTGCTGGTCATCGTAAAGAGTCGGCTCCAGCATGCCTTCGGACAGCATCGTACCGCGGTTCTGGTCGAGCAGGAGACGGGCGTCTGCAAACGATTTTGTGAAGGCCGTGTCACTATTATTGACTACGGTGAACTTGGCTGTCACCGCGACGAGCGGGCCATCCCCGAAATTACGGAAACGATCTGCGTGAGCGGCTGTCGGAGTGATATCAGCGTATTGGACCCCTTCCAGCGTGATAGAGATTCCGTCGATTTCCTTCGTCTCCTGGATGTCTTCTTTTGAGAAGAACAGTTCTTTGTCCGCAATCGTGTCGGTCACCATCTTGTCGGCGTAAAGTGCAGAACTTTTGGATGCCTTCTCAGATCCTTTTTCGTTGAATGGAATTTTGAAGATGGCTTCTGTCCCGAGGCTTTTCTTGAAATCATCTTCGAGCATTGGCCGATCTACCGTTAACGTAGGAGCAGTCAGTCGCGCGTATTGAGCCTTTGTCATCGTATACGCCTGCATTCCTGTATACGTACCTGTCGAATACTGTCGGCCTGCACTGTCCTTGTCGCCTTTCAGCCAGTCATCCCGGTCGACAAGGCCGGTGCGTCTATACAGATTTTCGGTTCCATCGTCGGACAGCATCATCGTACTTGCGTTGAAGAAGACGTCTTCCGACAGTTGGTTGTCGAAACTGAATTTGTACGTGATGACGTATCCTTCGTCCTCTTCGTCAAAATTGTGTTTGGCCGACTCATTCACATTGGTGACGTGGGCGATCTGGTACGACTCGATCGCAAGCGACACTTTGTCTGAATAGGCGTGCGTCAGGCCAGGATCGGTATTGGTGAAGACGATCTCCATGTCACCGCCCGTTTCCTCCTCTATGTATGGGTTCAAGTTTTCTGAGGAATCACTGTCCGCACCAGCGGCAGTTGTTTCTTTTCCTTTGTCTTCCGTTTCTTCTGTATCTTTCTGTTGTGCAGGTTCAGTTGTTTCAGCTGCCGTCTCTTTCTTTTGCTTCTCTGCTGACGCCGTCTCTGAGGACGTGGCAGCCGCAGCATCCTTGTCAGTATCTTTTGCGCTTCCGCAAGCTCCCAGCAATAAAAGTGATGCAGCGATACTGCCCGTCATTATAGACTTCAATTTCATGGAATTCGCTCCTTTGACAATAGTATTACCAGGATAACTATACCAGCAATGGCAATCGCCGAATGGACTATTTTTTCAAACGATTCTTAAGTAAGTTTTACATTAAACTAGTAGTGCTGAAAGACCTGAATTCTGGAAGAGTGAAGAAGAAGGAGAAGGAGAAGTGAGTAAATATCCATACGAGAAGAGAGAGAAAAGACATAGAAGGATGATGGGCCATGCGGCGTGTGACCTCTGGGCTTTTGAAGTGTTCTGCAGTTTCACGTATGATTCTGGATGAGGTGAAGGTCATGAAACGTACGTACATCCCGTTCTATTTTGACAAATCCGTTTACCGGACAATCTATTTTGACACGAAAGAGCGGCGTTTTTTTGAAAGTGAGGGGGGAAAGCAGAGCATGGGACTTGCCAAGTTGTCCGGAACAGCAGGTGTCATCTTGTATACATATATAGGCAGCTGGACGTTAAATTTTACGAACAGCCGACTCACCGTAATGCTGATGGCCGCGGCACTGACGTTGCTGCTGACTGTTTTGTTGATCGGTCTGATATGGTTCTTAACGGAGAAGAGTAGAGACTGCCGTGAGTATGTGCCGGCGCCATCTGCAGCAGAACTTCCGGGAATGATCCGCAGCGGACGACGCTGGCTCTTGTCTCAAATGATGCTCACACTTGGCTTTTTTCTGTTGAATAGTCTCTTTACATTGTTTTTGCTGATCTTTCCGGATAGTGGAATCGTCTTTGTTGGTGTGATCATTTTGTGGTCGATCTTATTCCTGATGCTCTGGGCGATCCAGCCATTCGCACGGCTTCTGCTGCTGCGTTCGCTCGCAGACGTGAAGCTGCGGTAATAAGGCTTACCGAAGCACGGACTTTGCCATCCGCACGTACGTATGGCGGCGTCCTCGGATGGCGACGGAATAGGTCATAATATTTTCCGGCACGGCAATCCCATAGAAGCCGGTATCCCCGATATGATGGATGTCAGCTCCCGCCATTTTGCTGTTCAGGGCAATCTGCCGGATGGTCGATTCGTCCGCGCCTTCCTGGCTTGTGCCGATTGTCAGCATGGCCAGCGCCCCCTTCGTATGGACAAACCGGACATATTGTTCAGCTGTGGTTACTGTAATACCTGGAACAGTTCCGGGAGCAGGCATCAGGATAACATCTGCTCCTGCGTCTATAAAGCTGGAGAGGACCTCTTCAGACAGAAGACTGCTGCCCATTTCGGTAGCCACACCAGCCCCGTGCATCTTGCCGGCTATTATAAGTCCGCTTTCCCCGAACACTTCCCGTGCCAGCCGAATTGCGATGACGGTCGCCTTATTCGTGACACCTGTCTTCGGATTGCCCGTCAGGCACACGAAATCAAAGCCAAGCTGCTTTGCCGCTGCCAGTGCATCGCGCGTCGCCAGTCGGCCCGCCGGCAGGGCATCGAGCTGCTCCGCTTCCTCGGCATCCGGATCAACCGGCTCTAAGTTCAGACCGACGGGACGTCCGGTCAGCCGTTTGATGCGTTCGACGACAGATTCCCCAGCACCTTCTTCTGCATCGGGACACCCTTCGATCGCGGGATGAAAGACGTCAAATACATTCAGCAGAAGCAAATCTGCTCCGAACGAAGCCGCCAGTTCCGCGTTAGTTACCCCCGGGTACAGCGGAGCGGCGGACGCGATCGTCTCAGACAGCATCACCCGTCCTTCACACGCCTGGATCGAACGCTTCAGTGCCTGCCCATCCATCTGTCTGAAATCCGATGCGGTACAATCCAATAATCGTTTCATCTGGATACCCTCCTCTTGTAGTGGAGATACATCGTTTAGCACGGATATCCCCTTGACGATTATTCTACCCCATGACTACTGAAAATTAATGCAACTAGTAAAATGATTGATCTTGAAGAGGGAGGGGTATATGCTTTTTTATAAACCATATACCCCTATACCGTATACGCAGAGGGGGAAAAAGAATAGGAGGAATAGAAAATGGTTCAACGTGACAGCCACCACCATGGCAATTCTGACGTAGAGAGCGAGATTATGGTCGCCGTCTCCTACGCAGACGGCATCATCACAATTGACTTGAAAGATTTGCAAGGAAATGCTCCTGAGTTAAAGATGTCCCATGAACAGGTAATGCATTTCATTATCGTGAGTGACGACCTGAAGCAATATTATCATGGCCATCCAACGGAACAGGGGAACGGAGTGTACACGCTGAAGAAAAAATTAAAGGATGACAGCTATAAGGTATTTGTCGATATATCACCGGCACAGCTGGCATATTCCGTTTCACCGATCGAGCTCCCAGTCGGATCAATTCATCACGGAGATATGCAAAATGAGCTGTCCGTCGATCATGAGCTTACAAAGACGATTGACGGTCATACGGTTGAGCTGAATGCCACTTCATTCAAAGCGGGACAGGATATATCCTTGCAATTTGACACGAAAGACAATACCCCGGAGCCCTATCTAGGTGCGCTGGGGCATGTCGTTATTGTAGACGAACACGCCGAAAAGTATATCCATGTTCACCCGTCATCACCAGATCGAACACAGTTCGATGCCGTCCTCCAAAACCCAGGTAAATATATGCTTTGGGCAGAGTTCCGGTTTAATGGAAATGTGTCGGTCTATCCATATGTCATCGAAGTGAGTTAAGTATTCACCATCTTAAATGGAGAGGAGGAGATTAGAAATATGAGCCAAGCAAAATTTGAATTGTATACGCGGCCGACCTGTTCAGATTGCCAAGAAGCAAAAGCCTTTCTTGCAGAAAAGGAGATTACGTACATCGGACATGATCTTTCCGAAGAGCCGGAAAAGGAGCAAGAGCTCATCATGATTAGCGGTTCACGAGTAGTCCCGGCATTTGTGTTTCATCAGAAGTCGGTATTGGGATTCAAGAGAAAACCGAAAGTCCTAATCGGTTTCGAGCAGAACGAAAAGGAGATCAAAGAATTGCTCGGGTTGTAAAAGAAGATCATTTCCGTTTCCCTGGACAAGATGATTGCTGAACCAGTATCTCTGCTGATATAATAGGGGTACGGGGTATTGAAAAGATTGGGGGAATCGCTATGTCGGAAACGGAAAAGAAAACCGTCCAGCCCAATAAGCAGCAGTTACTGAACCGTCTAAAACGAATTGAAGGACAGGTGAGGGGTATCCATCAGATGATTGAAAATGACAGATATTGTGTGGATATCCTTCATCAGATCAGTGCTATTCAATCTGCCATGAACAAGGTCTCTTTAGCTTTGCTGGAAGACCACACTCATCATTGCGTCGTCAACGCCATCAAAGGGCAAAATGGCGACGAAGCGATAAAAGAGCTTATGGATGTCATGAAAACGATGACGAAGTAATACATTCCTCTTGATATACCATACAGGGGTATGTTAAAGTGGACTCAACAACAACTGAGGAGGTTATTCGTTATGAATGAAGTATTGAAAGTAGAAGGTATGTCGTGCGGCCACTGTGTCAATTCCATTGAATCGAGCGTCGGTGAACTGGAAGGGGTATCTTCTGTCAAAGTAGATCTTGCCAGCAATCAGGTGACAGTCCAATACGACAATGCCGAGACGTTGAAAAAGATTAAGGAAACGATTGAAGATCAGGGATATGAAGTTGCCTAAGTAAAGAAGGCATGGCATCATACAGGGGATGAGCCGGAACGTGAAGTGATTATACGCGACCCGTATAATCCTTCTTTTTTCTAAAATATATACCCCCGTATCGTATTGGAGGGATGAAGATGGAGACAGCTGAAAAGACATTGAAGATCCAAGGGATGACGTGTGCAGCGTGTGCCAGCCGGATTGAAAAAGGACTTACCAAGATGGAGGGCGTGGAACAGGCGAACGTTAACTTTGCACTGGAAACGTCCACCGTCGTCTATGATCCGAGTAAGGTAAAGGTTCAAGATTTCACGGACAAGATTGAAAAGCTTGGTTATGGAGTAATTGAGGATAAAGCCGAATTCGATATTTCAGGGATGACATGCGCAGCGTGCGCTACAAAAATTGAAAAGCGTATTAGCAAAATGGAAGGCGTCAGCAGCGATTCTGTCAATTTTGCACTTGAAACACTGACCGTCCATTACGACAGTGGTCAAACGAGCCCAGCAGAAATGATTGCGGTCGTGAAGAAGATGGGGTATGAATTGATTCCAAAAACGGACGGTACTGAAAAGATTGACCACAAGGAACAGGAAATACGGAAACAGACCCGGAAATTCATCCTCTCGGCCATTCTGACGCTGCCTCTGCTCTGGACAATGGTCGCGCACTTTAGTTTCACGTCATTCATTTACCTGCCGGGCTTTCTCATGAATCCGTGGGTGCAGCTTGCCCTTGCGACGCCTGTTCAGTTCGTCGTCGGCGCCCAGTTTTACAAAGGTGCGTTCAACGCCCTCCGGAACAAGAGCGCCAATATGGACGTCCTCGTAGCACTCGGTACGAGCGCAGCCTACTTTTACAGTCTGTTCTTGACGTTTGAATGGATGAATGCCGGCAGCACAGGTGAACCGGAGCTGTATTTTGAAGCATCCGCCGTCATCCTTACACTGATCATGCTCGGGAAATTATTTGAAGTGCGGGCGAAAGGGAAGACAAGTCAGGCGATCCAGAAGCTGCTCGGACTTCAGGCAAAAACTGCGCGCGTTTTAAAAGACGGCGTGGAACACGACGTTCCGATCGAACAAGTGGCAACTGGAGATATCATTATCGTCAAGCCGGGTGAAAAGATTCCGGTGGATGGTGAAATCACCGCTGGTCAGTCGGCAATTGACGAATCGATGATCACCGGTGAAAGTATCCCAGTCGATAAGACGGTCGGACATTCGGTTATCGGCGCGACCATTAACAAAAACGGCTCCTTGCAGGTCAAAGCAACGAAAGTCGGCAAAGACAGCGCGCTGTCACAGATCGTTAAAGTTGTCGAAGAGGCTCAAGGATCGAAAGCGGATATTCAGCGGCTCGCGGACAAAATCTCAGGTGTATTCGTCCCGATTGTCGTCGGCATTGCCTTGGTGACTTTTTTCGTCTGGTACTTTGTCGTTACCCCTGGAGACTTCCGAGCGGCCCTGATTCCGACTATTTCCATTCTCGTTATTGCCTGTCCATGTGCGCTCGGTCTTGCAACACCGACGTCCATCATGGCAGGTTCTGGACGGGCTGCTGAAATGGGGATGCTCTTTAAAGGCGGCGAGCATCTGGAGAATACTCGTTCCATCGATACCGTTGTATTGGACAAAACCGGTACGGTGACAAAAGGGGAGCCGGCATTGACTGACATCGCTGCAGCCGAAGGTTTTACAGAACGGGATGTCTTAGAATTGGCCGCTTCCGCGGAAACCCAGTCTGAGCATCCTTTAGCACAAGCTATTGTAACGGGTGTCAGGGAAAGAGGAATCTCTTTGCTCGAACCGACAATTTTCAAGGCGCTTCCAGGCTATGGGATTGAAGCGGAAGTGGCAGGGAAACAAGTGCTTGTCGGAACAAGAAAACTTATGAGAAGCAGAGACATTGCCCTACAGACTATTGAATCCACAATGGAGGAAATGGAGCATGAAGGGAAAACAGCGATGCTCATTGCAATCGATGGGAAGCTAGCGGGTGTCGTTGCAGTAGCGGATACGGTAAAAGAAACGTCTAAGAAAGCAATTGAAAGAATGAAAGCTCTTGGCCTGGACGTCATCATGCTGACAGGCGATAACCAGCATACGGCCGAAGCGATAGGGCGGCAGGTCGGCCTGTCCCATGTCATTGCAGAAGTTCTGCCTGAAGAGAAGAGCAGCAAAATTCAAGAATTGCAGGAGCAGGGAAAAAAGGTGGCTATGGTCGGCGACGGCATTAACGATGCACCTGCACTGGCTCTTGCGGATATCGGTATGGC
Organism: Sporosarcina sp.; assembly: GCA_032099885.1. Classification (GTDB taxonomy): domain Bacteria; phylum Bacillota; class Bacilli; order Bacillales_A; family Planococcaceae; genus Sporosarcina. The sequence continues at coordinate 18,459 of DAMDKL010000018.1, forward strand.
GATCGGTACAGGAACAGACATCGCGATCGAAGCAGCGGATATTACGTTGATGCGCGGTGATTTGAACAGTGTGGCAGACGCCATCATCATGAGCCGTAAAACGATGCGCAACATTAAGCAAAACTTGTTCTTCGCCTTTTTCTACAATACGATCGGCATTCCGATTGCAGCGCTTGGACTGCTGGCACCGTGGGTCGCGGGTGCTGCCATGGCGTTCAGTTCCGTTTCCGTCGTGCTGAATGCATTGCGGCTGCAGCGGGTGAAACTCGACTGATATGCACGCACAAAAAAAGCAGAAGCCGATAAGTGGCTTCTGCTTTTGCTTATGCGTAAATGTAAAACAAGTATTCCTGTCCGTTTTTCACGGGGTCTTGTGCGAACGTATAGCCGTGGGCAATTGCTTCTTCCGGCACATTTCGGAACGAGCCCGGACAGTCAGTGATCACTTGCAGGAGCTCTCCTTTGTTCATGCCTTCGAGCGCTTCCAACGTATAGATGACTGGATACGGGCATGATTCGCCGCGCAAGTCGAGTGTGAAATCGGGTTCCAAATCAGTTTGCATGCTGTTTCATTCCTTTCGTCCGTGCAAATTTACGGTGATATTGCTTTTCGCGGTATACCGTCAGCCCATACAGGACTGCGAGCATAGCCAGGGTTGCAGCAATTGCCCCGACGGGCCCGAGGGAATCGATCAGGTTTATCTTCGTTCCGCTTTTGACGAGTGTATCATAGACGCCGAGATGATCCCATGCATATGCCAGCAGCGTGGCCCCGATAATATTACCGGCGAACACCGGCAGGAACAGCACCTGGCCTTCCATCAGCCGGTACATCATGCCGGTTTCACAGCCGGACGCCATGACGATGCCGAACCCGAACAGGGCGCCGCCGATGAACGTGCTGAGGGCGGCGATCTGCGTGATCGGCGTCAGGCCGTAGACGGAGATGACGATGATCGTCAGGATCGAACTGACCGCCATACCGATAATGATCGCTTTCGCCATGACGCTCCGGCCGACGAGGAACAAGTCGCGGAATGCAGACGTGAAGCAAATCTGCCCGCGCTCGATCAGGATGCCGAACGCCAAGCCGAACAGTGCACCAAGACCGAGCAGTTTCTGACCCGATACAAAGAAATAGATGGTCAGCGCGAGGTAGACGATGACGATCGCCCCGCCGACATACGGCTGGATGACACGTTTCTTGGCGGGTGCCGGCTTCCCGGCGCCCCGGGTGAGCGACGGCTTGCCTTTCCACCAGCGCGTCTTCGTCAGCTTCGCCCCGAAGAACGTCCCGATGCCCGTCGCGACGATGAAGATCCACGAGTGGAACGAGAACTGCGGCACGCCCGTGAAGAAGGCGGCCAAGTTGCAGCCGAGCGCAAGCCGCGCTCCGAACCCGGCAACAATTCCGCCGATGAGCCCCTGAACATAGCGGCGTTTCTGCTGAGGCATCCGGATCTTGAAGCTGTTGCTCAGGAGCACCATGACAAGCGCCCCGACAAACATGCCCCAGACGATCCAGCCGTCCGGACGGCTCCATGTTGTCCCTTTCAAGTGCACCATGTCATAGTAGGCCCAGCCGGAAATGTCAACGCCGAACAGGTTGAGAATGTCACCGCCGAGCCGGGTGAATTCACCAGTGACTGCCCATACCGTAGATGTCAGTCCAAAATAGACAGCGCTGAGGATTCCGGCGATAGCCAAAACAACATACGGATTCCAATAACGCTGGAAAATCGATTGATTTATCTTTTTCATCTTATAACGCTCCTTCTTGAAAGTACTTTTCTATTCTATGCCTAATTAAGGAGAAATCAAGAGGGATACTAGGGAAAAAGAGAAATAAAAGGAAAAACCCCCTTGAAAGGGGGGCTTGCAGGTGAACTTATTTCGTATCGATGAAGACGGCTTTCACGACAGGGACACCCTGTTCATCTTTTTCCGTATAACTGCCGTACACGGTCACTTCAGTGCCTTCCGGGATTTCCGTCCGCTCGCCGAGACGCAGATCATCGACCCACAGTACCTTTTCTGCCGTATCGTTCACGTCTTTTTTCAGGCCGTACTTGCCATCTTCGAGTGCGAAGACGGTGCCTGTGAAGTTCACCTTCTTGTTTGCCGGCACGCTGCCTGATGCAACATCGGTGTATTCGACTTTTTCCGTATCACCTTTCAGCCCTTCTTCCAGGCCGACTGATGTAGTTGTCTCTGCGGGCTGTTCGGCCGCCGGAGCTGTATCGTTCTCTGATGTTTTGTCAGCGTTATCCGTATTGCTGCATGCAGCGAGCAGGAGTCCTGCCGCCAGTAAGATCATCGGTTTTTTCAAGATCATCGCCCCCTTGTTCATCATAAACAACTTTTCACAAAAAATAAACTTCCTTTTGTTAGTGCAGGGAGCGGATTATTCTTTGATCTGCCAGAACAGCGGCGCTTTTTTCGGCAGTTTCCCGAAGATGAAGCTTGCAAACGGGACGAACCGGTGGAACGTCCAGATGATCAGATAGCAGAGGATCACCGTGATCGTATACTGCAAGAAGATCGTCACGTGCCAGGACAGCGGCGTGCCGCGTGTCGGCAAGTATTTCATCACCTGGAACAGGACGAGGGGATGCATAAGATAGAAGCCGAACGAGTAGGCCGCTACGCTCCGCATCCGGTGGACCGATACTTTGCTGGACCAGCGAACAAGATACTCTGCGAAATAGAAGAAGAACAGACTGCCGATCACCTTGAACAGGATACCGATCATTTTGTAATAGTCATCGTCGATCGGCAGCCGCTCGAAATATGTATTCCGATAACGGATGAATACATAAGTCAGGCCGAACAGCAGCCCGATCGCTCCGGAGAGGACCATCTTCTTTTTCGACATCTTGTCGATGATCGTCTCATAATGCACCCCGATCCAGGCGCCGAGCATGTATGAGCCGATGAAACTGAACAGGAGGGGGACGGTCACGAAGTCTGTGTGTATCGTGAACTGGAAATAGCCGTACTCTGCGAGAATCCCGAAGAGCCACAGGTATTTCCGGTAAAACGCAAACTTGCGCACGAGAATGACCAGCAGGGGAAAGACCAAGTAGAATTGGACAACGATGAAGATGAAGTAGAGCTGGTATTTACTTTCCCCGAACAGGAGCCGGTGTATGATGTCGCTGAGGACGAGCGGCCGGTCCTGATAGTGCCACATTTCGACTTCGTAAATGAGTGACCAGACGACATAGGGAATCAGTATGTAGGTGACGCGTTTTTTCCAATAGGACAGCAGCACGTCTTTCGTGAACGGCCGGTCGCGGTACATGTAGAAGAAGACGATTCCCATGATCATGACGAACATGCCGCCCTCGACCCGGACGATGTTGTTCAGGAAGAAATAGAATGTGTTCTGGATCGACGGTGCCGGAAACAGGTGACGGTATTGGGCGGTTGTATGGACAAGCACCACGAACAGCATCGCGAAGAACCGCACATAATAAATGGAAGCGATTTCTTTTTTCATAGAGTTCATTCCTTTATCGGTCGGATTGCCAGCCAACTGCCAGTATAGCGTACATGATAAGGTGATTGCAAAAGGCCTTTCGTCACACTTGGGAGCCGCAACCCCGCAAACGTCTTCATCGTCCTATTGCCAACTCCCTGACGCCGGTCGGTCGAAGGGAAATAGGGCGGAGGAGCTGAAACCTTTGAGAAAGTCTTGGATTGCCGTGATTTTCGTGCTGTGCCTGATCGCGAGCGGATGTGCGGCGGAACAGGGATCGGATGACCTGTTCTCCTATAAAGGTGCAAAGATCGGGGATAACAGCAAGCTTGGAGCGATCGTCCGGCTGCTGCCAGGGCACGATCAGTTCGAAGGGATGGAATTGCAGACGAAAAATGAGCCGTACGAGCTCAAGCTCTTCTACGAAACAGCGGATGGAGCCTTCACGGATGAGATGCTGATGCACATTACGACGGCCTTCTTCACGCTCGTTCTGAATGCGGGGATAGTGACAGTTGTCATCGACGGAACATCGCATCGTGCGGAACGCGGAGTGGTGGAGAACTGGTACGGGCAGAAGCTGACGGATGTCCAGACCGAAAAAGAGCTGAAACAGCTTGAAGACGCACACCCTGCAAATGCAGGGGAGATGGCAATGATCTTCGGCTCCTGATCTGAGCCGGCATCACGCATAGGAAAGCCAGCAGAGCCACCGATTTCGGGGCTTCTGCTGGCTTTTTGTTCATTTTAATAATCCTGCTTTCTTCAAGTACTGGCGGGCCACGTCGGCGGGTTGTTCGCCACCCGAGTTGACACGGAAGTTCATGTCCCGCATTTCGTCATCCGTCACTTTTCCGGCGAGCTTATTCAGCACGTCTTCCAGTTCTGGGTGTTCACCGAGCGTTTTCTGCAGCAGCAGGGGAGCGCCTTGGTACGGCGGGAACAGTTCCTTGTCGTCTTCGAGCACGGTCATTTCGTATTCCTGCAATTCGCTGTCTGTGGAATACGCATCCATGAGGTTGATATCTCCCGACTGGACGGCCTGATACCGCAGTTTCGGCTCCATCGTCTTCACGGACGGGAAGTCGAGGCCATATAGTTTCTGAATGCCTTTGTAGCCGTCGTCGCGGTCATTGAATTCAAGTGTGAAACCTGCTTTAACGCTGGACTGGACAGCGAAGAGGTCTGAAATGGATGTAATGCCGGTCTGTTCCTCGAACGCTTTCGAGATGGCCAGCGTGTACGTATTGTTATACGCCATCGGCTCGAGCAGCGCCATGCCGAATTGTTCGCTCAGACCGTCCCGTGCCTGTTCGTACACTTCTTTACGGTCATTGCTCGCCGCGTCTTCTTTCAGGAACTCGGACAGCGCCGTGCCGGTGAATTCAGGATACATGTCGATGCTTCCCGATTTCAGTGCGTTGAAGACGAACGATGTCTTGCCGAGCCCCGGTTTCAGTTCCACGGTCAAATCGGTTTCCTCCTCGATCAGCAGCTTATACATATTAATGAGGATTTCCGGTTCGGCACCGAGTTTCGCCCCGATGACAAATTCTTTCTTGGAGCCGTTTGCAAAGAGCGGCACGATGATCACGAGCAGGGCGGCCAAGAAGAAGACCGCCAGTGCAGCCGCTGCTTTTCTGAAGGGCAGCCCTTCGAATTTCTTCAGCAGAAAATCGAATGCGAGGGCCAGCAGCGCAGCCGGGACCGCACCGAGGACGATGAGCGACGGGTTGTTGCGGTCGATACCGAGCAAGATGAGATCGCCGAGCCCGCCCGCGCCGATCAGCGCAGCAAGCGTGGCCGTCCCAACGATGAGCACCATCGACGTGCGGATGCCCGCCATGATGACCGGCATGGCCAGCGGCAGCTCGACTTTCATGAGCCGCTGCCGGGACGTCATGCCCATCGCGGTGGCGGCTTCCCTTAAGGAAGGATCGACTTCGCGGATGCCGGTGTATGTATTCCGCAGGATAGGCAGCAGGGCATAGGCGACGAGTGCGATGATGGCGGGCACTTTCCCGATGCCGAGAAGAGGGATGAGCAGGCCCAGCAATGCCAGCGACGGGATGGTCTGCAGGACCGCACTCGCGCCGATGACACTTTCTGCAATCCGCTGCCGGTTCGTCAAGTAGATGCCGAGTGGGATGGCGATCAGGACGGCAAAGAAGAGTGCGATGAAGGACAGCTGAATGTGCTCAAACAGGGCACCTGCCAGTTCGCCTTTCCGTTCTTGGAATATGTCTGCAAAGTGGCTCATCATGTCACCGTCCTTTCCCGTTCCAGCGTCGCCAGGTAATCGAAGACGGCCGATCTCGTGAGTATACCGGCCGTCTGTCCGCTGCTGTCCGTCACATATACGGCATCTTCGGACTGCAGGGCATCGAGCACAGTGCTCCAGTCGGCATCGAGTCCGATGGAATGTTCTCCGACCGGCGAACCGGCGCGGACAGGCTGCATGTAGTCACGGAGGACGAACGGTCTTGTCCCATGACTGCCGGTGAATTCCTTCACGAACGGTGTTGCGGGGGCTGCCAGGATCTCTGCCGGCGTCCCGAGCTGTTCGATCGTTCCATCTTTCATGATGCAGATCCGATCGCCGAGCTTCAGTGCCTCCTGGATGTCGTGCGTGACGAAGACGATCGTTTTCCGTATTGTCCGCTGCAAGTGAAGCAAGTCTTCCTGCAGCTTCAGCCGGCTGATCGGATCGAGCGCACTGAACGGTTCGTCCATGAGCACAATATCCGGATCTGCCGCAAGCGCGCGCACGACGCCGACCCGCTGCTGCTGGCCGCCCGACAGCTCACTCGGTCTGCGGTTCCGGTAGGTCTCGGGATCGAGGCCGGTCATCGTCAGCAATTCGGTGACCCGTTCCCCGATCCTTCCCTTCTCCCACTGTTTCAGTTCCGGAACAATGGCGATGTTCTCTTCGATCGTCATGTGCGGAAATAGAGCAATCTGCTGCAGTACGTAGCCAATCTGTCTCCGAAGTTCGTGGATCGGATAATCACTGATCCGTTTATCTCCGATGCGGATGGTTCCATCTGTCAGCGGAATGAGTCGGTTGATCATCTTCAGTGTAGTCGTCTTGCCGCACCCGCTCGGGCCGATCAACACGAAAAACTCCCCTTCGTCAATGGTGAAACTGACATCTTCTACAACATTAGATGTACCGTCATATGACTTTGTCACCTGTTCGAAAGTAATCATCTGTACACTCCCTTTCCTGAAAACTTCTTGTATTCTCCGACAAAATTCATCTTCTTTCTCTTCCTTTTCGTGAAATACAAATCTATATGAGTGCTGAGTGTATTGGCCTCCATCAGAGTTATCGTGATTTTCATTATGGCGAACGAAATGAAAAAGGACAAGGAAGACGGATAAGATATCCAATTTGGTAATTTGAGCGAAGTATCGCGGGATACGCAGAGACCGCCTATAACGGGTATTCTATAGACGATCTGCCAGACGGACCGAAAGATATCATGGACAGAGAGAAACAGCAGCAAGTGAAGGACGGCACGATGCTGGAAAAAATTCCTTGGACACGGTTGGATGAGATAAGGAAAATGCCGATACGAATAGGTAGGGTTTTCCCTATTTCGTATGGAAATTGTTTAATGCTATATATTTCGCATTATGCTCATGATACGATAGTCTCGAAAATAGGAGGCGATTACATATGAGGAAGACATCTACCTTAGTCCTATCCGTCTTAGTGGCAGTGTTTGCGCTGACGATAGTCCTGATGTCCTTTCAGCTGAAATCGAACAAAGCTTCAGAAGCTGAAAGCAACACGGAGGTCGCACAACCTGACATGCCGGACAGCGGGGAGATCCAGTATAACCCGCCGTCCATGGACAATGTGCCTGAAGATGAACTGGGCGAAGCCATCAAGAGGGGATACGAACTGGTGAACGACACATCCAACGTACTGCGCAGTGAAGCTCCTACCGCAGAGGACGGAGAAAAGCGGGTCAATGAGCTTTCCTGTACGAGCTGCCATGCAGGCGCCGGGCTGGATGAAGAAGTTTCCTCCCTGGTCGGCATGTCTGCGGTCTATCCGATGTATATCGGCCGCTCAGGTAAAATTGTATCACTGGAAGACCGCATCAATGGCTGTATGGTGCGAAGCATGGACGGGGAAAAGTTTGAGAAGGATGACCCTGACCTGAACGCCATGGTGGCCTACATGACGTATATTTCCGAAGGGATCCCGGTCGGAGCCGAACTCGGCTGGCGCCATCAGAACAGCTTCGATGATATGCCTGTCCCGAGTGTGGCAGACGGCGAGAAAGTGTACCAGCAATCCTGTGCATCCTGCCATGCTTCCGACGGCAGCGGGAATGGCGCCAACACTGGACCGAAGCTTTGGGGCCAAGGATCCTTCAACGATGGGGCAGGGATTGCCCGCCTGACTAAAATGGCCGGGTACGTCAAGAACAATATGCCGAGAGGAAACGAAGGCAGTCTGTCAGACCAGGAAGTGGCAGATGTCTCCGCATTCATCCTTTCGCAGGACCGTCCGGAATTCGCTCACCATGACAATGACTGGCCAAAGGGCGGCCGTCCAGCGGATTCGATGACAAAAGAACGCCGTGACGAAATCAAAGCCGGAACCATTGATTGGGAAGCATTGATCGGCAATAAGAAATAACGAAAACCCCCTCTTCAACCGGAGAAAATCCGGAATAGAGGGGGTTTTTCGCATCTTCAGGCATATACCGGGATAGAGCGCTCGAGCAACCGGGCAAGTTCGTCGGCAGTGATGAGCTTGGCGCCGCCGCCCTGGACTGTCGACGCAGAGCCGCCGCCTTTCCCTTCGATGACTGGCAGCGCAATCGAAGATGCCGTCCGTAGATCTGGTTTCAGCGCAGCTGTCCGGGAGACGACAAACTGGAGCTTGTCCGCTGTCTCGGAGACGAGAATGACGATAGCCTGTTCACGGATAGCCAGCGTTTTCTTAGCCAGTTTCTGCAGTTCCTGCATCGAATAACCGTCAAACGTCTGCCGGATAATCGCCGTTTTCCGGCCTGCCAGATCCGCGGATTCACGGTCGAGCAAAGCCTCTTTTGCCGCGTCCAGCTGTTTTTCGAGTGAACGTGAGGTTTCCAGCAAGTGCTCTGCTGCCGTGGCCGTCTGTTTCAGCGGAGCACTCAGCAGCTGTGCGGTCTTGGTCAGTTCCCGGTGGGTACTCCCGAGCTGGTCGAGGACGCGGCCACCGCAGACGAAATGGATGCGAGTGTTCTGTTTCTGTTTTTCCATGGATAGAATCTTCAGTGAAGCGACTTGCCCGGTGGATTTCGGGTGGGTGCCACCGCAGCCGTTCGTGTCAAAGTCCGGGATGATGACCAGGCGGATTTCGTCTTCTACACTTACGTCCTTACGTAACTTGTACTGCCCGAGCTCCTCTTTTGTGACCCATTTCGTCTCGATCGGCCGGTTTTTCCACACTACCTCATTGGCCAGCGCTTCGGCTGCCGCAAGCTCGTCAGCCGTGACATCTGCTGCCGCCAGATCGATGGTGACGATTTCCTGGCCCAAGTGGAAGCTGACAGTCGGATAGCCGAACAATTCGACGAACGCTGCAGTCAGGATATGCTGGCCGGTATGCTGCTGCATATGGTCGAAACGTCTTGCCCAGTCGACTGTGCCGGTCACCGTACAACCGGTTTCGAGCGGAAGTTCCAAGTAATGGCGGATCTCACCGCCTTCCTCTTCGACGTCTGTTACTGCGATTCCGTCAATCGTCCCTGTATCGTGGGGCTGTCCACCGCCAGTCGGGTAAAATGCAGTGTTCTCAAGGACTGCGAATGGACGTCCCAGTTCATCCATGCCCTGCTGGGTGACAACGCTCGTGAAGCTCGTCTGGTATGGATCTTGGTAATATAGCCGTTCCTGCAACATAAAAAAGCCCCTCTCCATATCGCTTCTTCATTCTCCGTCCTATTTTACGGGGTTATCCGCACAGTTGCAAAGCAACAGTAACCTTATCTTAGGAACGTTTATTCCCCGGGAAATAAAAAACACAGGGCCAGTTGCTCCCTGTGTTTGCTTTGTTCATTAACGATTTTCGAATTCCTCTTCCGACTGCGAGTTGTTTTTTGTCTCCCGATGATTTACCTGCTTTTCATCGTCCCAATCCAGCCGGGAGTCTTCCATCGGGATAGCATCGACTGTCTGCATGTCCTCGTGCATGTCGAACAAGGATTCCTTGTCGGTTTTGATGCCCTCCGGATTGTCCATGTATGGTTCGACGACTTCTTTCCGATCATCGGCTGTGAACGGTTTTTTCTTCTCTTCCATGGTGATCGCCCTCCTGACAGGAGTTACTCCGCTTTGACGAGTTTCAGCAACAGGCTGGACAGTGCTTTCTGTTCGTCTTTGTCTCCGACTTTCCAGAGTTCCTGCAGGACATTCTGCTCGCGGTTTTTCGGTTCTTCGTGTTTCGCGAGGTAGCTTGCCACCAGCTCAGTCGCTTTTGTCAGCTGGTTCTCGTTCAGCCCTAACTTTTCACCCTTAGCCACCTGGTCTGCCAAATACGACTTGAAACGGTTGAAGTTGTTCAGGATGTCCTCTTTCTTCTCACTGTCCATGCTCTGCAATTCGCTTTCCACTTTGCCTTTAACGTCCATCCAAGCGTTCACTCCTTAATAGTTGATACTAACAGTATTCACCTAACCGCAAAAAATAAACCTTCCGCCGTAATGGTTTCTAATTTGTACATTAAGGGGAATAGCTACTGTAACGAGAGCTGTAAATTTTGAAGGGATGTGAAGGGAACCATGAGACGGAAACGGTATGTCGGCACGTTCCAGTCAAGTGACGTCGTGCTGGCCAAGATCACGGAACTGAAGTCGCTCGGCTACACGAAGGACGAGATCTTCGCGGTTTCGAATACAGAGGACAACGATCGTGAGCTGGAGGACCAGACGGACATTGTCCTGCCCACACGCGAACAGGATGGATGGCTCACACGCATGAAATTCCTCTTCACGGACGCAGAGCCTGCAAAAGAGGCGTTCGATCAGCTCGGGTTCAACGAGCAGCAGACACAGGCTTTCTACAATGAAGTCAAAAACGGCGGTGTCGCCCTATTTGTAATGGATGATCCGGAAACACCGAAGCACCATGACCCGGCAGGAAGGCAGACCGACAGATCAGCACCTTCACCATTCGACAGTGCAGGGGAAACGACAAACAGCGGAATGCCGCTTGAAAATGCGGAAGAAGACGTACAGGCAGAAGAAAACGCAGGCCGGTACCCGCGTATTAACACCAATCATTTATGACCGTCCGGCTGCTGGCCGGCGGGTTTCCTGTGTGAGGGAAAACGGCAACTGCAAAAGAGCTGTGCAAGCTCCGGGCGTCTGTCCGGAATTTGCACAGCTCTATTCAGGATGCTAAGTGTTCAACGGCGGTCTCGGTCGTCTTTGAAATTGCCGACTTCTTTCTGTGCTTCGCCTTTAATCTTGTCGAATTTTCCTTCTGCCTGTTTTCCAATATCACCTGTTGCATTTCCATACTGGTCTTTTGCTTCGCCTTTTACCTTGTTGACAGCACCTTTGACTTTATCTGAAAAACCGTGGTCTTCACTCATTCAAAAAACCTCCCTGTGCAGTAATAGTCTCTTTATACCCCTGCAGCCTGCAGGTTAAACTCAATGCCGATCGGGGTATAGTTACTACCTACTAAATGTGCGGCAGTGCGTAAGTCTTCGCACTTAGTGAGAAATAGGAAGAATCATGTCTATTGAACACTCAGTATTGACTGTATACTTATAGATAGATAGGGAACTTCATAGCTCGGAGGTGACGGGATGATTCGAAGAGGAAGATTCGCTCGCTGGAAAGGGAACGAGTATGAAATCAGTTCAAGAAACCGGCAGATCTATTTGACGACAATGGATGCTGCAGATTTAGAGAAAGGATTTACCCCCATGGGAGGTACACGTTCGTCGTTTGTCCGGCCAGTTGAAACGCGGGAACTTGAAGATGCCTACGAGATTGTACCGTATGCGGTTGTCAATGGCCACCGCTTCGCCATCGAAGGGACGGACGGCAGGACCGGGCTGGTGAAACTTGTCACCCACAACCCGTTTGCCGCGAAAAAAGTCGCTGTTCTGCCGTACGGGAGCGATGCTTATATGATTGAACTGCCGCTCTCTGAAGTCCTTGTGGAGGAGGATCGGATTCCGATCCTCGGATTCGAGAATCGCCTTGCGTGATGCTGCCGGCTAATACTCCCGGTTCACGAAAAGCTATTGTTTCAGCAGCTGCAGAACAGATTGCGCCTGCTGCATGTGCAGACTCAGCACGTATTGCCCGGCCTGGGCCAGGATGTTTGCTTTTGTCAGAGCCATCATTTCCTTTGCGATGTCGGCATCACGGATTCGGGATTCTGCTGCAGTCAGGTTTTCTTCCATGCTCATGGCATTTGAATACGCATGTTCTAAGCGATTGCTCAGAGCCCCGAGTTTTCCGCGCTCCGACGAGACGGATTGGATGGCATTATCCAAGAGGCCAATTGCTTTATCAGCGTCCTCTTGTGTAGCAATCGAGGCGTCGTCCAGTCGTAAGTCAACGGTTCCCATTCCACCGATTTGCATGGAAATTGTCTGGCCTGCATTAGCGCCGACTTGAATCTTGATTTCCGATGCAGACCCGTCAAGCAATGGTTTCGTGTTGAACTCGGTATCTTTGGACGTCCGCTGGATTTCCTCTTTCAGCTGCTGGAATTCCTGGTCCAGCAATTTTCGGTCTTCATCGCTGAGTGTCCCGTTTGACGCCTGGACGCTCAGCTCCCGCATGCGCTGCAGCATGGCATGAGTTTCATTGAGCGCCCCTTCTGCCGTCTGGATCATAGAAATCCCATCCTGAATATTACGCTGTGCCATCACAAGCCCGCGGATTTGCCCGCGCATTCTCTCTGAAATGGCAAGTCCTGCCGGATCATCAGCTGCACTATTAATGCGCTTACCGGTAGAGATCCGCAACATACTTGTAGCTGCTATTGTCTGTTGTGTATTGATATTGCGTATGATGGACATTCCGGCCGCCTGCCAGTGCCCCAGCATATCAATCACCTCCTTTTCTTATACATCGGCAGAAAATTCAATTACTGCATAAGAAAACCGTTTCCTTTGCCGGGAAACGGTTTTTCTTTTACTTATGTGCTTGTGCTGTCTGGTGGGAAGTGCTGTTGGTTTTGTTCTTGTCACCGCGCAATGGTGTATTGGCAAAGTCCGAAAACTGCTTCGACATCTTCTCGCGTGCATCTTTGTTTCGCATCAGGTAGGCCGCACCGAGACCAACTGCTGCAAGAGCTAATTTCTTTCTCATCATGTATTGCCTCCTCCGGTATAGTCTATTCCTTTAGTTTCCCCCATTTTGTCCACTCAAACCCGCGACTTCACGATCGATTGGGCGCTGAGGTGCCAGTGACGCGGACAGCCTGCGTATAGAAGAGGAATTTGTCATTTTAGTTTCCCCCATTTTGTCCACTCAAACCCGCGACTTCACGATCGATTGGGAGCTGAGGTGCCAGTGACGCAGACAGCCTGCGTATAGAAGAGGAATTTGTCATGAAAGAGGAGGAGGTCGGGCATAAACCACGAGAATTGCTCATAAACCCGGGGAATCGCTCATAAATCATGGAAAGCGCTCATAAACCCGGGGAATCGCTCATAAATCATGGAAAGCGCTCATAAACCCGGG
>DAMDKL010000018.1:31755-52429 GCA_032099885.1 Sporosarcina sp.
GAATCGCTCATAAATCACAGAAAGCGCTCATAAACCCTAAAAACCGCTCATAAACCCAGCCCCGTCCCCCCATCTCCCGTTCCATCGCCATTCTCACCATTCTCTAATGGAATCATCAGCGGTTTCCCATCTTTCCCCTGTAAAGTAGACATCACAAGGAAATCAGGAGGAAAGAGAGGGAACACGATGGCGATTGAGATCTTTTGCAGGAAAGAACAGAAATACCTGATAACACGCCGGCAGTATGCGCAGCTGGTCGAGCAGATCGGTCCCCGCATGCGCAATGACAAAAATGGGACAGCGGGAAAGTATTCCGTCACGAGCCTGTATTTCGACAGCCCGGACAAGACCATCTACTTCGAGACAAAAAATAAGCTGAAGTACCGTCAGAAACTGCGTCTGCGTGTCTATGATGACGCCGACATGGACAGTACAGCTTTCTTCGAAGTAAAGCAGAAACATAAAAAGGTCGTGAACAAACGGCGCATGCTGCTGCCGCTGAGGGAAGCGTACCGGTATCTGGCGGATGAAGGCAAAACGGATCTGTCCGATTACGCAACGTCGAACCGTCAAGTCATGAAGGAAATCGACTACTTCCGCCATTATTACAATCTCAAACCGGAAATGGTCGTCAGCTACAGCCGGCACGCGCTGCATGGAGTGACCGATCCGGAACTGCGCATCACGTTCGACTTCGACTTGCGATGCCGGAAAGACGATCTGCACATCGAGCATGGGCCGTACGGCGAGCATTTCATCGACCCCGACTTGGTCGTATTGGAAGTGAAAGTGGATCATGCGGTGCCGCTCTGGCTCGCGCGTATATTGCAGACACTGCAATGTGAACAGCGCAGTGCGTCGAAATTCTGCACAAGCATGGAACTGCTGAGTGGGGATCTGCTCCCGCAGGCAGGATACACGGAACCGAAACAACTGGAAGAACCTACAATTGGAGGAATGGAAGATGGATCAGATCACGAGCTTGTTTACATCTAATGGAGTAGAAGGGGCACCGACCGTCTGGATGAGCCTTATCGCGATGGCGCTGGCGTTCATCTTAAGTTTAGTCATTACGAAAGTGTACCAGATCACGTTCACAGGGGAGCGGTATTCGCAGGCATTCGTCCATACGATCATCATGATGAGTGTCGTCGTGTCGGTCGTGATGAATGTCGTCAGCGATAATGCGGGTGTGGCGTTCGGCCTGTTCGCGGTGTTCTCCCTCATCCGCTTCCGGAGTGCGGTCACCAACGCGAAGGACATCTCCTATATCTTCTTCGGCCTTTGTGTCGGCATGACAGCGGGGCTGTTCCAGTTTCCGCTCGCCATCGCCCTGACACTGTTCGCCAGCCTGATTTTCTACCTGCTGTACAAAGTCGACTACGGCAAGGGGAAGGACACGCAGCTGCTGAAAGTGACGGTGCCGGAAAACTTGAATCACGAAAACCTGCTGGATGATATTCTGGAAGACAAAACGGACTTCTATCAGCTTCGCCAAGTGGAGACAACGAATCTTGGCACGATGATTTTGTATACATTTGCAATCCGCAGTAAAACGGACACAAAAGACCAGGCGCTGCTCGATGCGATCCGCGAGCGCAATGCGAACCTGAAAGTGTCACTCTCGTACTTAGAGATGCGGGACTGACCAAGAAACGAGCTCTGCCCTGGTTGGAAAGGGTGAGCTCGTTTTTCCATGCATGCATATTCGACAGCACAGGGGGAAACTCGTATACTAATGAAAAGTACACAAAAATTGGAGGAAAGGAGGCTGCCGTGTGACAAAGAAACTGTGGTTCCAGACGGGCGTCGCCATTTTGCTCGCCCTGCTCATCATCAAGTTCTTCCTGGAGATCAACTACATCTTCGCGCCGATCGGCATCATCGCCAAAGCGATCATCCTGCCGCTCATCGTCGGCGGCGTGCTCTATTACATGACGGAGCCGATCCAGCGTTTCCTGGAGAAGCGCAAAGTCCCGAGATGGGGAACGATCCTGATCATCCTGGCTATCTTGGCAGGGGGACTCTATGCATTTTCCGCGCTCGTCTACCCGCCGATCGCCAAGGAAGTCAACAACCTCGTGGATAACACGCCGAAGATTACGAGTGAACTTGTGCATCTGAAAGACGTAGCGCTCGAGCAGAAAAAGGATCTGCCTCCTCAAATTGAGGAATCGCTGAACAGTGCGGCCAACAAACTGCAGTCGTATTTGCTGAAATTCGGAGGATGGGTCGTCACGTTTATCCAGTCGCTCGTCCAGGCGATCGTCCTGCTGGTTCTCGTTCCCTTCTTCTTCATCTTCATGCTGAAGGATCACGAGAAACTGGCGCCGAATATCTATAAGTATTTCAGTGGGAAACGCCGGGCTTGGGTCAAGAAGACAATCGAGGACATCGACCACGTGCTCCGCAGCTATATTCAGGGGCAGTTCCTGATCAGTGCAATCCTTGCGACGATTATCCTGATCGGCTATTGGATCATCGGCCTGCAGTATGCGCTGCTCATCGCAATCTTCACGCTGTTCATGAACCTCATTCCGTTTCTCGGACCGTGGATTGCTGTCATGCCGGCGATCCTCATTGCGTTCACGCAAGATCCAAAGATGGTCATCTGGGTTGCGGTCATCACGCTTGCGGCCAACCAGATCGACAGTAACTTCATCACGCCGAACATTATGGGGAAATCGCTCGACATCCATCCGCTCACTGTCATCACCCTCCTGCTTGCGGCAGGGAACATTGCGGGGTTTGTCGGAATCATCCTGGCCGTTCCTGTATATGGTGTTGCCAAAGTCATCGTGGCCAACATTTACGCAGCCAGGAAAGACATCAAAGAGACGGCAACCAAGACAGTCTAGCTCACAAGCCTGCATCCTTACCCGGATGCAGGCTTTTTTTGGCGCCCTTGAGCAGCTGCCCATCCGAAATCCAGGCGAACGCATAGAGTAAGGTGAGGTGGTGAACGTGACTCATCCAGTGAAAACAACGCAAGACCCGGTGCAGATCGAGCGCACCGAATGGAAACGGAGGCAGGCGAAGGCGCGGGCTCAGCAACTGCTGACAATCGTCTCGCCAGTCTTCCTGCTCGCCCTTTGGGAACTGCTGTCGCGCACTGGCGGGCTCGATATCCGGTTTTTCCCGCCGCCGACCGCGATTGTCACGACGTTCTGGGAAATGCTGCTGAATGGCGCGATTACCGAGCACGTCGGTGTATCGCTGTACCGCATTGCCCTCGGTTTCTTGGCCGGTGTCATCCCGGGGATCCTGATCGGTCTGCTGATGGGACTCTACACACCGGTCCGGCACTTCGTCTCGCCGCTCGTCATGGCACTCATGCCGATCCCCACGCTTGCCCTGCTGCCAATCATCATCATCCTGTTCGGAATCGGCGATCTGTCGAAAGTCGTCACGATCGCGGGCAGCGTTTTCTTCCCGGTCGTCATCAATACTGCGGCGGGCGTGCTCAGCATCGACAAGATCTACTTGGATGTTGCAAACAACTATGGCGCAAGCAAATCGCAGTTCTTCTTCAAGATCGCTCTTCCCGGTGCATTGCCGGTCATGCTGGAAGGCATCCAGATGGGGCAGGCGATTGCCCTGCTCACTATTGTCGCTGCCGAAATGATGGGCGCCACGTCCGGCATCGGTTATCTGATCTGGACATCATACAAAGCATTCCTTTTGCAAAACATGTTTGTCGGGCTCATCATGATTTCGTTTTTCGGGTATGTCTTTTCCTTGCTGCTGCGCGGCCTGCAGAAAAAATTGCTGCCTTGGAGGTGAACGGATGAATCCAAAAATTGAACTGCACGGTTTGACAAAAGTGTTTGTAAAGAAGACAGGGAGTGTCACGGCGCTTCAAGACATTTCCCTGGATGTCGGGGAAGGCGAATTTGTCTGCCTCGTCGGACCGAGCGGATGCGGCAAGACGACACTGCTGCGTATACTCGCCGGCCTCGAGACACAAAGTGCAGGCGAGTTAAAAATTCATGCCGAACAGAGTGCGCGGCCGCTGCAGTCCATGGTATTTCAGGAAAAAGGCATTCTGCCGTGGATGACTGTGAAAGACAATGTTTCCTTCGGCCTGGAGATGCGGAAAGCGCCGAAGTCAGTAATCGCGGAACAGACTGCCTACTATTTGGAGAAGACGGGACTGTCGAAGTTTGCCCATCTGTACCCGAGTGAACTGTCGGGCGGCATGAAACAGCGGGTGAGTATCGCCCGGGCGTTCGCGAATGATCCTGAAATCCTGCTGATGGATGAACCGTTCGCAGCGCTCGATGAACAGAACAAATTCATCCTCCAGGAGGAATTACTGTCGATCTGGTCAGAGACGAAGAAGACAGTGTTGTTCATCACCCACAGCATCGACGAAGCGCTGATGCTCAGCGACCGAATTCTTCTCATGAGCGCACAGCCAGGCACGATCATCCAGGAAGTGAGGATCGATCGCCCGCGTCCTCGTAAGATTGAAGAGATCCGAAAAGACCCGGAACTTGCCGGCCAGTTTGTCGACATTTGGAAACACTTGCAGCAGGAAGTCCAGAAAACAAGAACATGACGGAAGGGGAAGCGTGTGAAACAGTGGATGAAAGCAGGCGGGCTCGCCCTGGTGATCGGTGCCGCACTGGCTCTCGGCGGCTGCGGGGAGAAAGGGCCGGAGACAAAACCGGTCACGAAACCCGTTGACGAAACGGAAGAGGGGACGCTCGGTCCTCTTGAAAAGCGAACGAAAGTTGTCATAGCCGAAGACGGTGCTGCGTCAGGGGCGGGATTCTATATCGCAAAGGAACGGGGCTATTTCGAAGACTATAACATCGACGTGGAATTCACCGACTTTGCGAACAGCGATGACATGCTGCCGGCCTTGGCTGCCGGGGAAGTCTCAATCGCCGGCGGTGTGTCGACAGCGTCCTTCTTCAACGCCATTGCGCAAGGAATCGATGTGCGTATCATCGCCGACAAAGGACATAACATGCCGGGCGAATCGTATTTCTCATTCGTCATCGGCAACCATATGAAAGACGTCATCCGGGAATACCCGGATTTCAAAGGGAAGAAAATTGCGGTCTCTTCCCGCAACTCGATTGACGGATACATTTACGAAGAAATGCTGAAACACGCCGGCCTCACGGAGGACGATGTCGAATACGTCCACATCGCTGACTTTGGTGCGATGCTCGGCGCCCTCGACTCCGGTACGGTAGATGCCGCTTTAAGCATTGAACCGCTCATCGCGCAGGGAATCGAAAATGGGTTCCATGTGCGCTTCGGAGACACGACGGACTATGCACCGGAATCCCAAATCGCGATGGTGCTTGCCTCCCCGCAATTTATGGAGGACGAAGAACTGTCCCTGCGCTTCATGGCCGCTTACTTGAAAGGAGTGCGCGATTATAACGACGCCTTCTTCGAAGAAGTGGAAGAAGACGAGATTATCGACATCATGGTGAAGCACACTGCACTTAAAGATGCCGAGTTGTGGGATAAAGTCTTCGTGACCGGTCTCGATCCGGACGGCAAGATGTTCATCGATGACATTAAAAAGCAATATGAGACATACAAAGCGAATGGTGCCATCCAGGGTGAAATCGATTTTGACAAAGCAATCGACACGTCGCTCGCAGAAGAGGCGGTCGAACTGCTCGGCGCCTATGAAGCTGCCCAATGACGAAAAAAACTGTCCAAAACGCATTTGACGTTTGGACAGTTTTTCACGTAGATTCAGGGATCTGCTGTTTCGCTGCAAGAGACGTCTGCCAGCTGTGAAGCGACATGCCGATGATGATGATGGCTGTACCGGCCAGTGAGACAGGTCCCGGCAGCGCCATGTGGAGAAGCAGCATTTCCCCGAGCATCGCGAACAGGAGCTCGAGCGATTGCGTCGCTTCGACCGCCGCGAGCCGTCCCTGGTCATGCTGCACGAGATCGGTCGCCATGAAGAACAGCGTCGTTGCGATGACGCCCGAACTGACGCCGACGATGAGCGACTGGAACAGCTGGCTCTCCGACGGCAGACCGACCGTCAGCCAGGCATAACCTGCGAGGATAATCCAGACAGGCAGCGTCATGAGCGTCATGCCGAGCACGCGCTGGAACGTATCGAGCGAGCCGCCGAGCAGTTCCATCATCTTCCGATTGCCGAGCGGATAGGCGAAAGCCGCCACAACGATTGGCAATGTGCCGAGCAGGAGCGCCTTTCCTGTGACCGACTGGGCATGCGGAATCTGGATGAGCACGACACCCGCGAGGATGACGAGGGAGATGAGGAGCGACGGGACCGGTATCGTCTGCCGCACCTTATGCTCCTCCGCTGGTGTTCGGACGGTCAAGTAAAAGAAAGGCGCGAGCAGGACACCTGCAACGATCGTCAGCTGCCACGTTCCGGCTAGCAGCCAGCCGGGTGCATAGGCGGCGGAAAAGGTGAGCGGGCCGTAGAACAGCACGAATGCAACAGTGCTCCAGCCGAAAAACGGCCATGGACGGGCGCGCATCTCACGGCCCACCGCCTTCAGCCCTCCTCGTATACCGACGATGGCGAAAAGGAACGGCACCATGAAAAAGTAGCGCAGCGAGGCACTCCACATCCAGCTGCCGCCTGCCAGTTCCATGGAGCGGTTCAGGACGAACGTCACCGCGAAAAACAAGGCAGCTAATACGCCGAGCCAGATCCCTTTCATGCCGCTGCCTCCTTATGCGCGTGCTTCGTACAGCTGCACGGCTTCGATGATGACTTGCGCCGCTTTCTCCATCGTCTCTGCGGAAACGAATTCATAGCGGCCGTGGAAATTCTCCCCGCCGGCAAAAATATTCGGCGTCGGGATGCCCATGTAGGAAATTTGGGATCCGTCCGTACCACCTCGGATCGGTTCGATAACGGGTTTGATCCCAAGTTTACCGAAGGCCTCTCCGATGACTTCGACGATTTCCATGTGAGGAGTGATCTTTTCACCCATATTGTAGTATTGATCCTCAAGCTCGAGTGTGACAGCGTCTGCACCGTATTCCGTCTGCATCCGGCCGACCGTATCGCGGAACAGCTGCTTCCGTGCTTCGAACGTTTCTTTGTCGAAGTATCGGATGATATAGTCGAGTTCCGTTTTTTCGACAGAACCCGCAAGATGCATTAAATGGACGAACCCTTCGCGTCCGTCCGTCAGTTCGGGCACTTCATCGGCAGGCATGGCGGCCTGGAATTTCTGCGCACGCAAAATGGAGTTCACCATTTTGTCTTTGGCAGTTCCTGGATGGACATTCGTTCCGTAAAATGTGACACGCGCACCCGCAGCGTTGAAGCTTTCATATTGAAGCTCTCCGAGAGGCCCGCCGTCCATTGTATAGGCGAATTCCGCACCGAATGCTTTGACGTCGAACGCATGCGGCCCGCGTCCGATTTCTTCATCCGGCGTGAAGGCGACACGCAGTTTGCCGTGCTTGACCTCCGGGTGTTCCTGCAAATAGGCCATCGCTGTCATGATTTCAGCGATTCCCGCTTTGTCATCGGCACCGAGCAGCGTCGTGCCGTCCGTCGTGATGAGCGTCTGTCCGATGTAATTGTTCAGTTCCGGGAACCGCTCGGCTGACAGCGTCGTGTTGTCATTCAGCACGAGGTCCCGTCCGTCGTAATTATCATGTCGCTGAGGATTGACGTCCTTGCCCGAGTAGTCGGGAGACGTGTCGACGTGCGCGAGGAACCCGATGACCGGAACGTCTTTGTCCGTATTGGACGGCAGGGTTGCAAACAGATACCCATTGTCGTCCAGTGTGATGTCTTCCAGCTGCAGGTCTTCCAGCTCCTGTTTCAGCAGATGCAGCAGGTCCCACTGGCAGGCAGTGGAAGGTGTCGCAGTGCTGCTGTCATCTGATTCGGTATTGACTTTCGCATAGCGGATGAACCGTTCGAGTACTTGTTCTTTCATAATGTAAGGAAATCCCCTTTCAATTGTATGTAAATTCGTTCTGCGAGATGCCCGCGCTTGAAAAGCGGGACAGCAAAATCGGCAGTTCGCGGATGCGCTGCCGATACGGCTTTTTATCCGGTCAGACGACCGTGTAGTTCTTGTGTGCGACGACCGTCAATGAAGAGGCAGCGCCGATTTGTTCGGCATCCTTTTCGGAAATCTCCACAATAACGGAGTTCTCCAATATTTTGTGGATGGTGCCGAACACGTAAACCCCGTTTCGGATGAAAGAAATCTTCTCACCGATATAGCGGGCTGCAATGAAGTCGGATACAGGATGTTCCTTACGCGGAAAAGCCAAACGATTCCCTCCTCTGGTCTGCTTCGATATTGTTCGAATGGTGAAGACCCACGGCCATTCAGTGTACAGACAGTGTTAAGCGGTCGGCCCCGATGGTTTGGAACACGAAATAACATAGATAAGTATAACATAATTCGAACAATTTCGCGCTGTTCTAATTTACCAGGGAAGCAATCTGTTGACCTCATACGGGAAGGGGTATAAAGTGAGGAGAAGAGAGGGGGCATGTACAGATGGAATACGATACAAAGGTTGTAAATCGGCTGAAGCGGATCGAAGGCCAGGTACGGGGAGTGCTCCGTATGATCGAAGCAAAAGATGACTGTAAGGACGTCATCACTCAGTTATCTGCGACGCGTTCGGCGATCGACCGGACAATCGGTCTGATTGTCAGCACAAATCTGATCAGCTGCATGGAAAACGAGGAACTCACCGATTCACCAGAAGCAAAAGAGGCGCTCGTGAAGGAAGCGGTCGATCTACTCGTCAAGAGCCGATAACAGCCGGCTCTTTTTTCGTCCCCTAAACATTAGAATTACTCTTTGTTTTTCTCATCATCTCCTAATTTCCATCACAGGGAACTCTCAGAAGGCCGGGCTATGATATAAGTATCCCAACAGGAAAAGGAGAGGAACAAGATGAAAAAGACATTGATTACAGCAGTAAGCGCACTGATGATTTCCGCAGGAGGTGCCCAGGCAGCCACGTACGCTCACGCAGGACAGCAGGCAGATGGTCAGAGTTCTTATTCGCACATCCAGACAGCGCAGCAAGTGAATCAGGACATTACAGGTCTGACTGAATATGCATCCATCTCGACTGTCATCGATCCGGCTGCTTTCACGTCACGTGTGACTGAGGACAACGTGTCCAACCGGGTGATCCTTTTCTCCGACAGCTACGGACGTACGCAGTATAAAAGTATTTTCGTGAAGAAGACAGGCTTGTTGAAAGTTGTTAACGTGAAGGGTGGCGGTGTCCTTCTTCAAACGACGGTGACTGCAGATACAGCTGCACCAGCTCCGGAAGCGAAACCTGAACAGAAGCCAGTGGCAAAACCGGAACAGCCAGCCAGCACGATCAGCAGCCTTCCTGAATACGGCACACTTGCAGCACATGTCGACTTGAGCGCTCTGACTCCAGCCGTTGTTTCGGACAATTACAACCAGCGCACCATTTTGCTGAAAGATGCCAAGGGTCAAGGTCAATTCAAAAGCATCTATGTAAAACGGACAGGTATGCTTAAAATCGTCAATCTGAAAGGCGGCCAAATTTTCTACGGCGCAGCTCAATAAGCAGGACATTCACACGAGGGCCCGGTTTTTTTGCAACCGGGCTTTTTTTATTTTTGCTGAAATGCTGTGCTGACAAGAGATTAGATTAGTCAATTGCAAAACTATCAAATAATTTTGAGTTACCTGTTGACTTTCAAATCTGAAGCCTGTATAGTCAATTCCAAGATGGAAAACTGAATAAGTCACAAACTCTTATCAAGAGCGGCGGAGGGACTAGGCCCTACGATGCCCGGCAACCAGCAAGCAGACCAGCTTGCAAAGGTGCTACTTCCTACAGATCCTGTTACAGCGGTCTGAAAGATAAGGGGAAGTGCCAGCAATGGCAGGTCCTCTTCTAATTTCAGAAGGGGGCCTTTTTAGTTTCCCCATCACCCGTCCGGTGTGCACAGTTCCATCAAAACTATCTTCCGGAGGTTAGGTACATGACAAATTTACAACCTGAAACACAGCTTTTACACGGTGGCCAGCAACCCGATCCAACTACAGGATCCCGTGCCGTTCCGATCCATCGGACGACTTCGTTCGTATTCAAAGACACGGAGCAGGCGAAAAACCTGTTCGCCCTGCATGAAGCCGGCAATATCTATACGCGGATCACAAATCCGACCGTCGCAGTGTTTGAAGAGCGTATCGCACAGCTTGAACGCGGTACAGCGGCTGTGGCACTGTCATCCGGCATGGCGGCAATCGCGTTCTCTATCCTCAACATTGCCGAAGCGGGGGATGAAATCATTGCAGCCGCTAATCTGTACGGCGGAACGTACAACTTGTTCGCCACAAGCCTGCCGAAATACGGCATCACGGTAAAATTTGTCGATTCATCTGACCCGGAAAACTTCCGCAGTGCGATTACGGAAAAGACAAAAGGGATTTTTGCTGAGACGATCGGCAATCCGAGTCTGCAAGTGCTCGACATTGAAAGAGTCGCAGACATCGCTCACGAAAACGGCATTCCGCTCCTGATCGACAACACATTTGCGTCCCCATACGGATGCAATCCGATCGAATTCGGGGCAGATGTCGTCATCCATTCGGCAACGAAGTGGATCGGCGGTCACGGTACGACGATCGGCGGCGTTGTCGTCGACGCCGGCAAATTCGACTGGACGCAGGGACGGTTCCCGGGTTTTACGGAACCCGACGAAACGTACCACGGTCTGCGTTACGGTATCGACACGGCAGGCGCTGCATTCGCGACGAAACTCCGGGTACAGGGACTCCGGGATTTCGGGCCGTGTCTCGATCCGGACAGTGCGTTCAACTTCCTGCAAGGCTTGGAAACGCTCCATCTGCGGATCCAGCGCCACGGGGAAAATGCACAAAAAGTAGCAGAATTCTTATCGGAGCATCCGTCTGTTGAATGGGTGACATTCACCGGCCTCGAAAACCACCCGACTGCAGCGCTTGCGAAAAAGTATTTGAAAAACGGCGCAGGCTCGATCATCGTGTTCGGCATCCAAGGCGGACGCGACGCCGGCAGACGCGTCATCGACAACGTATCGCTCTGGTCTCATGTGGCCAATGTCGGTGATGCGAAGTCGCTCATCATTCACCCTGCGTCCACGACGCATCAACAGCTCTCGGCAGAAGACTTGGTTAAATCCGGCGTCACTGAGGAACTCATCCGTTTATCAGTAGGCCTGGAATCTGCAGACGATATCATCGCTGATCTGAAGCAGGCAATCGAAAAAGCTGTGTTGGTCAACGCCTAACCTCACCGCACCCGGTTTCCTCATTTGGAAACCAGGTGTTTTTTTATTTGTGAACTGGAGTATTGGACGGAAGTTACAAAGTCTGTGGAATCGATTATAAATCAGGCGAAGCGCTCGTAAACATGGGAATTGCTTATAAATCAGAGAAAGCGCTCGTAAAACGTGAGAATCGCTCTTAAATCAGAGATAACGCTCATAAACCTTGGGAATCGCTCATAAACCGTGAGAATCGCTCATAAATCAGAGAAAGCGCTCATAAACCGTGAGAATCGCTCATAAATCAGAGAAAGCGCTCATAAACCGTGAGAATCGCTCATAAATTAGAGAAAGCGCTCATAAACCATGAGAATCGCTCATAAAACGAGAAAATCGCTCATAAACCCGTGGATCGTTCATTCCTCGAGCTCCTACTGTTTTTATTTTAGTAGAAGATCCATGAAAAAAAGTGCCTGCCGAGCTCCCTCGGCAGGCACTTTATAGTTCAGTCTTCATCTTTTATATCGCGATCAGGGGGAATGGGCTCATTACGCCACTCCTCAATCTGCAACTTGAGCTGCTCCAGCTGCTCGAAGTACAGGCCGAACTGGTCTTCATTGATCAGCCAGCTGGACCCATCATGAACAGCACGGATTTTCCGATTTCGCACATACCGAAACACCTGTTCAACCGGCATGCCTAGTTTCTCAGCAGTTTCTTCAATGGTCAAATACATCCCCATGCCTCCGTCAAATCAGTTTTGCAAGGTGGATCCGTTTGTTCAGCGCGTACATGAGCGGAATCCCGATGGCCATGACAACGAACTCACTGATGGCCAGGTAGCCCCACGTCATCCAGAACGGGAAGCCGAGCACTAGGTGCAGCTGCCAAGAGATGATCGCCATCGTACACGTAAAGACAGCCGTGTTGACCAGCATTCGCTTCACTGGATCCGTCACTTTCCGTACGAGGAATATCGTAATGCTTAAAGAAATGATCGTATGGCCGACTCCGAAAATCAAATCAAGCGGGCCGACATCCGATAAGAGTAAATTGGAAACAAATACACCGACGACAATGCCGACGAAGTATTTCTTGTTGAAGACAACTAGATGATTAAAGATTTCGGCCAGCCGAAATTGGACATTGGTGAAGCCGAAGGGTGCGAGAACAATCATGACGGCCACATAAAGCGCACCAACAATCCCGCTGATTGCAATGGATTTGGTTTTCATCTGATGAGCAGCTCCTTAGTTTTTTTTCGTGGGAGGATTTCGAACCACGGATTTCGAACGCTCTCCAGTTTACCACCGAACCCCCATTTCGTACAGGGTCCTGGCAATTGTAAGGCGGGCTGGTGTCGGGTAAACTTAAGGGAAACGATGCATCGGAACAGGAGGCGCCTCATGGAGCAATTGTTTGGAAAGCGTCCGGAATTGCTGGGGTCGTATGACAATGTACTTGTCGTCAATCGTGACGGGGACACCCTCTATTATGACGTGGCGGATCTCTCCATCCTCATTAAGCTTGGACACCGCCCGGAAGACTTCATCGGCCAGAATATCTTGAGTTTCTATGAAAACTTGGCAGAAGCGGACAGTACCATTATGACTGTTCTGAAGACAGGTCAGGCGATGACGGATATTGAGCAGCGGCTGATTACGAAGACAGGCAGTGCCTATACGTCGAAAAGTTCGACATTCTCCATTGTAGAAAACGGGCAAATTTACGGAGCGATTGAATTTTCCACCCATTTTTTTGATAAGGAACATATCGAACATACGGAAGGCTATGCCGGACACCAACTTTACCGGAGAAACGGAACTCAATATACTATAGAAGACATTATTGCAGAGAGTCCGGAAATGGCTACATTGAAAGCACAGCTGCCGCGTTTTGCAAAGTCCGATACGACGATCTTGCTGTACGGGAAAACCGGTACAGGCAAGAACGTTATTGCGGAAAGCCTGCATAATTTAAGCGACCGCTTTACGTATCCGTTCATTTCTCTGGATTGCGGAAGCTTGATCGGGAGCGCAATGGAGCAGGCGCTTTTTGGTATGGAGGAAGAGGGGCAGCCGGGACTTCTTGAAAAAGCGCAAGGGGGCACCTTGTTTTTGGATGAAGTCCATTTATTGCCTGGCGATATGCAGGCCAGATTGCTGAAGGTGATTGGTGAGAAGCGAGTACGGCGGATTGGCAGCAGCTTGGATATAGCAATCGATCTGCGGATCATATCAGCGCTCAATGAGGAGCCGGAGTCACTGTTAGCCAGTAAACAGCTCAGAGAAGACTTTTACTACCGTCTGGCAGTGCTGCGCATTGACCTGCCAGAACTGCAGCAAAGGAAAGAGGATATCCGTCCGTTTATCGATACGTTCATCCGTTTTTACAACAGCCGGATGGACTTGCGGATCGAGGGGGTGGACGACATCCTGCTGGACCATCTGCTGCTTTACCATTGGCCGGGGAATATACGACAGCTGAGAAACGTGATCGAATCAGCGTTCAACCATGCCTGTGGACCACGGATTACGGCAGAAGATATCCCGTTGTCGCTCCTTGGTGGGACGCTGCCCCAAGTAGAGGCCGGACACGAAATGGAAGGTACCCTCCGAGATGCAGTGGAAGAGTTGGAGTACAAAATGATTGAAAGGGAGTACCGAAAAGCCGATGGGGTATTGGCGGAAACTGCGCGGCAACTGGGGATTTCAAAACAATCGTTGAAATATAAGCTCGACAAGTACGGCATGCGTTCATAATTTTTACCGGGGAGGGGAAAATTTTCTCCTCTTTTTCGCTTTCAACAATCGCGCTATAGTGGTGTAGCAAATATTCGAACAATGCGATTGAAAGCGATTTCAAAGGAGTGAAAGCGATGACGCAGCGTATACAGCATACAGTCATATTAGGATTTGCATTGTTTGCTCTTTATTTTGGTGCAGGAAACCTGATTTTCCCACCCACCATTGGTTTGGCAAGTGGATCTCAATGGCTTGCTTCCCTGCTTGGTTTTGCGATCACCGGGATTATACTGCCGCTGCTGGCAGTAGTGGCCATATTACAGGCCGACGGAAAATTTGAGAACCTGACAAAGCCAATTAGCCCCTGGTTCTATGCTGTCTTTAACTTATTGCTTATGGTAGGGATCGGTGTGTTTGTGACAATTCCGAGAATGGCAGCCACCACGCATGAGCTTGGGACGGCCGCATTGATTCCAGGAATCCCTTCGTTTATCACCATTTTGGCATTCTTCGCCATCTCTTTTTTCTTTGCAAAAGACGAATCCAACGTCATTGACCGGATCGGCCGCTATTTGACGCCGATTCTCGTGGTTTTGCTGCTGTTCATCGTCGGGAAAGGTCTGCTGTTCCCGCTTGGTACGCCAGCGGATACAGGAATTACGATGGCTTTTTCAAAAGCGTTCGTCAGTGCCTATCAGACGGGTGATGTGATTACTGGAATTTTATGTGCGCCGATTTTCATCATGGCGATCCGGCATTACGGCTATAAAGGTAAACAGACAAAAAAAGTCGCCATTCACTCCATTGTGCTGGCAGGAGTAGGACTGCTAATCGTGTATGGCGGCCTGCTGTATATCAGTGCAGGAGCCAGCGCCCAGCTGCCGGCAGGCATGGAAAGCACGGCGCTTGTGAAAGAACTGATCAACCGCATGCTTGGTGGCGGCGGGGCAGTCGCCCTTGCCATCGTCATTGCACTGGCATGCCTGACGTCAGCGATAGGTGTCATTGCGGTCATCGCAGAGTTTTTAACAAGAATTACCGGGCGGCGTGTCACTTATACAGCTTGGGTCGCCATCATCTGTGTTGTCTCTGCCTCAGTCGCGACGCTTGGCGTTGAAAAGATTGTCAACTACACGATGTGGATTTTCACATTGCTGTACCCGATTGCCATCGTACTCGTCATCCTCGGAGTCTTTCACAAGTATATTCCGTATGTGGGAATCTATCGGGGAGCCATACTGATGACTTTTCTCGTCAGCTTTCTCGAAACAGCAGCGGGCTTCGGAATTATGGATGAGTTCATCAACACCACGCTCGGCTACCTTCCATTTGGCGCAAGCGGTTTTGCTTGGATAATTCCTGCCTTGGCCGGCGGATTAATCGGATGGGGTCAGATTTCTTCCGTTCTTCCAAGAAACCCGTCACAACATCCGGAGAGGAAACACATGCAAATACAGGCAGCAGATAAATGACCAGCGGACCGAAGAGGACAGCCCTCTTTGGTCCTTTTTTGCATTCCTTCTAAAGGCCAGGCAGGAAAGACAAGGTCTATTTCCAACTCTTACTATCTTGAAAAACAGCTTGAATGTTTAAGATAGCATAGGGTGGGAATACAACAGATACGCAACATAATCTTATTAAATTTTAGGAGGAATTACACATGGCTAACGATAACAACAACGGTAAGATGTCACTCGAAGAAGCAGGTAAAAAAGGCGGCGAAGCAACTGCTAAGAATCATGACAAGGAGTTCTACCAAGAGATCGGTAAAAAGGGCGGCGAAGCGACTGCCAAGAGCCACGGTAAGGAATTCTATGAAGAGATCGGACAAAAGGGCGGAGAAGCAAGAGCGGAGCAGAGCAATAACAATAAGTAATATAAACAGTACGAAACAATTACTGTTCCATACTTAAAAAGGTTTGAAGGAATCGTTTTCGGGAATATAACAAATATGAACAAATCATAAAAAAACTAGGAGGAATTACACATGGCTAAAGAAGAAAACAATGGCAAAATGACTCTCGAGGAAGCAGGCAAAAAAGGCGGCGAA
Source organism: Sporosarcina sp. (assembly GCA_032099885.1). Lineage (GTDB taxonomy): Bacteria > Bacillota > Bacilli > Bacillales_A > Planococcaceae > Sporosarcina. Next base: position 47,795 of record DAMDKL010000018.1, read on the forward strand.
GCAACAGCGAAGAATCATGACAAGGAATTCTACCAAGAAATCGGTAAAAAAGGCGGCGAAGCTACTGCTGAGAACCATGATAAGGAATTCTATCAGGAAATCGGTAAAAAGGGCGGCGAAGCGACTTCCGAGAGCCACGGTAAGGAATTCTATGAAGAGATCGGCCAAAAAGGCGGAGAAGCCCGTGCGAACCAAGATACTTCTGGCACAAACAAGATGAGCCAATCTGAAGCCGGTAAAAAAGGCGGAGAAGCACGCGCCAACCAGCGTAACAACAAGTAAGACTGAACACTGCTGACGGCAGTCTGTGTACGTACCCCTACTTTAAAAACTATTCACTAAAATCAGAGGAGGAATTAACAATGGCTGAAGAAAAAAACAACGGTAAAATGACTGTAGAAGAAGCAGGTAAAAAAGGCGGAGAAGCAACAGCGAAAACGCATGACAAAGAATTCTACCAAGAAATCGGTAAAAAAGGCGGCGAAGCCACTTCTGAGTCTCATGGCAAGGAGTTCTACGAAGAGATCGGACAAAAAGGCGGCGAAGCCCGTGCAAACCAGGACACTTCTGGCACGAACAAGATGAGTCAGTCGGAAGCAGGACGCAAAGGCGGAGAAGCACGTGCGAAACAGCGTGACAACAAGTAATCACGCATAGAAAAACGGTCTGGAGGATATCCTCCAGGCCGTTTTTTTCGTTTGCACTCACCGGTTCTTCTGATCGCCTTTCGTCTGTAGGCTGTCTGTCTGCCGATTGTGCTTCTTTGCCGCGTCATTCTGCCCGATCACATCGAAATCATCCGGACTCAAATCCATTCCAAATCCAAATTCTTCACGGTCCAGCTGCTTCGCTTTGTGCTTGCGTTTTTCTTCCTTCTCCACGTTCCTCACCTCCATTTTAGAAGTATGCACCCTTGCAAAAGATCCATTCTCCTTGCTTCTTAAGAATTTCTTCATTTTTTTCCTTCTCAATTGTTAAGATGTCCCTGTTACAATGAGGATATCGAGCAAGGAAGAGGTGCACAACATGGCAGCCATGACCATATTGGTAGCGGATGATGACAAGGAAATCCGCGACGGAATTGAAATTTATTTGAAAAACGAAGGATATCGAGTACTGAAAGCCGCGGACGGACGAGAAGCACTGGACCTGCTGGCAACAGAAGAAGTCCATTTGCTGATCCTTGACATCATGATGCCCAATATGGACGGCATTACAGCAACGTTTAAAATTCGAGAAGCTCAAAATGTCCCCATTATCATGCTCAGTGCAAAAGTTGAAGAATCCGATAAAATCCATGGCCTGTCTGTCGGCGCGGACGATTATGTTTCCAAGCCGTTCCAGCCAATGGAGCTGATCGCCCGGGTGAAGTCGCAGTTGCGCCGTTATGTGCAGCTCGGAACGTATAGCGGCGGGGCTTCGACACTCTCCGTCGGTGGTCTGGTGCTGGACGAGGAAGCGAAAACGGTGATGCTCGACGGGACGCCCATCCGGCTGACCCCGATCGAATTCAAGATCACCGAACTGCTCATGAAGCATCCGGGCCGGGTATTCTCCATCAATGAAATCTACGAACGCGTGTGGAATGAAGAGGCGTATAACGCGGAAAACATCGTCGCTGTCCACATCCGGAAAATACGCGAGAAAATCGAAGCGGACCCGAAAAATCCGAGATACGTAAAGGTGGTGTGGGGCGTTGGCTACAAAATCGAAAAATAACAGTGCGGTGATCTGGTCCGTCCTTTCCATTCTCATCGCCGTCTGCAGTCTTGCGTATTGCTTTCCGCACATCACGGAACTTGCCAGCAGCGGCTATGAACGTACGAGCCGGACACTTGCGTATTTCATCCAAGTGATCAAGGGAGGAACGGCCTGATGAAACGCTATATACCGATGTTTGTCTGGGCGCTGCTCGTCGCTATTGCCCTCAGCGGATTTGTGACCATTACGAGCCAAGGCATTTCCGTCCTCTTTAAAAGTTACACCCAGTCATCGCAGTTCGATCAGCATATGGAGGAAGTGTATAGCGAGCTAGGGAAAACCGTTCTGAATCCGATTACGATGGAGGAGGCGGAGGCGAAACTGACCGTCTCTGCGGACGAAATTGAGACGTACCGAAGCCATTACGGCAGTTTGTCGGAACAAGTGGAAAATATCCAGATGCAGTACGAGGATCGAATCCAGGAAGCCGAAAAGCAACCGGCTGTCAAACAGGCACTTCTTGACGAACGGGATGGAAAGATCGAAGACATCCGTAAGAATTTTGAAGACGATGCCTACGTTGAAAACAAGATCCTTGCTAAAAAGAAAACTCTTCTCGCTCAAGCCTTACGGGATGTTAAAAATGAAGACGCCAATGTCAGCATTCCGGTCAGTTACGAACTCACCCCCTTAGCAGGTGGCGATACTGTTTCAAACAGCAGCGCACCGGGGAATTTTGGCTATGAACGGGACTTCAACGAAAATACAGGATACTTGAAGATTTACGGCCTGGACGCCGATAAATATGGCGACAGCTATGATGGTACGTACCGAAGTGAATTGTACAGCGCAGAGGGAGTCGCTCTGTCGGTTAAAGATTTGGATACGATCTTCCCTGCGTCCACTCTTTACAAAGGGTATATCGGCGTGCCCGAGTCGGCTTTCACAAAAGGGGGTGTACTGTACGGGGAAGCGCGAGACTACCAGTCACTGAAAGTCATGCTGATCGTAGCGGGACTCGCAGGGGCAGCTGCACTGATCGTTCTGTTCACTGTTTGGAAATTCAACTGGAGCTGGTTCGTCGACCTGCCGTTCACCGAGCGGTATGATGCGTGGCGGGTGGATGTGAAAGCGGCGATTTTCGTGTTCTTGCTCGTCAATGTCCTCAGTTTCGCGGAAGGTGTTTCCGGCAGGCTCAACATCATGGCATTCGGGAATTACTCGTTCAATCTGACGAAAGCCGTCGTGACGTTCACGGTGTTTGCAGCCATGATTGCCATCATGACGTTCCAGATCGGCAACGCGATCACCCGCTACCGGCAGCCGGGTCAGTTTGCAGCCGATATGCACAATAGCTTTACAGTAAAATTCATCAGAAGTGTGGAAGACGTCTTCTTAAACCGCTCGATCGCCATTCAGACATTCCTGCTGCTCATCGTATTTTTCCTGGCGGGGATGGGGCTGGTCGGAGCGACGGTTGACGGTCTGCTGTTCGTCATCTACACGTTTTGTGTGCTGTTCATCGGCTTGCCGGTCCTCTTCTTCTATATGAGACGGATGGGATATTTGGGCCGGATCCTGAAATCGACCGATGAGATGGCGGCGGGACGGCTGAACCGCGATATTCCGGTGAAAGGGCGTTCGCCATTCGCCGTTCATGCCGCGAATTTGAACAACTTGCGGCAGGGCGTGGAACAGTCCGTCAGCAGCCAGGCGAAAAGTGAACGGCTGAAGACGGAACTCATTACGAATGTGAGCCATGATCTGCGGACACCTTTGACGTCCATCATCACCTATACGGATCTGCTGAAGAATCCCGATCTTTCCGCTGCGGAACGCGAAGAATATGTCGGCGTGCTCGACCGGAAATCCCAGCGTCTGAAGACACTGATCGAGGATCTGTTCGAAGTGTCGAAAATGACAAGCGGCACGATGGAACTGTCCAAACAGCGCATCGACCTGGCCCAGCTCGTCCGCCAGGCGATCGGCGAACATTCGGAGCGGATGGCTGAAATCCCGCTTGATTTCCGCCTGACGATACCTGAGGAGCCGGTGCCCGCTATTATTGACGGGCAGCGCTGGTGGCGGATGCTCGACAACCTGATTGGCAACGCGCTGAAGTACTCGCTGCCCCGCACCCGGGTGTATGTGACGCTGCGGGAAACGGCAGGAAACGTAGAATTCACCATCAAAAATATTACCGCCTACGAACTAGATGAAAACGTCGATGAACTGTATGAACGCTTCAAACGCGGCGATTCATCACGCCATACCGAGGGCTCCGGACTTGGTCTGGCCATCGCGCAGTCCATCGTCGACATGCACGGAGGAACGATGAAGATCCAGGTCGACGGCGACTTGTTCAAAGTGACCGTACAGGTGCCTGCGGGGCTCTGAGAGACGTGTATGGAGTTTAAATTCAGCCGGATACGGGAATTCTATGGAGACAATCGGTAACTGCCTGCATGGGCAGATTACGGAGGGGGCGAAACAGAATGACCATCAAGGACGACAACTATCCGACGAAAAAAGATCTGGAACCGAAAGTGCCGAGGAAGGGCAAGCCGGCCGGCCCGACCGACGAGCTGCCGCTGTCCGACCCGGCAGATTCCAATTACACCCATGTCGTGCACGAACCCGGCGACACGGCAGGCGCGGAAGACACGGCCGCCGACGGTCAGCCGGTCGTTTCACCGGTCAGCCACAACGAAAAGGCCCACGCCCAGTGGAATGCCACCAAACCGAAAAAATGAACCAGCTGCCCCCCGGGTAAGCTGGTTTTTTAATGGGGGAAATCCGCTGTTCGCTCATAAATCTGGGGAATCGCTCATAAAAGCCGGAAAGCGCTCATTAATCACGGGAATCGCTCATAAAAGCTGAAAAGCGCTCATAAATCATGGGAATCGCTCATAAAAGCTGAAAAGCGCTCATAAA
>DAMDKL010000019.1:0-47209 GCA_032099885.1 Sporosarcina sp.
AAATGAGCGGGTTACGTGGGGAATCGAGCGGGTAACGGGCAGAAATGAGCGGGTTGCGTGGGGAATCGAGCGGCTCTCCGTGCGAATTGATCGCTTAGCGGGGGTATCGAGCGGATGGGCGGCAAAAAACGACAAAAAAAACGCTTCGGCTGGGAAGCGTGGTCACGGGTCAGAGGGAGGCAGTCGTTTCGCTCACGTCGCAGCAGTACCGGTAGATGGCAGCGGTGGCGCGGCAGTCGGTGAGACCGCTGAGGGAATTGCGTTTGGCTAGGAGCAGGGTCTTCATTTCCTGCATCTGGCTTTGAGTTTTCAGCTGGCCAGCGACTTTGCGCGCGAGCCTGGTCGTGTCGACGACGGTATATTTCGGCAGGTCGACTACCGAGAAATCGTGCAGCGACTCGAGGAAACCCATTTCGAATGAGCTGTCATGGATGATGATCGGCAGGTCGCCGATGAACTGGACGAGCGTTTCGATCACCTGTTCCATCCGGGGCGCACCCTGGATATCATCATCTGAAATGCCGGTCCGCTGGGTCACTTCCATCGGGATATGGCGGTGGGGATTGACCAGTGTCTCAAAACGGCCCGCTTCTTCGTGATCTTCATAGCGGATGGCGAGGACGCCGATGATCTTGTCCGCGCCGGCCCGCATGCCGGTCGTCTCGAAATCGAGGACGACGTAATTGTCATGGCAGTCTTCTGTCGTTATATAATTGCTGTTACGGGTCTGTTTGCGCAGTCGGTGATTCTTCTGCATCGGCTGCTGGTTGAGCAGAGCCTGGACTTGTTTGCGTTCGGCTTCCATCGGGCCACTTCCTTGCTGCTGTATTGTCTGCTCTAGTTATACCCCGTCCTTCTAGTAATTATGCATTAAAAAAACATTAAATTATAGACCAAAAGACAGAGTCGCGTGGACTCTGCCTTTTGTCAGCTGCCAGTATACTGTTTTTTCATGAGCAGGACACTGAAATAGTTTTTCCAGCCGAATGCTTTCCACTCCGCTTTTGCGGGGAAGTCGACCGGCATCGGGAAGAATACGCGCGGTGCGTTTTCCTGATCGCGGATCGCTTTGTCATAGACGACCACGTCCCCGGCTGCGACCCCTTCCGTCACGACGGACCGGTCGAGATGTTCGAACGGCACGGCCACCTCGGTGACAGCGGCATAGCCGTTTTCATCGAGCCGCCAGACGGAGGCACGCTCGGTTCCCGCCCCGGTCACCCAGGCAGACGGGACAGCAGCAGCGTTCTGTGCTGCGTTCGTCGTGATGACGGTATTCACATGTGTACCGAACGGCGCAGGAATCGGTTCGCCGTTTGCGTTCAGCCGCACCTTGTAATAGGCGAGCGGGTTTGTGACGGTTTTATCCGCCAGCTTTTTGTAGGCATCCAGGAATTCGCCGGGCTGTGCCGGTACCTGATCGACTGCCTCTACGGAGCCTTCGACCGGTGCATCCGTCCCTTTGGCATTCATGACGGCTGCATCACCGGCTGCGATGCGGCTCCATTCTTCGTCTTCCGCATACGTTTCGATCACTTGCTCATTGCTGTAGATGACGATCGTCGGGCGGTCGTTTTCGCTGTTGATCCGCGCGATGATGCCGTCAGCCGGGCTGATGAGCGCCGGATTTGACGGATTCTGATCGAGCTGTGACTCCACGACTTTCAACCGGCGGTCGATGTCCGCGAGTTCACGTTCGGCTTCCGCCACGGCCTGTGCGTAGGAGCCTTTCTGGTTCACGTCGACGTTCACATTGACGTTCAGCTCGACTTTCGTATCTTCGTCGGCTTGGGCGCGATCGGACTTCGATGAATTCGAATTGTCGGTCTGATCCCCGGAGTTGAGGTCGGCGATCGTTGACCGGATAGCGTTCTGCTGTGCCAGGAGCGCCTCTTTTTCGGACTCCCACACGGCGCGCTGACCGTCCGCCTGCTCTGTCTGCAGGCTTGCGAGTTCGTCTCCTGCGCTGACCGTATCGCCAACGTCGACGAGCCATGTGTCGATCGTGTTGCTGTCGTCCGTGTAGACGGTGAACGTCTCAGCAGGTGCGACGAAGCCTTCTTTCGGCAATTCCTCTCTGTATTCGTTCGCAGACATCGTTTCGTAGTCGCTGACATAGACTGTTTTCGGGATGACACTTTTGTCGGAATAGAGCAAGTACAGGTTCAGTGCCACGAACACACTGACAACGACAGCGATGATTGCGTTCTGTAGTTTGTTCATCACTTATGCGCCTCCTTGCACGACGTAATTGAAGAGACGCTCAAACGGGATGTAGCCGATGGCCGCTGTCAGAAGTGCCAGCAGGATCTGCAGGCCGATCAGGACGGCAAGCAGGCTTTTCCAATTCATCGTCTTCGTATACGAACGGATGAAACTGAACTGCATACTGACGATGAGCGCCGAGACAAGGGTCAGCTGGTTGAGGAACATGACCAGGAACCAGGTGTCCGAAAACGTCGCGGTGAGCGGGCCGAATGACAGGAACGACACGTTGGCCGCTTCCCCTTTGACGGCGAACACGAGAAAGACGAGCGCCTTTTCCATCAGCAGCACACCCGTCACGAGCAGCTGAAGCGGAACGAAACGGCGCACGGGAATCGACGTGATGAGACCCAGGACATAAGAGATGAAGAACAGATGGAACGCTATGTAGATGACGGCCCAGAGTACGGTGCCGATGACCGAGACGAGCCGGGCGATGGTGTAGTCGCCGGCAGTGGCTGCTGCAAGCATCGGGCTGAGCGAATCAGTCGTCATTCCCCATATATCCCGCAATGCAAAGATCACAATGCCCGCTAGGAAAAGGAAGACGATGCGCACGGTGAATCCGCGCATTGCCGAATTTTGGTGATCGATTGCGAGTTTTGACGGCCTGGTGACATAGCGCCAAAACGAAAAGTTGAAAAACATGGGATAATTCCTTTCTTCTTGGAGATGGGAAACGAACGATGCAGTAACTTCCTATCCTCTACTTTAGCAAAATCCGCGTGATTTGCAAAGATTTCACGTACAAGACTTGCAATCGGGAGAGACTCGGAGAATTATTCGGGAAAACAGGTTTCCCGCTGCCGGCAACGTGGGTATTACAAGACTATCAAAGAAAACCTGACTCCCACTGACATCACGGAATGACAGACTCGCGGAAATGTGCGTTATTTCCCGGGAAATCGACAAAAGGAGCGGATCCAGATGGAAAACAACGTGACTACCCGTAAAATCGACCAAATGACATGGCAGGACGTCGCTTTCGGACTCGCAGGCTCGACAGGTTTCGTAGCGCTGCTGTACATGTTCCTATGAAAATAATTGGAAACAGGTATATTATGCAAACTTAAAACACCTATCCGGGAATCGCTTCTCTGGACAGGTGTTTTTACGTGGCGTTATTCTTGTGGAACATTGCGTGCGTGCATTCCTTCCGTCAGTTCGGTGAACAGGTTTTTGTCGTTCGTTTCAAGTGCATAGTCGATCATCCGCAGCCGGTTGCCGAGCTCCAACTCGCCGATCAGCTGCTCGATTTCGCGTGCCTGCGGTTCAGACAGCTCAGGAGCCAGTTGGAAAATGCCTTCAAGGACAGTGGACAGGTGCATGTGCAGATCAGAGATGAGCAGCAGCTGGTACAGCGGTAATCGGATGAACCGGCTGCCCCGCTGGAAGACGAATACTTCGCCCAGGTTCTCAACTTGCAGGCTTTTCATGTTGATGACGATCTCTTTTCCTTCGATCGGCACGAATTGGAACACTTCACTGCCTTTGAGGATGGAGAAGTACTGATACGCAAAGACGAGCCGCAGCCTGAAATCCTCTTTACTCGTATAGAACGGGGTCATACGTTTGACGGACAGCATGTGGATCCCCTCCATAATTGAATATTCCGATTATTAATAGTTTATCACACTCCACCTGCTTTTGTGAATGATAGCCGCCTGATGAATTTGCCCCGTCATCCGTACGGACCCTCCGTCGGCCGCCACTCTGGAGCATAGGCCCAGCACGATAGGCTGCACGGTGTGAAGTCGTCGATCCCGAGTTCCTTCAGAGCGCTCAGCACCGCTTCGCCGAGTCGGAAGCGGCCGCCGCAGTGCCGAAGGAAAGTCATCCGGTTGGTATTGCAGTCGATTTCTATGTAGTGGAAGAATGCGCTGCTGAACGTGACGTCCTCCAAGTGGAACGTCCAGTGCCCTGCCATGCCGGGTATCGGATCCGGCCAGTCCCCGCCCAGCTTTTCATAGATCACTGTTCTTCTATCCTGGATCATCACGCGCAGATCCGGGATGTAGACGACCATCGACTTCTGCATGTTCTCTTCTCCTTCCCTTCCTTATCCTATTCCAGTACTGCGCAAAAGATTGATCATCCTGAGATAAATTCTTTTCCCGATTGCAGGTGTGCGTGTCCGTGGGTGCGTGAGGATTTCTTAGGCGTCAGACAGCCGGCAGCTCATAGCCTTCTCCTTCTACCCGCAACTATAATGAGACATGGTCTTTTCTTTTAGGAATGTGATGATTTACGCTCTCTCCGTCATGGGGTATAATAGAAAGAATGCTTTGTCGAGGGAGTGGGTATATGTTGCGCGTTGCTGCAGAACGTATTTCGTATTTGCATGAACGGGAAATCGAGAAGATGATGAATGATCTCCACTATAGATTCCGTCCGGATCAGCCGGACCAGGCCGATGTTGTCCGGCGTGCCATCCTGATGGTGCGCCGCGGCGCGATATCGTCCTACCGGTATTCCCAGGAAGACGGGGAAATCCTGGCGCAGCTCAATGACCGTGCGTCCGAATTCGTACGGTTTTCGTTCAATGATCAGGCGCTCAGCTGCACATGCGGGGCACACGAGCACTGTGTGCATCAGCTCGCCGTCGTATTTGACCTGTATTCCCAATTCCATTCACTCACGGAGTGGGTCCAGGATTGGCGCACATCGGACAAGGAAGAGCTTGCGCTCAAGATCACCGCGCGCACGCCGGGTGCCTGGGATACTGTGCTCGCGAAAGTGACGGCTCCCCTGCGCAAACTTACACCTTCCGTCAATTCGTCCGTGTTCACGTATGAATGTACGGAGATCGAAACCCGTGTCCGGCCGCTCATGCCGTACGAATATGAATGGAAGCCGCTGTTCGACCTGTATTACCGCCTCCACCTGCTTGACGCCGCTTGGGAATATGCAGCGTCCGTGCTCGATGCGAGCCATTCGCAGCATGCTTACGGAACGTGGCAGCTGACGACATGGCTGAACGATCAGATCGGCGACATCGAAAAATTAGCCGGCACGTTCGGGAACAAACCGAAACTGTTCGAAACCGATGCTTTCCTGAAACGACTGAAAGAACTTGTCTATACAGTCTGTGTTGGGCATACGGGACAGTTCCCGTACCGCTTCCGATTGTATGAAGCGATCTGGGGCCAGCTGTTCAACGACAGCAAGGACCGCGAAGAGGAAAAGCGCAAACTTGCGGAGGATCCGTCAGAAGAAGCAAAGCTCTTCGAAATGTATTTCGCCATAATCGAAGGGCGCGGAGATCTCCTGGAAGAGACACTCGCCGATGAGACATCCCCCGACTTCAGCAGCTGGATGACGCTCGCGAAGTTCGCGCGTTCCGAAGCGCTGCAGCCGACTGCCGCGTCGATTGCCCGAGGCTTATATCCATCCGTCGCCGAATACTTCACCCGGATGACAAACCGCAGCGAACAGCTCGCTGCTGCCCAGGAAATCGACGCGCTGCTTTCGAGCGGCGACTTCACAGATGAAGAATATGAAGCCGTCTACGCTGTCTACGGCAAGATCGGGATTCCGCGGTATTCGCTGTTCCTCATCGAGCGCGGGCGTTTCGAGGAATGGGCTGCGCTGCTCCACCGTTTCAGTGTGCCGTATGACAGCATCGAGTCATGGGAGCTGAAGGAAGTGCTCACCCGTCAGCCGTCTGCGGCATTGCCGCTGCTGCATGACTATGCCCAGCAGTTCATCGCCGAGAAGAACCGGATGAGCTACCGCCGGGCGGTCAAGCTGTTCAAACGGATGCGGACCGCCTGCAAGAAGAGCGGCCAGACGGAGTTCTGGAACCGCTACATCGGCACCGTACGTGAAAAACACCGCCGCCTGCGCGCGCTCGTCGAAGAAATGGAAAGGGGGAACCTTGAATTATGACTTCTGCCAATCCGCTGGTCCGCACCCTCTATTTGACGATCCAGCCGACAGACCGGGGAAGGATCGCCCTGTCCGCCGCTGATGATTACGGGACACGCATCCCTGCCGAACGGCTTGTCTCCTTCTTTTTCTTCGCGGATGAAGCGTCGCTGTTCGGCCTGTCCGTGCCCGTCGACGAGAATACGGTCATCCTGCAGCCATATGAGTGGGTGCAGGTGCTCGGCAGCCGCTGCCACCCGTTCGTCTCCTATATCGGTGCCTCGGAGGACGATGAACGTCATCTGGAAGCGGCCGAAGAAGCCGCTGCCCTTTGGCAGTCACCCGATTTGTGGACATACGTGGAGCCGGATGCCGAGCAGGTCATCCATTTGGCGGGTGATGCGGCCGGCCTGTCCGAAGAAGCCGCCGATCTGACGAAACAGGCGGTCATCAGTAAATTCAGATCACTCGGCGTCGCCGGCGATTCCGCTGCTGCGCTGCTGCCTCATTTGAAAGTATATGGCTGGCCGGGAGAAACGAAGTCCGATCTGCCTGTCCGCTGCGCACTCCGCCTGACCGAGCCTGACGCGGACCGTTCCGAGGACTGGCTTCTTGAGACCGTTCTCCTGAATGAGCGCGGGACACAGTGGGTGCCCGCCAAAACGAAACGGCATGCCTCCGTCGAAGAGGCGCTCCCTGCAAAATGGAAGCCGTACGCGAACCATTTGCGGGAGCAGCAGTCCGAAATGATTTCGTTCCTGCAGTCCGTCGGCACGGAACCCGCGGACCGCTTCCTGCATATTCCGATGAGCGACCCGGAAGTCCGGATGTTCATCCAGCATGATCTGCCGTTGTTCCAGTCGTTCGGCTTCGCAGTGCTGCTGCCCGCCTGGCTGAAGACAGTGACCGAAACGAAGCTGAAAATCCGGACAGACGCCGGTATCCAGTCATACCGCTCGGCTGCCGGCCTGGACGAAGTGCTGTCCTTCAATTGGAGCTTCTCCCTCGGCGGCCAGAATATCGACCGGGATGCATTCCAGCGGATGGTCGACGAGAACCGGGAGTTCATCCGCACGGGGGACGAATGGTTCCATATCGATCCTGCCTGGCTGAAGCGCATCAAAGAACTGATGGAGCAGGCGGATGAAGGCGAGTGGACCGTCAAGGACCTGCTGTTCCAGGAACTGCCGGAGGAGATTGTGCCGATGGAAGAGGAATCGGCTGAAGAGGACCCGCTCCTCGCGTTTTCGATGCAGAAGTCGCTCCGCGATTACGTGGACCAGGTCATGGATAAGAAAGGGCTGCCGGAAGTAGCGGTGCCGGCAGGGCTGCAGACAGAGCTGCGCCCGTACCAGCAGGAAGGGTTCAACTGGCTTATGTTCATGCGCCAGAATAAGTTCGGTGCGTGCCTCGCCGATGACATGGGGCTCGGGAAGACCGTCCAGCTCATCAGCTACCTGCTTGCTGTCCATGGTGATGCGGAAACCGCGTCACCGTCGCTGATCATCTGTCCGACGAGTGTGCTCGGCAACTGGCAGAAGGAGCTCGAGCGGTTTGCACCTTCCTTGAAAGCCTCCGTCCATTACGGGCCCGGACGACTGAAGGAAGAGCAGTTCAGCAAATTCCTGGCCGCCGAACAGCCTGACGTCGTCCTGACGACGTACGGGACTGCGACGCAGGACAGCGAATTCCTGACAGACTTCCCGTTTGCAAGCATTACACTGGACGAAGCGCAGAATATCAAGAACATGCAGACGAAACAGTCGCGGGCGATCCGTAAATTGAGGGGCGGCCATCATATCGCCCTTACCGGGACGCCGATCGAAAACCGTCTGGCGGAGCTGTGGGCGATCTTCGACTTCATCCACCGCGGGTATTTCGGGAGCTTCCGGCGGTTCACCGATGACTTCATCATCCCGATTGAGCGGGACGATGATGAACGGACGAAACGCAAACTGCGTTCGAAGATCCATCCGTTCCTGCTGCGCCGTACGAAGAACGACCCGGATCTGCAGCTGAATCTGCCGAAAAAACTCGAACAGAACGAATATGTACCATTGACGGCGGAACAGGCCGCGCTCTACGAGAGTTTCATCGAGGAGACGAAGTTCAAACTCCAGACATTGTCGGGCTTTGAACGCAAAGGGCTCATCCTGAAGATGCTGAGCCGGCTGAAACAGCTGTGCAACCATCCGGCGCTTTTCCTGAAAGAACCGTTTACTGCGGCAGACCGGATGCTGACGCGTTCTGACAAATTGGAACGCCTCGTTAAACTGGCGGCAGAGATTGCCCAAAATGGCGAGCAGTGTCTGATTTTCACTCAATACATCGGCATGGGGCAGCTGATCCGTCAGTGCCTGTCTGAACTGTATGGGTTCGACGTGCCGTTCCTGACGGGCAGTATGCCGAAAGGCCAGAGGGATTCACTCGTGGATGCGTTCCAGCGGGGAGAGTTCCCGATTTTCATCCTGTCGCTGAAAGCGGGCGGTACGGGGCTGAACTTGACGGCTGCGAACCATGTGCTCCATGCAGATCGCTGGTGGAATCCTGCCGTCGAGAACCAGGCGACCGACCGGGCCTACCGGATCGGCCAGGAGAAATTCGTCCACGTCCATAAGTTCGTGACGATCGGGACGATTGAAGAAAAGATCGATAAGATGCTGGAAGAGAAAGCGGCACTGTCCGCAGACCTGATCCAGTCGAGCCAGTGGCTGACGGAACTCTCCGACTCCGAACTCGATGATCTGCTGTCATTCGGCTGATCGGGATACGGGCTCCTCTCCTGTTAACAACGCGAACTGCTTCGGCAGTTTGCGTTTTTTCTGTCTACACCCGGCTCAGCCGTTTCATGTGCAGTACACGGATCGTTTTGCTCCGTTCGAGCCTTTCCAGCGCTTCTACGCGCTCGTTCAGGTTGGCGACCATTCTGATCAGCTGACCGATCTGCAGCTCCATTCGCACAACAGCCTGTTCCTGTCCATTCATCATTTTCATCCCCCCTTTTCGTCAAGCAGCACTTGCCGCAGGCCTGCGGGAAGCGGTCTCCCGCTGTGCTGCGGCATCGCTGCTGCTGTGTGATGGCTTGAAACAGCCACTCACTCCTCTGGAAATCTAGCGGTCCGCCTGTCCAGGACCCCCTGAGATGGGCTCGTCTGGCACGGCAGCCCGTCTTGCAGGCCCAGATGTTTCCCCAAACTTCCGGGCCGTCCATCTATCCCGTCACATCATCAGTACATCGTATTCTTCCGTATTCCGTTATCCTCTTTCCTGCCGCCGGATTGTTGCCCGGGCTGACTCCTCCCTTCGCTTCGCCGCCTTCTGTCCTATGTACCGTGTGTCAGGATCAGAAGATCGGCAGTGATTCGGTTTCCGGTGTGTCCGGCTTGTCCGCGGGCAGGTCGAAATGCGCTTCTGCTTCGGCGCGCTCTGCTGCAGTCCCGGATGTTTCCGCCACTCGTCCGGCGGATGCCGGTTTTTTCGTCACAAGGAAGCGCACGTCTTCCCCGATGATCTCCGTCACATAGGTACGGCTGCGGTCGTCTTTTTCATACGAGCGCGTCTGGATGCGTCCGCTGACGCCGATGAGCGAACCTTTGCCGCAATGCTTGACGGTGTTCTCGGCGGTCTTGCCCCAGATCGAACAGAGGATGAAGTCCGCTTCGATTTCACCGCGCTGGTTTTTGAAGCTCCTGTTCACGGCGAGCGTGAAACTCGCCTGCGTCCTCCGGTCTCCGATCACCCTGAGTTCCGGATCTCGGGTCAGCCGTCCGACGAGTGCTACGTGATTCACCTGTTTCCCCTCCTCTCAATGGATTGCCTTGACTATACGGGGTCCCGTCGGTTTGCACAAACTGCGGTTTCAGCGGTTTGCCGCCCGATTCCCGGCCAATCTTGAAGTTTGGGACTCCTGTCAGGTCAGCAGCACGCAGCGGAGGCAGCAGACACCGGGTTCCTCAATTGTCCGGAATTCGTGATAATTCGGCTTTGCCCTGTTTGCAAAGAAATTTCCAGGCTGTGGTATACTGATTGAAAAAGGGGGCTTCAGTGGGATGAAAACGTTCAAAATGATTTCGTTCGCCTTGGTGTCGGGGGATGAGACGGAGAATCTGCCGATGCTCGACGGCATTATCATCAATCAGGAAAACAGCCACCGCATGTGGATCCTGGAGCTGTTTCTGGATGCGTCCTTCAAAGAGCGGTTTGAACAGCTGCAGGCCGGTGAAGAACTGATCGAAGCGAAAGTGGTCATTTCGTATCCGGAGAACGAGCCGGCGGCATTCGTGCTCGCGATCTATGCCGTCCAGCAGATCGGCAGCAAGCTGTCCGTACTGCTGAAAGGCCGCCTGAAGCGGCAGCGTTCCGAGTATGCCGAGCAGCTGCTTGGCGAGCTGATCGACGGCGGGCTGGAAGGTCCTGAGCTCTTGGCGCAGTTCGAACATGATATGCGTTCGCGTCCCCGGCTCAAGAAGAAGTAAAGGGGTCAGTTAAAAAGGGCTGTCCGAATGTCAGACAACTGACGTTCGGACAGCCCTTTATTGTTGTACCGGCTTTCCATAAGTGCGGATGTCCGATCCTTATCGTGTGCCGTTCCGATCACCTTTTGGCGGTGTGCCGCCGTTGCTGCCAGTACCGGCTGAGTTACCGCCGTCTTCCGTGCTGTTTGCGCCGAAGTCATCGCCTTCCGCATTGCCGTTGCCTTCGATCGTGCTGCCGTCCCTGCCGGTGCCATCCGTGTACGACCCGTTGTCGTCCATGCCGTTCCGATCGAGCAGGCCGTCCCCGTTGTTTTCAGGACGTGCATCTTCCACCCCGTCCAGGTTCGGTCCGGCTGTGCCGTCCGGATTGTCAGCGTCCATTTCCGGTGTCCAGTCGTCCATCCGGCGGTCCGTGTCTTCCATCGGCGTTTCGTTCTTGTCCGGGATCGCGTCATTGTTGTTGCCGCCGCACGCAGTAAGCAGGAATCCTGCCGCTGCCAAAGGCAAAGCCTTTTTCCACATTAAAAGTTCCCTCCTTTCCAAGTAGCCATCTGTCATAGCTTGGCTCGAAAAGGGGGAACTATCCGTTCGTTTTAGGCGTTCGTGCGCTTCTTCAGTTCAGCTTCCACGAATGCCGCTTCGGCCTTGCATTCGTAGATGTATTCCGTGTTCAGGCTCTCCTGCATCTGTTCGATGGAGGCGATCTGTTCTTCGGACGGCGGCTCGCTCAGCACTTTCTGGATCACTTCGTTGATGCGTGTCGCGACGTCCTCGTGGAATTCCGTGGAGTATTTCACGTCGTCCGGGATTTTGGAATACCAGAGCGCCCGCTTCGTGATGTACTCACTCCACCGCTTCATGAAGTCGGTCATGTCGTAGCGTTCAGGATCCCATTCGATTTCTGTCATGTATTGTTCAAAGGTCTGTGTGATCGACCTCGTGATGCTGCTCTTCAGGTTAGGTGAAAGACTTTTGAACATTCTCGTTTCGTACCTCCCACAATATACATGTACCTCATGCGGCATCGATGCGCGGATGTCCGTGCATGCATTCGCCAATATGTGTACACACTAGGTAAAATTTTATCGGATTCAGGTTCCGGATGCAACCGCCAGCCGGTCAGTCCTCTTTGGCGCCGAGCGCGAACGTGATATCCGCCTCGCATGCAATCTCGCCGTCGACCATCGCGACAGCATGCCCTTTGCCGATCGAACCGCGCATCCGCGTGATTTCCACTTCAAGACTCAAGACATCTCCCGGGACGACCTGGCGTTTGAACCGGCAGTTGTCAATGCCTGCGAAGAACGCGAGGCGGCCTTTGTTCTCTTCCTTTTGCAGAATGGCGACCGCGCCGACCTGTGCCAGCGCTTCGACGATCAGGACGCCCGGCATAACCGGATAGCCCGGGAAATGACCGTTGAAATAGTTTTCGTTGATGCTTACGTTTTTCAGCCCTTTGGCGCGGACACCTGCTTCGACTTCGATGATGCGGTCGACGAGCAGGAATGGATAGCGGTGCGGGATGATGGCTTGGATCTGTTCAGCTGTCAGCATGGGACTCCCCCTTTACCAGTTGGTTCATTCTTTTCCGTTCATAATATCGAAAATGTGTGTCCACGTCTCTTTATGGAACACATCGCCGGCAGAGCCGTCGCCGAGGATGCTGTAGCCGATCGTAGCGCCGGCAACAACGGCTAGCACGAGGAGAGCGAGGACGATCAGGACACGGACATAGATCGGCAGGATGCGGATCTGCACCCAGCGTACCGGCTTCGTTCCTTCTGATTCGTCTCCGGCTTCCGCCTGCTGCCCGTTCCGCGAAGTTCGGTCTTCCTTGGCAGGAACAGCTTCCGTCCGGCGTCTGCTGCGTGTCGGACGCTCCTGTCCGGCTGCCGCTTCCGCAGCGGTGGCGGCGTGTGCTTTGCGCGCTTCCGACCGGCTGGCAGGTATCGTCTGTTCCGGCTTTTCCACCGGCGGTTCGGCCGGATTGCGTGTCAATCGTTTTTCATCAGTCATATCTATACTCCCCATTCGGCTCACCGGATGTTGTTGACCAGGCCGAGCATCTGGTCAGCGATGGAGACCGTACGTGAATTGAACTGATACGATCGCTGGACGTTGATGAGGTCTGTCATTTCTTTCTGGTAGTCCACATTGGACCCTTCGAGTGCACCTTGGCGGATGGCCGGCTGCTCTCCGGTAAGTTCCGTTAAGATGTCCGCTGCCGTGACGTTCAGTTCATCCAGGTTATCCGGCAGTTTGAAGTGTGTCGACGACAGCCGGGTCATCAGGTTTGGCCGCTCCAGACGTGTTACGGCGAGCTGTGCGGTCTGTTCTGTCCCGTCCGCCCGTTTTGCGATGAGTGTCCCGCCGTTTTGCAGCTCGAAGTCATCGACAGGACCCGTGAACGTGATCGGGTTGCCGTTGCGGTCGGCCACAGCGTTGCCTTCCCCATCGACGAGAGCGACCCGGTTCCCTTCAGGGGACAAGTAGAAGTTCCCCTGCCGTGTATAAACGGTTTCCGGTCCTTGAGGTCCCTGGACGATGACGTTGAAGTACTGTTTCGGTTCAGTCAGCGCGAAATCGAGGTTACGGTCCGTCGGCTGCAGAACGCCTGTTTTCCAGTTCATCTGCGTCTGGGCAAGCACGGCGCCGACTCCGTAGCGGATGCCTGCAGGTGTTTCCCGCGGGGCCGTATCGGCTTTGTCGTTGTTGAACTGCTGGTACAGCATCTCCTGGAAGCTCGCCTGGTTCGATTTGTAGCCATGCGTCGTCAGGTTGGATAAATTATTACCGATGATATCGATATTGTTCTGCAGCTGATTCATGGTGTTGACAGCTGTCGTCATCGTACGGATCATCTGGAAAGACTCCTTTCGCTAGTGCGGAATGCGCGGTCAGCCATTGACTCGTCCCACTTCTGAGACGGATTTCTCCATGCTGCGGTCGTATGCCTGCAGCACTTTCTGGTTCGCTTCGAACGCACGGTAGGCAGTCATCATGTCCGTCATCGTGCGGGTGGCGTCGACGTTGGACTGTTCGACGTAGCCCTGCTGGAACGAGTAGGTGACGCCGTCAGCGTCCCCTGCATCCGGCAGGTCCTCTGCTGCGTAGAACAGGCCGTTATCCCGTTTCTCGAGCGTCTCAGGCTGAGCCGCGAAGCCGATACCGAGCCGGATGCCCTCTTGGCCGCCGTAGGAAATGACGCCGTCAGCCGAAACCTGGAAGCTGTCATCCGGCAGCTGGATGCGCTGGCCGTTATCGTCGAGCACGTAGTTGCCCGAAGCGTTCGTCAGATACCCTTCCGCATTCAGCGCGAAGTTGCCGTTTTTCGTATACGCCCGTTCGCCGCCCGGTCCTTCCAGCGTATAGAAGACGGCACCCGGGCGTCCTGTTTCTTCATCGACCGGCAGGGAGCCGTCGATCAGGGCGATGTCTGTCGTCAGCTCGGTCTCGCGGAGCTGGCCCTGTGTGAAAAGCGGGGCCGTCTCCTGCATGTACGTGCCTGTGGACAGCTGTCCGACCGGGCGCAGGCCGTTCATCTGGAACCGGTTCTGCACTGGGATTTTCGTTGTCTCGAGGCTCGACAGGAACATGTCCGGAAACGAGCGGATGGACGACTGTTCGGCTTTGAACCCCGGCGTGTTGGCGTTCGCCATATTGTTGGAAAGCATTTCCGTTCTGCGCTGCTGCGCGATCATGCCGGAACCGGCTGTATAAAATCCACGGAACATTAGCTCCGCCTCCTTTTTGCTGTTGCGCGAATGATCCAGTGGCTGTTACCGTTGCGACTTGGTGCGTTTCTTGTCCAGGCTTTCCAACATGATGCCTGTCCCTTTCGCTACACAGGCGAGTGGATCGTCTGCGACGAATACCGGGACTTTCAGTTCCTCGGCGAGCAGCTGGTCAAGCCCCCGCAGAAGTGCCCCGCCGCCTGTCAGGATGATGCCGCGATCGATGATGTCCGCGGACAGTTCCGGCGGTGTCTTCTCGAGCACGTTCTTCGCCGTATGAAGGATCCAGGCGATGGACTCTTCCATCGCCTCTGTGACTTCTTCTGAAGTGATGGTGACGGTGCGCGGCAGGCCGGTGACGACGTCACGTCCGCGGATGTCCATCGTTTCCGAATGGCCGTCCGGGAACAGTGACGTGACGGTCTTTTTGACTTCTTCCGCTGTCGGCTCACCGATCAGCAATTTATGGTTTTTCTTGATGGATTGGATTATGTCCTGGTCGAGCGTGTTGCCTGCGATCTTGATGGACTCGGATGTCACGATGTCCCCCATTGAGAGGACTGCGACGTCCGTCGTGCCGCCGCCGATGTCGATGACCATGTTGCCGCTCGGCTGGTAGATGTCCATGCCGGCGCCGATCGCCGCGACTTTCGGTTCCGCTTCGAGGAATACTTGGCGGCCGCCCGATTTCTGGACGGCTTCTTTGATCGCCTTCTGTTCGACGCTTGTGACGTCGGTCGGACAGCAGATGAGAATGCGGGGTTTCGAGAACCAGCCTTTGACATTCAGCCGGTCGATGAACCCTTTCAGCATGGCTTCGGTGCTGTCGAAGTCGGCGATGACGCCGTCTTTCAAGGGGCGCATGACCTGGATATTGCCAGGGGTTCTGCCGATCATCCGGTGTGCCTCTTCTCCGACCGCAACCAGGCTGCGGGTTGTCGGGTTGACGGCGACGACGGATGGCTCGTTAAGCTGGATCCCCTTACCTTTTACATGTATTAGCACATTCGCTGTTCCCAGGTCAATGCCGATATCTTTCGCAAACATCTCATCCCTGCCCCTTCCGTTCGTTCGGCCGGTAAATTGGAAATTTACACGCTCTCCTAACTTAACATTTTATCATAGTGCGTGCCAAATGAACATAATAACTCCTGAAATTACCTGTTTTCCTGGACTTCAGGGTAGCTTTCGGCCCGGCAACAGGGAAAAAACGGATAAGCTGATCCGCTAGTCCGTTTTTTCCGCAAGTTCATTCAGTTTTTGCTGTTCGAGTTTCCATTTCTGCCGGGTGGCTTCGCCTCCCCGCAAATGGCGGATCGATTTGTGATAGGCCAGGATTTTGGCGACGTCTTCCGATAATGCCGCATCGATGTTGGGCAGCCGTTCCGTCAGGTCCTTGTGAATGGTACTTTTCGAGTAACCTGTCGCTTTGGCGAGCGCCCTTACGGTGAGCCCGGTTTCGATGAGCAAGTTGCCGAGGCGGACACTGCGCCTCCGGATTTGTTCGTGCACACCCTCTTCCTTTCTCGTCGTCCATTTGTTCTTTCACTGTATGCGGATGAGGGGGCGGCTATTCCTTTGGGGTGGTGTGTGGCGGTGGTGGGGCTTGAGCAGTTCTCGCGCCGCTTGAGCGGTTCGGGGGGAATTCGTGTGCCGTGGGGGCAGCCGGGCCAGCGCGACACGAACAGAAAATGCGGAGCGCAGCGGAGCTGACCATTCAGTCTTGGTTTTGAAGTTCGGGCAGTGCTGAATTGTCGCGGCCATCGGGGATCGATGGGAATGGAGCGGATGACCGCGGGAAATGATCGATTAGCGGCCTTATTTGATCGCTTAGCCGGGAGAATGGAGCGGTTACCGAGACGAAACGAGCGGTTAGGCGGTGGAAATGAGCGGTTAGCGTCGGGAATGGAGCGCTTAGCCGCCGGAATCGAGCGCTTCGGGGGAAATCCGGGTGCCGTGGGGGCAGCCGGGCCAGCGCGACACGAAATAGAAAATGCGGAGCGCAGCGGAGTTGACCATTCAGTCTTGGTTTTGAAGTTCGGGCAGTGCTGAATTGTCGCGGCCAACAGGGATCGGTGGGAATGGGGCAGATGACCGCGGGAAATGAGCGGTTAGCGGCCTTACTTGATCGCTTAGCCGGGAGAATGGAGCGGTTACCGAGACGAAACGAGCGGTTAGGCGGTGGAAATGAGCGGTTAGCGTCGGGAATGGAGCGCTTAGCCGCCGGAATCGAGCGCTTCGGGGGAAATCCGGGTGCCGTGGGGGCAGCCGGGCCAGCGCGACACGAAATAGAAAATGCGGAGCGCAGCGGAGCTGACCATTCAGTCTTGGTTTTGAAGTTCGGGCAGTGCTGAATTGTCGCGACCATCGGGGATCGATGGGAATGGAGCGGATGACCGCGGGAAATGATCGGTTAGCGGCCTTATTTGATCGGTTAGCCGCGGGAATCGAGCGGTTCGCGTCGGGAATTGATCGCTTAGCCGCCGAAATTGAGCGGTTAGCGGCCTTAAACGAGCGCTTAGCCGCCTAAATCGAGCGCTTAGCGGCTATAATTGAGCGGTTCCCGAGAAACTGCACATTTCCTCGACCCAAAAAGCCTGCCGGGGAGGCAGGCTTGGTAGATGATTGCGTTAGAATGCCAGGAACGAGCGCGGGTTGACGGCGACGTTGTCTTTCTGGACTTCGAAGTGCAGGTGGACGCCGGCCTGCGGGTTCCATTCGTTCTCGGCGGTCGTTGCGAGCACTTCACCCTGCTGGATCTCGTCGCCTTCTTTGACGAGGATGCCAGTGACGGAGCGGTAGTAGGTTTTCAGTCCGTCTTTGTGGGACAGGATGATTTCGTCACCTTTGAACGGGTCGGCAATGATCTTCTCGACTTTGCCGCTCATCGCTGCGACCACTTCGAACGGTTTGCCGTCGACGGACAGCGTGAGTCCCTGGTTCGTAACGTAGGTCTGTTTGAAGACGAGCAGTGCGTTTTCACGGCTTGACTCTTCTGCCTTGGCGTCATAGAAGTCTTGCAGGATTGCGACTTGGTCGAGCAGGTCTTCCTTGAATGGGTATTTCAGGTTTTCGGCAGCTGCGTTCGTCTCGACTGTGACATTGTCATTGCCTTTTTCTGTTTTCTCGACGGCGGCTTGCTGGGGGGCTTCGGATTTGTTCAGCGCGTTATATCCCCAAACCATTCCAACGAACAACAGGGCGAAACTTGCATAGACGGCGGGCCAGAACCAGTTGCTTTTTGTGCTCTTGTTTTTCTGAGAAGGGGCTTTCGGTTTTTTTTCTTCTCCCATTTATGATCACCTCACTCGCTATTCTCCGCAAGTTATGGTGTTTTTAAACATTGTGAATCTGACTTCCCGAACTTTTTTATTTCCGCGCCAGTGTAGTAGTGGCTCACTATTTTTTCGGCGGTCCAGCCTTTCTTGGCGTATGCTTCGGCGCCGTTCTGGCTCATGCCGACGCCGTGCCCGTATCCTTTCGTCGTGATGTGGACGATCTTGTTCGCGACGTCGAAGCCGATATTGAAGTCGGTCGAGGCCAGTCCGAGTTTCTCCCGGATATCGCGCCCGCTGAATTCCGTGCTGCCCGACAGAACTTGCTGGACGCGGCCGGTTTCGTTGCGGACGAGCTGAAGGGCACGGAAGTCGGCTTCTTTCCAAGAGACGCCGAGTTTCTGATTCCAGTCACTGAGCGGCATGTCGACGGAGCGCTCGACCTGTTCGGAGACGGTCTGCTCGTCCGGACTTTCGACGCTCTGCAAGTACGGCACGGGATTACCGGTGAAGTTCTCGGCGGTTTCCGTCTGGCCGTTCGACGTGGAGAAGAACATGGCGGTGATCATGCCGCCGTCATGGACGAGGATATCGCCCGCCGTAGCATCGACCGCTGCGCGGATCTTCTTTTCGTTCTCATTGAACGCCTTCCCCCAACGCTCCTTCCGTTCTTTTTTGTTGGCGTAGACTTGGGCGCTGACATCGCGTCCGATCGGTTTCGTCCCTTCTGCCGTCTCTTTCAGTGCATACGTCCGGGCGGCAATTGCCTGGGCTTTGAGCGCTTCAGGCGAGTAGGATACGGGCATCTCCGAGGCCACCACACCGACGATGTACTCTTCGAGCGGCAGCGGCTTGTCCTCTCCTTCCACAGTGATTTCGGTTTCACAGGCGGCAGCGGCCGGATCGTTGCGGCTGCCCGGGGCGTCCGGCGGCTTGAATGCTTTGTTCAGCACGATTGGTATGAAAAACAGGAGGATGATGAATACTGCTAATAGTCGTTTGTCCATGCCGCATTGTATGCGCAGCGCGGGTCTAGTATTCCGGTGCCCGGAAGCGGTTCATCGCAAAAATGAAAACTGCCCCTTCGGAGTAGAAGGAGCAGTCGGTCATTGCTATTATGAATGCACGATTTCGGAATCAGCTGTTTCGGATTCGGACGAGACACGCGTGATGTCTGCGCCGAGTGCTTTCAGTTTTTCATGGAAGTTGACGTATCCGCGGTCCAAGTGGACGAGTTCCGTGACGCGTGTGACGCCTTCGGCAACAAGTCCTGCTAAGATGAGCGCTGCAGCGGCACGGAGGTCGGTTGCTGCGACTTCGGCACCTTGCAGTTTCGACGGTCCGTTCATGATGACGGAGCGCCCTTCGATCTTGATGTCCGCGTTCATGCGGCGGAATTCCTCGACGTGCATGAAACGGTTTTCGAAGACTGTTTCCGTAAGGACGCCGGTCCCTTCAGCTTTCAGCATGAGTGCCATCATCTGGGACTGCATGTCGGTCGGGAAACCAGGGTGCGGCATCGTCTTCAGATCGACCGATTTCAACGGATGCTCAGCGGTGATGCGCATACCTTCGTCGAGTTCCGTGATGATGACGCCCATTTCCTGAAGTTTCGAGATCAGTGCGGCATTGTGTTCTGGCAGCGCGTTCTCGATCGTCACGTCGCCGCCCGTGATCGCAGCCGCGACCATGAACGTACCTGTTTCGATGCGGTCCGGAATGATGTGGTGAACAGCGCCCTTCAATGTACGGACGCCTTCGATCCGGATTACATCCGTACCGGCACCGATCACACGGCCGCCCATTTCGTTGATGAAGTTCGCGAGGTCCACGATCTCCGGTTCTTTCGCAGCGTTCTCGATTGTTGTCGTCCCTTTAGCAAGGGCTGCTGCTGTCATGATGTTCTCTGTCGCGCCGACACTCGGGAAGTCCAAGTAGATCTTGGCACCTTTCAGTCCGCCGTTCGCGCGTGCTTCCACAAATCCGTGGCCGAATGAGATTTCTGCACCCATCGCTTCGAAGCCTTTCAAGTGCTGGTCAATTGGACGGGATCCGATCGCACAGCCGCCTGGCATCGCCACGCGGGCGAAGCCATTGCGCGCAAGCAAAGGTCCCATTACTAAAATGGATGCACGCATTTTGCGGACGTATTCGAATTGTGCTTCACTTGTCAATGTCTCCGTCGAGTCAATGATCAGCTCGCCTTCTTCTGGCTTATAATCCGTCTTTGCGTATAAGCTTTTGAGCACTTCGTTGATCGTCCGGACATCCGACAAGTTCGGCACTTCCCGAATGACATTAACACCTTCCGTCGCCAGCAGCGCGGCTGCGAGAATAGGAAGTACCGCGTTCTTGGCCCCTTCCACCCTCACAGTACCGTGCAGCTGCCGCCCACCATTAATAATAATTTTATCCAAAACAAGCCCCTCCGACTCAAAGTTATATTACGTTCTATTTGTTCAACGTGTCCCTATTCATAAGTCAATTAGAAATCTAGTAGAAAAATCAACCAAACTCAGTCCATTGTACAACGACAAGCAACGGTTCACAAGCGTCATTATGACTGTTTCCGACAAAAGATCGCCTCAGTCTAAGTTATGTATGCCTAAGAAGATCTGTGTAGGTGAATGGCTTACTGTTTCTGCCACCTATATTACAGACGGGTTACAATTTAGTCCGTTCCCGAGTGGATGACGATGTAAACCTTTCACATCGAATTCTAATGGGATTTCGTCGGATGGCCCCGGAGGCACCGCTGCCTGCGCGGCCATCCGACGAATCAGCCGAAGAGGAACGGCAGCCTTCCTGACCAATAGGATATGTCCAAAAAGAAGTTCGATACGGCTGAACCGATGGCAATGCTCAGTAAAATATACAGGAGCTGGGTTTGGAACACACGGTTCTTCCGGATGATCGCCTGCGGCATGATGGCCTGCAGCGCGAAGAACGAGATGCCGATGAAGAAGATGTGCGATCCGATGGCGAGGAGCGGATTGACACCGTATAGATCCATCTGGTTCAACTCCCTGTGCTTCCCGGTTTTACGGGAGTGCTTTTTTATACGCTAAAAAACCGGACAGAAGGATCCCCCTCTGCCCGATTTGTACATATCCGCCTTACATGCCGGAAACTTTGATGCGGTTGATGGCCCTGCGCAGGCTCAGTTCGGCCATTTGTGCCTCCAGCTTGTTCGTCTTCTGCTGGAGGGCGACCTCTGCCTTCTTGCGCGCAAGTTCTGCACGGGCTACGTCGATGCGGGAAGCGAGTTCCGCACTTTGGGCAAGGACGGTCACGACGTCGGGACGGACTTCAAGGAAGCCGCCGTTGACAGCTACGTGTTCCGTGTCAGTGCCGTTTTTAAGACGCAGTGCGCCGATGTCGAGCGGTGCCACCATCGCGATGTGACCCGGCAGGACGCCGAGTTCACCCGTTTCGGTGACCGCAATCACCATGTCTGCTTCAGTTTCCATGACAGGGCCGTCGGGAGTGACGATATTCACTTTTATCTTCATTACTTTCCCTCCTGGTCCCTTGTATTAGACTGTTGCGCCCATTTCTTTCGCTTTTGCCACGACTTCCTCGATGCGTCCGACGAGACGGAATGCATCTTCCGGAAGGTGGTCGTATTTGCCTTCAAGGATGGCCTTGAAGCCTGCAACGGTTTCAGCAACCGGTACATACGAACCTTTTTGACCGGTGAACTGCTCGGCCACGTGGAAGTTCTGCGACAGGAAGAATTGGATGCGGCGCGCACGGTCCACGACCTGCTTGTCGTCTTCACTCAATTCGTCCATACCGAGGATCGCGATGATGTCCTGGAGTTCACGGTAGCGCTGGAGCGTTTCCTGCACTTGTGTTGCCACTTCGTAGTGCTCTTGGCCGACGATGTCGGAGCTCAATGCACGGGAAGTCGATGCGAGCGGGTCAACCGCAGGGTAGATTCCCATCTCGGACAATTTACGTTCGAGGTTTGTCGTTGCATCCAAGTGAGCAAACGTTGTTGCCGGTGCCGGATCCGTATAGTCATCGGCTGGTACGTAGATCGCCTGGATCGATGTGACTGAACCTTTATTTGTAGAAGTGATCCGTTCTTGAAGCATACCCATCTCTGTAGCGAGTGTCGGCTGGTAACCAACCGCAGACGGCATACGGCCGAGAAGGGCGGAAACTTCAGAACCGGCCTGTGTGAAGCGGTAGATGTTATCGATGAAGAGCAGAACGTCAGCGCCCTGTTCGTCACGGAAGTGTTCAGCCATTGTCAAACCTGTCAGGGCAACACGCATACGCGCACCCGGCGGCTCGTTCATCTGACCGAAGACCATCGCCGTTTTCTTGATAACACCGGAGTCTGTCATTTCGTAGTACAAGTCGTTTCCTTCACGTGTACGCTCTCCAACGCCGGCGAATACGGAAATACCGCCGTGCTCTTGAGCGATGTTGTTAATGAGTTCCTGGATAAGTACGGTTTTACCTACACCCGCACCGCCGAAGAGACCGATCTTTCCGCCCTTGATGTAAGGGGCGAGGAGGTCGACGACTTTAATACCGGTTTCCAGGATTTCAACTTTTGTTGAAAGGTTTTCGAATGTCGGTGCCTGACGGTGGATCGGATCGCGCGGTGTGTCCGCTGGAACGGGCTCCCGCAAGTCGATTTCTTCACCCAGCACGTTAAATACCCGTCCGAGAGTCATATCTCCGACCGGTACTGAGATCGGCGCACCCATATCGGTAACTTCTTCGCCGCGTCTCAGACCATCTGTCGAGGACATCGCAATCGTACGTACAGAATCGTCTCCAAGGTGCAAAGCCACTTCCAATGTCAGTGTTTCGCTTTCTGCACCGGGGCGATTGATCTGGACTTTCAATGAGTTATAGATCGCAGGAAGCTGTCCATCCGGAAAACGGACGTCAACGACCGGACCCATAACTTGAAGAATTTGTCCTTTGCTCATGCTATTCCCTCCTGTCGTACTTGTACGTTCTTAACTTGCGCTGTTATTCGAGCGCGGCTACGCCTGCTACGATCTCCGTGATTTCCTGAGTGATCGCTGCCTGGCGGGCACGGTTGAATACAAGCGTCAAATCGTCTATCAAGTCTGTTGCATTATCTGTAGCAGTTTTCATCGCTGTCATACTGGAAGCATGTTCGCTCGCTTTTCCGTCGAGTACCGCTCCGTAGATGAGGCTCTCCGCATATTGCGGCAATAGCGATTCGAGGATGACTTCCGCAGAAGGCTCGAATTCGTATGAAGAGCTCACGCCGGACGATGCCAGGTCGGTAAGCGGAAGCAATTTCCGTTCCGTCGGTTCGTTGGAGATGGCGGAGACGAAATGATTGTAGTATAAGTACAATTCATCGTAATTGCCTTCCGTGAACATGCCAACAGCTTTATTCGCGATGTCTTTCACTTCTTCGAACGAAGGATGGTCGGAGACGCCGATCAGGCTTTCTTCCACCGTGAATCCGAGGCGCTTGAAGAAATCAGTCCCTTTGCTTCCGATGACGAAAAGAGTAATTTCCTCTTTCGACGCATGACGCTGTTCGATCGCACGCTTCGCTTTCCGCAGGACGTGGGAGTTGTAGCCCCCTACTAGTCCGCGGTCTGACGTTACGATTAGGTACCCTGTCTTTTTGATAGGACGGGAGACGAGCATCGGATGACTGGATCCTTGAGTCGCCGATGCGATGGAACCGACCACTTCTTCGATCTTATCCATATAAGGAACGAATTGTTTGGCATTCGCTTCCGCACGGCTGAGCTTCGAAGCGGAGACCATCTGCATCGCTTTCGTAATCTGACGGGTATTCTTCGTCGATTTGATCCGCTGTTCTACCTCGCGTAATGAGGCCATTGGCTATTCACCACCTTTTTTTAGTCCGTTATCCGTCAAGCACCGGTTCTTACGCTTCAGAAACCGCGAAGTTCTTTTTGAACTCGTTCAGGGCTGCTGCAAATGCATCATCTGCAGGGAGACCTTTCGTTGTACGGATGGTTCCCAAAATGTCAGTGTGGTTGTTTTCGAGCCAGATGTTGATCTCGCTTTCGAAACGCTGGATATCCTTAACTGGAATATCATCGAGGAATCCGCGTGTCAGTGCGTACAAGATTACGACTTGGTACTCAACCTTAAGCGGTTTGTGCAAGTCTTGTTTCAGCACTTCGACTGTCCGGTATCCGCGCTGCAATTTGCCAGCTGTGATCGGGTCTAAGTCAGAACCGAATGCAGCGAAGGCTTCCAGCTCACGGAATGCAGCCAAGTCAAGACGCAGTGTACCTGCAACCTTTTTCATGGCTTTGATCTGAGCGGATCCGCCTACACGGGATACGGAAAGTCCGGCGTTGATCGCCGGGCGCACGCCCGAGAAGAACAGGTCGGATTGCAGGAAGATCTGACCATCCGTAATGGAAATGACGTTCGTCGGGATGTAAGCAGAGATGTCGCCTGCCTGCGTTTCAACGAATGGCAGTGCCGTGATGGAACCGCCGCCGAGAGAGTCGTTCAGTTTCGCTGCACGCTCAAGGAGACGCGAGTGCAGGTAGAAGACGTCACCAGGGTATGCTTCACGGCCTGGAGGACGGCGAAGCAGCAAGGAAAGTTCACGGTACGCCGCAGCTTGTTTCGAGAGATCATCGTACACGATCAGGACGTGCTTGCCCTGGAACATGAACTCTTCACCCATCGTGATTCCTGCGTACGGAGCCAAGTACAGCAATGGAGCTGGCTGTGAAGCCGATGCTGTCACGACGATCGTGTAGTCAAGTGCGCCGTGTTCGCGGAGCGTTTCAACAACCGAGCGGACGGTCGATTCTTTCTGTCCGATGGCTACATAGATACAGATCATGTCCTGATCTGCCTGGTTGATAATTGTATCGATTGCGACAGTGGTCTTCCCTGTCTGACGGTCACCGATGATCAATTCACGCTGTCCGCGGCCGATCGGCACAAGTGCATCGATCGCTTTGATACCGGTTTGAAGCGGTTCGTCTACCGATTTACGCGCCATGACGCCTTGCGCCGGGCTTTCGATCGGACGAGTTTTCGTTGTGTGGATCGGGCCGAGCCCGTCCACTGGCTGACCGAGTGAATTGACGACACGTCCAACCAATTCCTCTCCAACCGGTACTTCCATGATACGGCCTGTACGACGTACTTCATCGCCTTCTTTAATGTCCGTGTATGGTCCGAGGATAACGATACCTACGTTGTTCGCTTCCAAGTTCTGTGCCATACCCAGCACACCAGTGGAGAACTCAAGGAGTTCGCCGGCCATGACATTGTCGAGACCATGAGCACGGGCGATACCGTCACCGACTGTGAGGACGGTACCTACTTCGCTAACTTCCATCTCAGACTGATAGCCCTCGATCTGCTGCTTGATCAGTGTGCTGATTTCTTCAGCTTTGATGCCCATGTATGTCACCCCTCATCTTTCAAAATTTTACCCGATCAACGTACGGCGCAGTGAAGCCAGTTTGTTGCTGAGACTGCTGTCGAAGATTCGGTTGCCGATCTGAAGGCGGATGCCGCCGATCAGGGTCGGGTCAATGATCGTTGTAATGTGAAGCGTCCGTTTGCCGACTCTGTGGGCAAACGCGCTGGAAATTCGTGTTCGTTCCTGTTCTGTCAGTTCACGGGTTGCGTACACCGTCGCTTCGGCGATGCCGGCTGCGTCGTTCGCGAGCTCGTGGAACTCTTCCAGGACACTTGGCAGTTCTTCCATACGGTCAGCATCGAGCATGACGTACAGTGCATTCAGCAGAAGCTGGTTGGCACCGGGAAGAGTGGCTGCGATCAGTGTGTGTTTTTTCTGCAGGGACAGCTGCGGCAGGCTCATGAGTTCCAGGAAGCCGCGGTCGTGTTGAATCGCTTTCTGCAATTCAAGGACGTCTGCATGGACTTCCGGCAGAGCACCGTTATCCTGTGCCGCTTTGAAAAGGCCGGCTGCGTAACGTTCTGATACGATCGAACGGCTCATCGGCCTTCCCCTGCCTTCACAATCGTCTGTTCGATCAAGTCGCGGTTATCCTCCTCGGAAACTTCTTTGCCGAGTACTTTAGACGCTGCCATGATGGAAAGCGAGACGAATTCTTCGCGAACAGCTGCAATCGCTTTTTCTTTTTCGCTGACGATTTCAAGCGCCGCGTTTTCTTTCATGCGGCTCACTTCAACACGCGCTGCCTGAACGAGGTCTTCGCGAGTTGCTTCGCCTTGTTTCTTCGCGTTTTCGATGATCGATTGTGCATCTGTGTGGGCTTCTTTCAAAAGAGCACGCTGCTCTTCAAGAACTTTCTGTGATTCGGCACGGCTTTTCTCAGCCGCTTCGATTTCGTTAGCAATCATTTCAGCACGCTGATTCATGACGCCCATCAGCGGACCCCATGCGAACTTCTTCAGGAGAAGCATCAGGATCGTGAAGAACACGACCGTTGCAATGATGTCCCCGAGATTCAGCCGCTGGTTCAAGCTTGCCAAAAATCCTGAGTCAGCGTTTGCCGACAAAAGGACGAAGGTATCCAAAAACACGATTGTTTCACTCCCTTCAAAAACTTACGTTTGCGGTTCAAACGATTTAGTGGTGGCCCGGCCGGCTGCAAGCGCCTGCCGCTTACATAAACGAATGGCGAAGGATCGTACTGTTCCCGTTCTCCGCCATTGTTTACTTGCTCTATAAAGTGGTTAGATAACAGAGGGAGTCAAACAGGCTGGCAGGACCGATACTGATCAGTCCTGGCCCTATCCATTTCTGCCAATCTGCCGATAAGTTCCGTGACGATTACTTGTTCATGACGATGAAAGCGATAACAGTTGCGATGATCGGCAATGCCTCAACCAATGCAACCCCGATGAACATTGTTGTCTGAAGAACGCCGCGTGCTTCTGGCTGGCGAGCGATCCCTTCAACTGTTTTCGAAACGATAAGACCGTTACCGATACCAGCGCCGAGTGCGCCAAGACCAACTGCGATAGCTGCTGCTAATAGACCAAGTGAACCTGTCATAGTGTTATTTCCTCCTAGTATTGTTTGGTTTGGTAATGAAGTATTCACCCGCGGACGGGCTTTATGTTTAGTGATCTACAGAGACTTTGTGGGCCATGTAAACCATCGTCAACATAACAAAGATGAATGCCTGGATCGCCCCGATGAAGATCGAGAACCCTTGCCAAGCGAGTGCAGGAATGATGGCTCCGACGAACCCCCCGATGCTGCCTGCTGCAAGTGTTGCGAGCAAACCGATCAGGATCTCCCCTGCGAAGATGTTACCGTAAAGACGCAGACCGAGTGTCAGCGTATTTGCAAATTCCTCAATGACTTTCAGCGGCGCCAGGAACGGCATCGGCTGGAAGTAAGTCTTGAAGTACCCTTTGGCTCCGAGCATCTTCACCCCGTAGAAATGCGTCAGGATGACGACGGTCGCCGCGAGCGTCATGGTGATGACCGGATCGGCTGTCGGTGATTTCCACCAAAGTTCGCCGTCCCAACTTACAGAGAATGGCAGACCGAGCATGTTAGCGACGAACACGAACATGATCAGCGTGATGCCGAGTACGTGGAAACGGCCGCCTGTTTGCCAGTCCATGTTGTTCTTGATGATCCCTTTGACGAAGTCCATGACCCATTCCATGAAGTTCTGCATACCCGTCGGTTTCATCTGCAGCTTGCGTGTTGACAGAACTGCGATGATGAAGACGATGAGACAGGTGACGAACAGCATCATGATATTGGCCGGGTTGAAGCTGATACCGAAGAGGACCCATTCCGGATTTGTGTGTTCCACGTTTCGTTCACCTCCCTTTTGCGATCAGGTTAAGATTGATGCTTCACATGGTAGAAGATCCTATCGATGAGCAATAGGGCGTATGGAATCATCAAACCGATCACAGTACTGATCAGATTGAAGTATTCTGGCATCGACATCGCGATGGCAGCCGCAGCCACTCCGGAAGCGAAACGCAGTCCCGAACCAAGCGAAGCCTTTTTGCCCTGATCCAATTTCCTGTCGAATTGTTCCATTCTACGGATAAGTATCCAGAAATTATACAATCCGAAGACTAAACCGAGTGAAAGCCCGGCAAAAATCTCTTTTGCCCCCGTAACGGCCCAGCCGATTATGAGCAATGCGAGCAAAAAAAATAGAGCCCTCTTTTGCCTGTGGAAAATTTCCTGCATTGTCTGCATGGTAGGTGAGTCTCCTATTACGTTAAGTTTAGTTAGAAACAGATCTTGTCCTTATAGAAAGCGGAGCTCCCGGAAGGACGGGCGGATTCGCAGTCCGGCACGTTCGGCGTTCCCCGAGTTGTACGGCTGTCTGACCTCCTGATCAGCGGATGCGGGAGATCCGCGGCTGAATGCAGTAAGAGACTTGCCGCCTGCTTGGCGTTCACCAGGACACGTTGTCCAACGTACCGCACAAATGCCCAAATTCCTTGCGTGCGATAGGCTGCGAGCGGATGATAGAACTTAGCCGAAAATCAAGCGGAAAATGCTGATTTATCTATGTATAAACCCTATCATTATTACCCTCTGTTAGCATACAATAGGGGTATTTTGATGTCAATTGATTCCCGTGAAATTCTTCACATAGTCAGCAGAGTGTCAAATTATCGTCACACTTTCTTGTTTAAATTCACGAAAGTTGAGAAATAGGGATTTCCCTTAGGGGGTAGGGGGAGAAACAGGGTTGATCTGCGCTGCGAGCGGACGCTTTCCGCTTCGATCAACGGTCGCCATATGAGATGGGAACGTCATTGCGACAGCGGAGTGGTGACAGGGACATAACTAAAGTTCGGTGACAGGGACATAACTTATGAAATTTGAAAAGCAGAGGCTCTCGGGCCTCTGCTTTTCATTGGACTTTATTCAAATAGTTGAGCAATGCTTCTACGATGCGTTCGGAGGCATGGCCGTCGCCGTATGGGTTGGACGCTTTTGCCATCGCTTCGTATGCGGTCTGGTCGGACAGCAATTCGTCGGCCAGGTTGAAGATCGTGTCTTCGTCGGTGCCGGCGAGTTTGAGTGTGCCGGCGTCGATGCCTTCCGGGCGCTCGGTCGTGTCCCGGAGGACAATGACCGGTTTCGCAAGGGACGGCGCTTCTTCCTGGATGCCGCCTGAGTCGGTCAGGATGATGTGCGACCGGGCCGCGAAGTTGTGGAAGTCGACCACTTCGAGCGGTTCGATTAGATGGATGCGGTCGTTATTGCCGAGCAGTTCGTCCGCCACTTCGCGGACGGCCGGGTTCATGTGCACAGGATAGATGACCTGGATGTCTCCGTGCTTGTCGAGCAGCCGGTTGATGGCCCGGAACATGTTGCGCATCGGATCGCCGAGGTTCTCGCGTCGGTGTGCTGTGAGGAGGACGAGACGGTCATCGCCGAGCTTTTCGAAGATCGGGTGTGTGTACGTGTCGTCCACTGTCGTTTGCAGCGCGTCGATAGCCGTATTGCCGGTGATGAAGATCCGGTCTTGCGATTTGCCTTCATCGAGCAGGTTCTGCGCGGACTTCTCGGTCGGCGAAAAATGAAGGTCTGCCAGGACGCCAGTGAGCTGGCGGTTCATCTCCTCCGGATACGGCGAGTACTTGTCCCATGTGCGCAGGCCCGCTTCGACGTGTCCGATGGCGATCTGATTGTAGAACGCCGCCAGACTGCCGACGAATGTCGTGGATGTATCGCCGTGGACGAGCACGATATCAGGTTGTGCTTCTTTCATGATCCGGTCGAGCCCTTCGAGGCCGCGGGTGGCGACATCGATGAGCGTCTGCCGGCTTTTCATGATATTGAGGTCGAAGTCGGGAGTGATGCCGAATGTGCTCAGCACTTGGTCGAGCATTTCACGGTGCTGCGCGGTGACGGTCACAATCGATTCGATGTCTTCCTCGTGTTTTTGCAATTCGAGAACGAGCGGCGCCATTTTGATGGCTTCCGGACGCGTTCCGAAGATCGTCATTACTTTCCATTTGCGTTTCACAGTAGTCACGCCTTCCCCATTATTTCGTGTCGGATTATTTCGTGCCGAACAGGCGGTCGCCGGCGTCGCCGAGTCCCGGTACGATGTAGCCGTGATCGTTCAGTTTTTCATCAAGCGCTGCGATGTAGACATCGACGTCCGGGTGAGCTTCCGTCAGCACGTCTACCCCCTCGGGTGCCGCGACGAGACACATGAACTTAATGTGCTTGGCGCCGCGTTTCTTGAGCGAGTTAATGGCTTCGACAGCAGTTCCGCCTGTCGCAAGCATCGGATCCACGACGATCAATTCACGTTCGGAGACGTCCGACGGCAGTTTCACGAAGTATTCGTGCGGCTCCAGCGTTTCCGGATCCCGGAACAGGCCGACGTGGCCGACGCGGGCTGCCGGAATGAGTTTAAGCATGCCGTCAACCATGCCGATGCCGGCGCGGAGGATCGGCACGATGCCGAGTTTCTTCCCTGCCAGCACTTGCGATTTCGCGCTGCTGACAGGCGTCTGGACATCCACTTCCTGAAGCGGGAGGTCGCGTGTGATTTCGTAGGCCATCAATGTGGCGACTTCATCCACCAATTCGCGGAATTCCTTCGTGCCGGTGTTAACATCCCGGATGAATGTCAGTTTGTGCTGGATGAGCGGGTGATCGAATACGTGTACTTTTGCCATTGAGATCGCTCCTTTTACGTTGTCTCAAATAGTATAACAGAACGGGGGCACGTTAGGTTGCATCGGCCGAAGTTTGGAATTCGCGGAAGATTTGCGCGGCATAAGGTACTGCTTTTACGGCTGAAATCAATCTGACAGGTGAGTCGACCGACGAACGCAAACAATTTTGAATTGTGTCTAAGTTGTGTGATGCACAGGTACCGTAAAAAAGTTTTGAATGCAGCAAAAAACCGCCGTCCCAGGGGAATGGCGGTTTTCGCTTCGGTTCGTCTTATGCGTATAGGGCGTGGCTGCCGGTGAGGGCTTGGACGCGCTGTTTCGCTTCTTCTTTTACGGCTTCGTCCTCGTGATTTTTGAGGAGTTTGGCGATGATCAGGCCGATTTCCTTCATGTCGTCTTCCTTGAAGCCGCGTGACGTGACGGCAGGTGTGCCGATGCGGATTCCGGATGTGACGAACGGGCCTTCCTTATCGAATGGTACTGTATTTTTGTTGACGGTAATGCCGCATTCGTCGAGGACGTGCTCTGCGACTTTGCCTGTCAGGTTGAGGCTGGTCAGGTTGAGCAGCAGCAGGTGGTTGTCCGTGCCGCCGGAGACGATATCGATGCCTTCTGCGACGAGTGTTTCACCGAGGGCAACGGCGTTTTTCTTCACTTGTTGGATGTACGTCGTGAAGTCCGGCTGCAGTGCTTCACCGAATGCAACAGCTTTTGCTGCAATGACGTGCATGAGCGGGCCGCCCTGGATGCCCGGGAAGACTGTTTTGTCGATTTTCTTGCCGTATTGCTCTGCGAATTCCTCGTTGATCAAAATGAGTCCGCCGCGCGGGCCGCGGAGCGTTTTGTGTGTCGTGGACGTCACGAAGTGGGCGTACGGCACCGGGTTCGGGTGCTCACCGACTGCGACGAGTCCGGCGATGTGCGCCATGTCGACCATCAGGAAGGCGCCGACTTCATCCGCGATTTCGCGGAATTTCTTGAAGTCGATCTCCCGTGGATAGGCGCTTGCGCCGGCGACGATCATCTTCGGCTTGTGCTCGAGCGCTTTCTGGCGGACGTCTTCGTAATCGATGCGTTCGTCGCTTTCACTCACGCCGTACTCGACGAAGTTATAGAGGACCCCGGAGAAGTTCACCGGGCTGCCGTGTGTCAGATGACCGCCATGCGACAAGTTCATGCCGAGGACGGTGTCGCCCGGCTTCAGGACCGTGAAATAGACGGCCATGTTGGCTTGTGCGCCGGAGTGTGCCTGGACGTTCGCATACGCTGCGCCGAACAGTTCCTTGGCGCGGTCGCGTGCGATGTTTTCGACAACATCGACGTGTTCGCAGCCGCCGTAGTAGCGCTTGCCCGGGTAGCCTTCCGCGTATTTGTTCGTCAAATAGGACCCTTGTGCTTCCATGACTGCTTCAGAGACAAAGTTTTCAGAGGCAATCAATTCAATATTAGCGTTCTGGCGGTTCTTTTCCGCCATGATCGCTTCGAATACTGCGCTGTCTTCGCGTTTCACATTGCTCAAATCCATGATCATTTCCCCTTTAGCGTCTAGTTGGTCGTACTGTCCCGAAGTACAGGCTCCGGGTTATTCGTACTGCGCGCGGGCACCGCCGATCAGTTTCGGACGGGTCGTTGCGCAGGTGACGATCGCTTCCCCTATTTGTTTCACCGATGTGCGGATCGGTACGGCGACCGGTTTCAGCTGCATGCCGATCAGCGTCTGGCCGATGTCTATGCCAGCATGCGCCCGCACGGATTCCACGACGACTGCGTCATTCAGGTGCTCGTAGGCGTAGGCGGACATCGAACCGCCCGCCGTCCGGACGGGCACGACGGATACCGGGTCGAGCCCGAACTGTTTCGCGGCAGCCCGTTCGATCGTGACGGCGCGGTTGATATGTTCGCAGCCCTGGAAGGCGAGATGCAGCTTGTGCTTCTCTGCGAACTGGGCAATCGGTCCGTACAGCGCTTCCGCCACTTCCAACGCCCCGGCTGTGCCGATCCGCTTGCCGGCCACTTCCGACGTGGAGCAGCCGATGACGAAGAACGTATCCGGTTCAGGCGGTGCCTGTTCGGCGAACTCCGCCAGCGCCTGTTCGATCTGCAGTCTCCATAAGATAGTTGCGTCCATGCTGCTCCCCCGCTTCCTAGTTGTTTTCGAGCGCCATCAGTTTTTCGATGCGGCGTTCGTGGCGTCCGCCTTCGAATGGCGTATCGAGCCACGTCTGCACAATTTCACGGGCCAGTCCCGGCCCGATGACACGCTCGCCCATCGCAAGCACGTTTGTATCATTATGACCGCGGGTCGCCTTGGCGCTGAAAACGTCATGGCAAAGTGCACAGCGGATGCCGTTTGTTTTATTGGCGGCAATCGACATGCCGATGCCCGTGCCGCAGATCAGGATGCCGCGGTCGAATTTGCCGGAGGCGACGCCGGACGTCACCGCTTTTGCATAATCAGGATAATCGACGGATGCATCAGAATCCGGCCCGAAGTCGGTGAAGTCGATCTTAAGCTCAGTTAACAGGTCTTTGATCTCCCGGCGGAGGTTATTGCCGCCGTGGTCGGATGAAATTGCGAGTTTCACGTAGGTCCCTCTTTTCATAATATACTTACAATAGATTCTATCACTCTTACGCTGAAAAACACAGCGGCAAGTTTTTACGAGGGCATAGAAAAAACCGGCGCGCGGCCGGTTTTCTCATTGGGATGTATCGAATTGACGGATGACGCTGTACAATGCCTGTGACTGGTCTTTCAGTTCACTTGCGAGATTGCTTGTCTGTTCGATGGAGTGGGCCTGCTCTGCAGTCGCCGCCTGCACTTCTTCTGCACCGGCGGACGTCTGCTCGGCGATCGCCGCCACTTCCTGCGACTGCATCGCCGTCTTTTCGATCTGCGTCAGCTGATGCTCGACAAGTTCTGTGATGCCGGTGATCGAGCCGGCCATCGTATTGACGGTTGCCGCCATCGCCGTGATGCTCTTGTTCGTTTCGTCCGCCCGGTCCGCTTCCTGACCGGCCGTTTTCACTTGCGCTTCAATCTCCTTGACGACTTTCGTGACGTCCGCCTGGATTGTGCTGACGAGTCCGCCGATCATCTGAACGGATTTCGCGCTTTCATCCGCGAGGACACGCACTTCTTCCGCGACGACAGCAAATCCCTTGCCGTGTTCGCCGGCACGGGCCGCTTCGATCGAGGCATTCAGCGCGAGCAGGTTCGTCTGGTCGGCAATGCCTCCGACAAGCTCGACAATTTCGCCGATCTTCTGGGCGTTGCGATCCAGGTCGCGGATTGTCGCGAGCGACTCTTCACTCTGCGTGGACATGTCGCGGATGCCGCCGACGAGCGCCCGGTATGCATCGGTCGTTTTCTTCAGATCGCTGAGCATCGCTTCAGACTGTGCGGACGACTGTTCCGCGCGGCTGCTGACATCCGCTGCGATCGACCGGACATCTTCCATCGCTTCCGCCGTCTCCTGAACGGACACTGCCGTCGCTTCGGCCCCGGAAGAGATTTCCGCAATTGTCGAGGCGATGGCATCTGCCTGGCTGGCCGCGGAGCCGGTTTCGCTATGCAGCACTTCCACAGAGCGCGACGTTGCTTCGAAGTTTTCCTCGATCTGCCCGACAATACTCCGCAAGTTCAGAACAACTTGCTGGAACGCTTCCGCAACGGAGCGGATCTCGTCTGATGAGTTCGGTAGCTCGATGTCCGTGCCGATTTTACCGTCTGCCACCAGTATCGCTTCCTGTTCGAGCTTCTGCAGCGGCTTCGTGAGCACGTTGCTGAACAGCGCGGCCAGGATTGCCGACCAGAGGATGCCGAGCGCATACGTCAGGATCCCGAACCATACCGGGTCAAACCCGGGGAAGAACCGGGGCTGCAGGAAGTTGATGAACACTGCGCTGGTCGAATAGGTCACGAGTGCCAAAACGGTGACGAATATGACCAGTTTCCATTTCAGCCCGAATTTTCTCTTTGTCTCTGTCATGTCTGTTCCTCCCATAACTTGCGCGCCAGCACATCGATCTGTTCTTCGAGTTCAGCGAGCGTCTGTCCATATACTTCGTAACTGCCGCCGAACGGATCCCCGACGTCGGGCACCGGATCTCCTGTATATTCCTTCAGCGTAAATACCTTGTCCGCGTGGGCGGCATACACCCGCCGGATCGTATCCCGATGCGCCCGTGTCATCGTCAGGATCAGGTTCGCCCATTCGGCGTCCTGCCGTGAAAAATTGCGGGTGTACGGCGTATAGGGGTATCCTTTTTCCTCTAGAAGACGCCGGGAATTGTCAGAGATCGGCTCACCGTCCGCCGCATACAGTCCCGCCGACCGGACATTCACGCCCGGCAGCCGCCGGGATGTCAGGATCCCTTCGGCGAGCGGGCTACGGCATGTATTTCCTGTGCAAATAAAACAAATATTCATGATGATCACCTATCACTCATCATACCTGATTCCCGCTGAAACCGAAACAGTTTTTTTACGAAATCCATGCCAAAATTCCCATTCCTATTAGGACGACCCCTGCGAAACGTCTCAGTAAGGACCGGATTCCGGGCGACATGGTGAGATTCAACCGCAATGCTGCATACGAGAGCACGAGGGACAGGAAGCCCGTCGCTGCCACGAACAGCACCATATTCAATTGGATCAGGCCGAATGACATGCTGATGGAAAAGCCATCCAGGCTGACTGCTACCGCCAGCAGCAGCGGTCCGGTCAGCTTCTGGGAAGCCGGATCCTCTTCCTGAAGCACCATATGTACACCGAGCAGGGTGAGCAGGACACTCGACAGGATGCTGCTCCACTCCGAGAACAAGTGTGCCGACCACTCCCCCATCAGGAATCCGGCGAGCGGGAACAGGACGTTCAGGAATCCCGTCCACAAAGCGATGAGCCACTTGCGTTTCCGCACGTGCAGCAATGTATAGATGACGAGGATGTCAATCGTTGTCACCGCTGCTGCAATGAGTTCAACCAATAAAAGAACCTCCCCGAGTTTGCGCCAGTCCATCTTATGCGGCGCCCGGGGAGGCCATTCATGAATCGTATTCGATTGAGAGTCTCGGGCTAGATCGCGAAACGTTTGCCGTCCGCCGCTTTCCTGAGGCGGTTCATGACGGCGAGTCCCACCCCTTCAGCCGGTGTCTCTACAGCCAGGATGACGGTCGCCGCCGTGTCATCGCATGCCCGGAGCGCTCCATAAAGATGGGATGCCAGACTGCCGGGATCTGCATACGGACCGGTCGCGATATACCACTCAGCTTCTTCCGTCTTCAATTCGTCCGGACCGATGACCGCGACCCTGCCGCCGTCACTGCTGAATTCACGGATCGCCTTTCGGAGGGCATTCCCGTCCGCCTCGACGAGCCAGACCGGCGCATCGGGCGAATAGTGCATATACTTCATGCCCGGCGCTTTCGGCGCTTCCGCTTCCGCCAAGCCCGTTTCGGTGCGGACGGGACCGATGACAGCTTCGATCATTTCCGCCGTAATGCCGCCAGGCCGCAGGATCGCGGGCGGAACGGCGGTCATGTCGAGGACGGTCGATTCGACGCCGACGCCTGTCGCTCCGCCGTCAAGAATGAACGGAATCTTGCCATCCAGATCGTGGAGCACGTGCGCGGCCTCGGTCGGACTCGGTTTCCCGCTCCGGTTGGCGCTCGGCGCAGCGAGCGGCCCGCCGAGCATGCGCAGCAGCCGGAGAGCGACGGGATGGTCCGGCATACGCAGGCCGACTGTGCCGATGCCTGCCGTCACGCTTTCCGCAATGACGCCCGGCTGCTCCTTGAAGATCATAGTGAGCGGTCCCGGCCAGAATGCGTCCATCAGACGGACTGCGTCTTCTGGAATCTCCGCTGCATAACGCCCGGCTTCCTCTTTTGTTCCGATATGTACGATGAGCGGATTGTCGGAAGGACGGCCTTTCGCTTCGAAAATCTTGCGCGCCGCTTCCGGATCCGTCGCGAGCGCTCCAAGACCGTAAACCGTTTCGGTCGGAAACGCGGCGACTTCTCCATTCCGTAAACAATCCACAACTTGTTGGTAACTTCCTACGTTATCCACATGGTTATCCACTTTCACAAGCTGAGTGTGCATCATTTCATCTCCTTCGTGCCGCTTTTCATTCGGTTATCCACAATTATCAGTGGATGTTGTCAGGCGAATAAAGAAGTTATCCACTCCCAGACGAAGAACTTCACCGGTTCTTCCTCTTTCTCTTCGTCATAACAGACTTTCGGAAATACGGAACACCACCAATTGGCGCCTTTGCCGCTGCCGATCGTCATTACATACGCATCGTACGTATCCTGAGGGCTGATCCAAAGTCCTGTCCGTTTCGCCGGGAACAGGGCGTTCTTCCGCTCGAGCGTGATTGTCCGATCCGGTGACAGCTTCCGGGCCGCGGCGAGCATCTCGGCTTCAAGTCCTGCGAGCGCTCTATCGATTTCGGCCGGCGTGGCGGCTGTCGCGAGTGCACTCGCGATTATCGGCTCGACTTCCTGCTGGATGCGCAGTTTGACGGCCTGGTCGGCAGCCGAGTCCGAATGGGCGAGGATCCGGTACCGGACGGGTTCTTCTGTCTCATGCGGCTGGAAGAGTGCGAGAACCGCCTGCAGCATTACCATGATGAGCAGGAATTCCGAGAGTGTAATGAACCGTTTCTTCCATGTATGTGCTGAATCTGTGCGTGCAATCTGCGAGTCTGTGAACTGTGGATAATCTTGTAACATGTCATCCCCTCCTGACCTCATTGTGGACAGGGAGGGCGGCGTTTATTCACACAATCTCACAAAATATCATTCTGTCCTTGCCGTTAATGTCACGGGCAATGTCGACCGCGGCGTCCGGGAACGCCTGTCGGAATAAATCCCGTACGGCAGGTCCCTGCAGATGGCCGATCTCCAGGCCGATGAGCGCCCTACTTCCGATCACGCCTGGAAGCGAGTCTGCAAGTTTACGGTACAGCGCGAGTCCTTCTTCCGGAGCGAACAGTGCGCTGTGCGGTTCAAATCCAGTCACGGTCGGCGACATGGACAATGCGTCGCCTTCACTGATGTAGGGCGGATTGGACAGGATGACATCTAACGTCCGGCCTGTGAGCGGCTCCGTCAGATCGCCGAGACGGAACTCAATCGCCGCTCCGTGACGCTCGGCATTCCGTTCAGCGACCGCCAAAGCGGCAGCGCTGATGTCCGTCGCCGTGACATCCGAGTTCGGGCGTTCGAGCTTGAACGTGACTGCGATCGCCCCGCTGCCCGTGCCGATATCTGCCATCCGGATCGGTTCCCGGCCGAACAGTTTGTCCGCCCGCTGCAGCGCGTGCTGGACGAGTTCTTCCGTTTCCGGACGCGGGATGAGGACGTCTTCCGAGACGATGAACGGCCGGCCGTAAAACCATTCTTCGCCGATGATGTGCTGGACGGGGCGCCCGGTCAGCAGCTCGGCACTTTCGTCTTCGAATTGCCGGAGCTCGCTTGCCGACAGTGGCTCCCGTAGATCCGCAAGCAGGGCGGCACGTGATTTCTGCGTAATATGCTCCATCAGCAGGATCGCGGCGTTCGCATCCAGGCCGCGGGTTTCCAGCTGCCGCTGCAGCCGGGTCAAAGCTTCATGGATGCGTTCAGTCATTGGATTCCATGCTTTCCAGTCGGCGTGCCTGGTCTTCCAGTGTGAGCGCATCGATAACGTCGTCCATTTTTCCTTCGATCACCTGGTCGAGCTTCTGGATCGTCAGGCCGATGCGGTGGTCGGTCACCCGGTTCTGCGGGAAGTTATACGTACGGATTCGTTCCGACCGGTCGCCTGTGCCGACGGCGGATTTCCGTTTTTCATCGTATTCCGCCTGGGCTTCCGATTGGAATTTGTCGTAGACACGGGCGCGCAGCACTTTCATCGCCTTTTCCTTGTTCTTGATCTGTGATTTTTCGTCCTGGCAGGAGACGGTGATGCCCGTCGGCAGGTGGGTGAGCCGGACGGCGGACATCGTCGTGTTGACGGACTGGCCGCCGGGACCGGATGAAGCGAACGTGTCGGTCCGGATGTCTTTGTCGTGCAGTTCGATTTCGACTTCTTCCGCCTCCGGGAGCACGGCGACGGTAGCAGTCGACGTGTGGATCCGGCCGCCCGATTCAGTTTCCGGCACGCGCTGAACACGGTGCGCGCCGTTTTCGAACTTCAGCTTCGAATAGGCGCCCGTGCCGCTCACCATGAAAATGATCTCCTTGAAGCCGCCGAGCTCGGTCGGTGATGAATCCATGACGTCAATCTTCCAGTGGTTCAGTTCGGCGAAACGGCTGTACATCCGGTACAGTTTGGCGGCGAACAACGCAGCTTCATCTCCCCCGGCCGCTCCCCGGATTTCCATAATGACGTTCTTGTTGTCATTCGGGTCTTTCGGCACGAGCAGCAGCTTGAGTTTCTCTTCGAGCGCGTCAATCTGCGTTTTCAGCTCCTGCAGTTCGGTTTTGATGAGGTCTTCCATTTCATCATCCGCTTCGTCGAGCATCTCTTTCGCATCCGCGACCGCTGAGCGGGCTTGTTTGTACTCGCGGTATGCGTCGACGGTCTCCTGGATGTCGGACTGCTCTTTCGAGTACGTGCGCAGTTTGTCCAAGTCGCTGACGACGTCGGGATCGCTCAGCAGTTCGTTCAGTTTTTCGTACCGGTCTTCGACAGCTTGGAGCCGATCATACATAGCAGGTCACCTCGGGTTAGTTTGGTTGGTCAGTATTTTCGAGAAGAGTTTTTCGGGATCCGGATTTCAGCACAGCGTGTGCGCAAGCGGCCGGTCCGCGTGCACAAAGAGACAGTCTGCCGGGCAGCCTGTCTCTTTGTGTTGTCATTATTCTGCGGGGATCTCGATGGAGACACCTTTCGGAACATCATGGTGCATGCGGCACCGCGGTTCGTATGCTTCCGATGCGCCGACGAGGATGATTGGATCGTCCACTCCGGCGGGCTTGCCGTTGATGAGCCGCTGCGTGCGGCTCGACGGTGAACCGCAGACGGTGCAGACCGCCTGGAGCTTGGTCACCATTTCGGCGACTGCCATGAGCCGCGGCATCGGACCGAACGGCTCACCGCGGAAGTCCTGGTCGAGGCCTGCTACGATGACCCGGAAGCCGTGGTCTGCGAGTTCCATGACCGCGTCGACGATGCCTTCATCGAAAAACTGGGCTTCGTCGATCGCGATGACGTCGCAGTCGTCGGTCACGTGCGCCCGGATATCGGCGGCAGAGGCAACCGGGACCGCGAGCAGCGTCGTGCCGTTATGGCTGACGACCGCTTCTTCGCTGTAGCGGTTGTCGATCGCCGGCTTGAAGACGGCGATGTTCTGTTTGGCGAATTGGGCACGGCGGATCCGGCGGATGAGCTCTTCCGACTTACCGGAGAACATGCTGCCGCAG
Organism: Sporosarcina sp.; assembly: GCA_032099885.1. Classification (GTDB taxonomy): domain Bacteria; phylum Bacillota; class Bacilli; order Bacillales_A; family Planococcaceae; genus Sporosarcina. Next base: position 39,667 of record DAMDKL010000019.1, read on the forward strand.
ATGACTTCGATCCATCCGCCTTGCATGGATACGTACATGAGGAATCCCCTTTCGTGAATGAGAGATAGGAAGGAGTGCTTTTGTGGTGCGGATAAAATAAAATTCCCGTCCGGCGCCATGCACCGGACGGGAACTTGAGAAGCCGTTCTTACTTGCCTTCTTCTTTGAGGCCATATTTTTTGTTGAAGCGGTCGACACGGCCGTCCGCTGCAGCAAATTTCTGACGTCCAGTGTAGAATGGGTGGCATTCTGAACAAACTTCCACTTTAATGTCTTCTTTGACAGAACCTGTTTCGAATGTGTTGCCACATGAACAAGAAACAGTTGCAAGTTTGTAATCTGGATGAATTCCTGCTTTCATCGGTCTCTCTCCTCTCGCCCTGAACCATCTGGAACAGAGTTGTTATTCTGGTCGGCTCGCGCCTTCCCAGTAAAAGACTGATGCCTTACACGACCCGTATATGTCAGCCGTATATGCAGATATGGTGTGAACCATATGAGTTAATCTTACCAAAAACGGACGGGCTCTGCAAGAATTTTGTTTGTGAGATGTGGGGGTCATATTGATACGGGGGAGCGCTCATAACATCGGGGAATCGCTCATAAATCCTGAGAAACGCTCATAAAACTGGAATATCGCTCATTAATCCTGGAAAACGCTCATAAACTCAGAATTCCGCTCATAAATCCCAAAAATCGCTCATAAACTCGGAATTCCGCTCATAAATCCTAAAAAACGCTCATAAACTCAGAATTCCGCTCATAAATCACCCTCGCGCCGGCCTGTACACCGCACGCGGCACGCTCCCCCCGCTCCGCGTCCGCCTTCGCCGCGCCGAATGCCCTTGACCAATCATCACACATAAAAAAGACTGCGGGGAATCCGCAGTCTTCCACCTAACTCACAGCAGGCCTTTGCCGTTGCGCTGGTGTTTCATGTCTTCGTTTAGCTTCTCGAAGAATTCGGTGTTCGATTTTGTCTGACGCAGCTTCTTCAGGAAGCGCTCCGCGAAGTCCGGCGCGTCGGAGAACGTCTTTCGGATCGCCCACAGTTTTTCGAGCTGGTCTTTCGGGACGAGCAGCTCCTCTTTCCGCGTGCCGGAGCGGCGGATGTCGATCGCCGGGAAGATCCGGCGTTCGGCGAGGGCCCGGTCCAGATGCAGTTCCATGTTGCCGGTCCCTTTGAATTCCTCGTAGATGACTTCGTCCATTCGGGAGCCGGTATCGACGAGTGCCGTTGCGAGGATTGTCAGGCTGCCGCCTTCTTCCAAGTTCCGCGCCGCGCCGAAGAACCGTTTCGGCCGGTGGAATGCTGCCGGGTCGATTCCCCCTGATAATGTGCGGCCGCTCGGCGGGATGATCAGGTTGTAGGCGCGTGCCAGGCGGGTGATCGAGTCCATGAGGATGACCACGTCGCGTTTGTGCTCGACGAGGCGCATGGCACGCTCAAGGACGAGTTCCGCTACTTTCACATGGTTTTCAGGCACTTCGTCGAACGTCGAGCTGACGACATCTGCCTGGACGGAGCGTTCGATGTCCGTCACTTCTTCCGGCCGTTCGTCGATGAGCAGGACGATGAGTTCCGCTTCCGGGTGGTTCGTTGTAATAGCGTTGGCGATTTCCTTCAACAGGATTGTCTTCCCTGCTTTCGGAGGGGCGACGATGAGGCCACGCTGACCGAATCCGACCGGGGACACGAGGTCCATGATGCGCGTCGACAAGTTGCTCGGCTCGGTTTCGAGCTTGATGTGCCGCGTCGGATAGAGCGGTGTCAGCGCCGGGAAGTGGACACGTTCGCGTGCGACTTCCGGGTTCTGTCCGTTGACGGCTTCCACCTGCAGAAGGCCGTAGTAGCGTTCGTTCTCTTTCGGCGGACGGACTTTGCCGGTCACTTTGTCCCCGTTCCGCAAGTCGAAGCGGCGGATTTGGGACGCGGAGATGTAGATGTCTTCGGAGCTGGACGAGTAGTTGATCGGCCGGAGGAAGCCGTAGCCTTCCGACTGGATGATCTCAAGAACTCCTTCCATGAAGAAGAAGCCTTCCTGTTCGGCGCGCGATTTCAGGATGGAGAAGATCAGTTCTTTTTTCGTCAGCTTGCTGTAATAGCTGATTTTGAATTCCTTGGCGAGCGCATAGAGCTCCTTGAGCGTCATGTTCTCCAAGTCAGCCAGTGTTATCATTGTCATTATCGGCACCACTCTTTTACGTGTAGTCATTAGATTCGGATGAAAATAGGTTGGGGTTGATCAGAATGAGCGTACGAAGTACAGAAGAATCGCCCGGCAGGAGTGCCGGGCAATTATTTTGAGGCCGTTCAGTCTTTCATCACAAGGTGAGGTTTTTTGTCCATGCTGTGACGTCCCTCGACGAAGCGGATTGTCCCCGACTTCGATCGCATAACGAGGGAATGCGTCTTGGAATGGCCGCCCGTGAACTGGACACCGCGGAGCAGTTCGCCGTCCGTTACGCCTGTTGCGGCGAAGATGGCGTCGTCCCCTTTCACGAGGTCATCCATGTACAATACTTTGTCGACGTCAATGCCCATCTTTTCGCAGCGTTCGCGTTCTGCGTCGTTCATCGGGATCAGTCTGCCCTGAATCTCGCCGCCGAGGCATTTCAGGCCGACTGCTGCAATGACGCCTTCCGGTGCGCCGCCGAGTCCGAATAGAATGTCAACGCCTGTTCCTTCGAATGCGGTGTTGATGGCTGCAGCGACATCACCGTCGTTGATGAGCTTGATACGCGCGCCGGCTTCACGGATTTCGTCGATGATCTTTTGGTGACGCTCTCGGTTAAGGACGGTGGCCGTCACTTCGTTGAGCTGCTTGTTTTTCGCTTTTGCGACAGCTTTCAGGTTGTCCGTTACGGAAGCGTTGATGTCGATCTTGCCGACCGATTCCGGGCCGACTGCAATTTTGTCCATATACATATCAGGAGCATTCAGGAGATTTCCTTTGTCCGCGATCGCGAGGACTGCGAGTGCATTCCAGCCGCCGGATGCGACGATATTGGTTCCTTCGAGCGGATCGACAGCGACGTCCACGGCAGGTCCGGAGCCTGTCCCAAGCTCTTCTCCGATATAGAGCATCGGTGCTTCGTCCATTTCCCCTTCGCCGATGACCACTACGCCCTGCATCGGAATCGTATCAAATACGGTCCGCATGGCTGTTGTCGCCGCGTCATCCGCTTCGTTCTTCAGGCCTCGTCCCATCCAATGTGATGCGGCAACTGCCGCTGCTTCTGTCACACGTACAAGTTCCATCGATAAACTGCGTTCCATCTCTAGAATTCCTCCCGTTTTCTGCCACTTGCAGATTGTCTGACCATGTTGCTCGTTCACTCAATTATAGCACAGGTTAAATAGCGCGCTGCACTGTTTTCACGGTTTGCTCGGTTCGCTGTCAGCTTCGGGCACTTCGACTTTCTCGATGGAAGCCCCGAGTCCTTGGAGCTTGCTGATTAGTCCGCCGTAGCCGCGCTCGATATGGGAGATGCCCTGGATTTCCGTCTCGCCTTCTGCGATCAGGCCGGCGATGACGAGGGAGGCGCCTGCGCGCAGGTCGCTCGCCTTCACTTTCGCCGCATGGAGCGGTGTCGGCCCGTTAATGATCGCAGAGCGGCCTTCCACTTTACTGTCGGCATTCATGCGCCGAAGTTCGTCGATCTGTTTGAATCGGGCAGAGTAGATCGTGTCCGTCAGCATGGATGTCCCTTCCGCCTGGGTGGACAGGACGCAGAACGGCTGCTGCAGATCTGTCGGGAATCCCGGATAGACGAGCGTTTTCACATCGACCGCCTGGAGCGCCTCTGTTTTCGGGATGAACACCCGCTCTTCGCCCTCTTCCACGGTGACTCCCATTTCACGCAGTTTTGCGGTGACGGCTTCCACGTGGAGCGGGATGACGTTGTCAATCGTAATTCCTTCTCCTGCAGCGGCCGCCATGATCATAAATGTCCCGGCTTCGATCCGGTCAGGGATGATCGTATGACGCGTCCCGTTCAAACGTTCCACGCCGTCGATCCGGATGACGTTCGTGCCGGCCCCTTTGATGTTCGCCCCCATGTTGGACAGCAGAGTGGCGACGTCGATGATTTCGGGTTCTTTTGCTGCATTTTCAATCGTCGTCCGGCCTTTTGCAAGCACAGCAGCGAGCATGATGTTGATCGTCGCGCCGACGCTGACGATGTCCAGGTAGATCTTCGCGCCTTTCAGTTCATCCGCACGCAGATAGATAGCTCCGTGTTCGTTCGTCACTTTGGCGCCGAGCGCTTCGAATCCTTTAATGTGCTGGTCGATCGGCCGCGGTCCGAGATGGCAGCCGCCGGGCAGTCCGATGACGGCTTTCTTGAACTTGCCGAGCATCGCTCCCATCAGGTAGTACGACGCGCGCAGTTTCTTGACATTGCCGTTCGGCAGCGGCATGGAAACCATGCTGGACGGGTCGATTGTCATCGTGCCATCCTGGAAGCTGACTGAGCCGCCGATGTCTTCAAGCAGGGCCTGCAGCGTATGGACGTCGGAAATTTCAGGGAGCCCCTCGATGGTGACGGGAGTATCCGCGAGTATGGATGCAGGGATGAGAGCCACAGCGCTGTTTTTCGCTCCGCTGACTTTGATGTTGCCTTTCAGCGGAGTACCGCCTTGTATTTTGTATACTTCCATTTCAGTCTCCTTTACGCGATCACTTGTTGCTGCGGGCTTCCCAGTCTTTCAAGAATTGGTCAATTCCCTTTTCCGTAAGCGGGTGGCTGAACAGCTGTTTCAGCACCTTGAACGGCACGGTCGAAATGTGTGCACCGGCAAGGGCTCCATTCGTGATCTGCTGCGGGCTGCGGATCGAGGCCGCAATGATTTCCGTGTCAATGTTATGGATCGTGAAGATGTCCGCAATCGTTTCGATGAGTGCCAGGCCGTCCTGGCCGATATCGTCGAGCCGTCCGATGAACGGCGACACGTATGTAGCGCCTGCACGGGCTGCCATCAGTGCCTGGTTGGCGCTGAAGATGAGCGTAACGTTTGTTTTGATGCCTTCAGATGCGAAGACGGAGCACGCTTTCAGGCCGTCCGGTGTCATTGGCAGTTTGACAGTGATGTTCGGTGCGATGGCTGCGAGCTCACGTCCTTCTTTGATCATGCCTTCTGCGTCGAGTGCGATGACTTCCGCGCTGACGGATCCGGGCACGAGGGCTGTGATCTCTTTGAGACGGTCGTGGAACGAGATGTTTTCCTTCGCGACGAGTGACGGGTTCGTTGTCACGCCGGACAGGATGCCCCAGCTGTGTGCTTCTTTGATCTCTTCAAAGTTTGCTGTATCGATGAAAAATTTCATAATTCGTCAATTCCTCCTTTGGATTCGCGAAAAAGGAGAGCCATCCGGCTGTTGAGGATGGCTCTTGCCCGGTTTCGCGGGTGCAGCTCATGTTCATTCAGTTGCGCCGGATCGTCAGGCTTTTTGCGAGCTGCCGAATTCGCGCATTTTACCGATGACCGTTTCCTGGATCGCTTCGCGCATCGGCCCGAGGAATTTACGCGGGTCGTAGACGTCCTGATCGGCTGCGAGAACTTCGCGGACCTTCTTCGTTCCTTGGATTTGGTTTTCCGTATTGACGTTGATCTTCGAAGTGCCTAGAGAAATAGCACGCTGGATGTCTTTCGTCGGGATGCCGGTTCCGCCGTGGAGAACGAGTGGCAGATCGGATTCAGTCGAGATCTGTTCCATCTCCTTGAAACCGAGGTTCGGTTCTCCTTTGTATGGTCCGTGGACAGAGCCAAGTGCAGGTGCCAGACAGTCGATGCCTGTTTCCTGGACGAGGCGTTTGCATTCCGCTGGATCTGCGTAGAGGACGCCTTCCGCGATCGTGTCGTCTTCCTGGCCGCCGACAAGGCCGAGTTCCGCTTCGACAGAGACGTTTTTCGGATGTGCGTAGTCGACGACCTGCTTTGTGATCGCGATGTTTTCTTCGATTGGTTTTGCGGAAGCGTCGATCATGACAGACGTGAAGCCGGCGTCAATCGCTTCTTTGCACTTTTCGAAGCTTGAGCCGTGGTCGAGGTGGATGGCAACCGGGACAGTGATGCCATAGTCATGGATGAGCCCTTTCACCATGCTGACGACCGTCGTAAAGCCGCCCATGTAGCGCGCTGCCCCTTCGGAGACGCCGAGGATGACGGGCGAACTTTCAGCTTGCGCCGCTTTCAGGATCGCCTGTGTATATTCAAGATTGTTCAAGTTAAATTGACCAATTGCATAGCCTTCTTTTTTTCCCTTGATCATCATTTCTTTCATCGACTCGAGTGCCATGGTTAGTTCCTCCTTCGAATGGTGGGTCGGATCGTGCTGTTGTGATTTGTTTACCGCACCCATCATACCAAAAATCACTGTCCACTTCCACTTGGGGAGAGGGATTCAAGGGTCCTGCAGGAGCTGGTTGATCGTTCGCCGCAAATCGTGGATGTCGAATGGCTTGGTGAAGTAATGGTCGGCACGCAGATCGGTCTCCGACACCGCTGTTTCCACTTTGTCGTACGCTGACATGAGGACGACCGGGAAGTCCGGACAACGGCTTTTGACCTCCCGGAGGATCTCTTCGCCGTTCAGTCCGGGCATCTTCATATCGAGCAGGATGCAATCCGGTTTCTTCGTCTGCAGTTTTCGGACAGCTTCTTCCCCGTTGGATGCGAGGATCGTTTCGTATCCTTCGTTTTTGAACACTTCACTGAGCAGCATCCGTATACCGGCTTGGTCATCTGCGATCAGCAGCTTCTTCAATCCGTTCACTCCTTCGCAAAAATGTTATAATTATATAATTTTAATGAAACATGCGTGTTAAGTATATATTTGACGCCGTTAGGGAAAACCCTTCCTTTCCTGCGAAACCTTTTGTTTTTCTTTATACTGGTGTCTATGGAGGTGGAACTATGAAAATGCTTACGACTCAGCTGGCGGGTGTCCTGCAGCGCATTGCCGGCAGCCAGGAAGAGGCGATCGAAGATACGGCACGTCTGCTGGCGCAGGCAGCGGCCGGAGAAGGCCGGGTGCTCGTATTTGGATCTCGCGAGATGCGCGGAGCCGTGCTGAATGTGCTGGAAGGCGCCGAGCCGTTCACCCGTGCCGCTGAACTGACGGATAAAACAGTGCCGGGGACAATGGACCGGGTCTGGCTGTTCGTCCGTCATGTCGGAGACGAAGAAGTGCTACAGCTGGCACGGAAGCTTGCGGAAGAAGGCACGGCGTTCGCGGCGGTGGCCGACGTGCCGGCATCTGCGGAGAACGAATTGTCGGAGCTCGCGGATGTGTATGTGGCGACCGGGATCACGAAGGGACTGCTGCCCGATGATACGGGCGGGCGCGTCGTGCAGCCATTTTTATTCGCTGCGTTGTTTGTCGCAGAGGCGGTCAAACTTTCCTACGATGAAATGTTGATGGATTTGTAACGTTTTGTCGGATTCTGCGTTTGGTTTGGTGCGTGCGCGATTGGGTGGAATTGAGCGGCTGGACGCCGGAATTGAGCGGGTAACTGGCTTAATTGAGCGGGTAGCCGC
>DAMDKL010000020.1:0-44691 GCA_032099885.1 Sporosarcina sp.
CCAAACGTTAATTCGTTGACATTTTGCTGTTCAGTTTTCAAGGTTCATGTTGTTTAGTTGTTGTTTTCAGCAACTCTTACATCATAACACGATGTTTTCGTTCTGTCAACAACTTTTTTCAAAAAGTTACTTGCCTTCTGAAACACGCTTACTGTGTTCCGAAGGACAAGTAATAATATACATCATCCACAATATACTTTGCAAGCTTTTTTTACATTTCGTTCGAAGTTTTTTTCTTTCCGTCGATGACAAAGATCAGTATCCCCAGCAGCACAACGATTCCGCCGATGATTTGGGCAGCTGATAAGCTTTCCTTAAAGATATAGTACGCCAGGATTGAAGCGCCTACCGGTTCGAAAAGGATGGCAATGGAGATGGCATTGGTGCTGACCCATCGGATAGCCCAGTTGAACAGTGTATGTCCTAACAGATTGGGGATTAGGGCTAAAAGAATAAACCACATCCAGTCCGACTGTGAGTACGGTCCGAACGACTCCCCTTTCAGAAGAACATAGAAAAACAACGTCACGGAACTGATCGAATAGACAACGAAGGTGTACGTTATCAGGGAAAGACGCTGTCTGACGTCCTGACCGAACAGTAAGTATGCGGTGATGAGAGCGCAGCCGATCAATGCAAGGATATCACCGAAGAATGCGGTCCCTCCCAGTTGGAAATCACCGAAGCTGATAATCACACTGCCGGAGATGGCGATGACAGCCGACAGAATTGTTTTCAAGGAGAGCTTCTCTTTAAAGAAAAAGTACGTTCCGGCAAATGCAAAAATCGGCTGGAGAGTCACCAGAACTGTAGAGCTTGCCACGGATGTATAATTCAGCGATTCAAACCAGAAGATGAAATGGAACGCTAAGAAAATACCTGCAAGGCTTGAAAACAGCCAGTCCCTCTTCGTCAGTGCGCTGATCTCGTGTCTGTACTCCAGGAGAAACAGCGGAAGCATGAACAAGACAGAGAACAGCATTCTGTAAAACGCCGTGACCCCTGCTTCTGCGGTCACGAGTTTCACAAAGATCGCGGACAGTGCGACCGATATGACGCCAACGATAATTGGAATTGCAGGATGAATAGCGGGTTTGTTCATGACAGCACATCACTTTCTATAGAGCCTTCCGGTTGAAGAAGCTCATTTTCGGTTATAGCAACTAGTATAGCATGGCCGGATGTTCGAAAGATTCGGTATTCCCCGCTATTAACTCCGTCCACGAAGTTTACGTAAACTGCTGTGTCCGGATTATCGCCCATAATGAACGTAAAAGGAGAGTCACCCTATGAACAGTTGGATTAAGTTATTGAAAAACGGCAGTAAGCCTGCCCTCATGGCGGCAGTGGTCAATTTCGTGATAGCATTTTTGAAAGCCGGCGCATTCTTCATCACCGGCAATGTCGCCATGTTTGCCGAAATGATGCATTCCCTGGGCGATGCTGCAAACCAGCTGTTCGTCTACACCGGCTCTGCCCTCTCGAAGAAAGCGCCGACTCCGAAGTTTCCGAACGGCTTCGGCCGCATTGTGAACCTCGTCTGTCTCGGAGCGGTGCTAATCGTCGCTATCCTTTCTTATGAAACGATTGTTGGAGGGGTCCAGCATATTCTGCACCCGGAAGAGAGTACAGGCCTCTTCATAAACCTCGGCGTTCTCGGACTTGGCATCGCGCTTGAATCCTTCGTCTTTTACAAAGCTTCGAAGGAAGTGATGCACGATGCAGGCGTCGAGCATACCGGGCTCTCGTCTTTGCCGAAAAGCTTCGCCTATCTGAAAAGGGCCAAACCACCGACAAAACTGGTATTCATGGAAGATCTCGTAGCTACAAGCGGCGGAGCTATTGCTTTTGTCGCCGTGCTACTGGCTCACTTCTTCGGATGGTTCGCAGCCGAGGGTGTCGCCTCAGTCATAATCGGCCTGATGATGTTCTACGTGGTCGGCACTGTTTTCCTCGAGAACGCACGGGGGGCAATCGGTGAAACGGATGAGGAGATGCTTGCCCATATCTCCCACCTCGTCGCTGAGGATCCCGATATTGTGGACATCCAGCGGGTGGAAGTTGTTAAGGAAGGAGAATGCCTGCACGTCGAGATCGTTGCGGAAGTTACGACCTCTCATACCGTGGAATATGTTCTGCAGGCAAAAGACCGACTGATGGCAACGATCCTGTCGCAGAAAGGAATACAGGATGTCATCATTTCGCTTGTCGGTGATGACGGCATCCAGTCCTGGAACAGCACGAACAGCACACAGCTGCTGGAAAACCGCAGGAAGCTTCCCGAGTAAAAAAAAGGACCGGACAGCCTGGCAGCTGTCCGGTCCGTTCATTATAGGGAATTGGTCAGGATCTGAACGACATCCTGCTGGGAAAGTTTTGCAAAGTTGCCGAGCGGGCCGTAAACGGCGGCTTTTTCGGCCATCAGTTCGATTTTGGAATCATCGATGTCGTAATCCGCGAGTGTTTGCGGCGCGCCGATGGAAGCCCAGAATTCCTCCAGACTGCGGATTCCTTCGAGTGCCGTCTCCTCATCCGACTTGCCTGTCGGATCCACTCCGAATACATTCACCGCCAATTGTGCGTACCGCTTCGGATTCAGATGCATCGTATACTTCATCCACTCGGGGAAAAGGATTGCCAGTCCGCCCGCATGTGGAATGTCGTAGACCGCTGATACGGCGTGTTCAATATCGTGCGTTCCCCAGTCACCTGCATAGCCCATGCGCAGGAAGCCATTAAGGCCCCATACACCTGCTAGCATCATAGTTGCCCGGAGCTCGTAATCATCCGGGTTGTCGACGACTTCGGCGCCTGTCCGGATGATTGTGCGGAGTGCACTTTCACACATCTCATCTTGGAATGGCGTATTCGATGATTCATGGAAATACTCTTCGAATATGTGTGACATCGTATCGACGATTCCATTCACCGTCTGGTCACGAGGGACAGACATCGTATAGGACGGGTCCAAAATCGAGAACTTCGGATAATTGAGCGGAGTGCCCCAGCCGTACTTTTCCTGCGTCTCTTCGTTTGTTATGACGGAACCGGCGTTCATTTCAGAACTTGTTGCGGAAATCGTCAATACTGTGCCGAATGGCAATGCTTCTTGCGGTACTGCTTTTTTGACGACAAAGTCCCATGGGTTGCCGTCGTATTTGGCCGCACATGCGATCAGTTTCGTACAGTCGATGACAGAGCCGCCTCCGACAGCGACAATCACATCGATTTCCGCACGCTTGCACAATTCTGCAGCTGCAATTGCGGTCGACAGCCGGGGGTTCGGTTCGACACCGCCGAATTCATGGATGGTCATGCCGCCTTCTTTTAACACTTCCATGACATCATCGTAAACACCGTTGTTCTTAATGCTGCCGCCGCCGTAAACGACGAGCACTTTGTTGCCGTATCGTTTCAACTCATTCGCCAAATGGCTGACCTGCCCTTTCCCGAACAGCAATTTGACCGGGTTCTGAAATACGAAATTATCCAATGCTACCGCCTCCTTCAGTGTTTTTATTATCTTTTACCGGATGCCCGGATGCAACTGATTTGACCCGAATGCAGGCAAACGAAAAGAGAGCATCCCCTATTATAGAAGGGACACTCTCTTTCTGTTATTACGCCCAGCCGCGGAAACGGGAAGCTTCCGCAGTTTTGCGAATACCGATCATATAGGCTGCCAGACGCATGTCAATACCGCGTGTTTCCGCTTGTGTATAGACATTGTCGAACGCTGATACCATTTTCTCCGTCATACGGGCGCGTACGTCTTCTTCAGACCAGTAGTAGCCCATGTTGTTTTGAACCCATTCGAAGTACGACACAGTCACTCCGCCGGCACTTGCCAATACGTCCGGTACGAGAAGGATGCCGCGTTCTGTAAGGATCTTCGTCGCTTCGGTCGTAGTCGGGCCATTTGCAGCTTCCACTACGATTTTCGCTTTGACGTTATGTGCGTTGTGCTCTGTAATCTGATTCTCGATTGCTGCAGGTACAAGGATATCGCAGTCCAGTTCAAGCAGTTCTTCGTTCGTCAGCGTGTCTTCGAACAGTGTTGTCACTGTTCCGAAGCTGTCCCGGCGATCGAGAAGGTAGTCGATATCCAGACCTTCCGGATCGTGGAGCGCTCCGTATGCATCGGAAATACCGATGACTTTCGCACCTGCATCATGCAGGAACTTCGACAGGAAACTTCCTGCGTTCCCGAATCCCTGGATAACGATGCGTGCGCCTTTCATATCGATACCGCGGCGTTTTGCTGCCTCGTTAATGATGATTGTAACGCCTTCTGCTGTCGCACGGTCGCGTCCTTGGGAACCGCCGAGAACAATCGGCTTGCCTGTGATGAATCCTGGAGAGTTGAATTCGTCGATACGGCTGTACTCGTCCATCATCCACGCCATGATCTGTGCGTTCGTGAAGACGTCCGGTGCCGGAATATCTTTTGTCGGCCCCATGACTTGGGACAAGGCGCGGACATAGCCGCGGCTCAGACGCTCAAGCTCACCCATCGACATTTCTCGCGGGTCACAGACGACCCCGCCTTTACCGCCGCCATATGGCAGGTCGACGATACCGGCTTTTAGCGTCATCCACATGGATAATGCACGGACCTCATCCAGTGTAACGTCAGGGTGGAAACGCACGCCGCCTTTTGTAGGGCCGACTGCGTCGTTATGCTGGCCGCGGAAGCCAGTGAATACTTTCACTTTTCCGTCGTCCATTTTCACCGGGATGCGGACTTCGGTCATACGCATCGGTTCTTTTAAAAGATCATACATTCCTTCATCGTAGCCCAGCTTGTCAAGTGCCTCTTTAATAACAACTTGTGTAGATGTGAACAGATTCAGGTTTTCAGTCATTGGTTTGGCTCGCCTCTTTGTTTCATAATGGTTTTTCCTAACTCATCGTATCATATCGGTCTGGTTATTTGGAAAGTTTTTTAGTTGGCAAAGACGCTTTTGATCTTGCCGATCGCCCAGTCAAGATCTTCTTTGCTGATCACGAGAGGCGGTGCAAAACGAATGACTGTGTCATGCGTTTCTTTACAGAGCAATCCGAGTTCTTTCAGTTTTTCACAATAAGGACGCGCTTCTTCCGTCAGCTCCATGCCGATGAACAAACCGCGGCCGCGAACTTCTTTAATGATAGGGTTGTCGATCTTTTTCAATTCTTCTTGGAAATAGTTGCCGAGTTCTTCTGATCTCTCAGCGAGTTTCTCATCCTGCAGGACATCCAGTGATGCGATGGATACCGCACATGCCATCGGGTTTCCGCCGAACGTCGATCCGTGGGAGCCTGGGTTGAACACTTCCAGAACTTCTTTGCTTGAAACGACACAAGAGATTGGGAATACCCCGCCGCCGAGTGCTTTTCCTAGGATATACATATCAGGGTCGATATCTTCCCACTCGCATGCAAACATTTTACCAGTACGGCAGAGGCCCGCCTGGATTTCGTCTGCAATGAACAGGACGTTGTGTTCTTTACACAGTTCACGCGCTTTTTTCATGTAGCCTGCCGGCGGAATGAGGATACCTGCTTCACCTTGGATCGGCTCGATGATGAAAGCTGCTGTGTTTGGAGTAATCGCTTTTTCGAGTGCTTCAATATCGCCGTACGGCACGAGCTTGATGCCCGGAAGCAGCGGCCCGAAACCGCGCTTGTATTCAGCTTCAGAAGAAAGGGAAACGGCTGCCATCGTCCGGCCGTGGAAGTTTCCTTCGCAGCCGATGATTTCAGCTTTGTCCGCTTCGACGCCTTTGACGTCGTATGCCCAGCGGCGTGCTGCTTTGATCGCCGTTTCGACTGCTTCTGCGCCTGTATTCATCGGCAGGGCCATTTCTTTGCCGGATAGTTCAGTTATTTTTGCATACCATGGACCGAGCTGGTCGCTGTGGAACGCACGTGATGTAAGGGTTACTTTGTCTGCCTGATCTTTCAGTGCCTGAATGATCTTCGGATGACGGTGTCCCTGGTTCACTGCAGAGTATGCAGACAGCATATCCATGTATTTATTGCCTTCCGGATCCTTGACCCAGACACCTTCGGCTTCTGAGATGACGATTGGCAGCGGATGATAGTTCGGTGCACCATACTTGTTCGTTTGTTCAATCACTTGTTGAGATACTGACATTCAAATTCCCTCCTCAATGGGTTATGTAAATACAGTGCCTGCCCGCAGGCAGGTCACTGTTCATGCAGTCGTTTGCAGATTAGAACATTTCAGAAGTCGTCTTGCCTTGCATGTGAAGCTGCAAGTAATCCGGGCCGCCTGCTTTTGAGTCAGTTCCGGACATATTGAATCCGCCGAATGGCTGGTAGCCTACGATTGCGCCTGTGCAGCCGCGGTTGAAGTACAGGTTACCCACGTGGAAGTCTTCACGCGCCTGCTCCAAGTGTTCACGATTATTCGTGATAACTGCGCCTGTCAAGCCGTAGTCCGTGTTGTTCGCCATTTCGATTGCTTCTGTGAAGTCTTTTGCTTTCGCCAGAGCAACGAACGGTCCGAACACTTCTTCTTTCATGATGCGAGCTTCTGGGTCAACATCTGCAAATACAGTCGGTGCAATGAAGAACCCTTTCGAGTCGTCCCCTTCGCCGCCTGCGACCAGACGTCCTTCTGTTTTACCGATTTCTACGTAGCCCATGATTTTATCGAACGCAGCTTGGTCGATTACAGGACCTGCAAAGTTCGATGGGTCTTCAGGGTTTCCGTAAGTCAATTCTTTTGTCAGCTCTTCTACGCGGTCCACAACTGTGTCATAGACGTCTTCGTGGATGATTGCACGGGAACAAGCTGAACACTTCTGTCCGCTGAATCCGAATGCAGATTTCACGATTGACTGTGCTGCAAGCTCGAGGTCCGCTTCGCTGTCAACGACGATTGTATCTTTACCGCCCATTTCAGCGATAACACGCTTCAGCCAGATTTGACCTTCGTTCACTTTGGAAGCGCGTTCGTAAATACGAGTTCCAACTTCGCGTGATCCAGTGAATGACACGAAACGAGTACGCGGGTGGTCGACGAGGTAGTCGCCTACTTCAGCACCCGAGCCAGGTACGTAGTTCACGACGCCAGCAGGCATTCCTGCTTCTTCGAGAACTTCCATGAATTTGTATGCAACTACCGGTGTTGTGGAAGCTGGCTTCAATAGGACAGTGTTACCTGTCACGAGTGCTGCCACAGCTGTACCTGCCATGATCGCGAATGCGAAGTTCCATGGAGAGATAACAACGCCGACACCGAGAGGGATATATCCGAAACGGTTGAATTCGCCCGGACGGCTTTCCACTGGAATACCTTCTTTGAGCTTCAGCATCTGACGGCCGTAGAATTCCAAGAAGTCGATTGCTTCCGCTGTATCAGCATCCGCTTCGTTCCAAGGTTTACCTGCTTCTTTTGTCAGCAATGCAGAAAACTCGTGTTTGCGGCGACGCACGATGGCAGCAGCTTTGAACAGGATGTCAGCGCGCATTTGCGGATCTGTTTTTCTCCACGTTTTGAATGTTTCATCAGCGGTCTTCATCGCTTTTTCTGCAATTTCCTTGCTAGCTTTTGACACACGGCCGATGATTTCTTCTTTATTGGCAGGATTGAATGACACGAGTTTGTCATCTGTCATGATGCGTTCTCCGCCTACGATCAGGGGATAATCTTTCCCAAGGTAAGCTTCTACAGTTTTAAGGCCTTCCTGGAATGCTTTTTTATTTTCTTCCTTCGAGAAGTCTGTAAATGGTTCATGTTTGTACGGAATCATGATAGTCCTCCTTAAGTTAGGTGCAAAAAAAGTTTGCACTCCATTGCTGATTACATTTATAATAATGCAAGATATTATTGCACATTGCAAGTATTATTGTTTCAAACAGAGAAAAAAAGTTGGGCGGTGTCAGTCTATGAATGGTATCGATGAATCACTCTTCCCTTTTTATGAATTTGCGGTACAGCACGCTGCTATCGGCATCCATGCGGTCAATAGTGAAGGCCGGACGATTATTTACAACGATAAGATGAAAGATATTGAAGGCTTGGACTTGGACGATATCCAGGAACTGTCCATATTGGAGCTGTTCAACTTCCGCCAGCAGCCGAGTACGCTGATGGAAGTGCTGCAGAGCGGTAAAGAACAGCTTAACGTCAAACAGACCTACTGGAACCGGAATGAGACAGAAATCACGACCATCAACAACACGTACCCGATTGTCCACGAAGAACAGCTGATTGGGGCGATCGAGCTTTCCCATGATGTGACCACGCTTGAAAAGTTCGTACTCCAGCCGTTGAAAAAAGACCGGGACCCGATTTTGCTCGATCAGATCGTTGCTGAATCCGACTCTATGAGACGGATCATTGCAACCGCAAAGAAAGCAGTACGCGCCAAACTGCCCGTCCTTCTCATTGGTGAAGCGGGCACTGGGAAAGATCTCGTCGCACAAGGCATTCATAACGAAGTGGCCGAAGCAGATTCTTCCTTTTTCACCTTGTATTGCAACCGATCCGACAGTCAGGCGATCGACCGTCTCTCCGCAAAGCTGACCGGCGATACACCGTTCACATTATTTTGTGAAAGGATCGATTTTCTATCCATTAAGCTGCAGCGGAAGTTATTGGAGATCCTCGAGAACTCGGAAGGTCACGCACGACAGATCATCGCAAGCATCGGGGAAGATCCTGTCGAGCTGATTGCGTCAGGGAACTTGCTGAAGGAGCTCTATTACTTCTTCGCCTCCTTCACGATCCGGTTCCCTCCGCTGCGCGAGCGGAAAGAGGACATCCATCCGTTCGTCAAACGATACTTGGCACGGCGAAAAGAAAGCTTTGGGACGGTGCTCGAAGACATGACGGATGAGGTGCATGAGTTGTTCCTGTCCTATTCCTGGCCGGGCAATATGCGGGAACTCGAGGTGCTGCTCGATGAGGTGGCATCGCTTGCCTCTTCTGAAGCAATCATCACTGTCGATATGCTCCCTCTCCATTTCCGGAACAAAAGCACTGTGCCCGAGGATGGAGACGCTTCTCTCCCGTCCTTTCTGCCGCCTGGCGGAAGCGAGTTCCTTCCTCTCGATAAGTTTTTGCGGGAGGCCGAGTCGTATTACATCCAGCGGGCCCTCGATTTGCATGACGGCAATATCACCCGTACAGCGAATGCCCTGTCGATGAGCCGCCAGAATTTACAGTACCGGCTGCGGAAAAACAAAAACGGAGGAGAGGCATAACGCCTCTTCTCCGTTTTTCAATAACCTGATTTGTCGATCCAGTCCCGCAGCTTGTCCTTCAGTGAATTGAATCCTTTGTCGTCTTGTTCATCCACCCGTTCCTGCAAGGATTTGCGCGGACGGTGAAACTTTTTCGCCGGAGCTGGTGCATCTTGAAGCGCGCGGATCGACAGACTGATCTTATGATCCTGTTCATCGACGTCCAGCACCTTCACCTT
Source organism: Sporosarcina sp. (assembly GCA_032099885.1). Lineage (GTDB taxonomy): Bacteria > Bacillota > Bacilli > Bacillales_A > Planococcaceae > Sporosarcina. Next base: position 9,438 of record DAMDKL010000020.1, read on the forward strand.
CACCTGCTGCCCGACGGACAGGTGCTCATGGATATCCTTGACGAAGCCATACGTAATTTCAGAGATATGGACAAGTCCCTGAGTCTGCTCATCCAGGGCGACGAATGCTCCGTACGGCTGAATGCCCGTCACTGTACCTGACAGTTCTTGACCTGCTACATAGTTACCTGCCATGCGAACAGCTCCCAATCGTGTTTTGACTATCTGAATTTGCCATTATCGGCCACTATCAGTATAGCATCGGAACTGTGGAGGAGCAAAGCATAGTCTCTAGCGGTTCCTCAGGAAATAATGCATTTCGCTTCAAATTTCACCGCCAGCAGCTTATAGGAAATTTCCATGCATTCTTCGATCGGAATCCAAAGGCCGCAGCATTGTATGTAGATTTCACGGATCCTCTTGGCCAGATCACTCGGGTGATCGAGTTCCTGCAGATCTCCCAGAACAGTTTCGATTTGCCTCTTATACGCCCCTTTCCCCGCAAGGAAAGGATCCCAGTCCTCCAGAAGAGACGCCGCTTTTTTGTTTATTTCTTCAATTTGCACATCAAGTCACCTGATTTTTTGTTTTTGTTTATGATAGCATAGGAATGGAAAAGAAAACAGATGGTTAAGGGGGAATCCATATGAGTGAGTTTACGCAAACAATCGACCGGCGCAATACGACGTCGATGAAGTGGGATCGGATGGACCGGATTTACGGAATGGACAATACAGAGGATATTTTGCCAATGTGGATTGCAGATATGGATTTCAAAGCCCCTCAGGCTGTACTCGATGCACTTCAGAAACGGCTGGATCATGGGGTGTTCGGCTATTCGTATGTATGTGAAGGATGTAAAGATGCTGTTCGGGAATGGTTTTCAAAGCGGCACGGCTTCGAGCCGAAAAACGAATGGATGCTTTCCCACCACGGCGTCGTGCCGGCAATCGCTACCGTTGTCGAGACATTAACAGATGAAGGCGATACGGTACTGATCACGCCGCCTGTCTATCCGCCATTTGCAAGCGTCCCGAGCCTGCAGAAACGGGTTTTGGAGGAATGCATGCTGACGGAACAGAATGGTACATATTCGCTGGATCTCGAAAGATTCGAAGACTCTTTAAAGAAAAATGTCAAACTATTCATTTTTTGCAACCCGCATAATCCCGGCGGCGTCGTCTGGCCGGTGGATGTACTGGAGGAAATTGTCCGCTTGTGCGCCAAGTATGACACGCTCATCCTGTCCGATGAAATCCACGCAGATCTCGTATTTGCCCCGAACCGGCATACACCGCTCCATCTGGCAGCCGGCGAAGAATACAACCGTGTGATCACTTGTGTCGCACCGACGAAGACGTTTAACCTGGCCGGCATCCAGGCTGCCATGATGATCATCCCAGACGAAACGCTACGCCTGCGGCTGCAGGAAAACGGGATGGCGCACGGCCAGATGGAATTGAATGCATTTGCAGGGGCTGCGCTGCAGGCAGCGTACCGTCACGGCGAACCGTGGCTCGAGACGCTTTTGCAGACGGTCTCCGATAACATGGACTATGTAGTGGACACCTTGCCAAAAAGCGTTTCAGGCGTGTCGGTCACAAAGCCGCAAGGGACGTACTTGCTGTGGATCGACTACCGGGGCACCGGCCTCTCGGAAGAGGAGATGATGGACAAGATGCTGACGAAAGGCGGTCTTGCACTCGAGCCGGGTACCAAATACGGCGAAGCCGGCCGCGGGTACCTGCGCATGAATGTCGCCACCTGTCTCGCCACCGTCCAGGAAGGTGTCAGCCGTTTCATCCGCGCCATGGCGTAACACAAAAAAAACAGCATCCTCACGAATGAGGGTGCTGTTTTTGTTGTTCCGCTTCCCGCGCTTCCCGCCGTTCTCGCAAAATCCGTTCTTCCAATTCTTTCGTTTCAAGCTCCTGCTTCTTCGAATTCCTTCTGATCCACATAAAGGTCAGGACAAACAGGATCATGAAAAACGTGAACGAGATCGCTGCCGGGATATATTCGGACTTGTCTTCGGGAAAATACAGGAAAGGCATCAGAATGCTCACCATGTAACGCACTTCCTAACGTAAAAAATTACCGGGTGATCAGTTGCCCTGCACGTCGATCGACTCGATTTTCACATCTTCGACAGGCTTGTCGCCGCGTCCTACTTTCACTGCTGCAATCTTATCCACAACGTCCATTCCTTCGATCACTTGTCCGAAAACGGTATGCTTCTGGTCCAAGTGCGGTGTGCCGCCGCGCTCTGCATACGCATTCGCGATTTCTTCCGGCCATCCGCCCTGCTTCAGCTGATCGACCGATACGCCTGCAAGTTTCGGCGCCTGGACGATGAAGAACTGGCTGCCGTTCGTGTTCGGACCTGCATTTGCCATCGACAATGCTCCGCGGAGGTTGAACAGATCCATTGTGAATTCGTCTTCGAATGTATCTCCGTAAATACTTGAACCGCCCATTCCGGTTCCTGTCGGGTCGCCGCCTTGAATCATGAAGTCCTCAATGACACGGTGGAAGATGATGCCGTCATAATAGCCTTCTTTCGCGTGCTCGACGAAATTCTTTACAGTCTTCGGTACTTTTTCTTCGAAAAGTTTGATTTTGATCGGGCCAAGCGTCGTATTCATCGTGATTACCTGTTCGCCTGCCGCTGCTTCGTTTGATAATTGCGGGTACATGTGGGAATCCTCCTTAGGAATCGTGTTTTCCGGCTTCGCTGCTGTCGTCCCCTCTTCTGCTTTTTCTCCTGTATCGTTCTTGTCCTTTTCTGCTTGACCACAGGCAGTCAGAAGAAGCAAAAGTGCGGCGAAAAGCGCGAGCGCATAAAGTTTCTTGTGCAATTTGCGTCACCCTGAACAAGTTTACCATATCCAGCGTATAAATCGAACTGCGAGCACTTGACTTCCTTCGGGTGCCGAATTGTTTTATACTAGAAAAATACAGCTGAGAGGGAAGGTCTACTATGGATAGTCAAAAACGAAATTTCATAATTATTTGGGTGTCGAACTTCCTCGTCGCGGGCACAATGACGATGATCATGCCGTTCTTATCCCTTTATATCGAAACATTCGGCAATTATTCCGATGCGTATGTACAGAAATGGGCGGGACTCGTCTTTGGTGCGACATTCATCTCCGCACTTATCATGTCTCCGATTTGGGGACGCATCGCCGACAAGTACGGTTTCAAGCCAATACTGATCATCAACGGATTCGGAATCGCGATTTCCGTGTTTCTGATGGGATTCGTCCACTCTGTTGAAGCGTTCTTCATACTGCGCCTCCTGAATGGGGTCGTGACGGGATTCATCCCGACGTCGCTCGCCTTCATTTCCGCAAATACAAAACGAGAAGAAGCGGGGAAACGGCTCGGAACGCTGCAAATGGGCAGTGTGACCGGCACCTTGTTCGGACCGGTGCTCGGCGGTCTGCTTGCGGATGCGTTCGGTTTCCAGTATACATTCATCATTACGTCGGTCTCTGTCGTCATTGCAGCACTCATCATCATCTTCGGCATAAAGGAACAGAAAAAAGTGAAGAACAGCCGGGCGGTGTCCTATTCACGCAAGACGATCCTTGGCGGCCTGCTCCGCCACCGGCTCATGCTGAATGTCATGGTTGTCACCGCGCTGATCCAGATTGGCAACTTCAGTATCCAGCCGCTGCTGTCGCTGTATGTGTCACATCTGACGACAGCGAACGATGTGGCGTTTCTGGCAGGCGTGACGTTCAGTGCCGCAGGTGTCGGGAACTTACTGTTCGCCCGTAAATGGGGAAAGCTCGGCGATCAGATCGGTTACGAAAAAGTGCTCGGCTTCCTGCTCCTTCTGTCCTTCGTCTTCATCATTCCGCAAGCGTTCGTCGGCAGTTTGTGGCAGCTGGTCATCTGGCGGCTGCTGTTCGGCATATCGATGGGCGGAATGATTCCAATCACTACGGCACTCGTCCGCCGCGAAGCACCGATCGATATACAGGGCGAAGTGATGGGCTATAACACGAGCTTCCGCTTTCTCGGCAACATTATCGGACCGATGTTCGGCGGGATTGTCAGCGGATACCTCGGCATCTCCTCAGTTTTCATCATGACAGGCGTTCTGTTCCTGCTCGGCTTCGGCTTCCTCTACTACGCCAAAAGGAAACCTACCCAGGATTTCGAACACTTCCTCGCCGAAACACAAGAAAAATAATATGGAAATATAGCACACTCCCGATTACGGAGTGTGCTATATTTTGTTAGAGAGAATGTTACATAAGGAGGGACTTGCGTGAGACAGCTGGCAGGGATTGCTGTTGCGCTGCTTAGTCTCCCGCTGCTGTTCTGGCTTCAACACGCAGTCGCAGCGGAATGGCAGGAAGCAAATGCGTATAAAGAACAAGTTGAACAAACTATAGAACTTTCGGACCCGATCGTGACCATTCCGATGGCCTTACACGACCGTAACGGCGACCTGTTCGCCGAAGAATATACAGAATGGCGCGATCCGCTTCCTTTGTCCGAAATTCCGCTGTTTGCGAAACAGCTGTTCCTCGAGAGTGAAGACAAAGGATTTTACGAACACCGCGGCTATGACGTTGCGGCGATCGCCCGGGCATTCGCGGTGAATGTGAACTCCGAAGGGCGGAGCCAGGGCGCGTCGACAATCACCCAGCAAGTCGTCCGTATGCGGTTCCTGTCGCCCGAAAAGACATACGAGCGGAAATTCCGGGAAATCCTCTACTCCGCCGAGCTCGAAAAACAGGCGACGAAGGACGAAATTCTCGAAATGTATATGAACGAAATGTACTTCGGCAACCAAGTATACGGAATCGGGGCCGCTGCGACCTATTATTTCAGCAAGCCGCTCAGTCAGCTGAACGAAGCGGAGACCGCATTCCTGGCAGCCATTCCGAACAATCCGTCCATGTACGACCCGCTGCGTCATTTCGAAGCTGCAAAAAAACGGCAGGAACGGCTTCTCAGCGTTCTCGTTTCCAGTAACGTTATCTCCGGTGAAGAAAGTAAGGAGATTGCGGAAACGCCTGTCATCCTGCATTTGAAACAAAAAAACAGCCAGTTCCCCGCGTATCAGACATACGTGGCGAACGAGCTGAAACAGCTGATCGCGGAAAAGGAAGGCTTTGCGGCGCGTATCAGCCATGCGAAAACGGATGAACAGCGGACCCTGATCCGCAAACAGGCGGCAGCCCGTTATGCAGAAGTCGTCAATTCCGGCATCCGCATCGACACCGCACTCGACCCCGAAAAACAGCGCAAGGTCGACGAGCGGATCTCCTCGCTGCTGAACGGCAGCGGCATCCAGGCGGGCGGCGCGGTGATCGATAACGATTCCCGTGAACTCATCGCGCTGTATGGCGGATATGGGTATCGGAAAACAGATTTCAACCGTGCATTCCAGGCTGTCCGGCAGCCCGGTTCCGCCATGAAGCCGCTCCTCGTCTATGCACCCTATTTGGAAAGCGGACCATTCACCGAAAACTCCCTGGTCGATGGCAGCGGCATCTGTATCGGCTCCTACTGCCCCCGGAACTTCGGCGGCTATCAATACGGAGTAACGACACTGAAGAAGGCGTTCAGCCGCAGCTATAATACGAGTGCCGTCCGGCTCATGCAGCAGGTCGGCGTGGAGAAAGCATTTGCACATCTGTCCCCGTTCCAGTTCCGGCATATTTCGGAGAAGGATCATCAGTACACCGCTGCGCTTGGCGGCTTCGAGAACGGCACGACACCATATGAAATGGCAGATGCATATACGGGCTTCATCGATGGGACCTACCAGCCGTCCCGCGCCATCCGCACTGTGAAAGACAGATCCGGCAAGGTCCTGTACTCATGGGAGGGCAAGCGGCAGACTGTCTGGTCACCGAAGACAACCGCCGCCGTCCGATCGATGCTGGAGGAGACTGTCCAGAACGGCACAGCACGCGGTGTCCGGCAGAGGACGTCATTCACAGGCGCTAAAACCGGCACGACAAGTGCGTACAAAGATTTATGGGTTGCAGGATTGAACGATGACTATACTGCCGCGGTTTGGACAGGATACGACCGGCCGCGGACTTTACAGCAAGAAAGCGAACGGAAACTTCATCTGCAGCTCTTCTCAGCTGCTCTGTCAGACTAGCTGCCAATTGGCAGCTGGTCTTTTTCGATACCCGGGATGCTTGCGGCGATGCCATTGTACAGCCGGAGCAGGATATAGACGACCGCAAATAGCAGGACTGTCCATACAATCACTTCAAAGAAGATGATCCCGATGATCGTCGCGATGGAAAACTGATGATGCAGCTGATAGGTACTGTGGATGAAATAGATGAAGGTCGCACCGAGGAAGATGAGACCGAGCCAGACAATCGACTGGACAGCAGCTGCCGAAACCAGGGCACCGATGAAGTAGATCAGCTTCCCGCCGCGGTCATCAGGAGCAGCGATTACATCCCCTTCTTCCCCCGAACGTGATTTATAAAAAAACAGCATTGCTGTCTCATGGATTGTTTCCGCAATCAGCTTCAGCGCACTGAACACCATGAAATACGCCAGTGCGTAAATCGTCAGCAGGAATAGTTTGAGCTGTGTATCCGTCAGAAATTCAAGCAGGCCGCTGTACAAGCCGATCTCCCGGAAGACACCGAGTGACCAGCCGACTGTATAGACACCGAACGTCAGACTGAACAGCATGATTGTAAAAAAGGGCAAGTAACTGAATAGATAAGGGTTTTTCATAGGACACCTCGACCGGTCTGCTAGTTTACTGGTTTACGCCAATGTCTCTATAATATAGGAAGTGATTGCCCCCCTGCAATGATTACCGAGTGCCCGCTGTGCAAATGCGTTAGGTTTGCGTTATACTTTAAAGCAATGTCTACAGCTGTTACAGCTAGTGAAAGGGGGATTTTGTGTGGAATTTGTTTGGTTGATCTTTTTGCCGGCAGTCGCTGCGGTGTTCGTTCCATCTCTGTTCCGCAGAGCTTCCGGCATACATACAGGCTGGTTCGTACTGGCCATACCGCTTGTGCTGTTCGTGTATTTCAGTACATTCATCCCGCGGGTTGCAGGTGGTGAGCAGGCCGTTTCATCATTCGATTGGATTCCGTCGCTCGGGATTTCTGTTGTGTCCTATCTGGACGGGCTCAGTCTGCTGTTCACCCTGCTGATAACGGGGATCGGCTCATTGGTCGTCCTGTATTCAGTATTCTATCTTGACCGCAAGAAAGAAAATCTCGGCAACTTCTACGTCTACTTATTACTGTTCATGACGGCGATGCTCGGGGTCGTCCAGTCGGATAACGTCATATCCCTGTACTTATTCTGGGAATTGACCTCCATTTCTTCATTCCTGCTGATCGGCTACTGGTATACGAGGGACGGTTCCCGCTTCGGTGCCCTGAAATCTATGATGATCACTGTCGGCGGCGGGCTGATGATGCTCGGGGGCTTCGTGCTCTTAGGGATCATGGGAGATACATATTCAATTCGCGAACTGATAACACGGCTGCCTGACTATGCGGGAGATCCGCTCTTCACGCTTGCCGCCGTGCTCCTCCTGCTCGGGGCATTTACAAAGTCGGCACAGTTCCCGTTCTACATCTGGCTGCCGGACGCGATGGAAGCGCCGACGCCCGTCAGTGCGTACTTGCATTCGGCCACGATGGTCAAAGCCGGACTCTATCTGGTCGCACGCTTCACACCGATCTTTGCGGGGTCTTCCGTCTGGATCTGGCTCGTCTGCGGAATCGGGCTGCTCACTCTGCTGTGGGGATCGTTCTTTGCCGTCAAACAGACCGATCTGAAAGCGATCCTCGCCTTCTCGACGGTCAGTCAGCTCGGTCTTATCATGTCGCTGCTCGGTGCGGGTGCCATCGCTTATCATACGGATGATCCGCTGTTCCGGATCGCAATGTTCGCGGCGATCTTCCATCTCGTCAACCATGCTGTCTTTAAAGGCAGCCTGTTCATGATCGCCGGAATCGTCGACCACGAAACCGGCACGCGCGACATCCGCAAGCTCGGCGGTCTGATGAGCATCATGCCGATCAGCTTCACAGTTGCGTTCATCGGCGGACTGTCGATGGCCGGACTGCCGCCATTCGGCGGGTTCCTCAGTAAGGAACTGTTCTTGGAATCGATGGTTGCGCTGAAACACTTTGATCTGTTCAGCTTCGGCACGTGGGGCGTCCTGTTCCCCGTCATCGCCTGGATTGCAAGCGTATTCACGTTCGTCTACAGTTTCTATTTCGTGTTCCACACGTTTGCCGGTGAGAAAAAAATGGACAAGCTGCCGCTCAAACCTCATGAAGCGCCGATCGGTATGCTCATTTCGCCGATCATCCTGGCGGTCAGCGTGGTCGCGATATTCTTCATCCCGAATGTGGTCGGCAGCTGGCTCGTAGCGCCTGCAGTCGCAGCTGCACAGCCCCAGCTGTACAGCCTTCCTGCTGATGCTGCCGTCCACGTCGCCGCCTGGCACGGATTTAAATCGGTGCCGATGTGGCTGACGGTCGGCGTCATCGCCATCGGAACACTGCTGTTCACGACGATGAAGTCCTGGCGCCCTGTGTATGCGCTGGAGCCGCGTAACCTGTCACTGAATGCGCTCTATGATGGACTTATGACCTTCTCTGAAAAAGGCATGAACCGGCTGTCCCGTTCGTTCATGACCGGGATCATCCGGACGTATCTGATCTACATGTTCGCATTCCTGTCCGTTATGACGATTGTCATCCTGTTCGCAAAAGGCGCGTTCCGGCTCGACATGGACAGCTTGTCGCCGGTTACGCTGTTTGCGGTGCTGAATGCTGTCGTCGCCCTGCTCGGTGCTGCGATGGTCATCCTGTCGAAAAACCGGATCTCCGCCATCATCGCGCTCGGCGCCGTCGGGTACTCGGTCGCCCTGTTCTTCGTGCTGTTCAAAGCGCCTGACCTGGCATTGACTCAGCTCGTTATTGAGACGATTTCGGTTGCGCTCTTCCTTCTTGCGTTCCGTCATCTGCCGGCCATGAAGACACACGGCGAAACGAAGGGGAATAAGCTTGTCAATGCAATTATCGCAGGTGCTGTCGGCCTGTCCGTCACACTTGTCGCACTGTCGGCCCACTCGAACAAGCTCGTGGCGAGCATTTCACAGTTCTACAAAGACACGGTTCAGACGGAAGCTGGCGGCGGCAACATCGTCAACGTCATCCTGGTCGACTACCGTGGCTTCGATACGCTGTTCGAAATTGCGGTCCTATCCATTGCAGGGATCGCCGTCCTTGGCATGATCAAACTTCGTCTGGCGGGAAAGGGGTCCGATGATGAGAAAAAATAACGTCATTTTGCAGACGACGACGAAAGTCGCGTTTTTCATCATTTTCCTGTTTTCGATCCATATTTTCTTCGCCGGGCATTTTGCACCCGGCGGCGGATTCGTCGGCGGCCTGCTGACAACGGGCGCGATCGTGCTACTGCTGCTCGCCTATGACCTGGAGACGATCCAGTCGACGCTGCCGTTCAACTTCACGATAGTCATCGGCGTCGGCCTGCTGCTCTCTCTCGGTACGGCAGCCGGTTCCATCTTCTTCGATGTCCCGTTCTTCACACACGCATTCGGGCATTTCCAGCTGCCGCTGTTCGGGGACACCGAGCTGCATACGGCAATGCTGTTCGACGCCGGCGTCTACTTGGTCGTCGTCGGGGCCGCTATCACGATAATCCAGTCGATCGGAGGGGATGAGTAATGGAATTGCTTATGGCGGTTGTCGCCGGCCTGCTGTTCACAGCGGCCATTTACCTAATACTATCGCGCAGCCTCATCAAAGTCGTCCTCGGAACAGGACTGCTCAGCCACGGCGCGCACCTGTTCATCCTGACGATGGGCGGTCTCGGCGGAAGTGCCCCTCCTGTCCTTGCTGACGGCGCCGGGGACTTCGCTGATCCGCTCCCGCAAGCGCTGATCCTGACAGCGATCGTCATCAGTTTCGGCGTGACGGCGTTTATCCTTGTGCTCGCCTACCGTACGTATTCTGTACACAAGACGGATGACTTGAGTTTGATGAAAGGAAATGATGAACATGATTAACCTCTTATTGTTTCCTGTCATCATCCCGTTCTTCACGGCGATCCTCCTGCTCTTCTTCAAAGAACAGGTGCGTATCCAGCGCGTGCTGACGGTAATCGGGCTCAGTGCTGGGATCGTTTCTGCCCTCCTGCTCGTCTCGAAAGTGAAGCAAGACGGGATCCAGTCCCTCACCCTCGGGAGCTGGCCGGCGCCGTTCGGCATTACGATGGTGTCCGACATGCTGTCCGCTCTTCTCGTAACGACGACGCTGATCATCACGCTGCTGATCGCCATCTACAGCTTCAGCACGATCGGGGTGGAAAGGGAACGGTATTTCTATTATTCTGCGATGCTGTTCATGATCACCGGAGTGAACGGCGCGTTTACAACAGGCGATATTTTCAACATGTTCGTATTCTTCGAAGTTCTGCTGATCGCATCATACCTGCTGATCGTGCTTGGCGGGGAGAAACGGCAGCTGCGTGAGTCCATCAAGTACATATTGGTGAATGTCATTTCGTCCGCATTTTTCGTCATCACGATCGCCTATCTCTACTCAGTTATCGGGACGCTAAACATGGCGGACATCGGCGAGAAGATCGCAAGCATCGGCCAGCCGCCGATCCTGTCGGTCATCGGCGTCGTCATGATGCTCGTCTTTGGCATTAAAGCCGGTATCTTCCCGCTGTACTTCTGGATGCCCGGCTCATACGCCGCACCACCTGTACCGGTGCTCGCTCTGTTCGGAGCACTCCTGACGAAAGTCGGTGTCTATGCGATCATGCGGATCGACACACTGTTCTTCGTCAGTGATCTCGGTTTCACTCACACGATCCTGCTGGTGCTCGCCTTACTGACGATACTTGCTGGATGTATTGGAGCCCTTGCTTACTTCGATCTGAAACAGATCATCATTTATAACATTCTCATTGCGATTGGCGTCATCCTGTTCGGCGTCGCGCAGATGAACGAACCCGGCATGCAGGGGGCGATCTTCTACCTACTGCACGATATGCTCATCAAAGGGGCCCTGTTCCTGCTGATCGGTATCGTCATCTATGTGACAGGGACGTCCAACTTGCGTGAAATGGGCGGGCTCATTAAGACCCACCCGACGCTCGGCTGGATGTACCTGATTGCTGCATTCGGTCTCGCCGGTATTCCTCCGCTCAGCGGATTCGCCGGCAAGCTGCTGATCATCGAAGGCGGGTTTGAACACGGCCAGCTGTTCGGCACGATTGTCATTCTTGCCTCGAGCCTCATCGTGCTGCTGTCCGTCATCCGGATTTTCCTCTATGCATTCTGGGGGGAACCTCGTCCGCTGAAGACGACGGATCGGACGGTATACCGCCGGATGATGTTCCCTGCTGTTCTTCTTGTCGCTCTGTCCGTTGTATACGGAGTCGGAACGGAGTGGATTTACCCGTACGTCTCGGATGCGGCCCGTGTGCTGCTCGATCCGGACAGTTACATTACCGCCGTGTTAAAGGAGTAGATCCCGTTGGCATTTCAAATTCTGTTGAATTTCTTCATCGCAATTACATGGGTGCTCATCACGGCGTCCTTCACTCCGTCGACCTTCGTGATCGGCTACCTGATCGGTGTGCTGCTCATCCTGCTGACCCGCCGTTTTTTCAGCCAGCGGCTCTATTTCTACAGATTATGGGCATGCATTAAATTGACACTCATCTTTTTCAAGGAACTCGTCCTGTCGAATATTTCGGTTGCGATGCTCGTACTGAAACCAAACCTTCACCTGCAGCCGATGATCTTCGCAATGCCGACAGTGCTAGAAAAAGATTGGGAGATTACACTGCTGTCGAGCCTGATCACCTTGACGCCGGGTACGATCGTCGTACACGTGTCAGACGATCAGCGGACTTTATATGTACATGCAATCGATGTCGATGACGTCGACGAAGCGATCGAGTCGATACGGGATTCGTTCGAGAAAGCGATACTGGAGGTGAGCCGGACGTGAAACTTTTCATATGGATCAGTTTGATCATCATTTTTCTGTCGATGCTCGGCACTCTTATCCGGGTGTTCAAGGGACCATCGACCCCCGACCGGCTCATTGCCCTCGACGGAATCGGTGTCATGCTCATCTCGATCATCGCTCTACTGTCCATCGCATTCGACACGATGTATTTCATCGACGTCATTCTGCTGATTGCAATCATGTCGTTCATCGGTACGGTTTCGTTCTCGAAATTCATCGAGAAAGGGGCGATCATCGACCGTGACTCTCATCGCTAATCTCATAATCGGGTTTTTCATAGTCGTCGGTGTCTTTTTTACGGTTGTCACCGTCATCGGTATCCTGCGCCTGCCAGATGTATATACACGGGCGCATGCCGCGTCGAAAAGTGCCACACTCGGCGTGCTCGGCATACTGATCGGCGTGTTCCTATATTTCTGGTGGATCAAAGGCCACTTCAGCATCCAGCTGCTTCTCGGCAGCGTATTCCTGTTCATCACTTCTCCGGTCGGCGGCCATTTAATGAGCCGTGCCGCCTACATGTCCGGCGTGAAACCGTCAGAACTGACGGTCGGTGATGATCTGGGGAACGCGATCGGCGAGCAGAAATCACACGAAGACGACTAAAAATGCAGCGTCCCAATCGGGACGCTGCATTTTCTTTTTATTGGATTTACGCTTACCAGTAGCCGTAAGGCGGGTAGTAGCTATACGGATAGTACCCGTATGGCGGGTAGCCTCCGTATGGCGGATAGCCCCCATAGTTGCCCCCATAGCCGTATGGCTGGAATGCGTTGCCGATAAAGCTTCCGACCAGACCTCCGAGGAATGGTGCGCCAAAGCCGTAACCGAATCCGCCGCCGTCAAATCCTCTGCCGCCGTATCCTGAGTGTCGATAACGTGACATCGTCCTCCCCCTTTCCCAGTCATCTTATGCACTGGGCTTAACGGGAGGCGGGCGTCAGCCTACTTGCGGGCCGTCCTCTGTGTCTTCTGCGTCTTCCGCCAAGCGCTCGATGAACGTCGCAAGCGTGCGGGCCATGACACCTGTTGCGCCTTTCGGTCCGAGATCATGCGCCGTATCCGCTTCAGATGTACCCGCGATGTCAAGATGGATCCACGGTGTCTCCCCTGCGAATTCACCGACGAACCCACCGCCGAAGATCATATGGCCGTCGCTGCCCGGTGAGTTGTTCAGGTCGGCCACTTCACTTTTGCGGAGACGTTTTTTATCGTTCTCCGTCAGCGGCAGCCGCCAAACAAATTCACCGGTTTCAAGAGACGCCTGCATGAAATCTTCGAAGAACGCTTCGTCGTTCGTCAGTGCACCGGTCTTGTCCTTGCCGAGCGCGACAATGACACCGCCCGTCAAGGTTGCCACGTCAATCAGGAAGTCCGCCCCTGACTGTTTCGCATACGTCACGGCATCCGCCAGGACGAGACGGCCTTCCGCATCCGTATTCAGCACTTCGATCGTCTTGCCTGACAGTGAAGTGATGACGTCGTCCGGTTTGAACGCATCACCGGATACCATATTGTCAGTCGACGCAATGACAGCAATCACGTTTTTCGCCGGACGCAGTTCCCCGATGATCTGCATCGCACCGAACACAGCGGCCGCTCCGCCCATATCCCCTTTCATGCCGACCATACCTTCTTTCGGTTTCAAGGAGTAGCCGCCTGTGTCATAGGTGATCCCTTTGCCGACCAGCCCAACGACGTCCGTCCAATCATCGCTGCCGCCAGCGTATTTCAGGACAATGAGCCGCGGCTCTTCGACGGACCCTTTGTTGACTGCAAGAATCGCTCCCATGCCAAGTTCTTCCATTTCCTGTTTTCCGAGCACTTCCAGTTCAAAATCGTATTGCTCTGCCAGTTTTTCTGCATGCTCGGCCATTTTGACAGCAGTCAAGATGTTCGGCGGTGTATTGACAAGTGTTCGCGCCGAATTGACTGCGTTCGCATGAACTGATCCAACTTCTGCTGCTGCCTTCAATTCGTCTTCATCTGCATCGCTGATCAGCTCAATCGTATTGAAAGCGAAATCTTTCTCATTCGATGACGTCTTGTAGTCGTCGAATTGATAGCTTCCGAGCAGGATCCCCTGCGCACTTGCAAATGCCGCATCCTCCGCTTCGATCGTTTCTGTCGTGAATGAGTCGATCCAGATTGATAGGTTCTCTGCTTTCAGCCCTTTCAGTTCTTTCCCGACTTTTGCAAAAACTTCAAGCAGCAACTGGTCAGTCAGCTTCTTCGGCGCGCCGAGTCCGGCGAATACGACACGCTGGAAGCCGGCTTCTCCCATGACAGGAAGTTTCGTAATGGATTTCAGACCGGTTTTCACATCTCCTGATTTCACCCAGTCCATCAGACGGCCGCCGAAGACGTTTTCAAGGATGTCCCAGCCTTCTTTGTTTTCAGGATGTTCGGGAACGCCGACAACGATCACTTCCATGGCGGACTCCGTAATCTTCTTATTCGCAATAGTGGTTTTCATTTGACTACCTCCTCTTAATCATACATTCTAATTATATACCAGTTGAAGAGGAAACGAACAATATTCTTCGGCTTCCGGACTAATTTCCACCGACTATTTTTCTTGAGGAGTGCCTGTATGACGATCTTGACGAATGTACCACTACTCGTGGCGCTGTTTGGAATCTTGTTCGCGCAGTTCGTGAAGATACCGATTCACTTCCTGTTGACCCGCGAACTCGACTGGAAGCTCATGACTTCGACAGGCGGCATGCCAAGTTCCCATTCGGCCGCGGTGACGGCCCTGACGACCGCTGTAGCGTTCGAGCACGGGCTCGGTTCCTCATTATTCGCGGTTTCCGCCATCTTCGCCGTCATCGTCATGTTCGATGCGACAGGTATCCGGTACCAGGCGGGCCAACAAGCAATCATCATTAACGAAATGCGCCGTGATTTCCAGACGTTTGTCAGTGAGGCGAAAGACTGGGTACAGAAAGACGAAGAGCAGAAGATGCAGGAGCTGAAAACGCTTCTCGGTCACAAACCGAATGAGGTTCTGGCTGGCGCACTGACTGGCATTCTTATCTCCGTCATCACGTATACGATCATCCTATAACAAACGCCCGGGCAGATTCCCTGCCCGGGCGTTTTGTTAAAACATCTGATATCCCTGCTTGCGCAATAGCTTGCTGACGATCCCTGAAATGATCGCACCGACCATCCCGCTAGAAAGGATGACGATATCTACCGTGTGGAGCGCCATCAGTTTCTCGCCGAGCAGGCTGAACGCATGTCCCGGCTTCGTAATATATTCATAGGCCTTCACTTCATCAATGATCAGGATGACGACGATCGGATAGATGACCGCCATAATCCACGACATACGCAACAGCATGTTGAGCAGAAATCCAATCCCGAAAAACATGACGATGAAGATGAGGACAGACAGGATGATCTCTGTAAGTGAAATTGTTCCCAAAGCGATGACCTCCATTTTCCTTAGTCCATTTTACCGGATACAGGCAGTCCTTACAACCGGTTGAGCAACTGTCATGAAGTTGTCGAAAAGAAAAGCGGCCGGCCACTGAAACAATCAGTAGGCCAACCGTTTGCAGATCTATTCAGTTTACAAGAAGTCGAATTTCCCTTTTTTGATCGTCAGAGACGTACCGCCGATTAAGAACAGCGCCCGGTTGTCGACCATCTTTTTCATGAACGACGCTTTTGCGCCTGTCATCTTTTTGCCGAACGCGACACCGATCGCGTCACTTGAGCCGAGCGAAGCGATGCTTCCTTTCAGATCCGGAACGAATGCGGACGTCGGCTGCTGCTTCATGAGGGCAATAATATTGTTTGCACACATATCCCCCTGCTGCATCGCGATCTGTGCCGTCGGCGGGTATGGACGGTTCGCTTCTTCGTTGATCATCAGTGCACAGTCTCCGACGATGAAGACATCCGAATAGCCGGGTGCACGCAGGTCTTTGTCAACCTTCACGCGGGCACGCATGTTTTCAATACCTGTTTCCTCGATGAGCCGGTTTCCGCGGACACCTGCCGCCCATACAACAGTCCCTGCTTCGATGAATTCAAACTCGTCTTCGCCCGTCTTCAGCTTAACGCCTTCAGGAGTCGCTTCTACAACAGGCGTGCCGATCGAGAATTCGATTCCTTTCGACTTGAGCTGACGCACAGCATAATCGACCAATTCAGGATCGAATCCTGGAAGAACCATTGGCGCTGCCTCTACACAAAGCACTTTCACTTTGTCAGCCGGTACATCGAATTCCTCGCACAGCTTCGGAATGCGGTCGCCAAGCTCACCAAGGAATTCAATACCTGTAAATCCTGCCCCACCGACGATAATCGTCAGACGGCTGTCAGATTTCTCCTCTTCCATCGACCAAGTCGCGAACTGGTATTCAATGTGCTCACGAATTTGACGGGCTGCATTCACGTTGGCGATCGACAGAGCGTACTTGTCGAGACCCGGTATTCCGAATGTTTCACCTTCGAAGCCGAGGGCGATGACGAGATAGTCATAGGTGAAATCACTAGCAGACGTTCCGACAGTCTTTCCGTTAACATCGATTGTGCGGACTTCCGCTTTGACGAATGTCACTTTGTCTTTCTTGATGACACGGCTGATGTCATAGCGCACTTGCTCAGGGCTCAGCGTCCCAGCAGCTGCCTCATGCAGCCATGTCGATTCGTAATGATAATCGTTCTTGTTGACGAGGATAATTTCTGCGTCGTCTGTCCCGAGTGATTTCTGGAGATTCACAACGGTCGACAAACCGCCATATCCGGCGCCTAAAACTAGGATTGTAGGTCTTTTCACGGCAATCGGTTCCACCTTTTCTTGTATGATGTGCCGGTTTGCAAAAATCACAAGACCCCTACAATCCAGCACGGTGCATTTCTTTTTCCTCATATATCGTAGCCTGTTTGTCCCAGTAATACAATAGCTGTTTCAGAATCTGACGGTTACTGTCGAAATAACTTCAGTCCGGCTTCACACGACTGTAAAGAAATAGGCATTTCCCGTGACGACAAATGAAAAACCCCCTCTGCTGACTGACTGCAGAGGGGGTGTGGCAGTTATGGATGCTTCACGCGACTCAGTCACAGCTTGCCGGTGTCCCGGCTTTCTTGGCAGTCCTGAACGACGTGCCACAGCCGCAAGCAGCGATCGCGTTCGGGTTCTCGATAGTGAACCCGCCGCCCATAAGGGATTCTTTATAATCGATCTGTGTACCTGCGAGGATGTCGGTGTCTTCTGAAGATACAACGACCTGGATGCCGTGCAGTTCAATCATCTGATCTGTATCAGTCCGTTCTTTGTCGAATCCCATGCCATATGTCAGGCCGCTGCAGCCGCCGCCATTGACGGACACCCGGAGGAACGAACCCTGTTCTCCGTTATGCTCCATCATTTCTTTGACATGGTATGCTGCTGATTCTGATAAGCTGAGTAATTGTGTCATGCAATCTCCTCCTATACGTATATCTAGTATATCAATCTGAAAATTTTCATTCCAACAAAAGCCCTTTGTCCTGGTCATTTTGCTATACTGTAGAAGAATGGACGAAAGGATGATGCGCGATGGAAGTGACTCCGCTTTACGATAAAAAAATGACATGCCTGAACTGCAACGAGCACTTCACGACAACAAAAGTGCGGTCCCGCTTCGCGCGGGTGGCGTCAACGGACACCGACTTCAAGCCGAATTACAAAGACCCCGGCGTCAACCCGCTCTACTACAATATCGCCGTCTGTCCTGCATGCGGCTTCTCCTTCACTGACGACTTCGCCCCGTACTTCGCTCCGGGAACGAAAGAGCAGATCGCTTCAGTCATCTCAGCAGGCTGGCAGCCCCGATCACTCGGCGGTGAACGGACATTCGAGGAGGCGGTCGAGGCGTACAAACTTGGTTATTTAAGCGCCATGATAAAAAAAGAGAAGGCGCTCACGACAGCGGGAATCGCCGTCCGTACCGCCTGGCTGTGCCGCGGAACGGACAACCGTGAAGAAGAACAGCGATTCCTGACGCTGGCGCGGAATTTATACGAAGAGGCCTATTCAAACGACGACCATACCGGCACCCAGATGTCGGAAGCCCGTGTCCTCTACATGGTGGCTGAACTGTCATTCCGTATCGGCGACCGCGAGAAAGCGATCCAGTATTTCTCGAGGATCATCGAATCTCAGCGGACTTCGACCGAGCCGCAGCTGATCGAAATGACGAAAGAGCGGTGGCAGGAAATCCGGGAACAAACGTAAAACAGGAACGAGCCGGTTCGGCTCATTCCTGTCAAGCCGGATCGGCTGCTTAAAACACTTGCTCCACTTCGACGACGCCTGGCACTTCTTCGAGAAGGGCGCGTTCGATGCCGGCCTTCAGTGTGATCGTTGAGCTCGGGCACGTACCGCACGCTCCGAGGAGACGCAGTTTGACGATGCCATCCTCCACGTCGATCAGTTCACAGTCACCGCCGTCCCGTAATAGGAACGGACGCAATTTATTCAGCACTTCTTGGACGGATTCGTTCATAGTTGCTTCTGTCATTGGTTGTAAACTCCCCTTTCCTTTATATTTATTATAAACTGGATCGCAAAAAAAATCCATTATAGAATCAGGAGGCGTTGCAGGTGAACGCGAAACAAGTACGAGTTGAAGTATACGGGGCAGACGTGATTTGTGCAAGCTGTGTGAATGCCCCGACGTCGAAAGATACATTCGAGTGGCTCGACGCAGCCATCCGGCGGAAGTATCCTGATTACCCATTCGAGATCGTCTACGTGGATATCGACTCGGAATTGACCGATGACCGCCAGAGCGAAATTGCGGAAATGGTGAAAAATGACGAGTATTTTTATCCGCTCGTGCGGGTCAATGAGGAAGTCGTCGGTGAAGGGTATATCCAGTTGAAGCCGGTGTTCGCGGAACTGGAGAAATACGGGTTCACAGCAGCTGGCTGAGTGATAATGGGAAATTGATAAATGAGAACAAGCGCAGTGCGTCCCTGGGGGACGCACTGCGCTTGTTTGGTTGCTGGTGGCGTGGTGGGTTATGAGCGGTTTTTTGCTGTTTATGAGCGGTTTTCCTGGTTTATGAGCGGTTTCCACGGTTTATGAGCGGTTTTCGTGATTTATGAGCGCTTTTCGCGGTTTATGAGCGTTTCGCCAGATTTATGAGCGCTTCCCCAATTTTATGAGCGCTTTCCACAATTTATGAGCGTTTCGCCAGATTTATGAGCGGTTCCCCGCTCCCCTCACCCGTTGTGCCACTTATACATCCACAGCACGCCGGATTTCAGCAGGCGGGCGATCCGGCCAGTGACGGTGCGGTCGGCGAGGTAGGCGAAGCCTTGTTTTTTGCCGAGGGAGCCCATAAAGCCTTTCAGCTTGATGTCGGGCATTGTGTCAGGCAGTTTTTCGCCGCTCCACGTATGACGCAGGACGGTGACGATCTGCTCCGCCTGTCCTTCCGCGAGCTGGGCACTCGGAGCGTGCGGCAATGAGGCGATGTCGCCGACTGCGTACACTTCTTCGTGCCCCGGAATTTGATGGTACTGGTTGAGTACGACACGGTTGCTTTTGTCTTTTTCGACGTTGAGCTCCCGTACGACTTTTGTCGGCTGGATGCCGGCCGTCCAGACGACTGCGTCGACTTCGATCTGGTCTTCATGGTTGTACAGCTTATTTTCTTCCACTTTGGTAATATTCGAACTTGCGATGACATCGACATCGTTTTTGTCGAACCAGCTCTTGATGTAGTTGCTCAGGCGTTCCGGGAAGTCACGCAAAATGCGCGGACCGCGGTCGAACAGCTTGATGTTCAGATCGGAGCGGCTTTCGCGCAGTTCGCTTGCAAGCTCGATACCGCTCAGCCCGGCGCCGACGATTGCGACCGTTGCTCCCCCGTTCAAGTTCAGCAGTTTTTTGTATGTTTCGCGCGACTGGCCGATTGTCTGGATGCTGAACGTGTATTCGTCAGCACCTGGTACGTTATGATAGTTGTCCTCGCAGCCGAGCCCGATGACAAGCTGATCGTAAGGGACTTTCCTGCCATCTGTCAGCAGAATGCATTGTTCTTCAATCTCGATGGAAGCAATCTCCCCTTCAACGACTTTCAGCCGCTCATGCGCTGGCAGTGCGACCCGGACGTCACTGTCCGGAACTGTGCCTGAAGCAAGTGCGTAAAATTCCGTTTTCAGACT
The DNA here is from genome assembly GCA_032099885.1 of Sporosarcina sp. GTDB lineage: Bacteria > Bacillota > Bacilli > Bacillales_A > Planococcaceae > Sporosarcina. Next base: position 29,645 of record DAMDKL010000020.1, read on the forward strand.
ATGGAATGGGGTCCTGTCGACAAGTGTCACTTCCACGTCTGCCGGGAGGTTGCCTAAAATGCGGTTCATGATTCTCATATTGCCGTAGCCGGCGCCTAACAGTACTAGTTTTTTCATGATGGTCTCCTTCTTCCTGAGAGATTTCCGTAGTATCCTCATTCACGAGTATAACAGTTTGTGACTTCCTTCACAATAAGCGATAGCCTTTGACGACTGGAGAAAAAAAGAGTACGATCGTGTAAGGTGAGGTGATGGGTGTGAACCCGATAGTGGAGTTTTGCATCAGCAATTTGGCGAATGGCTCGCAGGAAACACTGGAAGCGCTTGAAAAAGACCCGAATCTCGATGTGCTCGAGTATGGCTGTCTCAGTTATTGCACGCTGTGCGCCGAGTCGCTGTATGCACTTGTGAATGGTGAAGTCGTTGAAGGGGAGACTCCCGATGAGCTGACCGCCAATATCTATCAGTTTATCGAAGAGAATCCTCTCTTTTAATAGCAGTAAATGGCTGAGCGCCCTGATCGGATACACGATCGGGGCGCTCAGCTTTTTCGTTTGTATCATAGGCCGATCTGGTCCATCCATTCAGCGAGCGTCCGGAACGCGTACGTGGGCGCATCCGGTTTGGAAAGAAGCTGATCCCGTGACGTGACGCCCCCCTCGAGATGGATCGTATCGATACCGTACCGGATGCCTGAGAGGATATCGGTGTCATAGTTATCACCGATCATAATCATTTCTTCTTTGCGGGCACCGCTCTTCCGGCGGATGAAATCGAGCATATATGATTTTGGTTTTCCAACGATGACAGGGTCAGTCCCAGTGGAGGCCCTGACGAGTTCGATGAATGCACCGTTGCCCGGCACGAGACCTTCCTCCCCCGGAACAGCCAGATCGCCGTTCGTCGCCACGAACTTGGCGCCGGCGCGGATCGACAGGCAGGCCATTGCAAGCTTGTCGTAGGTGATCGATCGGTCGATCCCCATCACAACCACATCGCCGCTTCTCTCAGTCAGCTCCAGACCTGCTTCGAGAAGCGCCTCCTGCAAGCCAGCTTCCCCAATGAGCTGGACGGTGCAGCCGCTGTACTGCCGGGAACAGAAATCAGCGGCTGCGAGGGCGGAGGTCATGACATGCATTTCTGTCGTCTCGATGCCGAAGCCGCTAAGCTTCCGGATGACTTCGGCACGGGTATGGGATGAATTGTTCGTTATGAAATACGGCTCGATGCCGGCTGCCTGGAGGGATTTCAGGAAGTCGATCGATTCCGGGATGGCCTTGCTCCCTTTGTATACCGTCCCGTCCAAATCCAGGCAGATCGTTTTATAACGTCTCACGGGATGATTCCTCCGGGAGAAAGGCCGAAACGGGTCCAAGTTCGTTTTCGAGATAAGTCAGAACACACTCCGGGAAACGCTCCAGCGCCGGCAGGCATTTCATCATCGTCTTATCCGTTTCCGCCAGGTCGACAGCTGCAAATTCACGGACGAGCATCTTGCGGAGGCCGATGACCTCTTTCAGAGGCTGGTCCATTTCCTCTGCAATCACTTGTTCATCGGTCATGATATCGATGATGTCATCGTAACTGCCCGGATCCCGCATGATGAATCCGTCGATCATCGAGTTGCCGACATCGATGACGGACTCGATCACGCTTTGAGCGATCCGCTCGAGGGCCAATCGCTTCACAAAGCTCTCCTGCCAGTTGCGCTCCGACTTGAACAGGGCCAGCAGCTCTTCCATAAAGGCGAGTGTTTCACTGATTTTCTTCCGGTCGATAAAATACATGCCGTTTCCTCCTCAAATTGACTTCCATTTCCCATCCAAAGCAAACAGGCGCCGAAGAAAAATCCCCGAGCGCCCCAGCAGCTTGCCTTATGACGTTTTCCTGTTAGATTCGGCCGGTTCTTTCTCCGGCTTGCTGTCCGGTGTGCTCTGCTCTTTCTTCACTTTCCCTATTTTTTTAAGGACGAAATGGGCGCAGCCGAAATTGCAGTATTCGTACAGATAGTCTTGCAGTGTGCTGATCTTGGTCTCATAGGTGGCTTTCGAATTACGGTCATCGAAGAAGCCTTTCAGCCGAAGCTGTCCGTACCCCCAGTCACCAACGATATAGTCATATTTCAATAGGATTTCACTGTAACGGCTCAGCAATGCTTCGCTGTTGAACCCATCCCGGTAATTGATGATCAGGTCGAATTCTGTCTGATCCAATGTAATCCGCTGCTCTGTCATGGTGACTCAGCCTTTCACCGTCAAGGACTCGAGTTCCTCTTCACCTTTTCGCTGCCGTTCCTTCGCCGCGCTGTTCACTTGTTCATCGGCATGATAGCTCGAACGGACAAGCGGGCCCGACTGGCAATGCGAAAAGCCTTTGCTCATTGCAATTTCAAAGAGTTCCTTGAATTCCTTAGGCGTATAATATTTTTGGACAGCCAGATGCTTTTTCGACGGCTGCAAGTATTGTCCGATTGTCATAATGTCTACACCGTTTGCCCGCAGGTCGTCCATCGTTTCGATGATTTCATCCCAAGTCTCTCCGACGCCGAGCATGATGGAGGATTTGGTCGGGATATCCGGATGCATCTCTTTGGCACGGCGCAGCAATTCAAGCGAACGGTCATATTTGGCACGCGCCCGGACTCTCGGAGTCATCCGTCTCACCGTTTCGATGTTATGGTTCAGAATATCGGGTCTTGCGTCCATCAGCCGCTCGATATTCTCGTAGTCGCCACCCATGTCGGACGGGAGCACTTCCACTGTTGTGAACGGATTCTTCCTGCGGATGGCACGGATCGTCTCTGCGAAGATCCCCGACCCTCCGTCTTTCTGGTCGTCCCGCGCGACCGCTGTGACGACGACGTGCTTCAAGTTCATAAGCGCGACAGAATCGGCCACCCGTTCCGGCTCTGCCAGATCGAGTTCGGTTGGAAGCCCGGTCTTCACGGCACAGAAACGGCAGGCCCGCGTGCATGTATCCCCGAGGATCATGAATGTAGCGGTCCGGCGCTCCCCCCAGCACTCATGGATATTCGGACAGCGCGCTTCTTCACACACGGTATGCAGGTTCTTTTCCCGCATAAGTTTTTTCAGGTCAGTATAGTTTTCGTTTGTATTCAGCTTAATTTTCAGCCAGTCCGGTTTCCGGATGTGCTCCTTCTTCGTTCCCGCTCCAGGTGTGCAAGACATCAGCAGATCGACTCCATTCTATTTAAACGTTTGCAAATTTCCCTCTTCCCCTAATGTATCACACTCTCCAAACTCGGACAACATAGCGGCCGGCTGTTTCCGGGCAAATGAAAAGCGCCCCTGCAAGAGGCGCTTCCCAATCTTTCGTCAATGTCCGCCAAGATAGGCGTCCTTCACTTCTTCGCTTGACTGCAGCTCGGCTGAGGAGCCCGACAAGATGACACGGCCTGTCTCGATGACATATCCGCGATCCGCTATGGACAGCGCCAGGTGGGCGTTCTGTTCCACGAGCAGGATTGTAGTTCCCGCTTCGTTAATATCCTTGACGGTTTCAAAAATCGTCTTGACCATGAGCGGGGCAAGCCCCATCGACGGTTCGTCCAGCAGCAGCAATTTGGGACGGGCCATGATTGCCCTCCCCATGGCCAGCATCTGCTGCTCCCCTCCGGAAAGTGTTCCTGCTGACTGTTTGCGACGTTCGTATAAACGAGGGAAGATGTCATACACTTTTTTGAAATCCTTCGAGATCTCAGCTTTGTCTTTCCGCAGGAACGCACCGAGTTCGATATTCTCTTCCACCGACATTTCCGCGAAGACACGACGACCTTCCGGCACTTGGGACACTCCCATCTTGACGATCGACTGGGCCGGCTTTCCCTGGATCGGCGAATTGGAATAGGATATTGTCCCCTGCTTCGGTTTCAAGAGACCGGAAACCGTTTTGAGCAGTGTGCTTTTGCCGGCTCCATTTGCGCCGATCAACGTAACAATCTCCCCTTCATTCACTTCGAGCGAGACGCCCTTCAATGCATGGATGCTGCCGTAATAGACGTTCAGATCTTGGATGCTCAGCATGCTCATACGATTTCCTCCCCTAAGTACGCCTCGATGACTTTCGGATTGTTGCGGATCTCTTCCGGGCTCCCTTCCGCAAGCAGGACGCCGTGGTCAAGCACGTAGATCCGTTCACAGATACCCATGACGAGGTTCATATCGTGTTCGATCAGTAAGATTGTCAGTCCGAACTGTTTCCGGATGAAGGCGATGAGGTCCATCAGCTCTTTCGTCTCGAATGGGTTCATCCCCGCCGCAGGTTCATCCAGCAGCAGCAGTTGGGGATTCGCGGCGAGAGCCCGGGCAATTTCCAAACGCCGCTGTTTGCCGTACGGTAGGTTTTTTGCGGTCTCATCTTTGTACTTGTCGAGCTCGAAAATCTTTAAGAATTCCATTGCTTTCGCTTCCATCTCTTGCTCGCTCTTAAAATAAGGAGGGAGGCGTAAGACGGCGCTCAGTACCGAGTCTTTAGCAAGGGAATGATATGCCACTTTCACATTGTCGAGCACCGACAGTTCGTCGAACAGCCGGATATTTTGGAACGTCCGGCTCATGCCGAGTCGCGTCACTTTGAATGGCGGAAGTCCGTTGATCTTCTTGCCGTTGAAGAAGATTTCCCCTTCGGTTGGCACATAGACACCTGTCAGCAAGTTGAAGCTCGTCGTCTTACCCGCACCGTTTGGTCCGATCAGTCCGACTAGCTCCCCTTTATGGAGTTTCATGTTGAATCCGGAAACGGCTTTCAGACCGCCGAACTGGATCCCAGTATTTTGAACGTCCAGTAATACGTCATTGCTCATGCTGTCTTCCTCCTTTCGGCCGCATCCACATCTTCAAGTAATCGGTGAATTCCATCGTGCCCATGAGCCCTTTCGGACGATAAAGCATGACGATGATGAGGACGAGGCTATACAGAATCATCCGGGTTTCCGGATAGTCCTGCAAGAAGGTCGAGACGATAGTCAGCAAAATCGTTGCAACAATCGCGCCTGACAAACTTCCGAGTCCGCCAAGAACTACGTAGATCAAAATGTCGATCGACTTTAGGAAGCCGAAGTTTGCCGGCTGGATAATATAGAAATTGTGGGCATAGAGCGCGCCTGCAATTCCTGCGAAAAAGGAGCCGACGGCAAATGCCAGCACTTTGTAATACGTTGTGTTAATACCCATAGCGTCTGCTGCAATTTCGTTTTCCCGTACGGCGATACACGCCCGGCCGTGTCGGGAATTCGTGAAATTCACGATGACGAGAATGGTCACGAACAGACAGACAAACGTGTATGTCCACGTCGTCAGGTGGGCAACCTGCATCCCCGCAGCACCGCCGACGTAGTCGATGTTCAGGAAGATGATCCGGATGATTTCAGCGAACCCGAGTGTCGCAATCGCGAGATAATCACCACGGAGGCGCAGACTCGGAATCCCGACAATGAGGCCGGCGAGTGCAGCTGCCAGGCCGGCGATTACAATGGCAGCAACGAAAGGCAGATCGAGCTTCATTGTCATAATCGCAGATACATACGCGCCGACTGCGAGGAAGCCCGCGTGGCCGAGCGAGAACTGTCCGGTGATCCCGATCACCAAGTGCAGGCTGACGGCAAGCATGATATTAATACACATAAAGATGAGTGTATTCGAATAGAAATTATTCAAAATTCCGCTGCTGATCATCACCTGAACCACAACGAAGACAGCAATTGCCAAAATAGCGAAGACCCAGAACTGCTTCGACTTTTTCATCATTTCCATTCACCTACACTTTCTCTCTCGTGTTTTTGCCGAAAAGTCCCGCTGGTTTGAAAATCAGTATGAGGATAAGGATGACGAATGCTGCTGCATCACGCCAAAGTGAGCCTCCCAACGCACTGACGACAGTCTCCACGACCCCGAGAACGAGTCCGCCTGCCATTGCTCCCGGAATGATGCCGATCCCGCCGAGAACGGCAGCAACGAATGCTTTCAGCCCCGGAATGACCCCCATAAGCGGGTCAATTTTCGTATAGTAGATCCCGAAGATGACACCGGCCGCTCCAGCGAGTGCCGAACCGATCGCGAACGTTGCCGAAATCGTGTTATCGACGTTAATGCCCATCAGTTTTGCGGCTTCCGCATCATAGGAAACGGCCCGCATCGCTTTTCCGATCTTCGTCTTATGTACGATGAACTGGAGCACGATCATCAGGAAGATAGACACGGACAAAATCAGGATCGCCTGACTGCTGATCTGAGCGCCAAAAAGATTAAATGTCTTGTTTGCCAACACTTCCGGATAGGCAGCTGGCTGGGCTCCCCGGAAATAGATGACTCCGTTCTGGATGAGCAGTGATACACCGATTGCCGTGATGAGCGCTGCAATTCTAGTCGCATTTCGAAGCCGCTTATAGGCGATGCGTTCGATCAGAACACCGATAATGGCACAGACCGCCATTGAAAGCAGTAAGGCCGGTACGAAGCCAAGGCCCCAGCCCGCAATTGAAATATACCCGATGAACGCACCGATCATGAATACCTCGCCGTGCGCGAAGTTGATAAGTTTAATAATTCCATAGACCATCGTGTACCCAAGCGCAATCAGTGCGTAAATACTGCCGAGAGAAATGCCGTTAACAAGCTGTTGTATCCAATCCATGAAGTTCCCCCCCTTATAGCTCTCTGGCATGCAATCATGAAAAGAAGGCGGGAGAGAGTTCCCCCGCCCCTCCCATGAAATTACGGATTCACCTTCGTATTGAACACTTGCTCGCCGTCTTTGTATTCCAAGATCGTAGCGGACTTGATTGGGTGGTGGTTTTCGTCAACCGAATAAGTACCTGTTACGAGATCAAGTCCATCTGTCTCTGCGAGTGCGTCTTTAATCTTTGTGGAATCCGTGCTGCCTGCACGTTCGATCGCATCCTTCAGCAAGTAGACCGTGTCATAGCCAAGTGCGTTGAAGGCGTCCGGCGATTTGCCGTATTTCTCTTTAAATTTGTCATTGAATGCTTTGACAGCACCGTCTGGGTCATCCGCTGAGTAGTGGTTCGTCGTATACGTATTGTTCAGAGCGTCTGCACCGGCAAGATCCATGAGAATCGGTGAATCCCATCCGTCAGCACCCATGAGCGGCACGTCAATTCCCATTTCACGTGCTTGCTTAACGATAAGGCCGACCTCTTCGTAGTATCCCGGAATGAAGATGAATTCCGGTTTCGCAGACTTGATGCGCGTCAGCGTGGAGCGGAAGTCAGAGTCTTTTGCGACGTAGGATTCTTCAGCGACAACTTTCCCGCCTGCTTTCTCAAAGTCCTTTTTGAATGAGGAAGCCAGACCTTTCGAATAATCACTTGCGTTATCCGAGAAGATGGCGACATTCTTTACGCCGAGGTCATTCGCGGCGAAGTTCGCAGCAACTGTTCCTTGGAAAGGATCGATGAATGACGTACGGAAGACATATTCGTTCACTTCTCCTTTGTCATTGACCGTTACTGTCGGGCTTGTGCCGGAAGGACTGATAATCGGCGTTTTGTTGTCGTTCGCGATTTGTGCCTGAGCAACCGTCGCTCCGCTCGTTGCGGCGCCGATGATCGCTGCGACGTTTTCCTGCTCGGTTAGTTTAATCGCAGCGTTCGTTGCTTCGGCAGCGTCCGATTTATTGTCGATCTTGACGATTTTGATCTTTTTACCATCGATCCCTCCGTCGTCATTGATCTCATCGACGGCGAGCTGGATGCCGTCTGCCTCGGATGTCCCATAGGAGGCAACAGCGCCAGTTAATTCGAGGTTAACCCCGATCTTAATATCTCCGTCTCCGCCTTTTGAACCAGAGGCCTCTCCTTTTTCGCCTTCTGCACAGCCGGCCAGGAGACCGACGCCAAGCGTCATTGCTGCCAGTAAACTCCATGCTCTTTTGAATTTCATTTCCCTTCCCCCTTAGTTCTACTATTCTGAATTCTCGACAGAAAGGACAGCATAAGGCGGATCAGCAAGTTTTGTTCCCGTTCTTTTCTTTCTGTGACTCTATTCTAAAACAAACTTCTAATTCAGTCTATACAAATTTTCATAATGTTATTACTAGATTGTCTAATCGTTGCTATACCGCCATTTGTTCTTTCTGGATAATGGGAACTATTTCTAATTTCCTATAAAAAAATAGCTGCAGCTAAAGAAAAAAAGATATTCCCCCACAACTATGGGGGAATATCTCGTCAATCACTCCGTTGCAGCAGCTGCAGCCTTTCGTGCACCTCGCATGTTCCAGAAGGTGAAGAGTCCAGCTAGGATCACCGCCACACCTGCGAGTCCGATCCATATGGAACCGGTCAGCCCGAGGATGGTATAGCCCCCCGCTGAAATTGCGGCAGCGATCAGCGCATACGGCAGCTGGGTGGCTACATGATCGATATGGTTGCTCCCCGCTCCGGTCGAGGACAGGATCGTCGTATCGGAAATCGGTGAACAGTGATCGCCGAAAACCGCTCCTGCAAGGACAGCTGCCAATGCAGGCAGAAGGTGTTCAGGCGCTGCATTGACCATGATCGTCCCAGCGATCGGCAGCAGGATTCCGAATGACCCCCAAGACGTTCCCGTCGCGAACGCCATCAGACCAGCCAGCACAAACAGCACAACGGGAAGGAATCCAACCGGGATGCTGGACTTCGAGACAGCTTCCGATAGGAACAGGCCCGTTTCCAGCAGATCGATCAAGTGCGTCAGCGACCAAGCCAGTATCAGGATCAGAACAGCCGGCATCATCGCTTTGACTCCGCTGACGAATGCGCGGCCGATTAAGCCGGCTGATGCGGTGCTGTTCACTTTGAACTGCGCAGCATACAGCAGGACCGCAACAAGGGTTCCGGATGCTCCGCCGAACACAAGGGACAATGGGACGTCCGTATTCTCAAAGATCGTCCACAAGTTCATCTCCCCGCCATTTCGGTAGCCTGTAACGATCATTGCCACAAGTGTCACAGCCACTAACGTGACGATAGGCATGACGAGGTCACGGACATGACCGAAATTGTGTTCCGGGAATTCGTCTTTCAGCTGGCCCGGGATCTCTTTTTCCGGGTCGAACAGCTGCCCGGTTTCACTTGCCCGTTTCTCGTGATCTTTCATCGCAAAGAAGTCGACGTCCGTCCACGCGAAGAAGAAGACCATGGCAAGTGTCGCCAGCGCGTAGAAATTCATCGGCGCCATCAGCAGGAACGCACTGAGAGGTGAATAACTCACCGCAGACGTCGTTGCGAGGATGATCGCAAGCTGTCCGATCAGGAATGCTCCCCAGCTGGATACTGGTGAAATGACACAGACCGGAGCAGACGTGGAGTCGATGAAATACGCGAGTTTCGCCCGTGAGATGTTGTGCCTGTCAGTGATTGGGCGAGCAATCTGACCGACTGCCAGCGCGTTGAAGTAATCATCCACGAAAATCAGAATACCGACAGCTGCAGTCAGCAGTTTTGCACTCCTCTTCGTCTTGATGCGCGTCACTGCCCATTCAGCGAACGCCCGGCTGCCGCCCGAAAGGCTGACCAGCGCTGTGATGACACCGAGGAACAAGATGAAAACCATAATGTAAATATTGTACGTATTAAGAGCACCCTCATCCCAGAACGAGACGGCGAGCGCCTTTCCTAGCTGAATCACAGTCTCCCCGGGTGCAAACGAGGCCACGAGCAGTGCAGCTGACAGAATCCCTGCGCTGAGGGACAGCAGCACCCGTTTTGTCGTCAGCACCATTACAATTGCGATGACGGGGGGTAATATCGAGAGCCAAGTACCAATCATTCCATTTTCCTCCTTTTGGTTAGGGATCGAGGGATACAAAAAGCCGATACCCGTTTCACTTTACTAAGTGTACCGGGCACCGGCTGTCTACATGTCATTTGTTTGATAAGCAAGTTCGTTATCCAACTGACGATTGTAGCTCACCACGGACTGTACAAATCCCGTGACAGTGCCATTCCTGTTTGAAATGACCCCAGCTGCGTGGAGTTGACCTCCATCCAGCTTCGGCAAAACTTCCTTTTTCACATGGTCTTCAACGTCACTCTCGCATGTGATACTCATAAGCAATGCAGCCTCTACCCTATCGATTCTGTTCTTACTTTTCTAGGATAGCAGATGTTGAATGATTATACAAGGCAGCTTACGGCTCATTCGTTTCACTGAGCGGGACCTCGATATTGGCAGGGCTCTGCCCCCCTTTCGTATAGATTTGCGGGACGACCCCCTGTATAATGCCGATTGCAACCGGGAAAGAATGCTCCACCGTACTTTGTTTCGTAGCGACCGGAATAATGATCTGTACGTTGACGGTCAGGTTGATGTTCACTTCCATATAGACGTTATTGATGCCGTATTCTGTGATTTTCGTATCGATATCCCCGTGAACGTCACCGACAATATGAAAGCGGATCGGGATTTTCGGCCCCAGGTTTCCGAGCAGCGGGATTCCTGCGACCTGGCCGATCGGCACGAAGAATACGACACCGCCATGTTTTTCCATCTCTTCCGTATCGAACTCCAGGACATCGCTGTCCGGCAGCATGGCCAAGTCGCCGGATTCCGCCCGTTCCAAATGACTTTCAACGAGTTCATGGATTTCCGCCATCACTTGGCTGATCTTTTCGGCATCGACTTTCATTGTCACAGTGTCTTTTGTGTCATTCGGTATATTGACGAGCACGTCATTGACATCGAGAACGCTGTCGGAACGGGACTGGATCGCCTGGCTGATGACGTGCGCTGCAATCTTCCGTGTCTCCACTTCTGCATAACGCATATAGAGAGGAGTTAACTTTATATTCAAATAGTAAAAACTGCCTGCAATCGTGATGAGGAGTGCGGGAATCAGAAGTTTCAGCCATCTTCTTTTCGACTTCCGCTGTTTCGGAGCTTGTGTATGGAATCTCAAAAAAGCAGCACCTCCCTTCCATACGGTATGAAAAGGTGGTGCCGCCTATGAGTCTTTCAGGTGTATAACCGTCTGCCGTACCAGCCTGCGATATCGCGGATCAATTCCGGCACAATGTAGTCGATTGTTTCGTATTTCATGTTCGGAAAGAAGAATCCGAAGGTGAACATGTCGAGCGTGGCGAGCCGGTAGTGGTTGTTCATGACGACCCGTTCCTCTCCGATATGGAGTATTCCATCCTTCATGGACAAGTTGACCGGTATCATCGCGCCCATCAGCGTGCCTCTGAACCCGAGGCCCCTGACTTCTGTGCGCGGCCAGTCGGGGTGACGGGACAGCTCATAATAACCAAGCAGGGAACGGCCGGTGATCGTAAGTACACATGCATTGATGGGATGGGGAAGGACACGGTGCAAGTCCCGCAGTGTGACAGTGCCTTTCGGCAGGCTGCCCAGGAACAGCCCTGCATTGAACAGTCCGCAGTCTGCGCCTGTGTAGGACAGAAGAGCCTGCCCGAAGAAGTCTGAGAGCCCGCTTATGCCGAACAAGTTCTGGCTGAGGGGACGCGGCAATTGGAAGACTGTCTTCTCAAGAAGACTCTCACCCTCTGCCATCAGCCGACCGATTGCCTCCTCCGTTTCTAGTTCGGCTTTCAGCTCGCCGGCCGGGATGACAGATGCCGTCCTGCCAGTCACTAGGCCGTCTTCTACGGTTATACATACACATCCGACATACTGCCCGAATTTTCCGGTCGCGGCCAGCAGCGTATCCATTTCCCATTCTCCCTGAACAAACAGATGATGAGTATGCGCACCGAGGATCAGGTCGATATCGTCAGTCTCGTCTGCGAGCAGCCGGTCTTCCCGAATGCCGAGATGGGACAGGCAGATGACGATGTCCGACGTCTCACGCAGCCGGGCTGCCAGTTTTTTCAGGATGGCGCGCGGTTCACGGATCGTCCAGCCGAGTTTCGAATAGAACGCTTCATAGACGGCTGTAGCAGCAATCACTCCGACACAGACGCCTTGCTTCGTTACATATTGCTTATAGGGGGCAGCCCAGCCGGGAGCACTTCCGTCCGCTTCCGCCAAGTTCGCCACGATCACATCAAACTCGGCTCCTTCGTAGAGCTTCTCCAACTCCTCCTTCGGCAGCGTGATCCCTTCGTTGTTGCCGATTGTCACTGCGTCGTAGCTGGCCAAGTTCAGCAGCTCCGTATTCCCTCTCCCGGCTGTCGCCTCCGTGAAGGGATGTGATCGGTCTACGAAGTCCCCGAGGTCGAAGACGAAGACCGACTCCCCCGCCTGCTCGTGTTCCTGCCGTTTGCGGGTCAGGTAATCCTGGATGCCCGGCCAGTTCTCAAAATGGCTGTGGACATCATTCGTATGGTAGATATGGATAGTTTCCGTTTTCTGTGAGATCGCGATCATCCCCAAATTCCGTCTATGATTGAATTAACGCCGAACAGCAGAAGCAGCACCCGCAGCACAACGACAAGCATCTCCGAACTCATCTTCTTATTCAGCATCGAGCCGACCGTGCCGCCTATATAGGCGCCCGGGATAACTGCAAGTGAATAGAGCCACGGCACGTGCCCGAGGTAAATATGTGTGCCTGAGTTGATGAGTGCTGACAGGAATACCATCAGCATCGATGTACCGACTGCCACGTGCGGCGGGAACAAGAACAGCAGGATCATGCCGGGCACGAGCATCGCGCCACCGCCGATTCCGAATAGACCCGACGTCAGGCCGATGAAAAATGTGAACACCAGCGCAAACCAGATCGGATAGCCATACACATGGTTTTCCCCTTGCGGATCGGTGAAGGTGATCGGCTTTCCGTGTTCGACGAACCAGCGTATGGGCTTCAAGTATTTTTTGACAAGCAAAAGAGCTGCCAAGAAGATCAGCAACAGCCCGAAGTAGATATTGAACGAACTCAGGTCGAGGCCTCTGTTGAAAAAAGCGCCGACGATCGTCCCGGGAACGCTCCCCGCGAAAAAGATCAGCCCGCTGCGGTAGTCGACGGTCTTCGCCTTCAGATGATACATCGTCGACGAAAGGCCGTTGAACACCATCATGATGACCGACATGCCGACAACCGTCTGGGGCGTCACATGCGGGATCCAGCCGAGATCGATGCCGACGAGCAGCGTCACCGGGACAAATATCGTGCCGCCGCCGAGGCCGACGAGCGAGCCGACGACGCCTGACAGCATACCGATCGCAATCAGCAGTACATATTCCATTGTTAATCCTCCTCAAAGATGTCGAGCTGTTTCGGAGCCAGATCTTCAAAGGAGAGGTTCAGCAACTTCTGGAACCGTTTCGCGTTCTCGGCAGCATGACCGCCAGAGTTGTTATTGAAGATGACCGCGACGTATTCCGCATCTGCTGAAACCTGATTGACGGCTGCTTTGACCTCTTCCAGTTCCCGGTCGCTGTAGTCATACAAGTAGCGGATCTTCCGCCAGTTCTCCCGGCTGCCGCCCGGATTCTTCCAGCCCGCCAGATTGCGGCCATGGAGCCGGATCATCGCTTTATCCGGGCGTGTCACCCGCGGGATGAACGGCACACTGCCAGAACCCGCCTGCGGCTCGTCGGCGATGACGTGGATCAGCCCATTGTCGCTCAGGAACTGGAATGTCTTCTCCCGCAGCGGTTCCGAATACCAAGTCTGGTTCCGAAACTCGACGGCGATGTCGAATCCTTCGAGCTGCCTGCATATGTATCGTATTTCCTCGACGTTCTCTTTGACACAGTCGAACCACGGCGGGAACTGCACGAGAATCATCGACAGCTTGTCCGCTTCCTGCAGCGGCTGCAGCGACAGACGGAACAGCTGGAACATCTCCTCTTTCGATTCATACGGCAGTTCACCGCGCAAGTGTCCCGTCATCCCCTGGTATGCTTTCACGATGAAACTGAAGTGATCAGGAGTCTCCCGTATCCACTTCCTAATATTGCGTTCCGGCTGGATCGCATAGAAGGTTGAGTCCAGTTCCACGATTGGAAAATGCGCGCTGTAGTCGATCAGTTTTTCTTTCGCAGTCGAGGTCGGAGCGTACACATCGGGATGGTCCCCCCAGCCTGTCAAGCCTATCTCTATCATATGGATCCCTCCGTTCCTAGTACACGTTACGTACCCTTATCATAACATAGTTAAGCAACCATCATGGCGTGTCCGCCTGCACAAGAAAACACGCACCCGGCAGTTGTTCCGCCGGGCGCGTGCTGTCAATTCTCTTTTTTTACATAGACTGTCCAGCCGAACAGCTGCCGCAGCTTGACGGCTGCCTGCTCTGCGCTTCGGCGGTCCGGGAACGTCCCTGTCGCAAGCCGGAATCGTTTACGGGTCTGTGGTGCTGGCACGGCTGATGCAGGCGTCCGCTTCACCAGTCCAAAACAAGCAGCTATGGCTGTGGCCGCCGCATTCCCCTGCGCCTGCAGCCGGGCCGGATCCCGGAGCACCTGTATGTCTGTCCTCGAATCCATGAAACCGCCTTCGATGAGCACCGCCGGCATGTGCGTCTCCCGCAAGACGTGCAGGTTCATCTTCTTGACGCCACGGTCCCGCAGGCCCATTGCACGGACGATTGCCGGTTGAATGATACGCGCAAGTTCAGCGGACTTCGGGTTTGCCCCCCGAGCATCCAGTGTAAATGTTTCAGTTCCGCCCCAGCTGCCCCAATTGCCCGTATTGGCATTATGATGGAACGACACGAACAGATCCGCGTTCCACGCATTCGCCCGGTCCGTCCGCTCTTTCAGCGGGACGTCCCGGCGGCCCGTCGGATCGTCGGTACGAAGGATGCGAACGTCTCGGAATGCCGTCAGTGCGGCCTCCGCTGCAAGCAGCACCGTATTATTGAATGCCCATTTGGGTTCCCCATCTGGTGTCCGTTTTCCCAGTGTACCGAGCCCGTGCCCGGCGTCCAGTACAATTTTCATAATTGCCTCTCCCCTTCCTGTTTTACCACTCATCCAGTAGATAGGTTGGGAATAGAGAAAAGCATACAACATGAAAAAACTCCGTACGCATCGTGCACGTACGGAGCTGTCCAATCGATTAGCCGATCGAACCTTCCATTTCAAACTTGATCAACGAACGATTTCAAACAGTGTCAA
>DAMDKL010000021.1:0-35955 GCA_032099885.1 Sporosarcina sp.
CGTCAGTTTCATTTTACAGGAAGAGCTCCTTTTTTGTATTATTCAAACACTTATTCGAGGTGGATAATTTTCCATATTATTTACTCCTATGCAACGCTAGTGGCCGGTACCTGTGCGCCACACAATTCAGAAACAATTCGAAATAGTGTCCAAGTTGTGTGGCGCACAGGTACTTAAAAAAACAGGTACCTAAAAAACCGTCCGTGCGCCAAGTGGCGTATGGACGGCCGATCTCTTTTTTCTGTTTTACAACTTGAAAGCACGGACCAGTCCGTTCAAGTCTTCCGCGAGATGAGAGAGCTGAGCTGAACTGCCGGCGACTTCTTCCATGGAACTGCTCGTCTGTTGGGAAGCGGCCGACGTTTCCTGGACGCCTGCTGCAGACTGCTCGGAAATCGCCGCAATCTCTTCGATCGACTCGCCCATTTCTTCGCTGTCAGCTGCAATGTCCTCCAAGCTCTGTGAAATGACACCGATGTCCTCCGCCATGTGTTCCACTGACTGACGGATCTCTTCGAAGGTCGCCTGTGTCGTCTTCAGCTGGGCGGTTCCTTTTTCCACTTCTGCATACCCCGACTCAAGCGATCCTGCGACGCTGCTCGATTCTTGCTGGATCGTTCCGACAATACCCGTAATGTCTGTCACGGAAACAGCGACCTGTTCGGCCAGTTTGCGCACTTCCTCCGCAACGACCGCAAAACCTTTGCCGTGCTCTCCTGCACGTGCTGCCTCGATCGCGGCATTCAGTGCCAGAAGATTCGTCTGATCGGCGATGTCCTTGATAACGACGACCAGTTTCGAGATTTCCTGAGACTGGACATCCAGCCCTTTGATCTTCGCGACAGCCTCTTGGACGATACTGTCGATCCGCTGCATCTGTTCCGCCGAAACGGCCATCAGTTGCGAACCGTCCGCTGTCTGGCCGAGCACACTCCGCGACGCTTCTTGGATCGCTTCCCCGCGAGCATTCGCATCCCCGACCCGCTCCGCGAACCGCTCCATCGCTGTCGCAAGATCCGTCGCCGTGTTCGCTTCACTTTCGATACCCGACGTCAGTTCCTGCATCGTCACCGCAATCTGGCGCGATGCTGCGTTCACTTCATTCGACGACTGCGTCAGTTCCTCAGAATGTGCGGAAACGGATGATGAGACACCGTTGATCTCATTCAGCATTTCACGTGTATGAGCACTCATGTCGTTCGTTGCAGTGGCCAGCTGTCCGACTTCGTCACGCGACGTAACGGCGAGCGGCTCATGGCTTAAGTCCCCGTCAGCAATGGATTTCATCCGTTCCATCACCCGCTTGATCGGCGCTGTAATAACACGAGCTGTAAACAATGCAGCAGCTATGCTGATCACCAGTACGAGTAATACCACGACTGAAATCCAAGTGATCGTAGTCTGTCCACTCTGAATGATCTCTTTCCCATGTGTCTGTGTAAGCTGCTCGCGTTCCTCCGCGATCCTATGATACTCACCGATTAACTTGCTTCCTTCGTCCGAGAGGGTCAGCAGGTTATCTTTTGCCCGCTCCGCACGATTCTGGTCGTACATATCGATAACATCAGTCGTCAGCTTCTTCCTCCAGGTAATCATCTGATCGACAAGATCACCAAATTCATCAGATGCGCCGAGTTTCTCCGACTCCGCCTGAAGCGCAATCCCCTGCTCTGTCAGGTCTTTGAACTCTTGCTTGTATTTTTCATCCCCGCTCAAGACATATGCCCGCACCGCCGACAGCCGGCCTGACATCGTATTCGCCAATTTCAAGTCTACCGCCATCAGCTTCGTATCGGTCTCTACAATCTCTTTCGTCCTCTTATTGACCGAGTCGACCGATCCGAGCGTGTAAAGCCCGAGCACGGCCACTAACAAAACGATTATACCGAAAGCTGCCAGCAGACGGCTCTTCACACTTTTAAATCCTTTTACTCTCTTCATCCAAATCCCCTTCTTCGACCATAATATGTAATAACTCCTACAATGAACGACTTTAGTACCGTAGTTATTATAGTACCAGCAGAGACCAAAGTCACTATTTTTAATGAAATTTTAATATCCGTTCGTCCAACTTCCTTCTTTTCATCTACCGTACGGTGTTTTGAATGGAGGGGATCGTCTTTCATGCCACCTTGACTGGATGCTTACCGAGCCTCTCTATCTGCACTTCCCCGCTCTGCTAACATATAAAAGGGACAGCTGCCTGAGCTGTCCCTTTTACTGATTAAAACTGATAGATTCCGCCATACTTCTGTCTAAAGAATTCGATCAAATACTCGGCATTGAGCTCTTCCCCAGTCGCCGATTCCAACAGATCGAGAGGCTTTTTTGTCTTCCCGTATTGATGGATACGTTCTGTAAACCATTTCCTGATAGTTTCCAAGTCACCTTGCTTCAGCAGCTCCGCAAATGGAATATCCTGTTTCAAGCTGTTCTGCAGCTGTGCGCCATATATATATCCGAGTGTATATGATGGAAAATAGCCAAAGTCTCCACTCGACCAATGGATATCCTGCAAGGCGCCTTCCCGATGACTTGCAGGAGTGATACCTAGGTATTTCTGTGTGAGTTCTTTCCAGACATCCGGCACTTCTCCCACGCTGATATCCCCGGAGAGCAAGCCTTTTTCAAGTTCATATCGCAGCATGATATGCATTTGATAGGTCAGAGGGTCTGCTTCAATTCGAATGGGCGATGATTTCACGTCATGCAGCGCCACGTAGAATTCATCGAGCGGTATGTCGTCAAACTCTTTTGGAGCAAACTTCCTGAACCATTCATAATTTGTCTCCCAGAAATCTCGGTCTGCAGCGACAAACACTTCCCAGTACAATGACTGAGATTCGTGCATTCCCATCGAACTTGCCGCCGAGAGCGGTGTTCCGTGCAGCCGCTGTGCAATATTCTGCTCATACAGTGCATGGCCGCCCTCGTGGACAGCGCTGAAGACACTCGTCCTGAAGTCATCTGCGACATACTTTGTAGACAGACGGACATCCTGGCGATTGATGGCAAAACTGTATGGGTGCGCCGAGGTATCGAGCCGTCCTTCGGCAAACCGGTAACCTATCTTTTTGAGAAAAGCCTCGCACAATGATTTTTGACGATCCAGTGGGAATTCCTTTCTCAGAAGCTGTACATCGGCTTTGACGGGACTTTCTTTCACTTGTTCAAGTAAATTCCCGACAGATTTACGTAATGGCGGGAACACCTCATCCAGAACAGCAACTGTCATGCCGGGTTCATGTTCTTCCAGCAGCGCGTTATAGCGGTGCCCTTCGTATCCCCAACGATCTGCAAAATCCTGATTACATGAAACGATCTGCTGTAAATACGGTTCAAATTGGCCGAAATCGTCTGCACGCCGGGCTTCCTCCCATACCGCTTCAGCTTTGGAACAAAGCGTTACGTAGCGCCGATACGCATCGTTAGGGATTTTCCCTTTCCTGTCATAGATGAATCTAGCTTCCTCTGCAGCTTTCAGGATCAGACGGTTCTGCGATACTGCCTTCATCTCTTCCAGTGCTTCTTTCATGCGCTCGGATGTCTGGTCCTGCTGGAGCTTAGCGGAAAGGATGCCGACAACTTCCGCCCGGCTGTCCACTCCGCCTGAAGGGATTTGGGTATGGGAGTCCCATTGCAATGCCGTCAATGCTTCCTTGTAGGCGTTTTGTTCTTTCAAGAGCTGCAGAAACTGCTGTTCTTTAGGAGTCAATTCCATATATCGATCCTTCTTTCTCTCAGTCTTCAGCGGCGGCTGCTCTTCGGGTCGAACGCATCACGCAATCCATCTCCGATGAAGTTGATGGCCAGGACAGTCACCAGAATTCCGAGTCCGGGCGGCAGCCATACCTCAGGCTGGTCTCTCAACACACGCAAGTTTTGAGCTTCCGACAGCATGTTGCCCCATGTCGGTGTCGGCTGGGGGATCCCCATCCCGATGAAGCTCATTCCGGATTCCACGATGATCATCGTTGCCATCATGAGCGTCGCATTTACGATAATCGGACCGACCGCGCTCGGCAGGAAATGCTTGCAGATGATCCGCAGATCACTTGCGCCGAGCGCTTTCGCCCCCGTGATGAACTCCTCTTCACGGATGGTCAAGAATGCCCCCCGTATGAGACGTGTCAGGGTCGGCCATGTTGTGATCCCTATGATAGTTACGAAAACACCGATGGTCACATTGTCCAGCAAAGCGATGATTGTCAATGCAAGTACGAGGAATGGGAGCGCAAGAAACAGATCTGCCATCCTCATGATGAAGCTGTCGATTTTGCCGCCATAGTAGCCGCTGATCGCGCCGGTCACAACCCCGATCGACAGGGTGAACAGCATTGCGCTAAAGCCGACGATCAGGGAAACACGTCCGCCATAGAGCAGCCGTGCCCAGTTATCACGTCCTGAGCTGTCTGTCCCGAGCAGATGGCCATTCCCCGGCGGGCTGTCGACAGCAAGAAGGTCTCCCCGTTCCGGATCATACTGGGTGAGGAGGGGGGCAAAGACGGCCGCCAGGATAACCAGAAGCAGAACGACGACACCTGTCACCGCAAGTTTATTCTTTAAGAATCGGCGGAGAGCCAGCTGAAACGGACTTTTTGGTTTCTCTTTTACGGTAGAGTGCTGCTCGTGCACTGTATCAGTTGGATAGGTTTGCATACATTTTCACCTCATTCATAGCGGATTCTCGGATCCACCGCACTGTACAGCATATCCGCCAGCAGATTCCCGACAAGGATCGTCACACCCAGCAGAAGGTTGATCGCCATGACAACCGGATAATCACGGTTGACAATCGATGTGATGAACAGCGTCCCGAGTCCTGGATAATTGAAGACTTGCTCAGTGATGACTGCACCGCTCAGCAGTGCGCCGAATTCGAATCCAAGCAGTGTGATGATCGGAATGATCGCATTGCGCAGTGTGTGTTTATATAAGATGGATGATTCACTCATCCCTTTCGCTCGTGCAGTTTTAATATAATCGCTGCCAAGCACGTCAAGCACTTCCGAGCGCATATAGCGCATATATGTCGCGGTACCCGCAAGGCCCAGTGTCAGCCCTGGCAGGATCATATGATGGAGCCTGTCCAGGAACAGTGTAAAGCCTGTCGCATCCACACTGGAAACCGTCCCCTGCGCCGGGAACCAGCCAAGACTGATCGCAAACACGAAAATTGCAATGAGCCCAAAGAAGAAGTTCGGCACTGCAAGCCCCATGAATCCGAACGCCGTCGCACTGTAGTCCAGCATCGAGTACGGATGCTTCGCTGAGTACAGACCGATCGGAATTGCGACAATCAATGTAATGGCCAGGGCAAACGTGCCTAAATAGACAGTATTCATCAGCCGTTCGCCGATCAGGTCCGTAACAGACCGCCCGTTGTAGGTGATCGATTCGCCGAGATTCCCTTTGGCGACGGACCCGACCCAGTTCATATACTGGACAGGCACTGAATCATTCAGCCCGAGGGCTTCTTTGCGCTGTTCGTACACTTCCGGATCGATACTCGGATCGAGGATTTTCCCTGTGAACGGATCACCCGGCGCCGCTTTCGCCAGCCCGAAAATGATGACCGTCAGCAGAAACAGCATCGGGATGAAAACCAGTATCCTCCTGACAGCGTATTGAAACATCTTGCTCACCCCTTTATCTAGTCAACGACACAGTCGTCCGTATTCAGGCAGGTCATCGGCTGACCCACCAGTCCTGCACGTTGTTCATAAGCGTGAACGGCAGCGGTACGATTCCTTCCACGCGGTCGTTCACGACCCATAGGTTGTCCTGCACATAGAGGAACAGTGCCGGCAGGTCCTCTGAGAACTCCCGCTGCCAGTCAGCATAGACTTCCTTCCTGTATTCCTGATCGAACGCTTCCGGTGCTTTCATCGCCTGCTTCAGCAGAGCGTCCGCCTCTTTGTTGTTCCAGCGGGAATAGTTATAGGCAGCTTCAGATGACCACAAGCTCGAAGGATCAGGGTCATGGCTGTCGAGCGCCCAGCCAAGCAGGAAGAGATCCCAGTCGCTGTCCCGGTTTTCCAACGCATCGATATACGCTGTCATTTCCTTCGGCTGCCGCATATTGACGCGGATGCCCACTTCCTCTAATTGCTGCTTTAGCAGAGGCGCTGTCCGTTCCCTGATTTTGTTGCCTGTCGGGAAATCGAGGTTCAGCACCCACTTGCCGCCCTCCGGATCTTCCCGGAATCCGTCGCCGTCCCGGTCGGCATACCCTGCTTCATCCAGGAGCTGTTCCGCTTTCTCCGGATGGTAGCTGTAGTCGACCGGCGCATCCTCACTGTATGCCCAAAACTGCCGGGCGATCGTTGTGTTCGTTTTCTCGCCGTGCCCGTACAGAAGACCATTGATGATCCCCTCCCGATTGACCGCATAGGCGATCGCCTGGCGGACTTTCGGATTGGCGATCTTCTCGTTCACTTTCCAGCTGTCCGGATTCTTCGCTTCCTTGTCGCTGGCTGCGGGGTCCCGGTAATTCATCTTGAATCCGAGAAATTGGTTCCCGAATTCAGGCTGCTCGATGATCTGCAGATTCCCCATTGCATGGACGGAATTGTAATCAGCCGGCGACATGCCATTCGGATCAGCGACGAAATCGATATCACCGGTCTTTAGCAGCCCTGTCATGATCGCTTCATCTACAACTTTCCAGACAATCTTGTCGAGATGCGGGCGCCCTTTCCAATACGCATCATTCCGCTCAAACACATACTGTTGACGGTCGACGATCTTCGTCAGTTTGAACGGGCCTGTGCCGATGACGGATCCGCCTTTCAAAGAAGCATCCGATTTTGGAATGTCCTGAATGGGAATCTCGCCGAAGACATGCTTCGGTATGATCTGGAACCCTGCAGAGTATAGCGGCGTTACATTCGGTTCCTCAAAACTGAATTTGACCGTATATGGATCGATTGCTGTCACTCCTTCGAACACATCTGATTCGCCGGAGTTGTAGGCATCATATCCCTTGAGCCCCTGTACGTAGTCCGTCCGGAAACCGCCCGTTTCGACGTACAGCGGATCGGACATCATCTGATAGGTGAAAACGACATCCTCAGCAGTGAATTCCTCACCGTCATGCCATTTCACCCCTTCCTCTAACTGAAAGGTGATTTCCGTCTGATCCTCATTTGTTTCCCACTTTTTTGCGAGCTGCGGAACGAATTCCAGCTGTTCGTTCTGGCTGACCAGACTTTCGTGTGTAAGCCTCAGGATTGCTTCGTCGTAGGCTTCTTCGTAGAAAATCGGGTTGAACATGCCGGTCGGTGCGGTTGCCATAGCTCCGACGACGATCCCGCCTTCCTTCGGTTCGCCCGGTGCGGTTCCGGACGATTCATCCGGCCCGCGGTCCTCTTTCAAACCGCATGCGCTGAGCATCAGGAGGACAGACGTCAATAGGAGGACTGTCCGGAACAGAAGTCTTGTTTTCATAGCCGGGACACCTCTTTTCCGGACTGGTTTAGCGTTTGGAGTTCGGCGGACGGCTCCGTATTCAGATGGCAGGCAGCCAGATGTCCCTCCGACAGCTCCGTCAGCTGGGGTTTTTCCGTTACGCACCTGTCGAAGGCGAATGGGCAGCGGGTCCTGAACACGCAGCCGGACGGAGGGTCCGCAGGGCTCGGCATCGTCCCTTTCAATACGATTTTCTCCCTGATATGCTTCGGGCTATCGCCTCGGTCCACGACAGATACGGAATCGAGCAGTGCCTGTGTGTATGGGTGCTTCGGGTCATCGTACAAATTCGATTTCGGGGCGATTTCGACAATATTGCCGAGGTACATCACCACGATGCGGTCGCTTATGTGTTTGACGACACTCAGATCATGGGCGATGAACAAATAAGTCAAACCGAGTTCATCTTGAAGATCCATCATCAGATTCAGCACTTGCGCCTGGATGGAGACATCGAGCGCGGATACGGGTTCATCGCACACGACGAACTTCGGATTATTGACGAGCGCCCTTGCAATGCTGATCCGTTGCCGCTGACCTCCTGAAAATTCATGGGGATACTTCTGGAGATCCGCCGTCCGCAGCCCGACTTTCTCCACAATCGCTTCCACTTTCCGTTTCCGTTCGGCTTTTGGCAGCGAGGTCTGGATGATCAGCGTCTCTTCTATCAGCTCCTGAACACTCATCTTCGAGTTGAGCGAAGAGAAGGGATCCTGGAAGATGATCTGCATATCTTTCCGAATACTGCGCAGCTCTTTCTCTTTCAGCACGGTTATGTCCTTTCCTGCGAAAGTGATCTGACCGTCCGTTGCACTCAGCAGCCGCAAAATCACACGGCCGAGCGTGGACTTGCCGGAACCGGATTCCCCGACGACGCCAAGCGTCTCCCCTTCCCGGATGCTGAAGGACACATCGTCAACCGCTTTGACACTGCCGGTCGTATGCTGGATGATCCCGCCCTTGATCGGAAAGTATTTCTTCAGATGGCGCACGTCCAGCAAATAATCTGCGGAAGCTGCCTGATTAGGGTTCAAACCGTTCATTTCTCCTCCTCCTCATACAAGTGACAGCGGGCGAAGTGGCCCGGCCGCACCTCAATCAGTTCCGGATTGCTTTCCAGACACCGCTCCATGACAAATGGACACCGTGAAGCGAACCGGCAGCCTATAGGAAAGTCGGTAGCAGCTGGCACAGCTCCCGGAATCGTCTTCAGGCGGTCTACGTTAGTCGTCAAATCCGGCGTACTGTCGAGCAACCCCTGTGTATATGGATGTTTTGTAAAGCGCAGCAGCTCCTTTGTTTCTGCCTGTTCAACGATCTGTCCCCCATACATGACGATGACCCGGTCCGCATAATCGGAAACAACCCCTAAATCGTGCGTAATCATGAGGATCGACATGTCCATCCTCTTACGCATGTCGTCGAGCAATGTGAGAATCTGAGCTTGGATGGTGACATCGAGTGCAGTCGTCGGTTCGTCTGCGATAAGCAATTTGGGCTGACAGGAGATTGCAATTGCAATCATGACACGCTGGCGCATCCCCCCAGATAATCTGTGAGGATACTCATCGATGATTTGCTCCGGACGTGTGATTCCGACTTCCGCGAGAAGCCGGATCGCTTGTTCACGCGCTGCTTTCTTACTCATTCTCTTATGCTTTCTCAGCATTTCGGTTATCTGACTGCCGATCGTGAAAACCGGGTTCAGCGCAGTCATCGGCTCCTGGAAAATCATCGCCATTTCCTTCCCGCGGATGCGCTGCAGCTCCTTATCGGAGAGCCCTGTCAGTTCACAGTCGCCCAGCCGGATGGAGCCGCCTTCGATTCTTCCCGGCTTACTGATCAAACCCATGACGGAATTCGCCGTCATACTTTTTCCGCTGCCGGATTCCCCGACAATCGAAAGCGATTCTCCAGGATGGATCTCAAAAGATACATCGTCGACTGCTTTCGCAATCTTCCGGTCGTCTACATGAAAGTACGTTTTCAACTGTTCCACACTCAATACCGGGCCCTCCATCTTCTCACCTCAATTGTAAATTAGTAGTTTAATCATAATTACTTTGTAATCATGATTATGTATTTGAATAAATAACATGCTAACATATAGAAATTAAGATAACAATGAGTTTTCAGAATTAAGATAGCGCTTTCAAAATATATGCCGTTTCTCTTCAACTTCCAGACTCGTATGCACCTGCCGTTAAATGGCAGGGTTTTTCATTTCGTCTGCCGCCCCTTCTTGCCGGAAGGTTTTACACACCCTCAAGTAAGGTAGGTAATAAATAGGAAACTATATATTCAGGAGGTAATTTCATGAGCCTTGTTCAAGGTACTCAGCATTCTTTTTGGAAGACGACCGGAGGCGGTGTCAGCTATTCAAAACTGGCACGAGATATCGAAGTGGATACAGCCGTCATCGGCGGCGGAATCTCAGGTGTCCTCACTGCCTACTGCCTTGCCAGAGCCGGCAAATCGGTGGCGATCGTCGAGGCACGTGAATTTGGAGCAGGCAGCACCGGCGGCACTACAGCCAAACTGTCTGCCCAGCATCAGCTGATCTATCACGATATGATCGGCCGCTATGGATTGGATATCGCAAAACAATACTATGAAGCGAATGAACACGGACTCGAACTCATTAGAACCATCGTCAAGGAACATTCGATCGACTGCAATTTCACGGAAATGGATTCCTATGTCTTTTCGCAGGACGGGAGCCATACGGACAGCTTGAGAGACGAAGCGGACGCCTATAAGAAAATCGGTGCGGACGGCGGGCTTACCGATTCGGTTCCTCTGGATTTCAACGTGGCATCGGCACTCGTCATGCGGAAGCAGGCGGAATTCCACCCGGTCAAATTCCTGCACGGCGTTCTGCGGGAGATCGATAAGATGGGCGGTAAGATTTATCAGCACACCCGCTACATGGACAAGGAATATCACAGCGATCATCTGACGCTGACAACCGATACACCTTATACGATCACCTGCAGCCAGGCAGTTCTGGCTACTTTGTTCCCTGTCGAAGATCCGCATTCATTCTATTCCAATACGCTGAAGCCGATGACATCCCATCTGACTGCATTCAAAAGCGGCAACGCATTCGACAAAGGGATGTATATCAGCGACGACGAACCGAAACGGACGTTCCGCGGTGCCCATGATGGGAACCAGCCGATCCTCATCATCGGCGGGGACACGCATCCGACCGGCAATGACAAGTCAACCATCGATCATTACGAGTCCATCCGCGAATTCGCAAAAACCGAATTCGGTCTCACAGAAATGCTCGCCTACTGGTCCGAGCATGATCTGATGACACCTGACCGTCGCCCGTTCATCGGGCCTATCGAAGAAGGCGATGACAAAATGTATGTCATGACCGGCTACAGCAAATGGGGGCTTGCCATTTCAGGTACCGCTGCACAGCTCATCACTGACCTGATCACCGGTCAGCAGAACGACTACGAAGAGCTGCTGAGTCCACAGCGGAAACAGCCGTCGGAAAAACACGAAGAGAAGGACAAACCCTCACTCGCGGAATTGGCCGAGTGCCTGCACAATGGACAAGCGAAGAAGTTCGAACAGGATGGCGAGCCGGCGGGCATGTACAAAGACCATAACGGCAATCTCCACTACGTCGGTCTATCCTGTACGCATCTTGGCTGTGAAGTCAGCTGGAACGATGGGGATGAAACATGGGACTGTCCATGCCACGGATCCGTCTTCCAAGGGACCGGGAAAGTCATTGCAGGCCCCGCAAAAGAACCGCTGAAAGGGATCAATCCGTTCTGACAGGGCCAACGTCCGTCACACCAATACGAGCAGCCGCACGCAATCCACCGTCGGATTGCGTGCGGCTTTTTCAGCTCTTCATAGAGCTCTCCCGTCAGCCTCTTCTTCCCCTGCCCAGAAAAGACTATCTGCCAGGGAAAGGACAGATAGTCAGATTCAGATGGCTCATTCAAATTTCACATTGGGCCGCTTGTCGCTGTGCAGCGCATTCTTGATGAAGTCATCGCTCAGTGGTAAGTGTTCTTTCAAGAGTTCCGGCGGTGTCTGGGACATCCACTGGTTCAGGGACACGTCCGCGAAGTGATCGCTGCGGAACATTTCCAGGAACACTAGAGGTGTATCCCCAGTATTTTGGATATAATGGCCCATCGCGAACGGGACGTAACCGACATCGCCCGCCTGATAATCGTATGTCCTCGCTTTCCCGCCTGACGCGAAGACCGTCATCCTTCCTTGGCCCTGCAAGTAATACTGCCATTCATCCTCATTCGGGTGCCAATGCATTTCGCGCATGCCGCCCGGCTCTACTTTGACCAATCCGGCCGCGACCGTCTTGGATACTTTGAAATTATTCGAGTCTGCAATCCAAACCTTTCCGCCGGATGATTCCAATGGGTCGACATCATGCAGTCTGAAGCTGTAAGGATTCTCCACGAACTCGTTCGAATCTTCCGGGAGGCCTTGCGCAATCGGCCCAGGCACTGCCCCTTGGTACATGTACAGTTCGCCCTTCGGAATGTTATCGAACTCTTTCTCCGAAACACCAAAGTTCGCGGCAAGGACGTCTTTCGGAGTGCTGGAGAACCAGTCCGTGATGGAGAACGTACTGTTTTCGGAGAACGCACCGTCGTCAAACACGAGGATGAATTCAGCGCCTTCACTCAATCCTTTGATGGAGTGCGGGACACCTGACGGGAAATACCACAGGTCACCTTCTTCCACGTCATCGACGAATTGACGGCCGTCCGGTGAGATTGCAGTGATCCGCGCCTTGCCTTTGATCATATACGACCATTCGGCTTCCTTATGCCAGTGCAGTTCCCGGACGCCGCCCGGTTCTAGATGCATATTGACCCCTGCAAATGTTTTGGATACTGGCATTTCGCGGACGGTCACTTCACGCGACCAGCCTCCGTCTTCAACACGCGTATGTGTAAGGGCATAAGGATATTTCAAGTTCGGCAATGTACCGCTGTCTGTATCCGGCGGCACGAGGATATCCGGGTTCTGCCGTGAGATTTCAGGATTCTGGGCGCCCCAGATCTTCCCGCCCCTCTCCCCTTTGATCGGCTGCGGGTTGTGTGTCTGTGTACGGTCTGTCGTCATGTACGGTTAATCTCCTTTCGATAATTTGCGAGACATGATCGATAGTTTTCGGACGATGGCATCACTTCGGCCCATTCGTTCGGACGGTTCCCGATCTGTTTCTCGCATCCTGGTATTTGATGCCTATTTGAACTGTACCCCGTTAATTTTGGATAAAACTAAGAGTTTTCCGTTTTTTACAATGAATGGAGGGTAAGCCACTAGTAGTGACGACAATCAGCAGATTGTAAGACCCGAACTATTTGAAAGGAGTGCTGCGGCACAATGACATCTAAACAAGACACCCCTTATTTCCTCGGCACCGGCCTGACCGTGATTTCGACGTTCCTCATGGGATTCATCGACGCGTATACGTTCCTGCAGCAAGGCGGATCGTTCGCGAGCGCCCAGACCGGCAACCTCGTCAGTCTGAGTGCGAAGCTGTTCTCCGGCAACTTTAAGGAAGCAGCGGGGCATGTCTGGGTTTTCGCCGGATTCGCAATCGGCGCTTTCGCCGGCGAAGCGGTGATCGAACGGACCGAAGACAAAGGCATCAAACGATACCGCTACTATTTGCTCTTCCAGACCCTTGCACTGTTCCTACTGGCAATCTTTCAAAACCAGCTCACCGGCAATATCATGCTGCTCACCCTCGGCGCGCTTGCCGGCTATGAGCTGACGACCTTCCGGAAATTCCGCGGAACATCGCTCAACAATGGCATCATGACCGGGAACACGAAGAACCTGATGAACCATCTCTACAAGTACCTGTTCAACAATGACAAGAAAGCCCAGGCGCACGTTTCGGATCTGCTGTCCACTGTAGTGATCTTCATACTCGGGGCAGGTGCCGGCACACTCATCATCCAGCTGAATGCCAGCTATAACCTATGGGCCGCGTTCGCCATCGCCCTCGCTACCTTCGCCTGGGCAACCGCCCGCGCCGGCCGCCCGACGTAAAAGATGGTGCCTGTGCGCCGCACAATTCAGACACTATTCCGAATTGTCCCCGTCAGCTGAGTCACCATACGTGAAAAGCAGCCCATCCTTTGCCGGATGGGCTGCTTTTCGTAGTGATTAAAATGTGATGACACCAAGCTGCTCTCTCATATAGGCTGCCGATCCGCCAGTTTACACCAGCTCTTTCATATACCACGCGTCCATCGCGCCGTGCTCAGACCCGGCGAGCGGCTCTGCAAGCTTCCGGAAGCCGAGCTTCACATACAGCTCATTCGCGACAACAAGCTTCTTCGACGTCTCCAAATAGCACCGCTCGTAATGCTGCCCCGCAAATTCAAGCGCAGCCGCCATCAGCTCCCGCGACAGCCCCTGCCCGCGCGCTTCCGGGGCGACATACAATTTCTGCAGTTCACAGACACCGGGCTCCTCGCCGAACGGTCCGATGCCGACGCCGCCGAGCACATCGCCATCCGCGTCCACCGCCACCCAATAACCAGCACCATTCAGCTGCGAATAAAACCCGGCCAAGTCCCCGAGCTGCGGATCGGTATACGCCGTCCCCGGCATGTCGAGACCGACCGCTTCGAGCGACTCCTTAATTATCCGCTCGATCGCTTCATTATCCTTTATTTCAATCGGGCGTATTGGCACCACGAGCCCCTCCTTCATTCATCCCGGAAATCTCCAAATCATTCCACTTTCTTCGTCACGTAAATGCTGCCTACGGTCTCGTCCCGGTACGTCACCTCTGCCGTGTAGTCACCGAAGTCGTAGATCAGCCTGCTGCCGACATCGTAATTCGACCCTTCGAGCCCCGGCTCATCGTCAACCGGCGAGCCATGTTCCTCCGCAGGCTCCCCGAGCAACGCCCTCAGCTTATCGACCGATTCTACATAATTCGCACCCGACAATCCCACGCCGATAATCTCGTCATCGCCGCCATGATAGATCGACAGACCGTCCGGAAACGCGTAATACCAAGCACCTTCCGCATCATATTCGCCGAGTATGTCAGGCTGCTGCTTCAAGTAAGCGGACACCGAACCGCCCACCTTCGCCTGTTCATTGAGAATCAATCCATGTGCCAGCTGTTCCGACAGATTGGCCGGATAGTGCAAGTGCGGGAACGGATATACATAGTCATCCAGTTCATTCCAGCTGTCCACCGTTTGCTGATAAAACCCGCGGATATCGTCCGCCGCGCCTTCATAATGGAACGGCCCCTCTATAAACAGCTCGCTTTCGTCATACAGCTTCAATTCCACTGTCTCGGGCAGCCACTCGTACGTGCGGAACACCCAGCCCATCGGCTCGGCATTGTAATACTCATACGTCTGCACATACCGCTCTCCCACGACTTTCGCTTTCCCGGTCGCCGCTGCGACAGCCGGCTCACCGCCCGCTTTCACCGCTTGCAGCGCTCCGTCTTTCACCACCCAGAAAGACAACTCCCTTCCATTGGATGAAACAGGTTCCGTCAGCTGCAGCACACCGGTTTCACCGAGCTGATGCATCGTGAACGGTTCCCGGTTCAGGTTGACAAGGAATTCACGGTCTTCCGTACTCTGCAAATAGGCTTCGTTCGCACTTTGCTCGCCGAGATAGAAGGCAAGCGGCCCCTTGACGACTTTGTCGCCAGCGTTCCCTTCGTACGTCACCTGTTCGGCCGTCAATTCGCTCCGTTCCGCTTCGTCCACAGGCAGCACGAATAGCTTCACGATATGACCTTCCGAACCGACCTCCTGCTCGAACAGCGCTTCTTTTGTCAGCTCCGTCTGCGATTTCTTCTGATCGGTCACTTTAAGATACGACGGGGTTTCCGTCTTTTGCTCCGCCGTTTCGTCCCCCTTCGCCGGCGCCGTTTCCCCGGCCGGCTCTGTCACTTCCTCTTTCACACCGCTGTCCTGGTCCGTACAGCCCGCCGCGCCGAGCATTACCAGGAGTGCTCCCGCCGCTCCGAACACCCATTTCCCACTGCGCCCGCTGCCCATCCGCCATCCCGCCTCTCTCAAAATTCAAACAGTTCAGTTGGTACCAGTTTACCATCGATCACCGGGGGATAGTAGGGGCTCTTGCCATTTCACGGCAATGAAACCATCATCTACACGCTGCCCATGCCGCGCCAAGTGGTTTTATCCATCCTCCAAAGCCCGTTTTGATCATAAATTCGGGAAAGCGCTCATAAAAACTGGTTTCCGCTCATAAATCTTGAAAAACGCTCATAAAACTGGAATTTCGCTCATAAAACTTGAAAAACGCTCATAAAACTGGAATTTCGCTCATAAAACCCAGAAACCGCTCATAAATCCTGAAAACCGCTCATAAATCCAAAAAAACGCTCATAAACCACTAAGACCGCTCATAACCCTCGGCCACCATCCCCGAACCACACGCCAAAAACGCCCCTGATCCACCGTCGATCAAGGGCGCTGCACAAACTGGTATTCAATTAACCCGAGCCATCCCTAAAACTCAATACGGATCGGCGTCTTTCCCTTTTTCCACGGCATCCTCCGCCGCGTCCTGCATCTTCGGCGTACCGAAGCCGAATCTGGACTTGCCCGATTCACGTCCCGGCAGCTCCGCCAAGTCGCCCATTTCCTTCAGCTCCTCAACTTTCCGCGCAATCCCTTCCTTCACGAGACGTCCATACTCTTCGTCCGCCTGCGTAAAGTGTTCGACCATCGCTTCCTGGATGCGCACGTCACACTGTGCCAGCGCATCGGACAGGTTGCCGATGAGCTCTTCGCGTTCCCAGTCCTCAAACTGACGGAACGTCTCTCCCGCCTGGCCGTAGTTGTTCGGACGGTCGATCGGAGCGCTCATCGCCGCGGCGTTGTATGTCGGGCGGTGCGGCGGATGCTCGGCGCCTTCCGCCTCCTGCAGGCCGCCGATCATCGACGGCTCATAATTGACGTGCGGATTGTCACCGGACTCCGCAGGGTCACGATGATCCATCTGGCCGCGCTGCTGGTTCGTCCTCACAGTCGTCTTCGGTGCGTTCGCCGGCAGCTGCAAGTAGTTCGAGCCGACTCGATAGCGCTGCGTATCGGAATATGAAAACGTCCGACCCTGCAGCATCTTATCGTCCGAGAAATCCATGCCGTCGACGAGGACGCCTGTCCCGAATGCCGCCTGTTCAATCTCTGCGTGGAAATCTTTTGGATTACGGTCGAGCACCATGCGTCCGACCGGCAGCCATGGAAACTTGTCTTCCGGCCATAATTTCGTATCATCGAGCGGGTCGAAATCGAGCTCATCGTGATAGCCGTCTTCCATGATCTGCACGTACAGCTCCCACTCCGGATAGTCGCCGCGCTCGATCGCCGTGTACAGATCTTCCGTCGCATGACCGACCGACTTCGCCTGGATTGCGTCGGCGTCTTTCTGCGTCAGGTTGCGAATCCCCTGCTTCGGCTCCCAGTGATACTTCACGAGTACCGCTTCGCCTTCCGCGTTCACCCACTTGTACGTATTCACGCCGGAACCCTGCATGTGGCGGTACGTCGCCGGGATGCCCCACGGTGAGAACAGGAACGTGATCATATGTGTTGCTTCCGGGGAGCGCGACACGAAATCGAACATGCGCTGCGGGTTCGGCACGTTCGAAGCCGGATCCGCCTTGAACGCATGGATCATATCCGGGAACTTCATCGCATCACGGATGAAAAAGATCTTCAAGTTATTGCCGACGAGGTCCCAGTTGCCATCCTCGGTATACATCTTGACCGCGAACCCGCGGGGATCCCGGGCCGTCTCGGGTGAATCTTTCGCTCCTCCAACTGTCGAAAACCGCACGAGGAGAGGCGTCCGCTTCCCGGCTCCTGAGAACACTTTTGCCCGTGTATATTTTTCGACCGGCTCGTCGCCCACTTTCCCGTACGTTTCAAAATAGCCGTGCGCCCCTGAACCGCGGGCATGCACGACACGCTCCGGAATCTCCTCCCGGTCGAAATGTGAAATCTTCTCGATGAAATGATAGTTTTCAAGCGTCGCCGGCCCCCGGTCGCCGATCGTCCGGATGTTCTGATTGTCTTTCACCGGGTGCCCTTGCCGCGTCGTCAGTGTCTCCCGTTCCACTTCGTTTCGGTTCTTCTTGTTTTCGTCCAACATGATTCCCCCTCCGCCTGAGTTTAGGGAACGGCAGCAGAGCACTCCCGTGTTTCCCCATTACTAGCCACATGGTACCCAAAATGTGTAAACGATAAACCTGAAGCTCGTCCTGTATGTCTTGCGACGAAACAGCAAACCTGCGCGGTGATTGGAAAACCGACTGACAAGTCATTGAATAATCCATCTATTCATCATGGACAGTATCGACTATAGTGGAACAGAAAAGAGGTGATCTGTTTGGAGCATTCATTCAGCGGAATCGATCATATCCAGATAGCAGTACCACCGGGGTCGGAAGCCGAAGCCCGGGCGTTTTATGGGGAGCTGCTCGGCATGCCGGAAATCGCGAAGCCTGAAAACCTGAAGGCTCGCGGCGGCTGCTGGTTCGTCTGCGGGAGCCAGGAAGTGCACATCGGCATCCAGCCGGATTTCAGCCCGGCAAAAAAAGCGCATCCCGGATTCACCGTCGATGCGCTCGATTCACTGCGTACCCGGCTGGAAGACGTTGGCTGTGCCATCACCGAAGAGCCGCCGATCGACGGCAGGACGCGATTTTTCACACATGACCCGTTCGGCAACCGGATCGAGTTCCTGGAGTTCAAGTAAGACCCCGGTCAGGACAATAAAATTCGTTTCTCATCCGCGTCCAGGCGTTCGAGCTCAGCCTCGGACGCTTCTTTCTTCCTGGCGAGCTGCGACTGGACCCCGCGCACATCTTGCAGCACGCCGTTCAGCTTCTGCTTCCCTTCGGTGATCCGGGAATGGACCGCGAAATCAGAGAAGATGTTATCGAAGAACAGATCGGTGAACGTGAAGATGTCATTGCGGTTCACTTCAAACGAAGCCGTCGCGGCTTCCTGGACGTCCATCAGCTCGGTTTCATAATGTCGGAGTGCCCGCTGCGCCGCGTGGACAAGATCATCGGAGCTGTTCACTTCCGAATACTTCAGCGCCGACACAAGGAGTCCGCCGCCGAGGAACGTATCCCACATCGACAGCCCTTCCGCATTGCTCAGCTTGTCGATCGCCCGGTCGAGCGCACGCACCGCCTTGTCGCCGGCTTCGATCGCTTCGTCGATCTCACGCATCATCGACCGCACCCGCACACGGTCGTCAGCGATCTTCTGCAGCGTCGCCTGAGATGTTTCATCGTTCGTGCGGATCCACAGCTCTTTTTCTTCCAAAAATGCCGCCCAGTCTTCGTCGAGATAGGCGTACTCCGGATTCGCAGCCGTCTTCTTCAGCACGTCCACCTCATATGTCAAGTCTTCCACATGCTTCTCCGACTCATTGAACGCAACTTCCGCAGCTGCGGCTTCCGCGATCTCCTTCTCCATCTTCTGGTCAAAAGATCCGGTCCATTCCTTGACCTTATTCAGAAATGAAAACCGGCCGAGCTTCATGACGTCGTGCTGTTCCTTCGTCAGCGCTTGCCCGAGCCTCCTGTTCTCCGCCTTCGCCCGGTTCAGCCGCTGTTCGGCATCGTCAAGGCGCCGGCAGACCCGCGCATATTCCTGTTTCTTCAATGTCAGCGCCATCTGACGCTCCTGCATCGTCCCGTACATACGGACCGCCCCCTTTTCCTTTTTATACGCAGCAGGCAAAACGAAGGTTTCAACCGGAAACGAGCTTTCGCACCACCTCGAGGAACCGCGTGATGTCCGCTTCTTTCGGCACCGTCATCAGTGCTGCCTGCAGCCAGTTCCGCTCCGTCAGATAGCTGCTTTCGTAATGCATCCGAAAGCCGTTCAAGAATAGATTATCGCCAAGCGTCTTTGCAGACAGCCCGTCCGGCGGCACCAGTGTCAAGATGCCGGGGCTCGCCGCTTCTTCAGGGGCGAGGACCGTGAATCCGTGCGACTCCGCACCGTCTCGGAGCCGACTCGCGGCGTGACGCACCCTTTCGAAGTGCCCATCGATCCCTGCGGATAAATTCACGAGCGCCGCATCCAGCGCAAACAGCAGATTCGATGACTGGGTGAATGGGATGCCGCCTTTCGCTTCATAGGAGCCGATATCCAGATAACGCGGGATGGCCGCATCGGGTTCGATGGATTCATGATGGAAGACGACCGCAAGACCGGTGCATGCGGCGAGTCCTTTGCCGCTGACGGAACTGGCGAAATCGATATTTTGCAGGCTGACGGGCACCGTGCCGAGCGAACTCGCACAATCTGCCGCAACCCGGATGCCGCGCTCTCT
Organism: Sporosarcina sp.; assembly: GCA_032099885.1. Taxonomy (GTDB): domain Bacteria; phylum Bacillota; class Bacilli; order Bacillales_A; family Planococcaceae; genus Sporosarcina. Next base: position 19,849 of record DAMDKL010000021.1, read on the forward strand.
GCACAGACCGGTGATTTCCTCGAGCGGATTCAGCACACCTGTCGACGTTTCACAATGGACGAACCAGAGCCAGTCATACGGCTCCGTGTCGAGCTGCGAAGACAGGGCCTCCATGCCATACGGCTGCCCGTCGTCTTGCGCAAAACAATCGAAGGCCAGTCCGAACCGCCCCGCATGATCACAAAGCCGTCGTCCGAATTCGCCATTTGCCAAGATCAGCCCCCTGCCCCCGACCCGTTTCAGCTGGGCGGCCACCGCATCATTCGCAAGAGTCCCTGTCCCCTGGAGGAGCTGGACATACCGTGCGCCGGTCAGGGACTTGAGCCGCCGCTTGACGGCATCGAGCCTGCGCGCGTAATCGGCTGACCGGTGGGAAACTGGTTCCTTCACAAGAGCGGTTTTTACATTCTCCGCGAGCGACACGGGACCCGGCAGGAAGTTCACCATCGGACGTCCGAGGCGCATCGCCGGACTGTCTGCGTACGAATCCGGCGTCAGGATCATCGGCACGTACATCGCTCCTTCCGTTCCGACCGGCTCTGCGAACGGCACGAAGCCGAGCCGGCGGTACAGCTTCAGCTCCCGGACCGTGCCGGAGATGACCGCGGCATCATAGCCTTCTTTCAGGCACCAGTTTACGAGCGCCTGCAGCATGCCGAAGAACGCGCGGCCTGAACGGTGCGCCGGATCGACAGCGAGCAGCCGGACCTCGACCGGATTCTCCGGCGGATTTGGGAGCGCCTGCTCAACAGGACCGATCTTTTCATCCAATGAAAACGGCCGGGCTGCGCGCAGCGCGATCATCCCTGCAAGTTCTCCGTCTTTCATGCACAGCATATATGTATTTTCTCCATGGAATTTATCGACCAGACGGCCTGCCGCATTCGGCACATGCTGAGGGATCTCCTCGACAAAGGTGCTGTAATTCAGCCGATGAATCGCTTCTTCGTCGTACGGCATCACAGCGAGCCGGTAATAGTACGTCATCACGCCCGCCTCCCTTTCATGATCTCTTGCAGATAGCTGCGGTGGGCGTACAGCAGCAATGCAGCGGGCAGCACGGAGGCTGCTCCTGCTGTCCAGCCGTGCAGCGCGACGCAAGTGGGTACGGCGGCCGTCGCTGCCAATACACTGGAGGCCGTCGACCGGCGGAACAGCACGTACAAGACGATGAACAAAACGACGATCGGGAGCGCGAGCCACGGATCTGCCGCAAGCAGACCGCCCGCGAAAGCCGCCGCCCCTTTGCCCCCGCGAAACCGGTGGAACAGCGGGAAACAATGCCCGAGCATGACCGCAGTGAGCGCCAGCAACTGGACCGGCAGACCGTACCCGAGCCAGCCCGCCGCAAGCACGGGGACAGCCCCTTTCGCCGCGTCGAGCACCAGCACTATGAAAAATGCCCGTTTTCCGAATACACGTCCCGCATTCCGGGCGCCCGGGTTCCCGCTGCCCACCGCCAAAACCGATTGTCCCGACCGGCCCCCGGCATATAACGCCGGCAGGAATCCGCCGAACACATACGAAACAATCAGCAGCAGCCCCGCCATCGCCCATCCCCCTCACAACCTCTGTCACTCCCCATTCGACAAACTTCCTGCAAATCCCTGTTACACGTACGATTAAATTCTCGCGGCACTTCATCGAACGCTCAAGATGAACACGGAAACGATCAAGCAGCAGTCTCGCACGCTCAAGTCGAACGCAAAAACGATCAAGCCGGCTATGCTAGTGCTCAAGCGAAGGTCCAAAGCGCTCAAGGAGGCCTGCAAACGATCAAACCTATGCCGCAACCGCTCAAGCTATCCTCCCCAATGCAAAAAAAACGGGCATAGTCTCCCCGGCTTGCGGGGGAGCACGCCCAATCTTTTATGTTCATTCATCACACAGATCAGATCATCACTCTTCCTCGTAATTCAGCCCCTTCTCAGGCTTTCTCAGCATATACGACTGTGTGTAGTTCTCCTTCACTTTTATCGCCTGCCGTGCGTTCGTCTCGATCGAATATTGCAGTGTGCAGGCCTGCCGGACACGCTCCTTGAACTGGTAGGCGCTCAGAGGCAGCTCGACTGTACTGCCGTTGCGCAGAACGACGGTGACTTCGTTCCGCGCATTGCGGACATAGCGGTCCACCTGGCCGACTGCGAGCCAGATGCAGTCCTCCGACCTCGGCGAAGACGTAGGCGTCATATAGATGCGGTGGGTCTTGCTGATACTGACTGGCGACATGAACGTCCTCCCGAGAATCTCGGAAGCCCCCTCCGCCGCTCCCCTCAGGCTCGAGCCGATGCGCCGCAAATTGTAATCGATGATGGCAGTCGGCCTGCTGTCGATGAACAGGAGCTGGTCCCCTTCAAGCACCATCGACAGGAGCCGGCCGCTTTCATTGTAATAAGGAAAAATGACACTCGTTTCGGTCGTAATGATATAGTGTTCTTTTACAAGCATTTTCCTCTCCCCTTTTCAAATTTCATCTTTCAATTTTGCTGAAAAAGGGTATACTAGCAACTAAGCTGGTATACCCAGCATTTCAACCCTCGGGTGATGTCTGCCAGGACTTATCACACCCGGGGGTTTTCTGCCTTCTCGCACGCCGCTCCATGGTCTCACCTCCCTTCAGCCCTCCCCGTCTGCGGCATTCCGGGTCTCTCCGCATCACCATTCCCTTGCCTGTTTTTTCAGGCAGCTATGATTCAATCGAACGAGTCTGCCCATGACTCATAACCTAGTAATAATGCAAGTATAGTAAATATTTCCTCCCTCGTCTACAAGAAACTGCAATATTTTGATATTTTCTGAAAAATTATCATTCCGGTGCCTGTGCGTCACACAATTTAGACACCATTCTGAATAGTTTCCGAGTTGCGTCTCGCACAGGCACCTATTTCAATTCTCCGGCGACACGCTGCATGTCTTCGAGGAGCAGCTTGTACAGATTAGGGCGGCGCCGGACGGCCAGCGGGTGGTAACCGACTGTTGTCTGCCAGCCGTCCACGTCATACCAGAAACCCCGCAGATTCTTCACCTCAGCATCGGGGTCGTGGAAGAATGCCTGGACCGCCACGTTTCCAAGACAGATCAGGAGCTTCGGTCTCTGCACTTCCAGCTGATCCTTCAAGTGCCTCATGCAGATACGCCGCGTTTCTTCCTTATCATAAGCTCGGCGCGGTCTCCGTTTCAGAATATACGTCACATATATCTGATCTTTGTGCAGGCCGGCTTCATACACCGCCTGCTGCAGCGCCTGCCGTGTCCCGCAAACCATCGGCTGACCTTCCTTATCTTCACGCGCACCCGGATTATCAAGAATTAACATGATCGGCGCACTCGGATTCCCCTCGCCCCACACCATCCGGCTGCCATGCGCATAGAGCCCGCAGTCCCGGCAATCCCGTTCGCAGCCGGGCACGGGATCCTCCGGCCACACTTCAGGGCAAAATTCCACCAACTCCCTCACCTTCCTTCTATAAAAAGCATACCCGCAGAGCGTCCCATTAACCGGCCTCTCCTTTTTTATCGGTGCCTGTGCGTCACACAACTCAGGAACTATTCAGAATTGTCCCGAAGTTGTGTGGCGCACAGGTACCTTAAAAACGTAAAAAAACAGAGGGTTGCGGGTGCGCCCTCTGTTTTGTATTCGTTCGGATGTTTATCAGGAATCCTTCCCAAAGTCCAGCTGTTCCTCGATCCGACCGCGGTCATTGTGGATGTAAACCATGGTGTCTGTCTCTTTTGCGAGCTTCTTCGCTTCGTCGACTGCTTCTTCTTTGGACCCCGTCGTGCAGACCGGGTCGTCTTCGCCTTCCCGCTTCACTGCCCACTCACCGTCACGGGGCACGATATGGAAGCGTGCTTTGTCCGTCCCTGCGCGGTCTTCGAAATAGTGTTTCTGTTCTTCGTTCATGCCGATTCCTCCTCGTGAAGTTCGTCTTGCTCCTCTTTTACCCGCCGTTCTCCGAATGAAACAGGCAGACACGCACACGCCAGCAGGCAACCACCACTCTCCCATACCATTGCGGTCCCGTCGGCCCGGGATTGGCGACGCATATTACCGCAATGATACGGGTACATGAACAGTATGAATTGTATACACAAATCCGGGTATTTCATCTGCGAATAATTCTCTTTACGTCATTTTTAAAGTGTTGTAGTTTATTAGAATAACAATAAAATCGTTTTCGCCGAACGAGGTGCAGCTCGAAACGCTTCAGCTTGGGTAAAGACGAAAGGAGGTGCATGCACTATGGAAATTCCGCACTATATAACACAATCCAACGCCTTTTGCCGGGAAGCGGGGATGGACCCGGAGGAGGTGTGCATCCCTAAGAACTTTTTGGATGACGCCGTCTTCCAGGCACGCCGCAAGTCCTACCAGGAAGTCTTGTCGGTCGTCCACTTTTTCTCGGAGAAATTGCTGGATTCCCTTCAGGGTCTGCCGATCCTCGTCTGTGTTTCGGATGCGCATGGCTATTTACTTTCGATTGTCGGCGATGAGACGATCAAGTCGACGATCGCCGAACTCGGTATCATGCCCGGCAGCCTGTTCACCCCGGAGGATACCGGGACGAACGTCGTGAGCCTGTCGCTCCAGCAGCCGCACCCGATCAGCATCATCGGCGACCAGCATTATCATACATTCCTCCACGGGATGGCGTGCTACGGCTCGTCGTTCCGGTATATGGATGAAGAACAGCTCCTCGGCAGCCTGTCGATCATGATGCCGATCGAGCTGCAGAGTCCGCTGTTCCTTTCGATGCTTGCACAAGTCGTCGACACGATCGAGCGTGAACTGCAGCTGCGCAAACAGAACCGCAAACTTTCCGTGCTGAACCAGATCATGCTGAGCCGGACACGGAACGGGATTGTCATCACGGACGAGACCGGCGTGACAACCGAATTCAACCAGTTTGCCCAGGAACTGTCGGGAACAGCACGCGCGACGGTAATCGGACGGAATATCCGGGAATCGAAATTGACCGGCCGGTACTTCGCGGAAGTTCTCGACCGGGAAGCGGTATTCGAAAATGAGGAGTTAAAATTCAAAAACAGCTTCGGAGAACCCGTCGTCTGCCTGTTCGACGCACAGCCGATATACGAGGACGGCAAGATGATCGGCGCGTTCGGTCAGTTCCGCGATATCACAGACCGGTACTTGCTGCAGGAACAATACAATTATTTGGCCTACCATGACGACCTGACCGGGCTGCCGAACCGGCGGTACTTGAACAAAACGATGGAAACCGTCATCTCTGACGTCGATTGCGGAAGGGCGGACAACGCAGCGCTGCTGTTTTTCGACCTCGACCGTTTCAAAGTCATCAACGACAACTTCGGGCATTCATACGGGGATCAGCTGCTGCAGCAAGTCAGCCGGCTGCTCTCACCGTTTGTCAGAGAACAGGACCTGCTCGCCAGGATGGGGGGCGATGAATTCATCCTCCTCCTGAAAGACTATCCTTCGGCCGACTCCGTGCTGATTCTTGCGGAAGAGATGCGGATCGCCCTTCAGGCTCCGGTCCCCGTCAATGGCCGGGAGCTCGTGACGACCGCCAGCATCGGCGTAGCGCTATACCCGGACTTCCCGATCACGAAAGAACAGTTCCTCATCAACGCCGACAATGCGATGTACCAAGCGAAAGTCCAGGGAAAAAACCAATTCGTGCTGCACACGCCCGAACTGCTGGAATCGGCGATGGCTGAATCGAGTCTCTCGTTTGACCTGCGCAGCGGCCTGGAGAACCAGGATTTCGTCCTTCATTACCAGCCGCAGGTGCACAATGCGACCGGCAAGCTTATCGGATTCGAAGCACTCGTCCGCTGGAACCACCCGCGGCTCGGACTCCTCCCGCCTGACCGGTTCATCAGTCTCGCGGAAGAAAACGGCCTGATCACACAGCTGGGCGAGTGGGTGCTGCTGGAAGCCTGCGCGCAGAACAAACGGTGGCAGGACAGCGGGCATCCGCCTGTCAAACTGTCAGTCAACCTGTCGGCCCAGCAATTCCTCACCCGCAGTATCGTCGATCTCGTTGCCGCCGTGCTTGGACGTACTGGCCTTGATCCCCGGTATCTCGTGCTGGAAATCACCGAACATATGGCGATGGACTACAATTACGCCATTGAAGTGCTGCGCGACCTGAAAGACCTCGGTGTCGGCATCAGCGTCGACGACTTCGGCACCGGGTACAGCTCGCTGAACCACTTGAAGACGCTGCCCATCGACTATATTAAGATCGACAAATCCTTTGTGAATGAACTCGAGAACGATGAAAACGACGAAATTATCGTCGATGCCATCATTTCCCTCGCCCATAGTTTGAAAAAAGAAGTGATCGCGGAAGGGGTGGAGACAGGAGAACAGCTCGTCTTCCTGAAGAGCAAACACTGCGAGATCTCTCAAGGGTACCTGTTCGGCAGACCGATGCCGGCACCGGAAATTGAGGATGCCTATTTCAAAGGGCATGAATGACAGGAGAGAATGAGCTATGCAATCAGCTGCATCCGTATTGATCTGCAATTTCAAACAGTGGGGCGTCCGGCACGTATTCGGGATTCCCGGAAAAGCCGTGTCGCCGCTGCTGTTCGCCATGCTGGAACAGGACATGAAGTTCGTCCTCAGCAAACACGAGGCCGCTGCGGGATATGAGGCCGCCGGATACGCTCTCATGAACGGGACGATCGGCGTCGCTGTCGGGACATCCGGGCCGGGCGGGACGAATCTTCTATCTGCCGCAGGCCAGGCGAAAGCGTTCCACGTGCCGCTGCTGCTGATCACAGGCCATCCTTCGGCGAAGGACACCGGCAAGCCGATGGGGCAGGATTCCAGCCTGTTCGGCACGGACTTGACGGAGATGTTCCGCCACGTGACGAAGTTCAGTGCCCGCGTCGACCGCGCCGACCTGCTGGAGCCGCTCCTGCAGCACGCACTTGAAAAGGCGGTATCCGGTGTGCAGGGGCCCGTCCATCTGTCCATCCCGTTCGATGTCCTGCTTGAACAGATTGAGCCCTTCAATATCGGGTTCCCGAAAATCTACGACCTTATCTCCCCGGAACTCGGCCGGGCAGCCGCCATGTTGGAAACAGCCAAGCGGCCGGTCCTTTTCCTCGGCAAGGGCGTCCACTCGAGTCGGGCCTATGATGAAGTGCGCAGACTGTCAGAGCATTACGGGATTCCGGTCATCACAACACCGGGCGGCAAAGGAACCTTCCCGTCGAACCATAACCTGTCGCTCGGCGCATTCGGCCTTGGCGGCACACCGCAGGCTTCCGCATACTTGCAGGAGCCGGTCGACCTGATGATTGTCATCGGCACCCAGATGAGTGACATGTCCGTCGCGGGCCTGTCGGAAGCGATGTATCCGGCGCACATCCTTCACTTCGACTACGACCCGACGTTCATCGGCAAGTCGCTGCCGGTGCCCGCCACTCCGATTCTCGGTGATATCCGTGCGAACCTGGCGCGGCTGCTGGCGGAGGTTCCCGAACCGGACGGTGCTTCGTTTATACAGCCGTATGAGCCGCCCGCACTCCCTGAAGCGGAACCGGGCCGGCGGATGTCCGCAGTGCATGCCGTGCAGGCGATGCGACGCGCCCTGCCGGATGATGCGGTCATCTTCGGAGACGATGGCAGCCATTCATTTTATGGAATCCAGCATTTCGATATCCTGCAGCCCGGCACGTTCTTCTTCGACGACATCTTCGGAGCGATGGGCAACGGTCTCGGCTACGCGATCGGGGCAAAACTAGCAGCCCCGGAAAAGCCGATCGTCTGCCTCGTCGGCGATGGCTGCCTGTTCATGCACGGCACGGAATTATCCACTGCCCAGAACTACGATGCGGCTGTGCTGTTCGTCGTCCTGAACAACGGCTGTCTCGACATGGTGGAAAAAGGCATGCGCAAAATGATCGGGACTTCAATCGGCAGCACGTACGAAACACCGCTCGACGCCGCAGCATTTGCACGTTCGATGGGTGTGGCAGCCGTCACCTGTACCGAGCCATCCGAAACAGCAGCCGCAATCGAACAGGCTCTTCACACAATCCGGCAAACGAACAAACCGGCGGTCGTCGAGGTCCTCGTTGACCAAGACGAAATCCCGCCGACAATGGGGAGGCAATAATTATGGACTCAACCGAACGATACAAACAAGGCGAACACGTCATGGAAAAACTATTCTCCGCTGACACACGCGCTCAAATGGAGCAGATGAAAGCCGTCTCCCCCGATCTGTGGGACATGATCGTCTCCTTCGGCTTCGGCGACCTGTACGCCCGCAGCAGCCTGTCACTTGCGACGCGAGAAATCATTACGCTGACCTCCCTCATCACTCAGGGGGCATTCGACCAGCTCCGCATCCATCTGCACGCCGCACTCGCTGCCGGTCTGACCGAAGAGGAGATCAAAGAAATCATCATCCACTGCATCGGCTATACCGGCTTCCCGAAAGCCGTCCAAGCCATGGGCATCGCCGCTGAAGTCTTCCTAGAACATAAATAAAGGTACCTGTGCGCCACACAATTCGGAAACAATTCAGAATTGTGTTGAATTTGCGTGGCGCACAGGTACATAACTTGAAGTTTCGCTGGACGGCCATATATTGGAAGAGTATGATAAAGGTGTATTATACTCTAACCAAAAGGAGAGCAATGGCGTGAAACGAATCATTTTAGCCATGATGGCCCTGTTCCTCGTAATTTCGATCCCCATCATGAGCAGCGCAGACGCTGCGACGAGTAAAACTGCTGCCGCCAGCCCGAAAGCACCAGCCAAACAACTGAAAGTCCATTTCATCGATGTCGGACAAGGGGATGCCATCCTCGTCCAAACGCCAAATGGCAAAAATATGCTGATTGACGGCGGGAAAGAGTCCGCCGGCAAGAAAGTCACCGCCTTCCTGAAAGCGAAAGGCGTCAAGACGCTCGATGTCGTCATCGCGACCCACCCGGACGCCGACCATATCGGCGGTCTGAATGAAGTGCTGCGGACGTTCCCCGTGAAGCAGTTCATCGACAGCGGAAAAGTCCACACGACGGAGACGTATTTCGATTTGCTGACCTTGATTGATCAAAAACGGATCCCGTTCAAAGTGGCGTCCACCAACAGTGTAATTACGCTCGATCCGGCCGTGACAGCGAAAGTTCTGTACGCGAACCCGAAAGCGGACGATACGAATGACGCGTCCGTCGTGACCAAAGTGACGTATGGTGCTGTCAGCTTCCTCTTCACAGGTGACGCCGGCCTGAAGACGGAGACGGCGCTGCTGAAAAACCCTGAATTGAAGAGCACTTACTTGAAAGCCGGTCACCACGGCTCCAACACAAGCAGTTCGGCTGCCTTTGTGAAAGCCGTTCATCCTGCGGGTGCTGTCCTTTCGTACGGCAAGGACAACACGTACGGCCATCCGCACGCCTCCGCTGTGACCCTTTTAAAAAACGCGGGCGCGAAAATCTACTCGACTGCCGTGTCCGGAGACATCACGGTGACGACGGACGGCAAGACACATACCGTCTCCGCCAAGCCATGGGTGGCACCTGCCGTGAAACCGGCGCCAGTCCCAGTGAAGCCGAAGCCAGCGCCGGCAAAACCAGCACCCGTAAAACCAAAGCCAGTACCAGCAAAACCGGCACCAGCCAAGCCGAAACCAACGCCTTCCGCCAGCTCAGGTCTGTATGTGAAACCGGGTGCACCAAAAAGCTTCAAAAACTGCACAGAAATGCGGAAAGTGTACCCGCACGGTGTTAAGAAAGGACATCCGGCATACGCACCGAAGCATGACCGTGACAAAGACGGATGGGCGTGTGAGCGATGACTGTCTATACAATCGACCGGTTTGAAGGCGAGTTTGCAGTGATCCTTGAACGCGGAAATGAGTCGGTGCAGCGCGATGTCCCACTTACGCAGCTGCCTTCCATGGTGCAGCAAGGCGATCTGGTGGATATTGAATTCAGTGAAGACGGCGTTATCCGCAAAGCCGTCATCCTGAACGAACAGACGCTATCCGCCAAACAGAGGGCTGAAGCTCTGCTGCAGAAATTGCTGGACCAGAAGTAAGGCGGTGCCTGTGCGTGGCACAATTCACACACAATTCAGAATCGTGTCTGAATTGCGTGCTGCACAGGCACCCTTTTTTCATCCCTCATCCTCTTCTTTGTCTTGCAGGCAGTAGTCGAGATAGCCGGCGGCAGTCTGCTCGAACGGAGGACCCAGGCACGACGGCAGGATGCGCGTGTCCATGTACTTCGGCAGCTCCCGTTCCCCGTCTGCATAGAGCGGGAACGAGCTGAACGGATAGTCCGCCAGCTCCTCCACGAGCGGCCGCTTCGTATCGATCGGATTGCGGTGTATGTAGCGGCTCATTATCCTGAGCGTCCGCGGCCCGACAGCGGCACCGCTATAATAGCGGCTCTGATAGATCCTGCCGACATGCCCATAGCGTTTGGAATAGTAGTCACTGTACCGACGGTTGATGCGCTGCATGATCTTCCCGAGATCGTCTTCTGAATTCATCAGGAAATGATAATGGTTGGACATGATGCAATACGCGAGCATCGTGAACCTGAACCGCTCGCGTGCGTCGGCAACGAACCCGAGGAGACTGACTTTGTCGGTTTCATCCAAAAAAATGTCCGCCCGGTTGTTCCCCCTCATCGTGACATGATAGTAAATCCCCGGATGCCAGTCTCGCTTGCGGCGCCCCATTGAATCCCCCCCCTTTTTCTTCATTTGAATGAACCGCTGCGCGCCGTGTCGTGCTGCAGAGACGCGAGCTGTTTCCAAGAGATCGCCTCCTCGACAGCGGCATCGCTAATCGAATCCGTTCCGTCCAGATCCGCAATCGTCCGGGCGAGACGGATCAGCTTCAGCTGCGTACGATTGCTCCATTTCCGCCCGTAACAGACAGCTTCGATCCGGTCCGCCTGCTCGTCAGTGAGCCGGCTGTGTTCCAAAAGCATCGGGCCGGACGCATTGCCGTTTAAGATGGTCTGTCCATAGCGGTCGTACTGGCGCTGCCGGGCGAGCGCAGTCCGTGCCCGGATCACTTCCGAGCATTCCGGGACGTCGCCCGTACTGAAACCTTCATTTTTCAACGGCAAAACAAAATCCAGACGATCCAGGAGAGGTCCGGAAACTTTCAGCTGATACGCCTTCACCTGCTGCGGCGTGCACGTACAGTATCGCTCGTTGGATCCGTAGTACCCGCACGGACAAGGATTCGTCGAGGCCAGCAGCGTAAACGCAGCAGGATAGGTGACGGACTGTCGGACACGGCTGATCGTGACATACCCGCTTTCCATCGGCTGACGGAGCAGATCGAGCGTTTTCCTGGAGAATTCGCCGAGTTCGTCGAGGAACAGCACTCCGCGGTGAGCGAGTGAAATTTCTCCCGGTATAGGATAGGTCCCTCCCCCGATGAGCGAAATGCCGGAAGCGGAATGATGGGGCGCCCTGTAAGGAGGCCGTGCAGAGTACCCCCGCCGACCCCTGGCAACCTGGTAGACACTATAGACTTCCAGCATTTCATCGTCCTGCAGGTCCGGCAGAATGGTATGGAACGCCTCAGCCAGCATACTCTTCCCGCACCCAGGCGGCCCGGTCAGGAGCGCATGATGCCCGCCTGCTGCAGCGATCTCGAGTGCCCGTTTTGTTTGCGACTGCCCGCGTATGAATGAAAAGTCTTGCATCGGATCCGTTTCCGACTGCACATCTTCCTCAGTGAACACCGGACCGTCGTGCACCTCAGGCGTATAGCGGCCGCGTAAATAATCCAGCAGCTGCGAAATATCCTGCAAGGGCACGAGCTGCGCAGACAACGACCGCCCGATCACAGACACATCCACTGGCGGCAGAACAATCCGCTTGAAACCTAAGTGCGCCGCCTGATGAACCGCCGGAACAAGTTCGCGGAACGTCTCAAGTTTGCCGTCGAGCGACAGCGAAGCCAGGATGCACGTTTCTTCATCCAATGGAATTGGCTCTTCCAGAACTTCACGGAGCACCGCCACAAGCATCGCTGCGTCATAACCCGTCCCCGTCTTCCGTTTGTCCGCAGGTGATAAATGCAGCGTGACCTTTTTCATCTCCAATTCGACACCCATTCCATGCAGACAGCTCAGCAGCCGCTCCTTCGATTCCTTGATCGACGCATCCGGCAGCCCCACGATCACGAACCGCTCCCGATCCATCCGGACACTCGCCTCCACCCTCACGACATGCCCTTTCATCCCGTCAAGACCGACACATAGAACGTCTCTCACAGCATCCCTCCTCTATTTTCCGTCTGGCTACCGACAGTATACTGGCTGGTCCGCCAGAAGCCAAACTGACAAATTGAAAGGTGCTGACAATTCAAAAACAAGAAAACCGCGTCATTACAGGGTTTCTATAGGCTGTAAAATCGGCGACATCCTCCAAATTTTACGTTCGCCCCCGTAAACACATCCAAATTGCCAGTTTGGTTGTTTCCGGGAAAATAAAAAAAGGTGCCTGTGCGCGACACAATTCAGACACAATTCAAAGTTGTGTCTGAATTGTGTGCTGCACAGGCACCCAATCATCACTTCAGGAAATCAGGAGCGGCGAATGCCGGATCTGGGTACGTATAGAATCCTTCTCCCGTCGCGCGGCCGAGCTTCCCTTGATCGATATAGTCCGTTTTCAACAACTCGGCCAGCTTTTTGAACTCGTCCTGACCGGTCGCTTCAGCTTTCATCTGGACAATATTATAGGCCGTCGTAATGCCGACCACGTCGAGTATCGCAAACGGTCCCATCGGTGCGCCGGTCGCGATCATCCACGTCTTGTCGATCGTCTGGACGTCCGCCACATCCTTGACTAGCATCATTTCGGCCGCATCCAGCAGCGGTACCAGGAGCGAATTCAAGATATAACCCGGCTGCTCTTTCTTCAACGGCAGCGCCACCATGCCGATCGCCCTTGCGAACTCGACCACATCGTCGAATACTTGCTGGTCGGTACCCGGGTGCTTCATCACTTCGGCGGTGTTGTTCTTCCAGATTTCATTTGCAAAATGAAGTGCCAGGAACTTCGCCGGCCGTCCGGTCGCATCAGCAAATTGGCTCGGCAGCAGCGTTGATGAATTCGTCGCGAAGACCGTCTTCTCGGGCGCAAGGTTGCCGAGCTGCTCGTAGAACGCAGTCTTGATCGGCACCGATTCCGGAATCGCCTCAATGACCAGGTCGGCATCTTCCACCGCTTCACCGAGATTGCTGAAGAAGTGCATCCGTCCGTACGCTTCGTCGAATTCCTCCGACGTCATGCCGATGTCCTTCTTATAATACGGTTTCAGGCTCTTGACGTGCTCCTTCGCTTTTTCGAGTGCTTCATCTGATATATCGTAAACTGAAACGTCAAACCCTTTCAGCGCTGTCTGGAAGGCGATCTGGCTGCCGAGGACCCCGCTTCCTGCGATTGTGATTTTCTTGAAATCCATCATAACCCTCTCCTTTGCCATTTGAATTTACGTTCTGTCCCTTCCAGTTTACCCCTTCTCGTAACCGATAAGCGCACCTCCGATAAGCGTACCTGTGCGCGGCACAATTCGGACACGATTCAGAATCGTGTCCGAATTGTGTGACGCACAGGTACCCGAATAAAAAAGTAGTGCTATTGCTACGCCACAATATGGTAGGATAAAAGAAAAATGGCAAGGGGAATGGTGAGCGCTATGGATTTCAAACAACTAGAGCTGCAGCTTCAGACATTGGCAGCAGAGGCGGACGGCACAGTTTCCATGTATGTACGGACGCCCGATGGCACGGTTTCGATCGGAGCAGATGAGGTGCAACGGTCCGCCAGCATCCTGAAAGTCCCGATCGCAATGGCCTGTCTTGCAGCGGCAGACCGAGGAGAAATCGATTTGAATGCACTTTTACCGATCAGCGAACCGGTCGGCGGGTCGGGCGTCCTCGCCTATCTGTCCGGTATGGAACAGATCACGCTGCTGAATGCGCTCACCCTGTCCATCATCGTTTCGGACAATACTGCAGCCAATCTCGTCATCGAAGCGACGGGACTCAACCGGATTCAGGCGTTCTTCGACCAGGTCGGCGCGGCCGATTCGAAGGTGACCCGGAAATTCATGGACTACGACGCACTCGCCCTCGGTCTTGAAAATGTCGCCACTGCACGGGATATGGTCCGTTTCCTCGAGTGCCTGCATCCTGACAGCGAATATTTATCGCTGACGAGCAAACAGCAGCTGAAGACGATCATGCGCGACCAGCAGCTGATTGACAAACTCCCGGCCTTCCAGCCTATTTTCGATGAAACTCTCATCATCGGCAACAAGACCGGCACGCTGCCGGGTGTCGAACATGATATCGCCTACTTCGAAAACGACGTCATTCACGTCGACTTGGCCGTCCTGACCACCAACTGGGACTACAACCACGAAGGCCAGCAGACACTCGCCCAGATTGGCAGGATGATCATCGACTACATGGCCTCCGCATCTCCGAGTGCCGCTGATGACACTGCTCCCTTCGCAGCGGCCAATTGACCTACTCGTGAAAATGAAACCTAAAACCCTCTGGACCGGAACTCCGGTCCAGAGGGTTTTTGCTGTCGGATCGGTGCCTGTGCGCCACACAACTTGAACACAATTCTGATTAGTGCCCGAATTGTGTGGCGCACAGGCACCTCCAAAGCAGGTGAAATGTGATGCGCACAACCAAACTGAATCCGAAACTTCTCGTGCTGACAATCGGGTTCGGCACGCTTTTGAATCCACTGAACTCCTCCATGATTGCGGTCGCATTGACCCGGATGCAGCGGGAGTATGGGCTCGATTTCGCGGACGCTTCCTGGCTGATTTCCATCTTCTACTTGGCGAGCGCCGCTGCCCAGCCTGTCATGGGCAAGCTCAGCGATATGTTCGGTCCGAAGCGGCTGTTCGTCGCCGGCCTGCTGATTGTAGCCTTGGCCTCCAGCCTGGCTCCCTTCGCCCCGAACTTCACATCCCTTGTAGGCTGCCGGGCACTGCAGGCAATCGGGAGTTCCACCTTGTTCCCGAGCGGCATGAGCATGGTCCGCACCCTGATTTCAGATGGCCAGGCGAAGGCGATCGCTGCACTTTCGATTTTCTCGTCCACCTCCGCTGCGTTCGGTCCGTCGATTGGCGGGTTTCTGATCGCTTCCTGGGACTGGCCGGCTGTATTCCTCATTAACCTGCCGTTCATCGCTATCGGCCTCACGATGGCTATCTTGGTCCTTCCCGCCACAGGCCGCACCGCCATCGATCTGAAGCGGATCGACTTCATCGGCATCGGACTTTTCATTGCTTTGATGACGAGCCTGATCCTATTTTTACTGTCGCTCGAAAACCGGGTCAGCTTCCCGGCACTTTTGGCGTTCCTCGTACTGACGGCCGCCTTCTATCGATATGAAACGAAGCACGCCGATCCGTTCATCGACGTTAGGGCATTAGGGCGCAACCAGCCGGTCCTGCGTGTCTACCTGCAGTTCATCACCATCAACCTGGTCTACTACTGCTACTTCTTCGGCTTTCCGCTGTTCATGCAGCAAGTGCTGGACCTCAGCGAAAAGCACACCGGCCTCCTGATGCTGGCACTCGCCGGCCCGGCCGTACTCATTTCACCTGTGGCCGGACGCCTGATCGAGACAACCGGCTCACGGACACCGCTTCTGATCGGTGCGTCCTTTCTGGCAGCCGGCACCGCTCTCCTGCTGACGTTCCAAGAAGGTTCGCCGATCTACTGGCTCCTCACCATCATGCTGGTGCTCGGACTCAGCAGCGGATTCAACAACATCGCATCGCAGACGGCCTTGTATGACCATGTGTCCCCTGAAGAAACAGGTTCTGCGTCAGGTCTCTTCCAGACAAGCCGTTACATCGGCTCGATCTTGTCTTCAAGCCTGCTCGGCATCACGTTCAACCGCCATCTCGACTTCCAGCATCTGCACACGATCGCAGGGGTCTGTCTCGTCTTCTGCGCGCTGATCCTCCTGCTCTCCTGGATGCTGCCGAAGGAAAGGCCAATCCGGATGAATGAATGAAACGTAAAAACACCCCTGATAGACTGACATAGCGATTTGAGACATCTATAAAACACCTTGATTAGGCTGCTATG
>DAMDKL010000022.1:0-33949 GCA_032099885.1 Sporosarcina sp.
GATTTATGAGCGGTTCTCGAGATTTATGAGCGGTTCTCGAGATTTATGAGCGGTTCTCGAGATTTATGAGCGGTTCTCGAGATTTATGAGCGGTTCTCGAGATTTATGAGTACGATTATTCGGTACAGCGGCGGTTTGTAGACCGCGGACATAGAGATGGCGTAGAATGGAATAAGATATAATGAGAAGGCATGCGTTGGGCATGCCGATGGGTAAACTGCTGGTTATTACACTGAATCGAGGGTTTGCTGTGAATATTGGGCTTACCGTTTTGCGTCGGTTTCTGGCTGAGCGCTTCTATGATCAGGCTGCTCAGACTGCTTATTACTTACTTCTTTCCATGCTGCCGTTCTTCATATTTGTATTATCATTATTGAGCTTATTTCCGGTGAATGAGGAAATGCTCTTTCGTTTCTTGCGGCCTTTTTTGCCGGAGCAGTCGTTTGCGCTGATCGAGGATAATGTACAGGAGGTGCTGCGGAACGGGAAGGGCAGGTGGCTCTACCTCAGTCTGGCCGGTGCGTTCTGGCTGTCTTCTGTCACCGTCCAGTCATTGGCCCGCTCGCTGGATCTGGCAAACGGCTATGTAAGGAGGCGGGGCTTCTGGCTCTCCCTGTTCCGTGATTTAGGAGTCACCCTGCTGTTCATGCTGATTGTTCCCTTGTCGCTGCTGCTTCCTTTCGTTGAAAACATCCTGCATGAGGTGGTCTCGTATTATGACAGGGTAGATGACTGGGAAGGCTGGCTGTTCCTTTGGCCAAAAGTGAAATGGGGACTCGGGACATTGTTCCTTTTCTTTTTCTTTCTCATGTTCTACAAATTTGTGCCAAGTGGAAAGTTATTATTTCGTCACGTGCTGCCAGGAGCTGTCCTTTCGGCACTCGGGTGGCAGCTGTTCTCCTATTTGTTTGGAGGCTGGGTGACGGCAGTGGATTACACAAGATTGTATGGCCAGTTTTCAGGTATCATTATGCTCGTGGTATGGCTGTATATGACTGCGGTCATTATTCTGATATCCGGTCTGCTGAATGCGGAATGGCACCGGGCCGGGAAGAAAGAGGTGGGATGAATGCTGACTATATTAGCAGTCGATGATGACCCGAATATTGTGGAACTTGTACGTATTACGCTTTCGGCAGCAGGCTACTCGGTTGTCAAAGCCCGGAATGGGAAGGAAGCTCTCGAGAAGATCGGGGAACAGGTCCCAGACTTGGCAGTAGTCGACGTCATGATGCCGGAAATGGATGGGTATACGCTGACCAAGAAACTTCGGTCGGACTGGGATATCCCCGTATTGCTGCTGACGGCGAAGGGGGAGCTTGAAGACAAGGAGAAAGGGTTCCTTGCCGGATCGGACGATTATCTGGTGAAGCCGTTTGAACCGAAGGAGCTGCTGTTTAGAATCCGGGCGATCTTACGGCGGTATGAAAAGGCAGTTGATGTGTTCATCGAAGCGGGGCCACTGTCGATCAATCGGCAGACCTACGAAGTATCCATCGGTAAGAAAGTGCTGCTGCTGCCACTCAAGGAATTTGAACTTCTCTCAGTTCTCGCCTCCCGGACCAATCAGGTATTCACCCGGGAGACACTGCTGGAGCGCGTGTGGGGCTACGATTACCAAGGGGACGAACAAACCTTGAATGTGCATATTAAGCGCCTGAGGGACAAGTTGGAAGGGCTTCCTGAACAAATCAAGATCGTGACGGTGCGGGGAGTCGGATATAAACTGGAAACGAGCACACTATGAGGTCTCTGTACGGAAAGTTTCTCCTTTACACAGCAGGGATCATGGCATTCAGCGCAGTGTCGGCGTTCCTAGTCGTCAATACGTATTATCACCAGAATCTGAAAGGCTCGAATGACGCAAAAAACATGGCGATCGTCCGGGAAATCGCCTCGTACATCGAAGTGAGTGAGCCGCAAGATCTTACAGCTTATTTGAATACGCAGGCAGCTGCCGGTTACAAACTCCTGCTGATCGACCAGGATTTGAATGAGCAGCGGTACGGGCAGCTTTTCCGTGTCAATAATTTGCCGGCTGACCGGGCGGCGGCTGTAGTAAATGGAGCTGTTTATCATGGAATGAGGGAGTTTCCAACTGAGACATTTGTGACTGGTTTTTTTGCGGATGAAACTGCAAATACAGTCGGTGTTCCGCTTATGTATGGAGGAAAGAATTATGCGCTGTTCCTGAGGCCCGACATTAAACTGCTCTTCACGGAAGTCCACTATTTGCTCGGCGGAATGGTCATCGTCATGGCAATCACCAGCCTTCTGGCTATGCTGATTGTCGCGAAACGTCTGATCCGGCCAATCACCCAGCTGACGCTGGCGACAAAGAAAGTGGGCAAAGAAGAGTTCAGCAACATCCTGACAATCGATCAGAAGGATGAAATCGGTCAGCTGGCGGAAAGTTTTCAAAAAATGACCGAACGGCTTGGGGAGAATGATTTGATCCGTAAGAAGTTTATCAGTGATGTATCACATGACTTCCAGTCGCCTCTGCTGAACATCAAAGGGTATGCAGCCCTGCTGATGGACGAGAACCTCCCAGACGAGCAACGGGCCGGCTACGCCAAAGTGATTCAGTCAGAGACGGACAGACTGTCATCCCTCACGAAGCAGCTGCTCCTTCTGACGTCCCTTGACCAGATGATGAGTCCGTTGAAGCCGGTCCGTTTCAGTGTCAGTGATCAGCTTAAGGAAGCAGTGCGCAAATACCGGTGGCTGCTTGAAGATAAGCAGATCTCCCTGTCGATGGAAATCGAAGACGCCGAACTGACAGGTGATCCGGCCTTCTTGGAGAAAGTCTGGGAGAACCTGCTTTCGAATGCGCTGAAGTACACGGACGAGTACGGTACGATTGACATAATGCTCACTTGTGACGAGTCATCGGTCACCGTGCTCATCCGGGATACTGGCATCGGCATAGCAGAAGAGAATATTGACAGGATCTTTAACCGTTTCTATCGCGAAGACGATTCGCGGACACAGGCAGCGGAAGGGACGGGGCTCGGTCTGTCGATCGTTAAGCAAGTCGTCGAGCTCCACAGTGGCACGATTACAGTGGCCAGTGAAAAAGGGAAAGGGACTGCCTTTACGATCACCCTCCCGAGTTTGTAATGTGCTGTACATGTTGCGTTCATGTTCAGATTATAAGATAGAAGTAATCAGAACGACACAGGAGGAATGCAACATGCAGGAGAAGTGGAGCATACGGTTAATACGTCTGGCGGCGTTATTCGGATTAGTAGGTACTATTCTTGGGTCCCATATGGCGGGATCGGGGTCGTATGCTTTCAAACCGATTCACGCCCATATTTTGCTTGTCGGCTGGCTGTCGGTGTTCTCATGGGGTGTATTTTATAAGATCTACCGCGTCCGGGCGGTGAAACTTGTCAGCGTACACGGCTGGGCGGCGATCGTCGGGTCGATCGGACTGACCACCGGGATGTGGCTGCAGTTTCTTCAGCCATTCAACGTCAACTCGACATTTGCGCTTATTTTCTACATTGTCGGCGGCTCGATCTTGCTGATCGCGTTTGCGCTGTTCGTGCTGATGACATTCCTGATCGATCGCACGGAAAGTCGGAAGACCAACTAATTGAAAGCCCGGCTGTCCGTTTCAAAAACGGACAGCCGGGCTTTTTTGGAGTCAATGAAATTCAAAATTACAATCCGCGGTATCCTGTTTCCGCTTTGAAGCGTACTTCCGCATAGGCGACTTCCTCTGCCTCATGACGCTTCGCTCCGACGTATGTTCCGATCACGGCTGCCAGGAAACCGGCCGGAATAGAAATGATTGCCGGATTGACGAATGGGAAGAGCGGGTCGCCGACGAAGAAGGCTGCGCCCGGCACCGGGTTGATGACATTCGGGCTGACCGCTACGAGCACGAGAGCGGTGATCAGGCCGGTCAGCATAGATGCCACGGCACCCGTCGTATTAAACTTCCGCCAATAAATCGTCATCAGGATGGTCGGTACGTTGGCAGAAGCGGCGATACAAAATGCCAGGGACACGAGGAACGCGACGTTCAGCTTTTCCGAGCCGAGCGCCAGAGCGATCGAGACGACGCCGACACTGATCGCAGCGACGCGGGCGGCGCGTACCTGCTGTTTCTCTGTCACTTTGCCTTTCATGATGATCTCAGCATACAGATCATGTGCAATTGCAGACGCCCCAGACAATACAAGTCCGGCAACTACTGCGAGAATCGTTGCAAAAGCGACCGCTGCCACGAAGGACTCCAATGCATCTCCGCCAAGCACACCGGCAAGCATCGGAGCGGCCATGTTACCTGCTGCGTTTTCAGCAATGATGGCTTTCGATCCAACAAACTTTGCTGCCCCGAACCCGAGGAAAATAGTCAGTACATAGAAAATGCCGATGATCCATACCGCATAGACGACAGAGGAGCGGGCTGTTTTTGCATCTTTCACTGTAAAGAAGCGCATGAGGATGTGCGGCAGTCCCGCAGTTCCAAGTACCAGCGCCAGCAGTACAGAGATCAGACCGATCGGATCCTTATAAACGACACCGGAATGGAGGAATGATTCCCCGTGGTCGGTCGCCGTCCGCATGACGTCGAACATGCCGACAAAGTTAAAGTTGAATTTCATGAGCACGAGGAATGAGATGACAATCGTGCCGATCATCAGCAGGATTGCTTTGACAATCTGCACCCAGCTCGTTGCGGTCATCCCGCCGAATAATACGTAAATGAGCATCATGACCCCAACGATCATGACGGAGATCCAATACTCGATACCGAACAGCAGCTTAATGAGCGCACCGGCTCCGACCAGCTGTGCCAGCATGTAGAACAGAACAATCGTAATTGTATTGAGTGCAGCCGCACCGCGTACTTTCTTAGCTCCGAAACGAGATCCGATCATATCGGCCATTGTATATTTTCCGAGATTCCGAAGCGGTTCAGCAATGAGGAACAGCACGACGAGATAGGCTGTCAAGAAGCCGACGCTGTAATAGAAGCCGTCAAACCCGTTCAGTGAAATGGCACCGGCAATTCCGAGGAACGAAGCGGCCGACAAGTAATCTCCGGCAATGGCCATGCCGTTCTGCCATCCGGAAAGCGATCCGCCTGCCGTATAGAAATCACTGGCTGTCGTGGTTTGTTTAGCTGCCCAGTAGGTAATGTAGAGTGTTAATATAATTACTGCGAAGAATATAGCGATAGAAATCCAGCTCATACAAAAAATCCCCCTTTAGTCACGAACGTGTTTTTCAATGATCTGGTCAACGTCTTTGTCGAAATCACGTGCTTTTTTCACATAGATCTGTGTGAAAACCCAGACCATGGCAAACAGTCCGAACGCATACACCCATGTCCATGTCATCCAGCCGATGGCACGCGTCTCCAAAATCTTCGTGTAGCCGGTCAGCACCGGAAGCAGCAGATAGATCGCAAAAAACGCGATCGTGTAAGGAGTGATGAAGCGGTTCTTCTTTTTAACCAGCTTCTTGAACTCCGGTGTCTCGATGATCCGATCATAATCCAGTTTTCCATCCGTCGTCCGCGGCAGATCCTGTGTATCCCGGACCTGAGACTCTTTCAGTTCGACTGTCACCTGCTCATCCCCTTTATCAGTTCATGCGAGCTGCTGACTCACCGCGTTCACTCATCCCCCAATGAGCAATCGCTGTCAAATATTTGTACAGCCTCTCTATTAATACAAGGTACCAAATAGACAGAAGATAAGCAATATTATAGTTATATAAGATAAAGAAAACGTTAAATTTAAAAAACGTCATCCCTCATAATAGAGAGATGACGTTTTCCCAATGCGGGTGCAGTCAATGTTCAGCAGGGGTAAACACGATAGAATCCGTCTGTGTCACTCGTAACCATTGGCCTTTTTTTAGCTCGATTTGCCCCTCTGTCCTACCTGTTGTACCACCGATCAACTCGAACAGCAGCGGGTCCTTTCCCTCATCAAAGAGCTGCAGATAGCCATAGACCCCATCTTGCGAGATAGTATATCGGCCGGGGGCGATATCCGTACCGACTTCCCAGACACCAGCGGTCAGTACGTTCTCCATGGAAGGAGCGACAGGAGAGATGTCCACGGAATCATAGCCGCCATCAGCGCGGATGCTAAAGGACTCCCCGACTGAGAGGGTCAGGCTGTGGGCGCCCGCATAATCACCGACAATCTCGCGAAGAATTGGTTTCCCTTCTGCATCCAGAAGTTCGATGTTGCCTGTCGGGTAGCCAGTGACCCGGTAGCGCCCAGCCGGGAGATCAATAGATTCCCCAGACTTCGGAACAACAGGGATCGAGACCTGTTCAGCGTCCGGATTGTTCCGATCGACAGCTGCAAACAGTCCGGGATGCAGCGGGCCGATCAGTTCCTCCTTCTCACGACCGGTCAGTTCGAAATTCTGGCTGTAGCGGACTGCGGATTCAGTTGAAGGAATCTCCTTAGACTGGCAGCCTGCGACACCCAGTAATGTCGCCATCAGAAGAAGGAGGGAGTTACGAGTAGTATTTTTCATAATACTCCACCGTTCCGAGGGGTCCCACCGTCAGCTTTTCATTGCTTATCGTCAGCAGCCGTTCTATCCACTTGGTCTGTTCATGCATGGCCATGCCTTCCAATGGCAGACAGAGCAGATGGCGGGCAATATAGAGATGATTATCAGGTAATGTGTCCGTCTCCTTAAGGAGGTTGTACTGTTCAGGCAGCAGCTCCACTTTCAAGTAGGAATCCCGCTCCTTAGTCAATTGTTGCTCATGAACGATTTGTCCGTTTTTGAGGAAGATGACACGGTCTGCATACAAGTCGAGGTTCTCCAGCAAATGAGAGGCGACAAAGACCAACTTGCCTTCTTGTTTCATGTCTGCCAGACATTCAGATATTAGCGCAACGTTAGCGACGTCCAGTCCATTCATCACCTCATCCATCAGCATAATGGGGGTATTGGCAGCCATCATCATGGCGAAACAGAGGCGCTGACGCATGCCTAGTGAATAGGTCTTTGCTTTCTTCTTTACATAGTGGCCCATCCGAAGCCGGTCGATAATTGCGGGAACCTGCTTAGATGATCCGTTCCACATTGAAGCATACAGCTTCAGGTGATCAACTCCCGTTAACTCGTCGAACAGATCTTTCTGTTCAGGAAATGTCGTCAGCTGCTTATGAATCATCACCTCATCTTTTTCACTTCGATAGGAATATTTGCCATTGAACAGCACTTGCCCTGAATCCGGTTTTGTATAGTTTGCAATGATGTTAAACAGGGTCGTTTTGCCGGTTCCATTCGGAGCGGCAACGCCGATGATTTCTCCTTGTTCAGCAGTGAAAGTCAAGTTGTCAAGTATCACTTTACCTGGATAGGCAATCGAGATATCCGTAAGTTTCAACATAGCCGTACCTCCTTCAGTTAGTTGGTGATTCGGCGTAGAGAAATCCGCCGAACGTGCCGCTGCCGATTCAGCGTATACAGAACTGCCAGCAAGAAGAATGTTAGCCCGGTAAACCATAAGAACGCATGTGGATAATCCATTGAGATGCTTGCGAATTGGACTGCTGCCTTGCCGTCCAGTACTGCGCCCGTATTCACCATTGCAAGCGGGGCCAGCCAGCCTGCTGCAGGGACACCTGCTGCCAGCAGCAAGGAAGGCAACAATAGCAAGAACACGATAGCCAGCACACTGGCGTACGTGTTAGCTGTCAGTTCCTGGACGAGCACAAAGAGAACTAACAGCAGCAAACCGGTGAGCAGAAGCGCACATGCCTGCAGCACAATATACTGGACAGTGGACACAGCGGTGTACGCACCGTCGGAATAGAGCAGGACAGGGGAGTCGGCACTGCCCCAGCCTGCCTTCAGTCCGGTGTAAATCCAGCCTGCTATGATCGAAGCGGTGAGGAAAAATGCAATCAGCATCAGGTGAATGCCAACTTTAGCGGCTAATCGCTGCATGTAGGAAATCGGCAGACCGCTCATTACCGAACGGTTCAGCCGATCATGCAGCAGCATACTGCTGCCGATCAGCAGCACAAAGAGACTGAAAGGAATACCACTGATCTTATCGAGAGCTGTCGGTACAAACTGGCTGGCAACGAATGGGTCGGCGACTACGGAAATGTTGTGCGCTTTGTAGTAATTCAGCAGGGCAAGTTCCTGTTCAATCTCTTCTTCAGGCATGATAAAACTTGGATGGATCCCCTTGTTGCCAGCCGCATGCAGTTGGAGACGCAATTCGTTTAGACGAAGTCCGTCTTTAATATAGTCGTCGTTTTGTGTGTCATCCCATAGGTAGAATCGCTGCATGTTTATAAGAGAGGCTTGTTCGGTGAGGTTATCATAAATTTCTTGTCCTTCTTGCGTCTCGCGAATCTCATCCGGAAACGCTTTAAAAATTGAATTGAATTCCTCCGCCTCTTCGTTTTTTAGGTCACGCAGTGTTTCCACCGGCTGTTGACTGTATTGCTCATAATACAAGGGAAAAAAGAGAATCAGTGCGAAGCCAAGAAGCCAATTCTTCCGATTATGGAAAAGCATCTTCAATTCAAATAGAAAGTAATACCATTTCATAAGCAGACTCATTCCTTATCTGTAATGTCATCGGGACTGATACAGGCGCCTCTTGGTAATCACGCGGGACAGAGCGAACAGAATGACCTCAAGAACGAGCAGGGTGATCAGCAGCACAACAAAGCCTTTTGCGAGTGTGATCGTCTCCGTGTTCAACAGGAAATTTGTCTCACCTGTTACGATTTTTCCAAAATCAAAATAGGTTTGAGGAAAATAGCTGACGTCCACGCCGGCCAGTTCTCTCGTCGATCGGGTGGCGTATAGACGCTCGGAGAAGATCGCCAATGTACCGAGCAACAGGACAATCCATTCATTCTTAACCACCAGGCCGAGAATCACGTTTAGACGGATTACAAGAAAGACCAATAACGGAACGGCCAGCAAGGACAGACCTAAGAATTTTAGAATACCTATCACTCCATATTCTTCGATGCCGAATGTATGCTGTGCCGTCATGATCGGTACGTCTAAATTGAACGGCCCGACACCGTATTGGACAGCCAGCAGCAAGAACCCTGCAACCAGCACTCCCATGACAATCAGCAGCGTGTACAGGAATGCAGCCAGCGACTTCAGGTTCAGCTGGCGGTACCAGGATATCGGGAGACCTTGCAAAACAGTGCGGTGCGTGCGGTCCCGTGAAAGAATATCGCTGCTAAAATAGACAGCACAAAAGAGAATGAAGAAAAATCCGTACGTTTGCAGGAAAATCTGAAGTGACTGTATCCCCGTCTTCTCAAAAAGCAGCCCTTCCGTAATCTGCCGATTATTGGACAGGTAATCCTGATAACGGAGCATCGTCTGGTGATACAAGTGTTCTCGGTCTTTCACCGGGAAAGGTGAGTTGCTGAACAGGTTCTCGTCCTGGGTGTAAACAGTGGGTTCGGTTTCCAAGTAGCTCGCTCGCAGATGGAGGTAGCGGAGAAAGTTGCGATCCTCGTAGGAGTGTAACAGAGCGGAAAACAATCCCTGATAGTAAGCATTCACCGCAAAGACCGGTTCGCCTGTTCGGAGAATGATTCCGGTGTTGCCGTTACTCAGCCGCTGTTCCTGTTCTACCTCCAATTTTGTTAAATACGAACGGGTTTCATCAGGATGCAGAGTTTCGGCTGTCTCCCGGTTCGGTATAAGCAGGAAACAATAACTTAGTAGCAAGATGCCGATGAACAGCAGAAACGGAATGGTCCGTTTACTGGTGGCGGTCAGTAAAAATTCGTGTGTTAAATAGGTACGGTTCATCCCAGCCTCCCCTTTTTGCGTGTTTTCCAAAATTTCTCTATAAGTTTGCCTATAACTATACAGTGTATTCCAAAAACTTCAATAGCAGAATTGATAATCTTCAGTTGTCGGAATGAAAGGCTTTCTGCTTGCATACACTGTAAATGGTTGAAAAACTCGATGAGAAAGGTGCGCATCTATGGATAATCGATTTTCCGATGAACATAACGAATCGGTTACGAATCGTAAGCTTGAACAGTTAGAGGAGTTTCGCATCCAAAACACTGGCAACCCGCTGACGACGAACCAATCGTTAAAACGATCGAATGATGAGGATCAGCTGAAGGCGGGCATTCGGGGCCCATCCTTGCGGCAGGATTATGAGTTTTTTGAAAAGATGACACACTTTGTCCGGGAGCCGATCCCGGAACGGAAAGTGCATGCAAGAGGGTACGGAGCTCATGGGGAGTTCGAATGTTATCAGTCCATGAAAAAATACACGAAAGCAGGGTTTCTTCAGGAAGAGGGCAAGAAAACACCTGTATTCGTTCGGTTCTCGACCGTTCAGGGGCCACGCGGATCGAAAGACACGGCCCGCGATCTGCGCTGTAAAGGTGTGAAGTTTTACACGGAAGAAGGCAACTATGACCTGACGACGATCGCCATGCCTGTCCTTATCAATCAGGACGCCATGAAGTTCCCGGATGCTTTGCATGCGTATCAGCCAGAACCGAGGAGCGGCATGCCGACAGCCGCCGGGGCACACGATAACTTCTGGGATTACGTGGCAAACAACCAGGAAGGTCTTCATATGACGTTATGGGTCATGTCCGACCGTGGAATTCTGAGAAGTTACCGGATGATGGAGTCCTGGTCGATCAACACGTACCTGCTCGTTAACGAACAAGGAGTCGCGACCTTCGTCCGGTTCGTCTGGAAACCAGTCCTCGGGGTCCATTCCCTCCTGCAGGACGAAGCACAAAAGATTGGCGGTATTGATCCGGACTACCACCGTCGTGATCTGCGGGAAGCGATCGACAGAGGGGCGTATGCAGAATATGAGCTCGGAGTTCAGCTCCTTTCACAAGATGAAGAATTCAACTTCGACTTCGACATTCTCGACCCGTCTAAATTCTGGCCAGAAGAACTCATCCCAGTCCAGCTGATCGGGAAAATGACATTGAACCGGAATGTCGACAATGAGTTTGCCGAACTCGAACAAGTAGCCTTCAACCCGGCAAACGTCGTGCCCGGCATTGACTTCTCAAACGACCCCGTTCTTCAAGGTCGACTGATGGCATACCAGAGTGCGCAGTATCACCGGCTCGGCAGTGCAAACTTCCAAGACTTGCCGATTAACCGTCCACTCTGTCCATTCACCAATAATACCCGAAAGGGCTTCATGCGGTATCGAATCGATGTCGACCAGACAAACTACCACAACAACTCCATTTCGGATAATACGCCATACACAGTGCCGCCCGAAGAGGGAGGGTACTCCTCTTATCCGAAGAAAGTTGAAGGGCATGTCATCCGGGCACGAAGCAAGTCGTTCGACGATTTCTTCTCCCAGCCTCGAATCTTCTGGAACAGTCTCACACCGATTGAAAAGCAGCACACCATCGAAGCGCTCAGCTTCCAGCTCGGTTGTGTCCAGAGCGAATCGGTCCGCCAGCAGAACGTCGACATGCTCGTCAACGTCGATAAGGAGATGGCGAATATCGTCGCAGACAATATCGGCGTCAACCGGCCGAGCGGAACGAATGTCCCTGTCTCGACTCAGTACCCATCGCTCAGCCAGGCGAGCACGCCAAAGTATGCCTATTCCCAAAAGGTCGGTGTGCTGATCACCAATGGCTTTGATACGAATGCGGTCAAAGAAACGCTGGATGTCTTGGAGAAATATGGCGTATTCGTCGTGATTATCAGCGAAACCCTCGGTACGGTGACTGGCAGCGATGGCACTCAATTGAAAGTGAATGAGACATTCCTGACGACGAGCCCGTACTTGATGGATTCTCTCTACGTCGTTGGTGGAACACCGAAAAACCCAGATAAATTCAACTACGACATGAACGAATACATCACCGTCGCCTATAAACATTACAAGCCGATTGGTGTGGCGGCGTCAGGTCAGCAATACTTGCAACAGACAGGACAGAATAATATGGCGGGTGTCGTGTTTGCCGACAACAGCAAGAACTTTGGCGAAGAGTTCACCGCAGCCGTAGCTCAGATGCGGTTCTGGGACCGAACATGATAAAAAAGCACCTTTTCCTTCGAGGAAAGGTGCTTTTACTATGAGGAACTGCCGGCATCACGAGTCGCGCGGTTCGATCAGTGTCTCCCCGTGTTTGAAGAGCCGCAGCCGTTCTGGCTCCAGTCCGCGCCGCCGCCACTCAGAGAACAGGCGGTCCAGTGCTTCTTCCGTTGTGTCATCCGCCAGGTGGTACGCTCCGTAATGCATCGGGACGAACACGTGGGCGTTTATATCAGAAAACGCTTGGATGGCTTCCTCCGGCGTCATATGCTGTGCTCCCATGAACCACTCGGGCTCATAGGCACCTATCGGCAGGAGAGCATAACGTATATCTGGGAATCGATCACCAATCCCGCGGAATCCTTGGAAATAGCCGCTGTCGCCGGCGAAGTAGACGGTGCCGGTACGATCGGCATGCTCGTCATCTGGACAGATCACCCACCCGCACCAGTGCGACGTGTTCGTATCGGTCAGTGTACGCTTCGTCCAGTGCTGCGCGGGAACCGAGTGGAATGTTAGCGGTCCGATCTGCACATGGGCGCCCCAAGATACCTCATGGACCGTATTCTGTTTCATCAGTTTGCGCACTTTCGGACCGAGACCGTCCGGAACGAGGAGGATCGGGCTCCCTTTCAATCCACGCAAAGAGCCGGCGTCCATATGATCATAATGGGAATGTGATAACAGGACGACATCGACCTGCGGCAGCTCCGCAAGTGTCAATCCCGGTTTTTCCAGCCGGCGGTCCAACCCCATCCGTTTTGCAAATACCGGATCGGTGATGATCGTCAGTCCATCCATCTGGATCAAAAACGTCGAATGGCCGATCCACGTTACTGTAAATTCGCTCACATTTTCCCGCAAGTAAGCCGGCCGCTTCTCGTGAGCCTGACCGATTTTGAAACGCATGTCCTTTTTCTTGCTTGCCCGTTCCCGCCGCCAGCGCATCAGCTCACCGAATGTCGCCGGCCGTGCATTTGCATCTATATTCCGGTACCGTCTCTTTACCATCTTGCCATTCCTCCGTTACCACCAATTTCCTCCATTGTACCGCACGACCCTCGTCCAAGCGAGCGGCGGAATGCGGCGCGTCACAGCCGCGCCGGCAAACCCGCTCGTTTCCCGCGCTTAGCCGCTCGTTTATGCGGCGTACCCGCTCATTTAGGGCGACAACCCGCTCGATTCACAAGTTTACCCGCTCGTTTCCACAGGTTACCCGCTCATTCATTTGCTCAACCCGCTCCATTCCCGCGGCCACACCCAGGTGCCTTCCCTCAATTAAAATAAGTTAATATAGTAGGCTTCGCCTTCTTTGTCAGGGCAGGGGAGGAAACGCTCAAGCCACCCGAGAATCGCTCGAGCAGTACCCCAAACCGCTTAAGCAATCCGTGTACTCTCAAGATCGATTCATTTGAGGAAGCAAAGTATGTGATTAGCGAATATAAGAATAATATTTAAATACTGGTAATATGTTGATAGGGTTCCAGAAGACTGGTATGATTAAGAAAAGGAAAATAAAGGAGAGATTGCATGAAACGTCTATTTACTTTGTTTACTATTCTCGCCCTATCGTTCGTGCTGGCAGCACAGCCGGCAGCAGCAGCGGGCTTCCCGGATGTTCCAAAAACGAATCGCTTCCACGATGAAATCAATTTCCTCGTCAGCAAAAACATCATCAGTGGCTATTCGAACGGGAAATTCCAACCGGCGAAGGACGTCACCCGCGGCGAAGCGGCGATCATGGTCAGCCGCATGCTGAACCTGGATAGCACACCGCGCAACACGAAATTCAAGGACGTCAGCAAAAACTACGGCGCCAGCGGCTACATCGCATCCGCAGCAGACCGCAAAATCATCAGCGGCTATGCAGACGGCACGTTCCGCCCGAACAACAAAATATCGCGCGGCGACATGGCGATCATTCTGGAACGGTCATTCGGTATCATGGCCGGAAGTTATGGCAGATTCAGTGATGTCGGATCCAAGATGAATGCCTATACGGCAATCCTTGAAATGGCAGGGGCGCATATCATCACGGGCTACCCGGACGGCACCTTCCGCCCGACTGCGAATGTCACCCGTGAGCAGTTTTCCGCTTTCCTGGCACGCGGTCTCAACAACGAGTTCAAACAGCGGACGCTCAACAAAGACGGCTATGCCTATGATCTGACAAAGACGTATATTTACGCTCAGCAAAAAGGCGAACTGCATGTCGCTTACAAAAAAGTGACCATCAAGCCTGCGGAAGTGACATTCCACGGCTACCTATGGGAGTTTAAAGACACAGGCGACGGCAGCGTATACCATATGGATCAGCGAGAGACAAAAAACGCCCTCTATATGATCCACCCGCTGTCAGAGTCGGAGACGGAATTGCTCTACCCGATAAAACTGAACACGAAGTGGCAGCCGGGAATGGATGTCTATGAACGCAACACGATCACCGGTCTCAACAAAACTGTCAAAACACCATATAAAACCTTTACGAGCGCGTTAGAAGTGACGAACACGAAGGGGAACAAATCGTACTTCGTCAAAGGGATCGGGCGAGTGAAGACAGTCGATAAAAACGGCAAGATGGTCAGCGAACTGAAATCGATCCAATAACGCACAAACAGGCGGCGAGAGGGGACCATCCCTTCTCACCGCCTGTTTTTCATGCTTTATGTTCAGCGTTCGGAAACACGAGATTCAGCTTGCCGTCCTTCAGTTCAAGCGATGCATCGAACTTCTTGCCGGCGGACGACGTGAAGCCTTTGATGACATTCGTCTTGCCTTTCGTACAGAGGAGTTTTACTTGTGCTGGCGTCACTTTCTTTTTCAGGAACACGCCGGGGAACGTCTGCTTGCAGCCGTTCTTATAGTTGCTGCAGCCGTAAAACTCCTTGCGCGCGACGATTGTCCCTTCCTTGCATGCCGGGCACGGCGCGACTTCTACCGGTGCATATGATTTCCGGCCGGACGATTTCTTCGGCGGAAGCACGATATCGATCGTCTGCTGTTCCAGCTGCTTCGGCACATCGTCCAGCAGCTTCCGGATGAACTTCGACACGCTGTCGAGGAAGTGGATGCCTGTCCCTTCACCATTGCCGATCTTCTTCAAATACGTCTCCCATTTCGCGGTCATCGACGGGCTCGCAAGCAGACTGCCTTCGATCGCTTGGCAGAGCACCCGTCCCTTGTCGGTGATGGAAACGATATTCTTCGTCACGGAAATGTAGCCGTGTTTCTTGATCGTCTCAATGATGCCGCTTCGGGTCGCTTCCGTCCCGAGGCCTTCGATCTCCTTCAGAATATCCGTCTCGCTCTGGTCATCGACGAGCTTCCCGCACGTTTTCATCATTGCGATCAGCTGGCCTTCCGTGTACGGCTTCGGTGGCTGGGTCGCCCCTTCCTTGATGCCGATTTCGCTCTGGACGGTTTCATCCTTCACGAGCGGCGGCAGGGCGGGTTCTTCTGCGTCCTTGCCTTTCTTCGGAGGGGCGGCGAACAGCTCTTTCCACCCTTTGTCTACTTCCGTCTTGCCCGTCGTGAAGAACGGCAGCCCGTTGACGTCCGTCGTCACTTTCGTCTCGGTGTACAAGTAATCCCGATGGAACATCGCAAGCGCAGTCCGGACGACTTCTTCGTACAGGTTGCGTTCAAGCGGCGACAGTTTTGCAATAGCGGCCGCGGTCGGCACTTTCTTCGTCGGGATGATCGCATAGTGCTCCTGCACTTTCGAACTGTCGACGAATCGCTTCTTCGGCGACTTCGACACGATATCGAACGGCTGTCCGATCAGCTGCTGATAGTCCTCGGCCGCCGCCGCCAAGTAATTGAATTCACTCGGCGTAATGTGCCGCGTGTCTGTCCGCGGGTAGGAGACGAGCTTTTTCTCATATAGCGTCTGCATCGTCTTAAGAACAGTTGCCGGACTCGCTTTCCAGCGTCGGTTCGCCGTCGCCTGAAGCGTCGAAAGGGAATGGAGCTGAGGCGGCGGCATCCGCTTGTCCGACGTCTTCAGCTCGGTGATCACACCGGGTGACCGCTTCGTGATGTTCCGGCTGTTCAGCGCGTCTGCGATCAGCTCCCGCTTCGGTTCCTTGAGTTTCGCTTTTCCTTTATATGTCCCGCCCGCTGCGGTGAACAAGGCCTCCGCTTCAAAGAACGGCTCCGACACGAACGTCTCGATCTCCCGCTGCCGCTGGTAGATCAAGTACACCGTGGGCGACTGCACGCGCCCGATCGGGAACACTTCCTGCACGCCCTTCGCCTTCAGCAGCAGCGTATACAGACGGGAGCCATTCATGCCGACGAGCCAGTCGCTGATCTGGCGTGACTTCGCCTCTTCATACAGCTGCAGGTCCTTCCGATTGTCACGCAGGTTCTCGAACCCTTTCCGTACTTCATCCGCCTCAAGCGAATTGATCCACAGCCGCTTGATGGTCTGCCCGCGGGCGCCCGTCTGGTTGTAGATACTATAGAAGATATTCGACCCTTCGCGGTCCACTTATCTCCATAATAATGCACATAAAGAATATGTACACAATAAAAGCCTATGAGAGCCTTGTAAACGCCAAAAACCTTCAAACTAACAAAATAAATAATTAAGTTATTGCACGTATAGGGAAATATTGGTACGATAGGCTACAAAGCATACCTTCCATAATAAATAATTTTTAATATGTACAAAAAAGAATTATAGAGGGGGAGGCCTATTGGACAATAAAGTACTCCACTTGGACAAAAATCTGAATATAAGATTTATTACAGTTCCAGTGTGGATGGATTATATATTTCATAAAAATGGAGAAATTGAAAAAAGACATTTAGCTGTAATCGGTCTTAAGAAGATAAAATTAGACGTTCATGTAATTCATCCAATTAGTCAATTTATTATGGACAACTGGAAGAATAAACAATTCAACACTCAACGAAAGCACGCTAATAATGTCGTTCAATTCCTGAATTACTTAGTAGATCACAGGAGAAGTTTAAGTATTTCATCCATGAAAGAACTGACGATTAATATGGGAACAGACTATCTCAATCATTTAGCGTTAAAAGGGGTAAAAGCCTCAACTGTAAAGGATGCTGAAAGAACTTTAACGATTTTCTACTTTTGGCTTATGAAAATTGATGTAATTCCCTTAGTACCCGAACGAGTGCTTGAGAAAAAGGAAACCCACTTAGGCACATATTTTGAATCTCCTTTTCAACCAATTTATCCAACAAAAAAGCCAAAAGAAATTGAACACACTTTGCCAATTAACTATATACCTATGTTGTTAGAGGTGGCGATTGCTGTTGCAAAGCCTATAGCGCTGGGTCTGTATTTTCAACTATTCGGGGGACTGAGGGTATCAGAGATTGTAAATTTAAAAAGAACCCAAGTAGCACGGAGAATGCAAGAGGGGGACTTTATCCTTCAGCTGCAGAACCAAAACTTTAGAACAGATTTGAAGGAGCATGCGTCAGTAAAAAAAGTTCGTACGCAGCGGGTATTAGAGATAAACGATTGGGGACATAGTCTGTTCCGAGATCATATTCAACTTTATAAACCACTTGACGGAAACAATGCCTTGTTTGTTAACCGCGATGGAAATGCTCTATCACAGAGAAGTTACCGGCAATACTTCCAAAAGGTGAAGGATCATTTTATCGCCTTGTTAGAAAATCATGGGGACAACGACCAGAAGTTATTAGCAAAGCATTTAAAATATATGAAGTGGTCCACACATATTGGACGGGGCACATTCACCAATATGGTTGCTGAAGATGCTGAAAATCCCTACGAGATTGCCCATCTTAGAGGGGACTCAAATATAAATTCATCGCTAACATACATGGTATCAACAGAGAGAATCCAAAGAAAAATCGAAGAAAAGTTTTCAAACATGCATGAAGTTTACCTACCAAAATTAATTGCGAGGAATGAATGATTTTGGATAACAATAAACTACGAGATGAAACAATAGGGTTGGATACGGCTGAAGTTGCAAGCAGATTAGGGATAAAACACAGAGCAAGGGTCAATCAATTGATAAAGGCCAAAAAGTTTCCTAATGCCTATAAAGAAAAAAATAAATGGTGCATTCCCGTTGAGGATGTACAACGTTATGAAAAATCACATGCTTCGCATGAGACGAATAGATGCTTGGACACTAGGGAAGCAGCGGAAAGATTAGGATACAAAGCCACGTTTTCAATCAATCAGTTAATAGAAAAATCAATACTGCCAAACGCCTTTCAAATAAATAATAAGTGGTACATTCCTATGGCTGATATTGAGGCTATAGAAAAAATGAGGGCTGAAAACTTAGAGATTAAAAAGGTAGCAGAAACCTTAGGTGTTAACCCAGCGAAAGTTACGGAAATGATTCGTAACAATGAATTTCTCAATTCATTCAAGGATGGTTTAGGCGTCTTGCGTGTTCCATCTAAAGACGTAGAGGAGTATCAAATTAGAAAAAAACAAGAGCAAGAAGAGATGGAAAAAAGCATTGAAAGCTCTGTCAGCACTGTTGAGGCAGCAAAAATAATGGGTTACAAAACAACATCCACAGTTCTCCTTTATTTAAATAATGGTTATCTACCTAATGCCTTTAAAATAGGAACAGGATGGAGGATTCCCTTAATAGATATCAAAGAACTTCAGAAGAACCAAGAAAAAATAAAAAGGGAGTTGTCGAAAAAAAGGTTTTCAGTCGAAGAAAATCCAGAGATTCAAGATTGTATTGATGTGGACGAACTATCGGAGATATTGCAAATAAATCACAAAAATGTTTTGTCTCAAATCAACGAAGGGGCATTTGGCAAAGCATTTAAATTTAAGGGGAAGTATTGGATTCACAAAGATGGTTTGGACGAGTACCAAAGGAAAAAAGAGAAGCAAAATGTATTCAATCAAAATAACCTTACGACTGAAGATGCTGCTAAACGATTAAATTATAAGCACAATGCAAATATAAGCAAATTAATAGGGGATGGGATATTTCCAAACGCATTTAAAAGAGATGGAGCTTGGCGTATCCCTGTATCTGACATTGAAAAATTTGAGGAATCAAGAGCGAATAAAAGCAAGAAGGTTAGTTACACGCCTGAAGTAGCATATAGAGAATTGAAAGAGTCTCTGGATAGTATTACGCAGGAGAATTTGCAGGAAACGAAGAAATTGTATCTGCAATATTGTTTACTCCAGATAAATAATATAAATGGAAGCACTAGATACAAACGTGATCGGGTTCTTCTGTATAGAAGGTTATATGAAAAGCTTTCTGCAACAATTGAACGTGAGATCTATGTACTTTCCCAAGACGATATAGCCAATCTGTTAGGTGAAAAATCACCAATTCGAAAAGATGAAAAGAAAGTGCTTATCCGTTTTGTAAAGTATGTATACAACCAAATGGGAATTGAAGTTAATCAAGAGTTTAATGTTAATACAGTAAGAAAAAATAATAGAGAAAAAGAGGTTTACTCGCCGGAAGAATTTAATGGGCTTTATAAGTATGTCAGGGAGCTGAGCACTCACACGGCAAATGCTATAAATGATCGATCTTACTCCAATATGTGGGTCTATTCAATCCTGTTACTGACTGATTTTATACGAGGTCAAGACTTAATAGTTAATACACCATCAATTGATATAGAATCGGTCAATATTGATTCGTTTGATTGGTTTAAAGAAAATAAGATGTCGGAACTTCAAGGTCAATCAGTCATAAACCAGCTGTACACTCATTTTCGCTATAAGAGGACAAGTAAAACGGACGAATTGCTTACATTCATCGTTGCGCCTGATTTAGTTCTCCCTTTGGCAACGGCTTTGTGTATTTCAGAACTACATCGAAGATATGAAGATAGCGAGAAGTTGCTGGACACGTTTATGGAGGGTACATTTAACACAGTTCGTACAGCAGGAAAGAAGCGTCACCTGAAATTTTTTGACGGATTAAATGGCTTTGCCGATTTCCGATTTAGTTCACAAAAATTAAATCGTTCTGTTGCAACATACTTATTTTATTCCATAACTGAGGAGGATGGCCAGGATAGTGACCTGGCGCTACATCTCACACAGGTTTCAAGATCCCATAAAAGCCCCGACACGACAAGCCAATACATCCAGGCCACTAATAAAGATGGATCTATCAATAGAGTATCCTACAACCTATTTAAACGAGGCCATTTCGGTTGGCTATACAATTACCTTGTTTTATACGTCTCGCGGTTCCAGGGCATGCAGGACACCTTAGAACAACGAAGTAATTTAATTGAACAGGTTAGAAATGAATTGTCACCATTTGAGTTAGAAAGCGTAGCTAAGTTTGTCAATAATAGTTTGAGTCCTATCCCATCTAAGACGTATTCATCCAACGTAGAAGAATTTATTAAGGATATCTATAAGAAACGACAATCGGTTATTTCCAAGTTAACAGACTACTCCCAAGACGAAATAAAGGAGATTATATCCAAGCTGGCTAATGGCGATCTTCCATCTAAAAATGAACACGCACAATGCCTAGTATATCCAACCTGTAAAAATCCAAGGTTGAAAAGTTGTTTTTCATGTGAGTTTGTTATCCCCGGTAACTTAATGCTTATCCAATTAAATGAGGAAATAAATCGGCTCTTAGATAGCATCGAACAAGAAACGAATGAAATTATCCTGCAAAGAGAATCGAAGTTCTTTCTGCACGCATTATTTATTTGGAAAGAGGCTCGTCTTAAATATGGGGATGAAAGGGTCAAGGCATATATTGAGATTGAAAAGACGTGGACAAGGATCGAGAATATAGCTCATAAAATCTTATTGGAATAGCAGAATAGAGGTGGGTTCTTTGGAGATCAGGATAACAATAGATTCTCTTAACGCAAACGAGGTGATAGAGAGAAAACAAAATGTGAAATTCGATACATTTGATATAGAGCAATATGAGAAGATGTTTGAACAGCTAGCTGAAGGTAATTTTGTCTGGGGTGCATTTCATGATGTTAACTGGCAGCTACCATGTAATATAGCTGATCATCCGATTACTATTTCGTTCGACATCGAGGTTTATAAAAAGTTCAATACAGCACTTAAAGCATATACCGTTGTCCGTCTACTATCGGGAAGAACGCCTATTACGATATATAATGAAGTTGTCCTTATTAAAAGAGCGATTTTAGAGAGCCAGGGTTTCTCTTTGTTTTCCAAGTTGGAAGCTTTGTTAGAAACTCAGAGCCGAAAATATTCATATCAGGGTTATCAAATGGCCAATGATATCAAGCGCTTCGTTTTATTTTATAAAATATCCAACTATGAGCGTATTATTGATTTATGTAACAGCCAAACATTGAACAGGACAGTTAGGGAGCTGCCCGATTTTGAAAGCGTAATGATTTTCGATGATATAATCAATGACTATTTTCAAACTCATCCCACTGAAGAAACATTAGAATTCTTTCCTATTATGCTTTGGTGGTTATTGACCAATATTTTACCTCTCCGTCCGTCGGAATTTTTAATGTTAGAAAAAGACTGCTTGGAATATGTTGAAAATAATAATTCGCCTTATCGAATAAAAGTTCCTAGAATAAAAAATGAATCTACTACACCCGGTTTTGAGGTTCGTATAGACTCTATAGAAATCGATGAGAGAGCATACACAGTCATTAATAATGCAATTAACTTATTGAACACAATTGAATCACAATCTAAATACTTATTCCCAGTGGAATTGCTCTGGGCATATAGAAAATCGAAGTTCTCGAAGAAAAATGAGAGAATTAACAGAAGGGACTTTGATCTGCTGAAGAAGCATTTTTATGAAAAAGTAGTGGAAGGTATTTACGGCAAGTATGATTTAGACAGAATTAAGTCAGGAGATACAAGGCATTTTGCCATTATCAACATGGCTCTCCAAGGTTTCAACATGCTATCTATAGCAAGAATGGCTGGCCATGATGTAATCAAAAGTCAGTTTAGTTATTATTCACACGCTCAGCATTTTGCGCAGTCTTATGTTTATCGTTTAGCACAGAAAAAGGTAGAGCGTGATATAAGTGATGAAATGAGCAGCGGAATATTTGGCTGGAAAAGATATATTTATGACAAGGGCAAGTTTACTGACATAGACCGAATGGCCAATATCGTAGGGAAAGTTCAATATGGATATTGCACTGAGCAAAAAGACACCTTCCCATTAACCTGTATTGAGGATTGCAAGTTTTGCTCCAATTATGCGTTTCAACCTGCTGTTAATGAACAGTCTGGAGCGATTGCATGGCTTTCTGACACTTCAAAGGAACTCGAAGTAAAGATTCGTGAATCAATAGAATTCATGAAAGACCTCTCTATTGGCTTGTCGAAGGCATTTAGGCAGGGAAATGATGATTTGTTAAAATCGACTTCCAGAAACTTAATGACATATATGGATATGAAAGCTAATATTGATTCGAAAATTATGGAGGCTGATGCGTTTGACACAGAGCAATGATAGCCACAGCCGTGGAAGACCGAAAGAGTGGACAGACGAAGAATTGAAGCAATTGGCGCTAGATACCAAATATAAGCTACATGGAAAAAAACTGACCCCTTCCCTTCTTGAAAAGGAAACTAAGGTGGGACGCAATACCTGGAGTCGGCGAATGAAGACTTATATTGAAGAGTTGAATGCCCCTATTATTTCGGATATATCGCTAGCTGGAAAGAATGAAACATTGCTGCCAAGTATTGATCTGATTTTTAAGAAGTATGGTAATGACAAGCGTGCTTTGAAAAACGAATTGCTTGACCTGGAAATCTTGCTATATGACTTGTATAAAGAACTTCAGGAGTACAAAGAGAAAGAAGAACGATTTAAAAGTGGACTAGCCGAAATCCAATCATTGAAGGATGAAGTAGCGAAACAAAGAAAGCGCGCTGAACACTACGAGCAGCTTTATAACAATATCGTCGTATCAAGTGTGTATCCACATTTGCAGGGCATTCAAGATTCACAAATAGGACAATTAAATATTACTGAGAAACTGATTGATATGGAAAAATATAAGATGAAAAGTGCTGACTTGGAGGACTTATCGGCATACTTTCCAGGTGCTAATGTAAATGGGGAACCCGAACAGAGCAAAAACGAGAAGAAAAGCAAAAATATGAAGAGCTTATTGAGCCGATTCGATTTATAGTTATAGATTTCGAGAATTAACTCAGCTTGATTTTTTTGCCAAACGAATAACTCTAATTACTTCTATTCGTTTGGCTTCATATACTTCTCAAGAACTTTCTTGCTACTATCAAGTATATTCTTATGGTAAGGGTTCTTAAAGAGATCGTATATCAATTCCATTTTCCCTAAGCTTTTGTAAGTAGCAATTAGATTAATATCTTTTTCGTTTTTATACACCTTATCGATTAACTGACAAAACTCCTTAACAGAACTCTCGAATCTAAATGGCATAGACTTAGTGCTTGGCACTTGAACTTTTCTTTTAATGTCTTTAGTTTCAAGTTCAAGATTTGTATCAATAACTTTTTTTAGATAATAGTAAAATGCCTCTAAGTCTTTGCATTTTTGCAACGAGGTAATTGTGTAAGCACTAAATTCGGAGGTATCAAAGGTGTACAAGGAATCATAGAAAATGTACAAGTCCTCGATTTCCATAATTGTTTCTGCGCTGATTATTTCTTTGATCCGTGAGCTGTTCTGAAGATATTCCTTTAATTGATCCGGTAGTTTTGATTTTAAAATTAAAGAAATCATTTCATCCAACTTCTTCATCCCTTTCTTCAAATCGGGTCTGCTTGATATTATGGATATTGTAGCACACCTAAGCCCTTCTTGTAGACTATAGTCCGTGGACTGAATGCCACATTTCTTTGAGTATGAAGAAAAAGAGTGTGGTGGGCTATCCCGTGGAAATAGAAGAAGCCTTTGGAAAAGTATTGAGAAAAATTAGGATGGAAAAGTCATTGTCACAAGAAGAACTTGCCCATCTTTGTGGGTTGGATCGAACTTATATAAGTCTCATGGAGAGGGGAAAAAGAAAGCCGACAATAAATACAATATTTGCGTTAGCTATAGCACTGAATGTTTTACCAAGCTATCTAGTGTCCTCGACTGAAAAGAACTTTGAATTGAAATAATTACCGAACAAATAGTGAAAATAGTAATGAAAAGAAAAAGGGGTGGTTAATTATGTTGGGTAAATTTGATTTGTTTGATGGGTATTATATCAAAAAAGAACTTGAAAGCTTCGAAATTCCAGAAATTCAATTTAAAATGGGTATATTAAAGAACTGGGAAAATAATATTGACCGTTTTCGTGGAAAGAATGAAAAACAATTACAACCTTTATTCTTTAATGAGATTTTTGTTAAACTACTTGGTTATGAAAGTATAAGTACTGATGCTGAGGAATGGACGATACAGTTCGAAGAAAGTACAGAGATCGATTCAAGTGTTCCAGATGGAATTTTAGGTTTATACAGCAACAATGGAGAGAAAACCAAAGCTGTTATAGAACTCAAAGGTCTTGATGTAAATGATCTCGACAAAAAACAAAAAAGGGCTAATAAAAATTATGGCTCTCCAGTGGATCAATGCTACTCTTACGCAAATAAATATGACGGATGTGAATGGATTATTGTAAGTAATATGTTTGAAATAAGATTGTATAGAAATGGTCAATCACAGCATTATTATGAACAATTTTTCATTTCGGATATAGCAAACAATGTTAGTGAATTTAAAAAGTTTTATTTTTTACTTCGTAAAGAGGAATTGGTAGAGAAAAGTAAGGTCCTAAAGATTAACAAGGAAAGTTTTCAAAAGAAACAAAAGATTACTCAAGACTTTTATGAATTCTATAGTAGGGCCAGGGAAAGTCTTTGGCAAAGCCTGCAAAACCATAACACTTTGCTTAATATTCATTCTGACGACTTATTGGAAAAGGCTCAGAAAATATTAAATAGAATAACCTTTATTCTATTTTGTGAGGCAAATGATTTAATACCTAATGGAACACTAAAGAAATTCTATTTTGAAGGAAAAGCAGCTAGTAGTTTATCTACTTGGAAGTATTTACATACACTTTTTTATTATATTGATAAAGGCCGGGAGATTGATGACATTAATCGTTTTAACGGTGGATTATTTAAAGCAGATAGGATTTTAGACGAGATAGATATTCCAGATAAGGATTTTGAGGTTATTGAGGAGTTTTTCACTTACGACTTTAGAAATGGGTTAACCGTGGATGTGTTAGGTCATATTTTTGAGCAATCCATATCTGATATTGAAAAGTTAAAAGGAATAGAAACTCTTATTGGGAACCGGAAAGAGCATGGGATTTTTTATACACCAGAATATGTAACAGATTATATTGTTAGAGAAAGCATTGATCAATGGATTGAACAGGAGAAAAAGAGACTAGGATTTGAAACATTAAAAGATTGGAGAGAAATAGAAAATAAGGGGTGGCAAACCCGTTATATTCAAGACCGTATTGAATTATTGAATAAACTCAAAGAGTCCTTAAGCAATATTAAAATTCTGGATCCTACCTGTGGAAGTGGAGCATTTCTCACGAAAGTATTTGAGTATTTACATAAAAAACACCAAGAAATATTTGACGAAGTGACGGAGTTAAATGCCGGTCATAATACGACAAGTACTAAGGAATACTTTTTAGATATGGATAGGGATATCCTCGTAAATAACATATTCGGAATTGATTTAAATAAGGAATCTGTTGAGATAACAAAATTATCATTATGGTTAAAGACCGCTAATAAGGATAAAGAACTTACTACTTTAGATGAGAATATAATCGTTGGTAATACAGTGATAGACGATGAGGAATTAAACCCCAATGGGCGTATTAATTGGGATATGGCATTCCCGGGGGTGAAAGAGAAGGGTGGTTTCGACATTATATTAGGTAACCCACCTTATATACCAATAGATTTTCTAGATCAAGAAACTATTACGCACTATCAAGAAAACTTTAAAGAGATATTAAAAAACAAATGGGAAACTTCCATTATATTTATGTACAAGAGTGCACAATTACTGAATAAGAATGGGATATTATCCATGATTGTTCCTGTAACTTGGTTAACAGGTATAAATTATTCTGATTTTCGAGGGCAATTTTTAAAAAAGAGATTAGATTTAACCAGGCTTATTGTGATGCCAAGTAATGTTTTTGCAGACGCCTATGTAGATACATGTATCTTTATGGGACAAAAAAAATCAAGCTCTATAGAAAGTGAAAATCTAAGCTTTTTAGGATATAAATATCCTCTGAATCATAAAATATCCGCGATTAGTATAACAGAAATTGATATGGATAAAATAGATAATGGGGAAGTGTTCAATCACGATACATTGAAAGTATTCCCAAACCTGAGTAATTATACGTTATATAAACGCATTAAAGGTTTCTTAAAGGATACCCAGAACTTTGTAAAGCTCGGTTCGGTCACAGACTCGACACAAGGACCTGTTGAGAGTCAGTATAACTACACATATATTAAACGAGATAATTCTCATTTGCCATATTTAAAAAGTGGTCAAGGATACAGGTATCTTCTTAAAATTGAGGAGAAAAACTTTATAGATTTTGCTCAAAAACCTAAAATGCATAAATTTTATACTGGAAATCCAAGGCTATATGCAAGAAGAATTATTAATAGACAGGATAGACTGATGTTTTGTTATTGTGAGGAAGACCTTGTCACAAAAAAAGAATTGAATCCATTTATCGTAATAGATGATAGGATAAAAATAAGAAGTCTGTATGCAATACTAAACAGTAAATTAATCTCCTATATTTATATAAACTTTTCCAGTATTGCATTGAAAGATGACTATAGGCAAACTACGTTGACAGAATTAAGAGATCTTCCAATAAAAGTGTTAAATAATGAACAGAATATATTCTTGGAAACGCAAGTCCTTGCATTAGAAGAAGCAATTGACAAGTATTACAAAAAAAGAAGCTATAGTATTAGCATTATTGAATCAATAATCGGTGATATGATAAGCAAAAAACTATCTAATTTTCATCAACTTTCCTCATCAGAATACTTAAAGGAAATAAAAAGGAGAAATAAGAATATATCTAAAAGTGAATTAGAAGAGCTGTATCAGTTGTATTTAGACAGTGCCGGAGAATTAAGATTGTTATCTAATACAATCCAAGAGATAGATTTAATAGTCGAAGACTTTGTCTATGATATTTATGATCTCACAGTAGAAGAACGCAAACAAATAAATGACTATTACAATAAATTTAATAACCCTTCGTCCATACAGTTAGAACTATAGAGTGTGGGATAACAGTACCATCACCGGTGTAAATATTTACACTGGTGATGGTACTATCTGTATATATTAAACGCTATTTCAAAGTATATTACTATTTGGTAACATCCAACAAGAAAAAATATAAAGAAGGACGGTAGCGCTAGAGAATTTAAGGCATAATAAAGGCACTACCTTAGAAAGTCGAAATTAATCTTTGAACCATCAAACGTTAATGCAGCATTAAACCTTTTTCCAGCCTTAGATTTCATCCCTTTAATAATACTAGTTCTTCCCCTAGTACATAAGTCTTTAATATTCTTTTCCGTTAATTTCTTTCCTAACATTTGCCCAGGGAAAGTTTGTTTACAACCGTTTGCATGCTCGGAGCAGCCATAGTACGTTTTTCTTTGAACAATCTTTCCTTTTTTACAAGTGGGGCAGGGCGCTATGACATTGTTCTTTTGGATAGCTGCGATATTTTGTTCTAATGCCTCGACGTTCAATTTATGGGGAACTTCTTGGATTAATTTATTGATGAACCTTGCGACAGTAGAGATAAAATGCTCAGGAGATCCTTCACCGTTCCCGATCTTTCGTAAATATGATTCCCATTTTGCAGTCATGGAAGGACTAGAAAGAAGATTGCCTTCAATTGATTGGCAAAGAATTTCACCCTTCTTTGTAACCTTGACTATGTTCTTATTCACCTCAATATAACCATGCCTTTTGATAGTTTCGATAATTCCGCTTCGTGTCGCTTCTGTCCCTAAACCTTCAACTGCTTTTAAAATCTCCATTTCCTCTTCACTTTCAACTGCTTTTCCACAAGTCTTCATCATGCTGATTAATTGGCCTTCTGTGTACGGCTTAGGGGGTGTTGTCATGCCTTCTATCATTTTAACGACACCTAGCACCTTTTCATCCTTTGTAAGCCCAGGAATAGCTTGTACGACCTCTTTTTTTGTATTAACAGAATCATTTTTGCTATCTGAGAAGAGTTCTTTCCATCCCTTACTTATTTCTGTGTTTCCTGTAGTTTCGAATTCCAATCCATTCACGTCAGTAATGACTTTAGTTTCTTCGTAAATATAGTCGGAATGAAACATGGCGAGTGTTGTTTTTAGTATTTCAAAAAACAAGTTACGCTCTTCAGTGGATAATCCCTGAAGCTTTCTCTCTGTTGGGATGGTCTTTGTTGGCACGATTGCGTAGTGCTCGTTTACCTTGGAATTATCTACATATCGTTTGTTCGGTCGTTTCGAGACGATTGGGAATGAGACACCTGCGATTTGTTGATAGCGTCCTGCATTTTCCGCGAGATAGGCAAACTCATTGTCAGTAATGAACTGTGTATCGGTCCGCGGATAGGTTACAAGTTTCTTCTCGTACAGGTTTTGTACCGTCTTTAACACGTTGGCCGGGCTGTATCTCCATTTTTTATTTGCCACAGCTTGTAGCGTTGATAAAGCGTGTAATTTTGGAGGTTTGGCACGCTTCT
This sequence comes from Sporosarcina sp., assembly GCA_032099885.1. GTDB lineage: Bacteria > Bacillota > Bacilli > Bacillales_A > Planococcaceae > Sporosarcina. The sequence continues at coordinate 28,817 of DAMDKL010000022.1, forward strand.
CTTTCTTTGAAACAGATTTTACAACTCCCTCATTTTGCTCCAAAATATTATGCTGCCTTAGCAAGTGTTGGACTTCCTCTTTATTATCACTTTTAATTTTCGCTTTTCCCTTATATCTCCCGTTATGTGCAGTGAAATTCCCCTCAATCTCATAAAAGGGAGTAGAAACAAAACTTTCTATTTCTTTTTGTCGTTGATAAATGAGATAAACAGTTGGCGATTGCACCCGTCCGATCGAAATGCTCTCACCGAACCCCTTTTGTTGTAATAAAAGGGTATAAAGTCGACTCCCATTCATCCCAACGAGCCAGTCGCTAATTTGACGTGTTTTGGCTTCGTAATAAAGCAATAGATCTTTTTTATTGTCCTGAAGGTTATTAAATCCCTTTTGCACCTCATCCACTTCTAATGAATTGATCCATAATCGCTTAATTGTCTTATTCTTTGCACCTGTCATGTAATAGATGGAATAAAAGATATTGGAGCCTTCACGATCGCAATCGCAGCAGTTCAAAATTGTTGAGACGGAAGGATCATTGAACAATTGCTTGATGAAGTTGAACTGAATCCTCTTATCATAGGAAACCTTATATTCATACCTGCTCGGAAGGATAGGTAATGACGAGAGATTCCAAGACGACCACTCTTTTCGGTATTCTTTAGGTTCCTTTAATTCTACTAAATGTCCAATTCCCCATGTAATGATCGCGCCATTAGGAAAGGTACTGCATGGGTTTAATTCAATATGTGTTTTGTGCCGTGCTTTTACTGAAAAAGCATCTGCATATGCTTTTGCTTGTGAGGGTTTTTCGGCCAAAATTGCTGTTTTGGTCATTGGCATCACCTTTTCAAAACATTCTATTAGTGTTATCCCAGGAATATGGACAGTTCCGTAAGATGTATTTTAAATTCCAAGAAGTGAGTCTTGCGTTAAGATTAGTACGAACCTGCTTTCGTATTTTTAATTCTATCATAATAATGGATGAAGAGAATGCAATTTGTTTAATGAATGAGCAAGACTATTATTCCAATCCGTATCGGCAATAAGCCGAATCAATATTAACTATGGAGATACTAGTTGATAATTGATACTATATATAGTATGTTGTAAATTATAAAGGTACAAGATAATGTGTTTTAGAGTTTTGAAACTTTGTGTGTGGCGTATTCAATTTAATAATTACTTGAATATTCATATACCGAATTGTACAATAAGGTGAACGTATGTTCTTTGGGGAGGGGGTATAATGCAAAGAAATAAGCTATGAATACTCCTCAAGTTTTATAGAGGATGCTCATAGCTTTTAGATACACAGAAGCGCTAACTTCTGTCTGCCCACATCGCTTCGCCAAAAGCGATATGAAATTATAGCAAATTAATTAAAAATGTATCATATGAATGGTTTCTTTACAAGAAGTTTAACTAAAGGAAGTAGCAACTGATATGACAAGATACCAGTGTGGGCAGTGGTTCTCATTTTAAAATATCGAGGAAAAGGGGAACTAACATTGGATCAAACAATAGTAAAAGAAAAAACAATTTTAATAGAGATACTTGAGCAACTCGATCTTCCCGAGTCTGTTGAAGAAAAGGTGCGCAAACGTTATGAGTCCCTTGGTAAATGGTTTACTCGAGAGGAAAGCACGTTAAAAGATGTAGATATTTTCGTACAAGGATCATTTGGACAAGGCACTACTATAAAACCTCTTCAAGAGGGCGAGGAATATGATTTAGACATGAGTTGTAAAGTAAATATTGCTGACTTTAAATCGAAATATACACAAAAACAACTCATGCAGATGGTAAAAAAGGAACTTGAACTGTATCGCCAAAAAGTAGGGATTCATCACGATGTGGAAGAAAAAAGACGTTGTTTACGTCTATACTACAAAGATGAAGTACCTTTTCACTTGGATTTTGTACCAAGCATTCCATTAGAAGAGGAAAAGGCAAATGAATATCGTGCGGTCTTGTTTGAGTCCTACAAAGAAGACAAACAATTAGCCTCCGATCTTGCTATGTATGCGGTTAATATACCCGACAAGGAGAAGGAAAACTACAATGCAGTTTCAGAAGAATGGCATATTAGTAATCAGCAAGGATATTTATTATGGTTTCAATCCAAGCTGGCATTAAATAAACAAGGGTTATATGAGGCTAGTATTGAGCCTATTCCTACATATGGGAAAAAATCGGTATTGCAGCGTTGTATTCAGCTATTAAAACGCCACAGGGATACTATGTTCGCTGCCGAAAATGTGAAAGACAGTAAACCTATCTCAATTATTATTACTACTTTAGCGGCTAGGGCTTACAAAGGTGAGGATAGGATCGAAGAAGCGATTATTAACATCTTAAACACAATGCAGAACTACATTAATTCTAGTACTCCTAGGATTCCCAATCCCGTTAAGCCCGAGGAGGATTTTACTGATCGTTGGGATGACCCTAAATTTTCAAAACTTGAATTAGAAAAGAATTTTTATTCGTGGTTACAACAAGCTAAATCTGATTTTAATCAACTGGTTGATGGGCAGCATGTTAAACAAATAAGAAGTGTTCTAGAGCATGGCTTTGCATTAGACTTTAGTGAAGAAGCATTGCAAAAGGAATTCGGTTATAAATCATCCCCATCGCCACAAAGAAAATACGTTCCAACACCTTCTACTCAGCCATGGGGTAAAGTATGATATCTAAGTATATTTCCGATTTCATTCAACACTATCCAATGTTCAGGCTTAAACCTTCGTTGGAAAAGGCACTTATTATAGAAGGTATTTATGAGGATATACTCTTTCACGAACAGTATGGAGAGGTTCCAATAAGTTATAAACTAGCTATTCAAATTCCTGAAGACTATCCTTCATCATTGCCTGTAGTCTTTGAACCGTCAAATAGAATAGAGCAAATACCTGACAACCACGTGAATTATGACGGCTCCCTTTGTTTGGGAGCCCCTATTCGTTTAAAGATGGTTATGAAGAAAAATATAAGTTTAACCCATTTCTTTGAAAATTGTATACTTCCTTACCTGTTTGCAGTTACATTAAAAATCAATACAGGAGCACCCTTCATTTTTGGCGAACTTGCACATGGAAATACCGGATTAATTGAAGATTTTAAAAGACTTTTTAATTTGTCGGAGGAAAAACAAGTCCATTACATGCTAATTTTATTAAGCAAAAATAAAAAAGAGGCAAACCGTTTAATTTGCCCTTGCGGATGTAAAAGGCGTCTTTCAACCTGCAGATATTTTAAAGTAGTACAACAGATGCGTAAACTATTTCCTAGAAGTGAATGGGAAGAGCAGTATTCGTCGATAAAGCGAGGCTACTAAAATTATGAATAAGTTAAAAGTTATTTTACAGTGTATTTTGGGTTTAGCTCCCCTTATAATTTCCATTGTATTACCCATCGAATTATTGTGGGAATCTTTGGGCTTAGTACTTGATCGAGATTTAAGCGATTTGAAAAAAATGGTTTACGGGATTGTGCCTTATAAAAAGATTATTTCTTTAATACTCGGCTTAGCTCTTACTGTTATTGTTTTTGGCATTCTTAGAGTCATAAATAAAAACAAAGTTTTTAATGTAGGTAGTGGTTATTTCGATTACCCCATGGCTTATTTTACTATAGCAAGTTGGGTATTAGGTTATAAAAAGATAACGTTAGTCAGAGTGCCATTATACTTACAGTTTAAACTTTTGTTCAAAGATATATTTGACTGTGCAGATTCTGATATTCATCCTGAAGAAACTGACGAACCTAAAGTAGTTACAAAATATAGCGAAATAGAAAGCAATGAAATTAATTTAGTATTATCCGACACGTATCAAATACATTTAGATGATTTACCTTTTGAAAAAAAGAGGCTGCCTACAGTTTTAATCGAGCGTACCAATGGCTTTTCAGGAGTCAGAACGTATAATCAAAGGTTTACAGGTGCTATTAGGGAACAAACAAATAAATACCGTTTACAATATGAACGCGTAAATATCTTCGCAACCACTAATACCCAACACACGAAAGAAATAGTATTGCAATGCTTTAAAAATGGTAGGAGAACGGGATTCAAGAAAATATATGTTTATGAACAAAGTTCTGACTATAAATTTGAAAAATCACATCTGATCCAATGAAGCAAGAATATATTAGCGATGGCCTCATCCCCATTTGAAAGTGAATTGTATAGAATGGAAATGCACATAAATCGGGGTATTCAATCCGATTATGTGCATTTTTATATTTACGTGCAAATTGTATGTTCATCAGATATCTATATAACACAGCCGTGAGGATATGTTTTACCCTTACGTACATAAACGTTTATAGAGATATGTCAACGTCACACGCATTAATGACCGTATCGGTGTTCTTCATCAGCTTTTTCACGATCTGGAACTGCTTGTATTTCCCCTTCGACACCTCGAACTCATAGCGCTCCGGCAGAATCGGCAGGCTGCCGAGGGACCACCGTTTCCAGGAAGGGTTGTACGTATGCGGCTCCTTCAGCTCCACCAGGTGGCCGACACCCCATGTCAAAAAAGCCCCCTCCGGAAACACCGGACACGGCAGGATCTCCATATAGCCCTCATGCTTGCGCGCCGAGAACGCATCGGCATACGCCTTCGCCTGTGACGGCTTTTCGGCGAGGATCACCGGTTTCATGACAGCACCCCGTTTCAGTGATAGTACACGTGTTCTTATTATCTCATAGAGGTGGAAAGATTGCGAGTGAATGGGGAAGAGGGAGAGCAGGAGGCAGGTGTGATGCCATATTATTATGGTGGTATAGATCTGGAAAGGGTTAACATGGTTTTTACACATTTCGTTGGCAGCCGCCTCTTTTGTAAATACATCGCAGCGTCATTTTCACACTTCCATTCATGCATAAGTGAAGAGAGGTTCCATGCGGATGTATGGGCAGTAGCAGGTATTGTGATTAGTCACTGTTGCATTATAGCTGAAGTAAACATGTGTGGATGCTAACGATTTTCGACCTTTCCCTCCTTCATTCCAACCTGACATTAAAAAAATGAGCGTAAAACGATTGATCGTACACAATAGGAACCACTGTGTTGTATTTTGCAAGTTAAAAGTGCAGAGATTTGCAATGAGAAATACAGAGGGTT
>DAMDKL010000023.1:0-31601 GCA_032099885.1 Sporosarcina sp.
GATTTATGAGCGGTTCTCGAGATTTATGAGCGGTTCTCGAGATTTATGAGCGGTTTCCGAGATTTATGAGCAAATCAGCAACAAATCCTTGTTAGCGTCAGCGAGTCTACTTCTTTGCGCTGTCTGTGACTTTGCCTTATGGTTAAGGGAACTAAAGATGAGGGAGATGGCGCAGATGGGATCCATTTACGACTTTACTGTCCAGAAAACAGATGGGACTGACCAATCGCTGGCCGAGTTCGAAGGGAAGCCGCTGCTGATTGTCAATACGGCGAGCAAGTGCGGATTCGTCAAACAGTTCGATGAGCTGGAGGAAGTGTACGAAACGTATAAGGATCAGGGACTGGTCGTGCTCGGATTCCCGTCGGACAACTTCAACAACCAGGAGTTCGATACGAGTGGCGAAGCAGAGGAATTCTGCCGGATGAATTATGGCGTGACGTTCCCGGTCTATGCAAAAGTGGATGTCAAGGGGGAGCAGGCGGAGCCGCTGTTCCAGTACTTAACTTCGCAGAAAAAGGGCATGCTGACAGAGGGCATCAAATGGAACTTCACAAAGTTCCTCGTCGACCGGGATGGACAAGTGGTCGGCCGATTCGCCCCGACGACCGGACCGCTGAAGATGAAAGATTCGATTGAGAAGCTGGTGTAACTGAAAAGCGGCAATACTTTTACTTATCACTGTGTCCTTGACACGCTATTGTGCCGCTGATAACCTATTATCTAATATTTATCCGAAACTATGAGGGGGCGTCAGGCATGTGGGAAACGAAGTTTGCGCGTGAAGGACTAACATTTGACGATGTGCTGCTAATACCGGGAGAATCCGAAGTGCTGCCGAAAGATGTCTCACTGTCCGTCCAGCTGTCGGAAACGGTGAAGTTGAACGTTCCATTGATCAGCGCTGGCATGGACACGGTGACCGAGTCGAAGATGGCCATTGCAATGGCGCGTCAGGGAGGACTCGGCGTCATCCATAAGAACATGAGCATCGAGGAACAGGCCGAGCAGGTCGTGACGGTCAAACGCTCGGAAAACGGTGTCATCACGAATCCGTTCTATTTGACACCGGAGCACCAAGTATACGACGCAGAGCACCTGATGGGGAAATACCGGATTTCGGGTGTGCCCATTGTCGATACGCTTGATAACCAGAAACTCGTCGGCATTATCACAAATCGCGATATGCGATTCATCCAGGATTATTCCATCCTCATTTCGGACGTCATGACGAAAGAGGAGCTGGTAACAGCCCCTGTCGGCACAACACTTGACGATGCTGAGAAGATTCTGCAGCAGCACAAGATCGAAAAACTGCCGATTGTCGATGAAAACGGCCACTTATCGGGGCTGATTACGATTAAGGACATCGAAAAGGTCATCGAGTTTCCGAACGCGGCGAAAGACAAGCACGGCCGGCTGCTCGTGGCGGCGGCTGTCGGTGTGACGTCCGATACGATGGTGCGGGTCGAGAAACTCGTGGAAGCGGAAGTCGACGCAATCGTCATCGATACGGCACACGGCCATTCAAAAGGCGTACTCGACATGGTGAAGAAAATCCGGGAAGCGTATCCGCAACTGACGATCATCGCGGGTAACGTAGCCACTGCAGCAGGGACAGCGGCGCTCTACGAGGCGGGTGCAGACGTTGTAAAAGTCGGCATCGGTCCTGGCTCCATCTGTACGACACGTGTCGTTGCAGGCGTTGGTGTACCGCAGATCACAGCGGTCTACGACTGTGCAGCGGAAGCACGGAAGCAGGGGAAGACGATCATCGCGGACGGCGGCATCAAGTTCTCCGGTGATATCGTGAAGGCACTTGCGGCAGGAGGACATGCAGTCATGCTCGGCAGTTTGCTGGCCGGCACGACGGAAAGTCCGGGAGAGACGGAGATCTATCAGGGTCGGACGTTCAAAGTGTACCGCGGCATGGGCTCGGTCTCGTCGATGGAACGCGGCTCGAAAGACCGGTACTTCCAGGAAGACGCAAAAAAACTCGTACCAGAAGGCATCGAAGGACGCATGCCGTACAAAGGCTCCCTTTCCGATACAGTGCACCAACTGATCGGCGGCATCCGTGCCGGTATGGGCTACTGCGGAACGAAAGATCTCCAGACACTGCGAGAAGAAGCACAGTTCATCCGCATGACGGGAGCAGGCTTGCGCGAAAGCCATCCGCACCAGGTCCAGATCACGAAGGAAGCACCGAACTATACGATCTCCTGATCTAAGCCAAGTCAGGAACTTCAGCACCTTTCTGCCGTCCTATATGGGCGGAAAGGTGCTTTTTTTTGTTTTCACTCCATGGCCGGGATGAGGTATGATAGACTATGGGAGTAAATCGCAATAACGGGGGTAGAAATGTGAAGAAGATGAAGAACAGATGGCTGTCCGTTCTGTGTTCGGCAGTATTGCTGATCACGTTGTTTGGGGCGTCCACCGCACAGGCGGATACATCGCTCGGCCTGCATGTCGACGGTGCAATCCTTATTGACGCAGACAGTGGAAAGATTTTGTACGAACAGAATGCCGATGCACCTCTTGGACTTGCGAGTATGTCGAAAATGATGGTCGAATACCTGCTGTTCGAAGCCATTGATGAAGGAAAGATCAAGTGGGACCAGCAGTACAAGGTGACGGATTATACATATGCTGTTTCGCAGGACCGCAGTTTAAGTAACGTGCCGCTCCGCCGCGACGGCTCGTATTCCATCAAGGAATTGTACGAAGCTTTGGCAATTTACTCGGCAAATGCTGCGACCATTGCCATCGCTGAAACGATTGCGGGTACGGAAACCGAATTTGTGAAGATGATGAACGAAAAAGCGAAAGAACTGGGTTTAACGGATTATAAATTCGTCAACTCAACAGGGCTGAACAATGCCAATCTGCAGGGCATGCATCCGGAAGGGACGGGTCCTGACGATGAGAACGTCATGCCGGCAAAATCGGTCGCAAAACTTGCGTACTCGCTGCTGCGCGACTACCCGCAGGTGCTGGATACCACAAAGATCACGACGAAATATTTCCGTGAAGGTACGGATGACCAGACCAAGATGGACAACTGGAACTTCATGCTTCCCGGTTTCGTGAACGAATATGAAGGTGTCGACGGGTTGAAAACCGGTACGACGGACTTCGCTGGGTATTGCTTCACCGGGACAGCGGTGCGTGACGGCAAACGGGTCATCGCTGTGGTGATGAATGCCGTTGATGCAAACGGAAAAGGTTCTTACAAAGCCCGTTTCGATGCAGCACGCTCGCTGTTCGATTACGGCTTCAGCCAATTCTCCGAAGTGGAATTTGTGAAAGAAGGCTACCAGTTCAAAGGCAAGGAAAGCCTCCCCGTGTTGAAAGGGAAGGAAAAAGAGACAGCCATCGAAGTGAAGGAACCGATCTCGATGCTGGTGAAGACGAGCGAAAAGGATCAGTACACACCGAAACTCGTCATCGATAAGAAAAAGCTGAAAGACGGATCGCTTGAAGCGCCTGTCAAAAAGGGAACTGTCGTCGGACACGTGGAACTCGTGAAAAAAGACGGCTCCGAAGATTACGGATACGTCGATGGCACGAACGCAGGGGCAGACGTCGTGACGAAGACAACTGTGGAAAAAGCGGGATGGTTCTCGCTCGCCATGGGCGGCATCGGCCACTTCTTCTCCGGTCTCTGGGACAGTGCGAGCGGTTTCGTGAAAGGTCTCTTCAAGTAATCAACCCAACCAACAAGGAACAGACGCAGGTTCACTCTGCGCTGTTCCTTTTTTTGACGTCCCAGGCTGCCATCAGTTTGCGGATGCCTTCGATGATCTGCCGCTCTGCCAGGCCGCCGAACCCGAGCAGGAATGACGGATTGCCGCAGGCTTGCTCAGACCGATAGCTGTCCAGGCCGTACACCCGCACGCCAGCCTGCAGGGCTGCTTCTGTCAGCGCCGTCTCGGAACGGCCGTCCTGAATGGTGACAATGATGTGCATGCCGGCACCGTCCCCGGTATAAACGACAGCCGGTGCATACGGTGTGAGCTGCTCCATCAGCAGCTGCAGCTTCTTTCGATACAGTTTTCGCATCCGGTTCAGGTGACGGGCGAACTGCCCCTCCTTCATGAAACGGGCGAGCATGTGCTGGTCAAGCCGCGGGACGGTGGAGGCGTAATGGATGAAAGCGCCGCGATATCGTACGAGTAGCGGCTTCGGCAGCACCATATACGCAATCCGAAGGGACGGCATGAGCGATTTCGAAAATGTGCTCAAGTAAATGACGTTGTCGCCCCGGTCCATACCCTGCAGGGCAGGGATCGGCCGGCCGGCATAGCGGAATTCTCCGTCGTAATCGTCCTCGATGATAATATGTTCCGGACGCGCAGACGCCCAGTTCAGCAAGGCAGCTCTGCGGGCAGCGGAGAGCACTGTCCCCGTCGGAAACTGATGGGAGGGGGTGATATAGGCGGCGGTTGCCGCAGAACGCTGAAGGGCATCTGTATCGATTCCTTCCGTGTCGACCGGAATTGCCACAGCGCTGCGCCGATTGTGGTCGAATACATGGTGGGCGAGCGGGTAGCCAGGGTCCTCGACCGCATAGACTGCATCTTCCCCAAGGATCCGAATGATGAGCGGGATGAGCTGTTCCGTGCCGGAACCGACGATGATCTGTTCGGGTGTACAGCGCACGCCGCGCGAATGATATAAGTACGTTGCAATCTCCGTGCGAAGTTCAAGATCGCCATGCGGATCCCCGAGCTGCAGCAGGTGGGCGTCCTGTTCGTCGATGACGTCTTTCGCAACTTTACGCCATCTGGAAAACGGGAACGACTCAGGATCCACCATCCCGGGAGAGAAATCGATCTCCGCTTTCAAAGGGGCCGGGCGGATTGTTTCCGTGTAGGCCGCCGGCTCCGTGTAAGCGAGCTCTTCGATATCCTGGACATAGTAGCCACTCCGCGGAACGGCGGTGATGTATCCTTCAGCTGTAAGCTGTCCGTAAGCAAGCTCGATTGTCGTCTGGCTGACGGCAAGAAATTCACTCAGCTTGCGTTTGGACGGCAGTCGTTTGCCAACGGGCACCCGCTGTTCCGTAATGTCACGTTTCATCTGCATGTAAATCTGTTCATACAGCGGGAGTGCGTGTGTTTTATCCAGCAGGATGAGCCATTCTTCCATCGTCTTCCTCCGTTCCTGACCTGCGTGGTATGCTGTAAAAGAAGTATCTGACCAGGTCATACTGCCAGTATAGCGCATAAAGCCGGGACGTGAAGGGCAGCCTATCCAAATACCACAGAAGGCTTGCCAAACGCGCGGCCATATAGTACAGTAAGGATACTTTCATACACCAACACGATGAGGGGAAGCAGTAGCAGTTCCGTTTTCTAACCAGAGAGCCGGCGGGTGGTGCAAGCCGGTGGAAACGACTGTGAATCCGTCCCTGAGCAGCCAGGCTGAACGTTCAGTAGGCCTGTGCCGGCACCGGAGCCGTTATTGTCCTGGAGTGGATCAGCCTTATGCTGGTTAAACTGGGTGGTACCGCGGGTAGTTCTCGTCCCTGATGTCAGGGGATGGAGGGCTTTTTTTGTGCCCGGAAACCGGAAATCGTCAATCAAAAAAGGAGGAATTCAGATGCTGGACAGAAAAGTATTGCGCACGGATTTTGAAGGAGTGAAACAGAAACTTGCGAAACGGGGAGAGGACATTTCGGAACTCGACCGGTTCCCGGAACTGGACGACAAGCGCCGTGACCTGCTCGCCAAAGTGGAAGTGCTGAAGGCGGAGCGGAACGAAGTGTCCCAGCAAGTAGCTGAGTTAAAGCGCAACAAGCAGGACGCGGACGAACTCGTACTCAAGATGCGCAAAGTCGGCGAAGACATCAAAGCGTACGACGCGGAACTGCATGAAATTGAAGAGCAGCTCGACTATGTTCTCATGCGCATCCCGAACATCCCGCACGACAGCGTGCCGATGGGGGACAGCGAGGATGATAACGTGGAGATCCGGAAGTGGGGCGAGACACCGGAATTCAGTTATGAGCCGAAACCGCACTGGGAGATCGGCACCGGGCTGAACATCCTCGACTTCGAACGGGCTGCGAAAGTGACGGGCAGCCGCTTCGTCTTCTACCGAGGACTCGGTGCGCGTCTCGAGCGTGCGCTCATCAACTTCATGATGGACCTTCATCAGGAGGAGCATGGTTATGAAGAGATGCTGCCGCCGTATCTCGTGAACCGGGCGAGCCTGACGGGTACGGGACAGCTGCCGAAGTTCGAAGAGGATGCGTTCCTCGTGCAAGAGGAAGATTATTTCCTCATCCCGACATCTGAAGTGCCGGTGACAAACTTCTACCGGGACGAGATCCTGCCGGCGGACCTGCTGCCGAAAGCGTTCGCGGCATACAGCACGAACTTCCGCTCCGAGGCGGGTTCTGCCGGACGTGACACGCGCGGTCTGATCCGCCAGCACCAGTTCAACAAAGTGGAACTCGTCCGTTTCGTGAAGCCGGAAGACTCGTACGATGAACTCGAGAAACTGACAGGCCATGCGGAGAAAGTGCTGCAGCTGTTGGAACTGCCGTATCGCGTCCTGAAGATGTGTACAGCCGACCTCGGCTTCACGGCAGCGAAGAAGTACGACATCGAAGTATGGATCCCAACGCAGAACATGTACCGCGAAATTTCGTCTTGCTCGAACTTCGAGGACTTCCAGGCACGCCGGGCGAACATCCGGTTCCGCCGGGAAAAAGGCGGCAAACCGGAGTATGTCCACACGCTGAACGGCAGCGGACTGGCGGTCGGCCGGACAGTTGCGGCACTGCTTGAAAACAATCAGCAGGAAGATGGCTCGGTCCGGATTCCAGAAGTATTGCGTCCGTATATGGGCGGCCGGGAATTCATCACATCGGCGGAATGATCGTGAATTGAAAAAGCGGCACAGGAAGTCATTCAGCTTCCAGTGCCGCTTTTCGTTTTGCTGCTTTTTTCTTCTCCCGCAGGCTGCGGAAGAAATCGGAGAGCAGCGCGCCGCATTCCTCGTCGAGGACACTCTCCCGGACATCGCATTCGTGGTTGAACCGCGGGTCGTTCAGCAGCCGGTACAGCGAGTCCACACAGCCCGCTTTCGGGTCCCGGGCACCGTAGACGACGGTCGGGATCCGGGACTGCAGGATAGCTCCCGCACACATCGGACACGGCTCAAGCGTCACGTACAGCTCCGTCTCTTCGAGGCGCCAGCTGCCGATCACCGCGCAAGCATCCTGGATGGCGGACAATTCTGCATGCGTAACCGCGTTCTGGGTCGTTTCCCGCAAGTTGTGGGCACGTGCAATCACTTCACCCCGGTGAACGATCACCGCACCAATCGGCACTTCGCCGATCGCCTCCGCTTTCTTTGCTTCCTCGATCGCCAGCTTCATAAAATACTCATCGCGTTCAGTACTCGTCATCATCATCGCTCCTTGCTTTCAGTGTAGCATGCCGGCTGGAAAATGTTCCACGTGGAAAAATGTCACACCTCTCACAGCCCCTGCTGTGATAAACTAAAGGGACGACAGTAACTGAAAGACAGGAGCGTTTGTCATGACCATTCCGTTCATCGCAGTGGAGGGGCCGATCGGTGTCGGCAAGTCCACCTTATCGAAAGCGATCGCCGATACGCAGCAGTTCCATCTGCTGATGGAGATCGTCGACGAAAACCCGTTTCTTAACAAATTTTACGACGACATAGAAGAATGGAGCTTCCAGACGGAGATGTTCTTCCTCTGCAACCGGTACAAGCAGCTGGGCGACATTCAGAAGCATTACTTGGCGGCCGGAAAACCGGTCGTCGCCGATTACCACATTTTCAAGAACCTTATCTTCGCGAAGCGCAGTCTTTCTGAAAGCGATTATGCGAAATACGAACAGATCTATGGCATCCTGACGCAAGGAATGCCGGTGCCGAACGTCATCGTCTACTTACATGCGAGCCTCGAAACGCTCATGAAGCGCATCGCCATGCGGGGCCGCGACTATGAGCGCGATATGGACCCCGAGTACATGCGCCGGCTGTCGGCAGACTACGAGGCTTTCATCGGGGAATTCGAACAGCAGCACCCGGACATCCCGGTGCTCCGTTTCAACGGAGATGAGCTCGATTTCGTCGCCAATGCCCAAGACCGTGAATACATCCTGGACGCCGTAACGACGGCACTTCAGAAAGAAGGAGTCAACCCATGAACCTACGAGAAAAATACGGCATTCCGCAAAACGCAGTCATCACGATTGCCGGGACGGTCGGTGTCGGGAAATCGACGATGACAACTGCTCTTGCACAAGCGCTCGGTTTCCGTACTTCCTTTGAAAAAGTCGACCAAAACCCGTACTTGGATAAATTCTATGAAGACTTCAAGAAATGGAGCTTCCATCTGCAGATCTATTTCTTAGCCGAGCGGTTCAAGGAGCAGAAGCGCATCTTTGAATATGGCGGCGGTTTCGTACAGGACCGTTCCATCTACGAAGACACGGGCATCTTCGCCCGCATGCATAAGGAAGAAGGCACGATGGACCCGGTCGATTACGAAACGTATACGAACCTGTTCGACGCCATGGTCATGACGCCATACTTCCCGCATCCTGACCTGCTGATCTACCTGGAAGGCCCGATCGAGTCCATCATTGACCGCATCCACGAACGCGGCCGGGAGATGGAGCAGGAGACGCCGATCAGCTATTGGGAAGAGATGCATGCCCGCTATGAAACGTGGATCGATTCATTCAGCGCCTGCCCCGTCCTCCGTCTCGACATTAACGACTACGACTTGCTGACCAATGCACACGAGGTCGAACTCATCGTCGAGAAGATCGGCGGCATCCTGACCAAAACAGCGTCTCTTCGCGGCTGAAAGAATTCCCTTTCCTGACACATTGCTGTTGTCAGGAAAGGGTTTTTCTCTTTTCCGGCGAAAGAATAAAGGAATGGAAATATTCACGGAACAGGCTGCAGCCTGCATACAAAGGAGTGGATCATAGTGACAACTCAGGAGATCAACACATCGGAGTACGCTGAACAGCTCGAGACCCGATACGCGGAAGCGAGCCGGCGCGGGGAATTTTACATACAGGAAGGTACGATCTATTTCGACGGCAATTCCCTCGGACTGCTGTCCAAGCGGGCGGAAGCGTCGCTGCTCGCCATGATGGAGGCTTGGAAACGGCATGGGATCGACGGCTGGACGCAAGGGGAGAAGCCATGGTTCCATCTGTCCGAACAGATCGGTGCATCGATGGCGCCTTTGATCGGCGCAAACCCGGTATCCGTCATCGCAACCGGGTCAACGACGTCCAACCTCCATCAGCTGCTCGCAACGTTTTTTAAGCCGGAGGAAGGCCGAACGAAAATCGTGGCGGATGAACTTAATTTCCCGACGGATATTTACGCGATCCAAAGCCAGCTGGAACTGCACGGTCTGGATCCCGCGGAGCATCTCATCCAAGTGGAAAGCCGGGACGGCCAGACATTGACGACAGAAGACATCATCGCCGCGCTGACGGACGATACAGCGGTCGTCATCCTGTCAGGTGTCCTGTACCGTAGCGGCCAAGTGCTCGATATGGCGCGTATCACGGAAGCGGCGCATGAGCGGGGGATTCTCGCCGGGTTCGATCTGTGCCATTCGATTGGCTCGGTCCCGCATGCACTCGATGACTGGAACGTCGACTTTGCATTCTGGTGCACGTACAAGCATCTGAACGGAGGCCCGGGCGCTACGGGCGGCCTCTATGTCAATGAACGCCATTTCGGCACCGCGCCGGGGCTTGCCGGCTGGTTCGGGTCGGACAAGGACCGGCAATTCGACCTAGCGCATACGTTCACACCGGCAGCAGACGCAGGCGCCCTGCAGATGGGCACGCCGCATTTACTGAGTGCTGCGCCGCTCATTGGCTCGCTCGAACTGTTAAACGAAGTCGGCATCGGAGCGATCCGGGAACGGTCGCTCGCCCTGACAGGGTATTTGCAGCGACTCATCCAGCTGGAGCTGGCGGACTACGGATTCACGGTCGCGAATCCGGCTGACGACGCAGAACGGGGCGGGCACGTCTTCCTTGTCCATCCGGAAGCCGCACGCATCTGCAAGGCGCTGAAAACGAACGGGCTTATCCCGGACTTCCGGGCGCCGAACGGCATCCGTCTCGCACCGGTCGCGCTGTACAACACATTCGAAGAAGTGCGGAGCGCCGTGCAGCTGCTGAAACAGATCATGGAAGAAGAACAATACAAGCAGTTCGAAAACAAACGGGACGTGGTCGCATGACGGAAAGGGATGCAGGCATGAACAAAGGGATATCGGATCTGAACTTGGACAATGAGGCGATCCATACGGATTTCAAGAAGGACATGACATACGGAGAATACTTGAATCTCGACAAGATCCTGTCGGCGCAGGAACGGCTGTCAGGCCACCACGATGAGATGCTGTTCATCATCATCCATCAGGTGAGCGAGCTGTGGATGAAACTGACGCTGCATGAGCTCAACGAGGCCATCTCGGCAATCGATGCCGGGGAGATGCAGTCGGCGTTCAAAAAACTCGCGCGTGTAACGAAAATCCAGTCGCAGATCATCCAGGCGTGGGATGTGCTGTCGACGATGACACCTGCGGAATACTTGGAGTTCCGGGATTCCCTCGGCAAAGCTTCAGGATTCCAGTCGTACCAGTACCGGCTCATTGAATTCGCCCTCGGCTACAAGTCAGAGCACATTTTGAAAATTTACAAGAAAGACCCCGAGGTGCATGCCATACTCGAAACAGCGATCGCGCAGCCGAGCCTGTACGACGTCGCCATCCGGGCGCTCAGCCGGGCCGGCCTGCCGATCAATCCGGAGCTGCTCGACCGCGACTTCCGCAAGACGTACGCCGGAGACCCGACCGTAGCGGCCGCCTGGGAGACGGTGTACCGGGACGTCGAGACATACTGGGATCTGTACCAGCTCGCGGAGAAACTCGTCGACGTGGAAGACTGGCTGCAGCAGTGGCGGTTCCGTCACATGAAGACCGTCGAGCGGATCATCGGCTTCAAGACGGGCACAGGCGGTTCTTCCGGCGTGGATTACTTGCGGCACGTCCTCGACCACCGTTTCTTCCCGGAACTGTGGGATCTGCGGACGACACTATGACTAATCGATAGCACGAAGCGAAATCACTATTCGGTAACACTTGTAAGGAGGCGGCGTATGGAAGGCAACAAGAAGACAGAACAATGGTCATCGAAACTCGGATTCATCTTATCATCCGCCGGTGCAGCGATCGGTCTCGGGGCAATCTGGAAGTTCCCCTATGTCACCGGGATGAGCGGCGGCGGGGCGTTTTTCCTGCTGTTCGTCCTCTTCACGCTCGTCATCGGCCTGCCGATGCTGCTGTCGGAATTCATCATCGGACGGGGGACCGGCAAGGAAGCGGTCAGCGCGTATAAACAGCTCGCTCCGCGCAGCTTTTGGGTATGGACCGGACGGCTCGGGGTCGTCGGCTGCTTCCTGCTGCTGTCGTTCTACAGTGTAGTCGGCGGCTGGGTGCTCGTCTACAGCGGACTGTCCATTCCGGGACGCATTATCGGAGAAGGAGCCAATTACGGTGAGCTGTTCGGCACGGTGACCGGCTCGGCCGCCATCACTCTGATCGGCCTGCTGCTGTTCACGCTCGTCAACGTGATCGTCGTTGCGTCAGGTGTCCAGAACGGCATCGAGCGGGCGAACAAGTTCATGATGCCGCTGCTGTTCCTGTTCTTCATCATTCTTGTGATCCGGTCGCTGACGCTCGACGGGGCGATGGAAGGCGTGAAGTTCTTCCTGTCCCCGGATTTCTCGAAGATCAACGCGGAGGCCGTTTTGTATGCACTCGGACAGTCGTTCTTTTCACTGGCCGTCGGTTTTTCGTGCATGGTGACATACAGTTCGTATTTGAAAAAAGACGTCAGCCTGCGCTCATCCGCCGGCTCCGTCGTCGGGATGAACATCTTCGTCTCGCTGCTCGCAGGTCTCGCGATCTTCCCGGTCGTGTTCGCGTTCGGCATGCAGCCGGATGAAGGACCGGGGCTGCTGTTCATGGTGCTGCCGGAAGTGTTCGGGCAGATGCCGTTCGGCGAACTGTTCCTTGCGCTGTTCCTGCTGCTGTTCCTGTTTGCAACGCTGACGTCATCGTTCAGCCTGTTCGAGATCATCGTCGCGGCGCTCACTGCGGACGGAAGACGGTCACGGACAGCGGTCACGTGGCTCATCGGACTGATCGTGTTCATCGCAGCGATCCCGTCTGCGCTGTCGTCCAGTGCCCTGTCGTCATTCACACTGTTCGGCAAAAGTATTTTCGACAACACGGACTACCTCGTCAGTAACGTGATGCTCCCGCTCGGCAACCTGCTGATCGCGCTGTTCATCATCCACCGCATGGATCGGGTGCTGGTCGAGAAGGAATTCAATCTGAGTGCGGCTGCTTCTCCCGGCCTGTTCAAGGCGTGGAAGGTGCTCATGACCGTCGTCGTGCCGGTCGTCATCGCCGTCGTGTTTCTGAGCGGCCTTCTCGTGGAAGGATAAGAGAAAGAGAGGATGAAGCACATGAAGGTCAAAGAATGGATCGACATCACGCTGCTGCTCAGCAATGACATCGCCGAGTGGCCGGGGGATACGCCGTATCATTACGAGCTGTCGTTCACGAAAGAGCAGACGGGCTCCGTCAATATCGGTCAGCTGACGATGAGCGTCCATACGGGCACACACATCGATGCCCCGTACCATTATGATGAACATGGTAAGAAGGTGCACGAGCTTGACCTCGGCCTGTACATGGGGCCGGCGGTCGTCGTCGATGCCAGCGGCCACTCGGAAATCGGCCGGGCGGAACTGGAAGGGACGGACTTCAAAGGGGCGGAACGGGTGCTGCTGAAAACAGGCGGCCATCCGGATCCGACCGTATTCCCGGAGCACTACCCGGTGCTGAAGCCGGACATCGGACCGTTCCTGAAAGAAAACGGCATCCGGCTGATCGGCGTGGACGTGCCGTCGGTCGATGCCGTCGACAGCAAAACGATGGATGCCCATCATGCGCTGTACGACAACAACATTCACATTCTTGAAAACATCGTGCTCACCGAAGCGGAGCCGGGGCTGTACGAACTGATCGCCCTGCCGCTGAAACTCGCGGGATCCGACGGCAGTCCTGTACGTGCTGTGCTGCGTCCGGCCGGGGGAATTATTATTGAATAACTGAAAAAAGCTGCCGGGAGTTAGTTCTCCCGGCAGCTTTTTTCATGAGGCAGGTATCGCAGTACGTGTGAAGAATTCGTCATAGAGCGCCCGCAGGACCGCTGTTTCATCCTTTTTATGGATACCGAAGACGAGACTCACTTCGGTGGATCCCTGGTTGATCATCTGGATGCTGACGCCGGCTTTGCGGATGGCGTCCGCTGCACGGGCGGTCAGGCCGACCGTATCCCGCATCCGTTCTCCGACGAGGACGACCATCGAATAGCTCCGGCGGAAATACGCATCGTCTGCTTCCAGTTCTTCTGTTACCCGCTGCAAGATGCGGGCCTCTTTTTCTTCTGATAAAAACGTATCCCGGATAATGACAGACATGTTGTCGATGCCGGACGGCGTATGCTCAAATGGGATTTCTTCCTCTTCCAAGATCTGCAGCAGACGGCGTCCGAAACCGATCTCGATATTCATCAGATACTTGTCGACGAACAGTGTGGTGAAACCGTCATCTGCCGCAATGCCGACGACGGGCTGTGTCCCGCAGTCCCGTTCTTTAACGATCATCGTGCCGGGGGCTTCCGGATTGTTCGTATTCTTAATGCACACCGGGATGGACTTCAGAAACGCGGGCCGCAGCGCTTCGTCGTGGAAGACTGAGAATCCGGCGTAGGACAGCTCCCGCATTTCGCGATAGGTTAACGTATGGATTCCGCACGGGCGATCGATGACATTCGGGTTCGCCGCGAAAACCGAGTCGACATCGGTGAAGTTCTCATATAGTTCAGCGCCCGTTGCCGCAGCCAGCAAGGATCCCGTAATATCCGAGCCGCCTCTGTTAAACGTACGAAGTGTTCCGTCTTTTGTGAACCCGAAGAATCCGGGGAATACGACGACACCCGGCTGGTCGGCCAGCTTGGCAAGCAAAGCTTCGCCTTCCGGCAGTGCCTGCACCCGTTTTGGGCGTTCGGTGACGAGCAGGCCGCCTTCACGCGGACTAACATAGACTGCTTCGGTGCCGATGGACTGCAAGTACGCGGCGATCAGCTTCGCATTGTTATCCTCGCCGGACGCTTTCACGGTGTCCATGAACAGGACAGGATCTTCCGTATCCCCGTTCAGGCGGTGTTGCAAGTCCTCTTCAATGAGAGTGATCACATCGTTCCCGAGATCCAAGTCTGCTGCGATGTCCCGGTAGCGGGTGAGCACCTTCTGCAGCTGCTCTTCTGCGTCCTGTCCCATCAGCACACGTTCTGCCAGGATGATGAGCAGGTCGGTCACTTTGATGTCCTCCGGATACCGTTTACCGGGGGCCGAGACGACGACGATTTTACGGGATGGGTCTGCATGGAGAATGGCTGCCACTTTTTTTATCTGTTGGGCGGACGCAACGGACGTTCCACCGAATTTACAAACTTTCATGTCACCAGATCCAATCTTTAATGTAGTGTGAGTAGTTTGATATATTGAATAACAATATCATGTTACAGTTGTCCTGTGAAGACTTTCTATTTATAATGGCGATATGATAATGTCTCTACATGCAGGACAAATGTTTTTACATAGTGTACATACGGTGAGGAGAGTCGTCAAATGAAAAAAGTAATAGGAATCGGCCTGCTCGGCTTCGGCGTTGTCGGCAGCGGAGTGGCCAAGATTTTGCATCATCATCAGGAAGACTTGGCGTATAAACTGGGGGTCCCGGTGGCCATCCGCCGCGTACTCATCCAGAACAAACAGAAAGAACGGGACACGGAACTGCCCGCGGATACGTTCACGGATTCGCTGGATGATTTGCTGAATGACAAATCGATCGACATCATCGTCGAAGTGTTCGGGGGTATGAATGACGCAAAGACTGCGATGGAACGGGCACTACAAGCGGGGAAAGGTGTCGTCACCGCCAACAAGGATGTCATGGCGGTACATGGCCGGGAACTGCTGTCTCTCGCCGATCAGAACGGCTGCGACCTGTTTTACGAAGCGAGCGTCGGCGGCGGGATCCCGCTCATCCGGACGCTTGAAGACGGGCTTGCTTCCGACCGGATCACATCCCTGCTCGGCATCGTCAACGGAACGACGAACTTCATCCTGACGAAGATGAAACACGAGAAGAAAACATACGAGGAAGCACTCGCGGAAGCGACAGAGCTCGGGTTTGCAGAAGCCGATCCGACGGCGGACGTCGGCGGTATAGACGCCGCCCGCAAGATGGCGATCCTCGCGTCACTGTCATTCTCCGAGGAAGTGCAGCTCGATGACGTCTATGTACGTGGCATGGACGCAATTGAAGACGGCGACCTGGAACTTGCCGAACAGTTCGGCTATACGGTCAAGATGGCGGGTTCCGCGAAGAAGGACGAGCAGGGGGTCGAAGTATCGGTGGAGCCGGTATTCTTTCCGAACGAGCACCCGCTCGCTTCTGTCAACAACGAATTCAATGCGGTCTATGTACGCGGTGCGGCTGTCGGCGAGACGATGTTCTACGGACCGGGCGCAGGTTCGCTGCCGACTGCGACGTCTGTCACGGCGGACATCGTGGCGGCTTGCCGGAACTTGCTGCTTGGCGTGAACGGCAAACGGGTCCACTCGTACCAATACGAGCGCAAAGTGAAGGCGGATGACCAGAAGTTCGCCCGGTATTTCCACCGGATCTCTGTTCAAGACGAAATCGGCGTATTGTCCCGATTGTCCGCGATCTACAGTAAAAACGGCGCAAGTCTCGCAACGGTGATCCAGCATGCGGATCCGAACCGGGAAGATGCGGATCTGATCTTCATCACCCATGCGATTTCCCGCAAGCAGCACGTGGACGTACTGAACGAATTAAAAACCGCACCACAGGTCAATGGCGTCCTGAGCCATTACCGGATCGAGGGGGACTGAGCGATGAGACGATGGAACGGACTGATCGAAGAATATAAGGAATGGCTGCCCGTCACGGAGAACACACCGGAACTGACACTGCAGGAAGGCAACACGCCGCTGATCCATCTGAAGAACCTGTCGGCTGAATGGGGAGTCAACCTGTACGTGAAGACGGAAGGGGCAAACCCGACCGGCTCTTTCAAAGACCGCGGCATGGTGATGGCAGTGGCGAAAGCAAAAGAAGAGGGCAAGACAACACTCATCTGTGCATCGACCGGCAATACGTCGGCCTCCGCTGCCGCCTACGGCGCACGGGCCGGCATGCGGACGATCGTCGTCATCCCGGAAGGCCGGATCGCTCTCGGCAAACTCGCCCAGGCGAAAATGTACGGGGCGGAAATTCTTGAGATCGAGGGCAATTTCGATGAAGCGCTGCAAATGGTGCGGGAAGCGGGCGGCGGGGATATCGCGCTCGTCAATTCGGTGAATCCGTACCGCCTGGAAGGGCAGAAGACGATCGCTTTCGAGACGATCGAACAGCTCGGGGCTGTTCCGGACATCTTTGCGCTGCCCGTCGGCAACGCCGGCAACATCTCCGCAGCCTGGAAAGGGTTCACGGAATATGCAGAGAAGAAAGGCGGCAGCCGCCCGAAACTGCTCGGCGTGCAGGCAGATGGAGCTGCACCGATCGTCTACGGTCGTGTGTTCAATGAGCCGGAAACGGTCGCGACGGCGATCCGGATCGGCAATCCTGCCAGCTGGCAGCTCGCGGAAACTGCGCTCGAACAGTCCGACGGTCATATTCTGTCGGTGACCGATGAGGAAATCTTGGAAGCATACAGCCTGCTCGCCGCAACGGATGGCGTCTTCGCCGAACCGGCCTCATGCGCCACGATCGCCGGCCTGAAAAAACGGATTGAAGCCGGAGAAATCGAGAAAGGGACGACGATTGTCGGTGTCCTGACAGGCAACGGCCTGAAAGACCCAGAAACGGCGATCCGCGTCAATGACGGCAAGCCGTTCATGACCCGTGCGGAATTCGAAGCGTTCGCGGCGGGGCTGAAGAAGGAGGCCAAGTGATGAGTGCCCAGCCGTTCACAGTCCGCGTGCCTGCCACGACAGCGAACCTCGGACCGGGATTCGACAGTATCGGTATGGCACTGTCCCTCTGGATGACCGTGGAGGCCACACCCGCCGATCGTTGGAGCGTCGTCTATGAAGACGAAGCGATGCAGGGACTGCCAACGGATGATACGAACCTGATCGTTCAGACGATCGGCCGGGTCGTCCGCCGGGCAGGCAAGCAGGATATTCCCTGCACACTCCGGGTCACATCGGATATCCCGCTCGGGAAAGGGCTCGGCAGCAGCGCCGCAGCCATTGCAGCCGGCATCGAAATCGCCGACCGCCTGCACGAGCTACAGCTGAACCGCAAAGAGAAGATGTGTTTCGGCGCAAGCATCGAAGGGCACGCAGACAACGTCACCGCCGCAATTGCAGGCGGCGTCACCGTCTCGTTCTATGACGGCAGCTCACTCGAAGTGCTGACGTTCGATGCACCCGACATCGGCGGTGTCGTACTCGTCCCACCCGTCATGATGAAAACCGGCGACTCCCGCGGCCTGCTGCCGGCCCAGCTTGATCATAAGAAAGCGACGGAAGGCAGTGCCGCCAGCAGCCTCATGGCAGCCGCACTCGCCACCGGCGATTGGCCGCTCGTCGGCCGCATGATGGACCGCGATATCTTCCACGAGCCGTACCGGAAAGACCGGTTCCCGGACTTCGATAAAATCCGGGAAGCCAGCCATAAGCACGGCGCCTACGGCATGACCCTGAGCGGCGCCGGACCTTCCCTGTTCCTCGCCGTCCCGGCAGGCCGCGAGAAGGAGATAGCCCGTGCACTGGAAACCGCTTTTCCATATTACAAGGCGATTGCTGTGCAGCCTGTGACGGTCGATTCGAGCGGTAATTGATATGGTGAAATTGAAAAGACATCCTGGCACTGTCCAGTCTACGTCGTTTTTACAGCGGGAGACTGGAGGGGCGGGGTGTTTTTTTGTGGTTAAGTTGCAGGACAGAGAAGCAAAAAAGGTTATTTTGCTCGGTAAGAAAGTAACGAAACTAAAATATTTGAACTATCTGGAAGTAACTATCAGGGTATGGTAGAATATTCTATACTGAGAGATGTGAGTTGTTCCGCAAACGGGCCATTTTATGGAGAAACGTATTGTCTCATTCATTATGAAAATAATTAGACAGAAAATGTGTTTGGAAAATTGGAGTGGGGAATTTGAAAAAAAGATTAGCAATTCTTATGTCTTTGTTATTTGTGAGTCTAATCTTTGGTGTAATTACCAAGTACTTAGATTCCGTGCCTTACTTTGGTGATGTATTCACCAGATTGGGCATTTGGGTATTTATCGGGACATTAATAGCGGCATATAGTAAAACTCCAATCCGAGCGGGCATCCATACAATGATTTTCTTTCTAGGAACGCTTAGTGGTTATTACGTATACTCTGCGATGTTGTTTGGTGTTTTTTCGACAAGTTATATTTTGTACTGGGGCGTTATAGCCTTAGCTTCCCCTTTTTTAGCGGCTATTGTATGGTTCGCTAAAAATAACAGTCGCTCAGCTTTAATTTTACCTGCATTTCCCATGGGATTAATGCTAAGTCTTTCTGTGGGGATGGGTATATTCTATGTGTATCTGAATTATATTACAGAACTAATTATGTATTGCGTTTTATGTATAATTTTTTATAAAGAGCCGAAGCAGATGATGTTGATAATGCTTTTTTCTGTTTTACTAACTTTTATTATTAAACAGACACCATTGTCATGGTATACCGCTTTTTAACAGATATTGATGAATTAGGTTATCACTTCAAACGATCCAAATTATTCAAGATGGGAAGCATCTTGAAATAAATAAGGGGGAACACATGAAATATGCCGTTCAATACTTAATAGCCTCAATGCTATTAGCTTTTTCAACATTTATAGCATGGTATGAAGGGAGCGCAATTAGGGATGTCCCGTGGGAGTGGAAGCACACTGCATTATTTTCAAAAGTATTTAATGGACAGATTACAAATAACTCCGATATATCACAATTAGACTATTTTATCTATGCAGCAAAATTTCATCCTGTGTATCCTATATTAATTCTATTTAGCTTATCTTATATCGCAACTTTAAGCGGTTACTTACTACTTAAAAATAACATCAAAAGATTAACAGTCTTTCTTTCTACAATTAGCATAATCCACATTTTATTAGGTTTAACAATATATAGTTCACCGACAGTGGGAGGTAAATATTTCACCTTTGCTTTCCTTTTTAATGGGTTAATCAATCTATCTCTTGCTATTTTGTCCTTTTTGAGGACGCGAAAAGGTACTAAGAAGAAAGGGAATTTTTTATTTTTTACTTAATAAGACTTAATCGCATAGCTTTGGGCCGATTGTGGAAGATTGTGTTTTAATTTGAAACTTCCACCAATAAATATCGTCAATTTTTATGTATGGAAAGTTGTTGTAGAATTCGTAACCTTTGAAAGGGTGGGACTAGAAATGATTAAAAAAGCTATAATTTCAGGAGTATTATTCAGTTCGATTTTTTTAGTTGGGTGTAATGGAGAGCCCGAAGTGGTAGTACTGGAGGATTCAGAAAACGAGGAAAATGATGCGGATGTATCATCAGAATTGAATTTATTTTCAGAGTTAAAAAGTGAAGTAATAAACACTATTACAGAGCAAACGGAACTTGATAAAGAATCACTAGCAATAATGGTAGATGGTAATGTTAAAGATATGACTGTATCAGTAAGTTACCCGAAGGATGTAAAAGTAGATGAAACAACGATTCAACAAGCAGTGGAGGATTCTATAAAGAAAGTTTCCGAAGCAGAAAATGTAACAATTAGCGAAGAAGATATAACAATAAAAATTGAGAAGTACTAATAGGAAACTTAAGCAATCGGGCGCGTTTGCGTTATAAGGACAGTACATCAAACGGGCCATTTAGTTACAGGGAAGGCGAGGAAATACATTGGGTATCGGGCTTATTATATTGGGGATTCTTATATTAATTATCAGCTTACTAACTCCTATAAACATTTGGACTGCATCTTTAGTCTCCCTAGTTCTAATAGTTTCAGGTGCTGTCCTTCTGAAAAAAAGAAAATAGTTATGTAATGATATTCCATTCACCAAACGGGCGCGTTTGCAGTACAAAAGTTACTTGGAGATACTTTGTTTCGAAAGAAATTTTCAACTTAAACCGGATCGTTATAATTTAATAAGTATAATCACTATCAATAAGGTATAGAACTTTACCAATATGCGGTACAATAATAGAAATACTCTACGTGTATACTTGGGGGGTTACTCATTTGTTTGAAGTTATTAATAAAAAGAAGGCACAATTAGATGCGGCTCGTCCCTTACCTACATATACATTGAGAAGTTTACAGGAAAAGTTATTTCTAGAATGGACCTATAACTCGAATGCGATTGAAGGAAACACCTTAACCCTGAACGAAACGAAAGTGGTTCTTGAAGGAATTACAATCGGTGGTAAGACACTGAGAGAGCATTTGGAGGTTATCAATCATCGGGATGCCATTAGTTATGTTGAAGAAATTGTCCAAAAGAACGAACCTCTTTCTGAATGGCAAATAAAAAATTTACACCGGTTGGTACTTAAAGGAATTCATGAAGAGTATGCGGGTGTTTACCGTGAAGAGCAAGTCTTTATATCAGGTGCCGCACATATACCACCAGCTCATTATCTGATCCAAGAAAGAATGGAACAAATGATGAATTGGTATCGTAACGAAGGAATTCACCTTCATCCTGTTGAGCGTGGCGCGATGTTACATGCTATTTTTGTTGGCATCCATCCTTTTATAGATGGAAATGGACGAACTTCTAGACTTTTGCTGAATTTAGAAGTAATGAAAGATGGATTTCCTCCTGTCATCATTAAGGTGGAAAATCGATTGGCCTATTATGAAGCGCTTGACAAAGCACATACGACAGAAGATTATAGCGATTTTATAGCATTAGTAGAACGCGAAGTAGAAGACTCTCTTGACTTATATCTAAGTACAATCAGTTAAAAAGCATCTTTATGAGGTGCTTTTTGCAACCAATAGTTGTGCTCCAATCTCGCCGCATCTTTCCATTTCCAACTAACGGGTGCTATTGCGAAATAACCAACCTACCCACTCCCGCTTCATTCAAATATCAAAGACAAAACCGGCCGGAACAGTGCATGACCACTGTTTCTGCCGGTTTTTTAGCATGCTTGTGCATTACTCTGACACCTCATAAACTTTATTGTCCAAGTAAAAACCAAAAAATTTAAATCCTTTCCCCGTCCAGGCGTGTTATATAGAAGTATGGAGGTTGGATTATGTATGAGGATGACGCGGTCTTGATCAGCGCGATACAGCAGGGGGACGAGGACGCGATGGCGAAACTGGTGCGGCGTTATTACGATGAGATCTTCCGATATATTTACCGTCTTGGGAGTCCGTATGAGGAAGCGAAGGATCTGACGCAGGAGACGTTTGTCGCGATGCTGCAGGCATTGCCTGCTTACCAAGAGCAAGGGACGTTCAAAGCGTGGCTGTACAGGATCGCGCGGAACCGGGCGATGAATTACGTTACGCGGACGAGGCGATCGGTCGAATTCACGGACGAGCATGCTTCGATGTACCAGGAGCCGGTACTGGAGGAACAGTTCTCCAACCGCTCCGAAGTAAAGGAGCTTCTTGAGTCCCTGCCTGCGAAACAACGGGATGCGCTGATTTTGAAGTATTACCATGGTTTCACGGCGAAAGAGATTGCAGCCATCACAAAGACGACTTTACCGTCAGTGAAATCGAGACTGTTCCAAGGGCTGCAGAAATTGCGGAAACGAGCGAAGGGGGTTATGGAGTGAAACAAGGTACACGTGAAGATGATCATCTGCGCCGCTGGCTGCATGACGACGTTCCTCCTGTCATTCATGAACAGGACAGGGAGGCGGCCATTGACTACTTGAAGTCGTACATACCTGTCCCGCAAGAAAATACGGCAGCCGTCATGAAGCAACTGGTCCGGCAATCCTTCCAGGGTCTTTGGGGACATTTCGCAGTCCAGCTGGGCCTCCTGGTGATCGCGTTGATGGGAGCCGTCACTTTCATTCCCGGCACCAAAGAACAATGGCTTTTGTTCATTCTGTCCGCGCCAGCTCCCGTATTCGTAGCAGGGTGGCATCTCGTACATACACAGACCAAGGACATGGTGGAACTGGAACAGACGTTCACCTTCTCGTTTCAGCAGGTCCTGTTTTCCAAATTGGTGGCCATCTGTCTGGGAAGCCTGGTCCTCTACAGCGGGTCCTTACTGTACGCGGCGTCCATTCAGAAAGCGGGTCTTTTCCTGCTGTCGTTCCATATTGCGGTAACAGGGATCACACCGATCTTGCTGTTCTGTGTCATTCTGCTGGCGATCAGCACGAAGTACAGACATCCGCTGTCGTGGACAGTCATCATGCTGGTGTGGGTCTCGTTCCTCTTACTTTCCATTTACACGCCGATCGGCTCACGGCTGCTGTCGGTCCATACCCTGGTTTTCTTAGCGGTCAATATCGGACTGGCTGTTGTCTTCATGCGACAACTGACCAAACTTTGGAGAATGGAGCGATTACCGGATGGGATTTAGTAAACTGGCGTGGGTGGAAGGAAAAAAATTATTCTCACAGCGTGAGCTCTATATCGCTCTTTTCCTATGTACCGTTCTATTTGTGATGAGCTTGAACGCAGTGACCGCTTCTTCACAATCGGTTGTGTTCTGGCAAGAGATGGCCTCCGTCATGCCCTACATCGGGTACATGCTGATTGCGGTAACGGTAGTCGTCGGTGTTTCCCGGTGCATGCCTTTTGAACGGGAACAGGAGATGGAGGAATTGCTGGTCACATACAAGGGAGGGCGTATGCAGCTGCTGGCCGTGAAACAATTCGTCCTCTTCTTCTTTTGTGTATCGATCGTGTTGTTTTACTACGGAATTGCAAGTATCGTTCTGCTTGCCTACGCCTCGCCAACGGGGCTGTTTACACAAATGGGTGAGAGTGCCCCTAATTACCTCAATCCGAATCCCGACTGGACATTTGCAAAGCTCATGCTATTGGAGGGCGGCTACATGGTAGTGGCGAGTTATATCTTTGCCCTGTTCGTCTTTCTCCTTTCGTTATTCATCAAACGCAGTGTGTTCATCATGCTGACGGCCGGCGGGATTTTTGCGTTAGGGGAGCTGTATGAAAGATATTTTTACTTCATTCAAAATATACCCGGTATTGATTACTTGGTGGATGTATACAGATATGGAGTGAACGGAATCATGGGTTTTGAGTATTTAGAATGGCATTCAAATACAGAGGTCTTACTCTTGTTCCTCTGCCTGGTTACAGGTTTGTTTACCTTGAATCTCATACTAGGGAGGCGTCGGATTCATGTTGCCCTGGGAAATTAAAAAAATACTTCGGAACAACTGGGGGCTCCCAGCAGTCCTCGCCATATGTGGATTATGGAGCGTAATGATTTTTTTTGCTGTCCAAAAAAGTCCGGCACATGTCTTGGCAACGGCTAACTCGTTCTGGCATGTCCTTGGCACATTGTCGATCGGCTTTTTGATCCTTGCGATGACTGCAAAGATATTCATCTTGGATAAGGAAGAGGAGGTGCGGGAAGTCGTTCTCACAACCCAGTATGGGAGAACGAAGGTCTTCTTCATAAGGCTGGGAGCTGCCGGCCTCTGTGCACTATTCTTGGTCTTCCTATTGACAGCGATTCAGCTGGCAGGGGCTGCTTTGGTAGTGTCACCTGGCGAATTCATAGAAGTCGTAAGGGGCTGTGCAGCCAGCCTGCCGTACGTACTGGCGGGCAGTGTCCTGTTCTCGATCTTTGCCGCCTGTGTGTGTGCCATATTCCAGTCACACACGAGTACCGTGATCCTCTGCGGCTTATTGTATGGCCTGACCTTTTTGCTGAGAGGAAACCTGTTAACGGACTATTCCATAGAATGGTTTTTGGAAAAAGGATTCTTTTCGTATCCGATACGGGCGCAAGAAGTCAGTACTGAACCCCATCTGTCGCAATTGCTGATCTGGTATCTGATCCTGATCGCCGGCACCGGGTTGTTGACGAGAAACCTGCAAGGGAGGAGACATGAACTGTGATGCTGAAAATAGAAAAAGTGAGCCACCTATACAAAGACCAGGAAGCGCTAAAATCGATTGACTGTGAATTATCTCCGGGAATCTACGGATTGCTCGGGCCAAACGGAGCGGGCAAATCGACACTACTGCGTATCCTCGTGGACGTGCTGGCGCCGACGGACGGACGGATTCTTTACAACAATCGTGCCATCGGCGCACTCGGCGCCTCGTATCGGGAACAGCTCGGCTACTTGCCGCAAGAATTCCAGGGGTACAGTCAGTTTACAGCTGAAGAATTTTTGAAGTACGTGGCAAACCTGAAAGGGCTCGATGCCAAAACAGCCCGAGTGCGTGTGAAGCATGTCATGGCATTGGTCGGTCTGACGAGCGCAAGCCGAAAAAAACTGAAAGGCTATTCGGGCGGGATGAGACGGAGAGTCGGAATCGCTCAAGCCCTGTTGAACAATCCGAAAGTTCTCATCCTGGACGAACCGACAGCAGGTCTGGACCCGAGCGAACGGATCCGACTGCGGGGAATCCTCTCCCAGTTGGCGCAAGATACAATCATCATCCTCTCGACGCACATCGTATCGGATATCGAATACGTCGCCGATGAAGTGCTCTTGTTAAAAGAAGGGCAGCTCATCGAAAAAGCGTCTCCCCGTGAGCTGCTGGCCAAGTTGGACCGCCAAGTATGGACGGTGCAAGTGCCGCATAACGAACTGCGAACGTACACGACGGCCTACCCAGTCTCCAACCTGCAGCTGCAAGAGGGATACGTGGACATTCGCATCGTTTCACAAGCAAAGCCCCATGACAACGCTCAACCGGCAGAACCGCGGATGGAAGATCTGTATGTGTATTATTTTGGCGGTAGAGACTTTATAAATGATCGGTTACACGGGGAGACGTGAAGGGAAGTTCGAAGTGAGCAGCAAACGTTACACTAGCCTAAGAATTCTAGGACAATTGAGTATTTAAACTCCAGCAGCAAGCTTGCGAATGTATACGCTGGCTTGTACAGCGTGTAACCCTAGACAGAACGTTGGGGCGAGCGATAATTAATTAGGTGAAATAGAAAAGACATCCTGGTACTGTCCAGTCTCTATCGCAATTATGGCGAGAGGCGGGTGGAACAGGATGTCTTTTTGAGTAGCTTAAAGTTGGCAGTAGAGTAGGGAGGTAACTGTGTGGCAGAAAAAAGGCGATCTCATTTTTAGAAAGTACAGTTGAATATAATTCGAAATAGTTTGGAAATTATAATCAATTAATGGTAGAATGTTCTATATTGAGCGAAGGCTAGTTGTTATACAAACGGGACTTTGAGTTGTACAAGAAAATTTCGGAGGAATAAATGAGACTTTTGTTAAATGAAGTTCGAAAACCGATTAATATACCTACATCTAGGAAAATTCTATACTCGATTTTCATATGTATCGCAGGAATTATTTTGGGTGTGATCTCCAAATCGCTTGATGAAACCCCGAGCAATTACATGCCATACTTCCTTCAAATGCTAGATTTAGGTAATTTCTTTTCCCGTACGGGTGTCTGGATGTTTATCTCGGTGATTATATCTTTGTACAGCAAATCACCAATTAGGTCTGCTAGTTATGTTTTTTTATTTTTCGCTGGAATGGTAGGTAGTTATTATCTTTATACTATTGCAATCGCAGGATTTTTCCCTAAATCCTATATGATGATTTGGGTTGCTATGACAATGGTTTCACCATTTTTAGCTTTTGTGTGTTGGTATGCAAAAGGAAAAGGAACAATTGCTATTTTAATTTCTGCTATTATTTTCATGGTTATTTCAAGACAGGCATTTGCATTTGGATTTTGGTATTTTCACATTCGATATATTTTGGAATTATTCCTTTTAATATTCACGGTTTTTATTCTATATCAATCTCCAAAACAAATAAGTAAAGTGATTGCTATAGGAATTCTTCTCTTTTTTCTTACAGCCCAATTCAATATTTTTTGGGGAATGCTCTAGAAATTAAATATACTGGCGCGTTTGCCTTTTCAGTAATCGCGCCTATAAAGCAAACGGGCCAGATAATTCAAGATGAACACCATCTTGAATTGAATATGGAGGAGTTGAAAATGAAGTATGCAATCCAATATTTAATCGCATTAATTCTGCTAGTATTTTCAACAGTTACAGCTTGGTATGAAGGAAGCATGATAAGAGAGGTTCCTTGGGAGTGGAAATACACAGCTATTTTTACAAAAATGTTTAATGGGAAGATTACGAGTAATACGGAGATTTCACAATTGGACTATTTCATCTATGCGGCAAAATTTTCCCCTCTCTACCCTATAGTGATGTTGTTAAGCTTATCATATCTCTTAACGTTAAGCGGTTACTTACTACTGAAAAACAACACCAAACGATTAACTGTTTTTCTTTCGGCTGTCAGTGTAATTTACGTATTGTTCGGAATAACACTATCCAGTTCGCCAACTGTAGGAGGAAAATATTTCACCTATAATTTTATTTTTATGGGATTTACTAATTTAGCATTTGCTACTGTGTATTTTTTTAGAATGCGTAAAGATATGAAGAAAATAGGGAGTTTTATATTTTTTACATAACGGCGAAATTGAATACTAACAAGCGAGAAATAAAATGAGTGCATTTGTTAAATTAGACGGCAACCTTTCTGCTGACGGGTCAGGATATTTTAATAACAAGGAGCGAATAATAAAATTTGTCGGAAGCGGGGAAGAAAAATGATTGAATTAAGAAAAATTACCCACGATAATTTTGAGGCAGTGTTGAAGTTAAGCATAACAGACGAGCAGAAAGGAAATGTGGATTCTAGCATATATTGTTTGGCTAGAGCCTATGTGAGGATACTCAACGACGAAAAACCCCCTACGATCTTCGCTATATGCCACAATGATGAAGTCATAGGATACGCCGATATTGGGTTTTACGAACTGGCGGAAAGTTCAATTTTACGTGAAAAATATGGAGATAAATCTACTTATGGACTTAATCGCTTTATGATTGATAAAAAGCATCAAGGCAAAGGATTTGGTAAACAAGCAATGATGAAAGTTATCGATTATATAAAGTCGTTTCCACAAGGAAAAGCTGATGCAGTTTCTATATCATATTGGAGGGTAAACGAAGCTGCCCGGAAGTTGTATGCGTCTGTCGGTTTCGTTGAAACAGGAGCGATATGGGACGGCCAAACAGGTGGGGATTGGAATGCAAATAGAAAAGATATCGAGTATGCAGAAGTAGGTGCCAGACTCGGATTATAAAGCTAACAATTTGAATAATGCATCGTAAAGTATAAGACCAACTATGCGAAGTCAATAGCAAAAATGCAAAAAGAAAGCACACAGTAGCCTTGCAAAAAAGTGTACGCTTCCGCGAACCATAGTGTAGAGCAGTTTACTTCAATAACAATCTTCATCAAACGGGCGCGATTAAGCGATTTGAAATCCCTCTGCATACGGGCCAGATTCTTGAGTAGGGAGAGTTCGATGATATGAGTACAACTACATTAAAAGTAATAGCCTTAATTGCTATGGCTATTGACCATATTGGTTATTTTATTCCAGGCACTCCCGAATGGTTTCGCTGGATTGGTCGAATTGCTGTCCCAATTTTTATTTTCACACTCGTGATAGGCTTTCAATATACATCTAATCGAAGAGCCTATTTGAAACGTCTATACATGTTTAGTTTTGGAATGGCCTTTATTAACTTGCTGATTAACTATATTTTTAGGGATCGTAGTATAGAGGACTTAACTACAAATTTCTTTGCTCCATTATTTCTTATTGCTTTAATCTTGACTTTACTTGAAAAAAGACAGTTCAAATTGATTTTATATTTTTGTTTATGGCAAGTAGTGACTTTCATTCTTTGTATATTTTTAGCCGACGTCATTGGCTTCCCAAATTTTAATTCGGCAGTAGCCAATGGTCATATCTGGGGTTCTATCCTGGGCAATATTGTGTTGGTGGAAGGTGGTCCCTTACCTATTTTAATGGGGGTATTACTTTACAGAGTTCTAAATAGTAAGATAAATATTGCATTGGTGTATGCTTTCTTTTCTTTATGTTTTTTCTATGCATCTTATAAATGGGGATACCTTATCAATGGTTGGAACACACTAATTTTTGCATTTCCTAGCTTTCAATGGAGGATGATTGCGGCCGTGCCACTTATTTTTTTATATAATAACAAAAAAGGGGCAGGGATGAAATACTTCTTTTATATTTTTTATCCAGTACATATTATTATCTTGTATGTGATGGGAAATTATCTAGCAGGTCCTTCAACTTTTATTATAGAACAATAGATGATTTAGTAGATAATATAGCTAAAAATCAGAATATTTTTTCAGCCAACGAAGTGATTGAGTTTAAAATCGTTAAGCTACTTGGTCAGCCCTTCTCTTGTTTAGCTAAAAGTTAAGTAAATTGAAGT
This sequence comes from Sporosarcina sp., assembly GCA_032099885.1. GTDB lineage: Bacteria > Bacillota > Bacilli > Bacillales_A > Planococcaceae > Sporosarcina. The sequence continues at coordinate 28,737 of DAMDKL010000023.1, forward strand.
CAAAATTCATTTTGTTTATTTTAATTTCTCTTGTATTGTCTTTGTCACAAAAATAAAGGATTTCAAGAAGTAGATACTTCATCCATCGGGCGCGATTGTGAAAGTGATTTCGTCAATTCTACAGTCGGGCCATTTTGCTTTAAACCTAGAAGAATAAGAGGGAAATGAATATGAGGGTCAACAAGTGGTACAGCTTGGTAGCTGCGTCTTTGCTTTATTTTATTTACTGCTACAAAAGGGAAATCTATGTTGAATCTGGTTTCTTAGATTATTTAAATCTAATAGTAAATTTTGGAATTATTTTCATGTTAGCTACTTGGCTCATTAGAAAATCGACAGTTAATAATATCATAGAACAGATTATTTCATTTGGTTTTGTGCTGTATTTGTTCGTTTTGCATCTCTTTGTAACTTACCTTTACATTCCTTATTATTTTACTCAAGAATATATAGGGAACCCCTATATAAATTTTGATCGAATTAATTTAATCCCTCTTAAAACCATATCCAATGATTTATTTGGAACGGTAGTTGCTCCTGTAACAGTCATGCAGACCTTTGGGAATTTAATTTTGTTATTGCCACTTGCCTTTTCCTTATTGGCATTACAAATCGTAGCAAATAAGAGAAAGGTAGCTATTATTGTATTCTTCACGACTTTGTTTATTGAGACATTTCAACTTCTCGAAAATTTAAGTGTTTCAGGGTATCTCTATTCAGAAGATGGAAAACGCGCAGTAGATATTGACGATCTTATATTAAATACACTGGGCGGCATAATTGGGATATTCTTATTTACATTTTATAAAAAAGTCTTTATGAAGAATAAGCTTTTAAGATAATAACAAATATTGAAAAAACAATTTATGAATTCCCACAGTAGGACGCGATTGCGGGAAAGCGATTTGCGTCCGTTCTATAATCGGGCCAGATTGTTGTGGGTTCATTACTTGTATTTAAACAGTAAATAAATCATAATTATGGATATTTTAAACAGAAAAGCTACTACCTTTTGAGGGGGGGAGGAATAATGGAGTATTTTAAATATCTAAGACAGTATGTCGGACAAAGACCGATTATTTTACCTGGGTCTGTCGTTATCATTTTAAATGCAAAAAAAGAAGTATTATTGCAAAAAAGACATGATGGATACTGGGGGTTGCCGGGCGGTTTAATGGATTTAGGAGAAAGTTTTGAAGAAGTAGCCAAAAGAGAGGTGTTTGAAGAAACTGGATTAACTATTGATAATTTAAAATTGCTGAATGTACGATCAGGCTCAGATTATTATCTAAAAGTCGCAAATGGTGATGAATTATATCCGGCAACTGCTGTTTTTTATACTGAAAACGTAAGTGGCGATATGAAAATTGACTATAGTGAGTCTGAAAAAATGCAGTATTTTCTTCAGGATGAGTTACCGCATAAATTGAATGATAAGGATAAAAAATCTATTGATGACTATTTTGCATGTGACCGAATGTAAGGAATCTGCTTTCCTCAAACGGGCAAGATTCTGAAATAGAAAACCTATCAAGCTTCTACTTTGTCTAAACACTATAAACAAAACTGGTCGGAACAGTGTACTTCCAATGTTCCGACCAGTTTTTCAGCATTTTGACCAATACCATGACCGTTCAGGAATTACAGCCGTATTTTCTACTGTCTAATGAAAAAAACTAAAAAATTAAAACCCTTCTATGTCCAGGCGTGTTATATAGAAGTATGGAGGTTGGATCATGGTTGAGGATGAGGCGGTAATTGACCTCCAGCAGCAAGCTTATGAAACTATACACTGTTTTGTACAGCATGTAAACCAAGACAGAACTGTGATGCCAGTAGCGGAGAGTGCGAGCGGTAATTAATTTTCAATGTTTCAGACAGAATACGCCCAATATATAATAAAGCGATAGGGCAATTACATGACATAAAGCTTATTTGCTATTGGATATTTTAGTGCAACAATAAAACTAGAGAGTTAGGTGTTAAATATGTTTTTTGTTCAAATGTCTGGCTTCCCTGGCTCTGGTAAATCAGCGTTATCCAGACTAATAGGTAAGAGAACCGGAGCAGTCCTCATCGATCATGACATTATAAAATCTGCTTTACTCAACTCAATAGAAGATATTCCAATTGATGTACATATCGCTGGTATGATTTCATACCATATTGATTGGTCTTTAATTGATTTTCACTTATCACAAGGACAAAGTGTAGTGTTTGATAGTCCTTGCTTTTATCAGGAAATGGTGGACAAAGGAATAGATTTGGCAAAAAAATATAATGCTGTGTACAAATACGTTGAGTGCCGTCTTAATGATTTCCAAGAAGTGAATTATAGACTGAAGAACCGTGACAGAATGATTAGCCAGATAAAAGAAATACAATCAGAAGCAGCGTTTAACTACTCTATACAAAACAGCAAGAAACCAACTGACATTCAGTGCTTGCTTATTGATACGGCTCTGCCCTTAGATAGCTATATTGATGAAGTGATAAAATATATTATTGTATGAGAAAGCAAAAGCATTAATCGAGTATCGAGCACTTTTCTTCAAGAGATAGTAGTACATAAATTATTAAAATGGGTTTTAAAATATATATTCATGAAAAAAAGTGGGGATCTTGAAAATCATAGAGACAGAACGACTCTACCTTAGAGAGTTAACGATGGACGACCAAAACGAATTATCGAAAGTGCTTTCTGATCCAGAGTCAATGCACTATTACCCTCATCCCTTTACCCGAGAAGAGGTTAAAAATTGGATTGAATGGAATGTGGGGAATTACAGGAAATATAAACACGGGCTATGTGTATTTTGCAAGTTAAAAGTGCAGAGATTTGCAATGAGAAATACAGAGGGTTGC
>DAMDKL010000024.1:0-26327 GCA_032099885.1 Sporosarcina sp.
TCGAGATTTATGAGCGGTTCTCGAGATTTATGAGCGGTTTCCGAGATTTATGAGCGGTTTCCGAGTGTTCTGCTCTTTTTTTCCAGCATAAGAGGAGAGCAGGAGAGTAGGGATTGTGCTTGTAATCGAGCGGTTTCACCTGTACGATAAATGATGTAGAATGGAGGGATTGCCCCATGAATGCCTGGACGCTGGTGTTGATCATATTTGTTATCAACATTGTATATGTGTCGTTTTTCACTGTCCGGATGATCATGACGCTGAAAGGGTACCGCTATTTAGCAGCCTTGATCAGCGTATTTGAAATTGTGATTTATGTTGTCGGTCTCGGGCTGGTGCTCGATAGCCTGGATCAGATTCAGAACTTGATCGCCTATGCACTTGGCTATGGATCCGGTGTTATTATCGGCACGAAGATCGAAGAGAAGATGGCACTTGGCTATATAACGGTAAATGTTATTACTGATGAAATTAACCGTGAACTTGCGTCAACATTGCGCTCGAAAGGATATGGTGTGACAGACTGGGCTGCACATGGCATGGAAGGAAACCGTTCGGCGATGCAGATTCTGACGCCACGCAAGTTTGAGCTGCAGCTGTACAGCACGATCGCTGAGCTCGATCCGAAGGCATTCATCATCTCCTATGAACCGAAAACGATACGGGGCGGATTTTTAATGAAGAGTGTGAAGAAAGGGAAGTTATTCAAGTGAGTAAACGAAAAACAGTCTGGTTTCACGTCGGCGAGGAAGAATCGATTTCGGATTGCCTGGACCGCATGAAAGCAGAAGGCTATATGCCTGCAGGCCGGCGGGAAGAGCCGCTTTTCGAAGAGCGGGACGGCGAGTATGTACCCATCCGGCAGATGATCCAGCTGAAAGGGATTCTGGCGGAGGATGAGTGATTGAGGAGGAGAAAGTAAATGATCGAACGATATACAAGACCCGCAATGGGTGCCATCTGGGCAGACGACAATAAGTACAGAGCATGGCTAGAAGTGGAGATCCTCGCCAGTGAAGCGTGGGCGGAACTCGGCGAAGTGCCGAAAGAAGATGTTCGGAAAATCCGGGAACATGCAGGCTTTTCGGTTGAACGCATTCTGGAGATCGAGAAGGAAACACGTCATGACGTCGTCGCCTTCACCCGGGCCGTGTCAGAAACGCTCGGTGAAGAACGGAAGTGGGTGCACTATGGCCTGACATCGACGGACGTCGTCGACACAGCGCTATCATACCTGCTTTTGCAGGCGAACCACATTCTGCGACAGGATCTCGTGAAATTCATCGGCATCCTTGCGGAGAAGGCAAAGGAACATAAATATACGGTCATGATGGGCAGGACGCATGGTGTCCATGCCGAGCCGACGACGTTCGGTTTGAAACTGGCACTCTGGCATGAAGAGATGAAGCGGAACTTGGAGCGGTTCGACGCTGCCGCTGCATCGGTTCAGGCGGGCAAGATCTCCGGAGCAGTCGGGACGTATGCAAACGTCGATCCGTTCGTCGAGCAATACGTGTGCGGGAAGCTCGGACTGACGCCGGCTCCTGTGTCGACACAGACATTGCAGCGCGATCGCCATGCGCAATATATCTCGACACTCGCGCTGATCGCGACGTCGATCGAGAAATTTGCAGTGGAAATCCGAGGACTGCAAAAGTCGGAGACCCGGGAAGTGGAAGAGTTTTTTGCGAAAGGCCAGAAAGGGTCTTCCGCGATGCCGCATAAACGGAATCCGATCGGATCGGAGAACATGGCAGGGCTCTCACGCCTCATGCGCGGCTACATGGTGACCGCTTATGAGAACGTACCGCTTTGGCATGAACGCGACATTTCGCATTCATCGGCCGAGCGGGTGATCTTGCCGGATTCAACGATCCTGCTCGACTACATGCTGAACCGTTTTGGCAATATCGTCAAAAACTTGACGGTCTACCCGGATAACATGAAACGCAATATGGACCGGACGCACGGGCTCATTTATTCCCAGCGTGTTCTCCTATCGCTGATTGACAAAGGTTTGTCACGGGAAGCGGCGTATGATACGGTGCAGCCGCTGACGATGCAGGCATGGGATGAAGAACGGCCGTTCAAAGAGCTGGTGAAAGCCAATCCGGTGATCAGCCGGGAGCTCACAGAAGAAGAAATCGATGAGTGCTTCGATTACAATTACCATCTCCAGAAGATCGATCTCATTTTCAAGAGGATTGGCCTTGCATGAATAAGAAAGGGGTCCGGCTCAGATGCCGGACCCTTTCTTATTTGATGGCGCCGAGAGATTTCAGCCTGACGTCCGCTTTGACGTCAAATACAAGGTTCGGGTAGATTGCTTTCCAGTCCTCTTCCATTTTGTCAGAATGGAAACGGCTTGCCCGATAGCGAAGACCGAAACCGAATGGGTCCACGTTCTCTTTCTGCATTTTCTTCAATAACTTCTTTAACTCTTTTGACAGCTCCTTGTTCGTGACTTCGTTGTATTCAGGTATATGGTCAAAGGAAAGTGTCTTGTCCGATTGGCTGATGGATCCGACTGCGCTCAAGAGGATGTCTGCGCGAGGGGGCTGTCCAGGGACAGTATCCAATGAGTACTTCATCTTAGCGCGGTCGAATGTCAGCGTGAAGTTATAGCCGCTGTTATTTGCTTTGTAACCATACCCATTAGCACCTTTCATCAGCGTATTAAAGATCTTCGTCTGGGTGCGGTTCAGTTCGATTGGCGGGTGTTTGTCCTTGATGACGAGTGCTGTATTGATAATCAGTTCATCTTTTTCGGCGGACGTGCGAACTAGCGGCAGAACGGCATCTTGCCCGAATGTCATGACGTCACGCCGGAATTCGAATAGAAAGCAGGTGGTGACGAAAGGGCTCTCTGTCCCTGTATCATCGAAAAAGTTGTACAATGTGTTCTCGCCAGCTGCTTCCAGGATAGGCTGGACCTTTAGGACTTCCAGGGCACTCGGTTTTGCAGCTGCCACGTACATGATCAGCTGAATGTCACCGCGTCTCGTGAAATAATCCATCAGCAGCTGCATGTCTTCCCCTAACAGTTCATGGTGGATCGCGAGGATTTTTGCTTGACTGAAATCGACAACCTTATCAGTATGAGTTTCAAGAAACCGGATTGCTTCCGAGACAGTAGTCGCTTCTGTCGTCAGATACGCGTATTCTGTCTCGGTGGCCTGACGAAGGGAAGCAATCGGTTTGGCGATCTTCAATGTAACCTTATATCGCTGATCATCGTTTTCAGCTGGATCCACACCTATACTGACTACAAACGACCGTTTATCCACACTTTTGTAAGCACAGCCGGATAAGACAGAAATCAGCAATATCGTGACCAGCAGGAAATTCCCTTTAAACCGTCGGCTCATTGTTGTACCCCCTTTTCACTGCTGTCATTGCAATTGCCCAGACGGTCAGGAAAATCGGAATCGTATTGAAGTAGTAGGCAGAATAGGTATACAGCTGATACTGTGTGAGCCAGGCGGTCAAAATGATGGCAAGCCCTACAAAAACGGCGACTGTCAGGAATGGTGTCCAATTATTGTTGCGGATCTGCAGTTTATCCAAACGGATCAGACTCAGGATCAGCTTGTATGACACATGCCAGTGAACGATAATACTCATGAAAGAAATCGCAACGAAGAACAGCATGAACAGGAAGACGGCGCGTTCGACAATTCCGTACTTCATACGGACACTATCAGCGGCTGAGGTCCAGGGGAAAATCAGTTTGTCGACTTGGTCAAAGCCATTCAGTCCAATCGGTATGAAGTACGTAGTGACCAATGTGAACATACCAAACAGCCCGATGGTCAGGACAGGAGCAAGCATGTTTTTTTTGCGTTTCGTGAAATACCGGTTAAACACAACTAAATTTGTAATTCCAGTGAAGGAGAAAAGAGTGGCTGTGAAAACTCCATACTTTGGAAGTGAGATGCTGTGCATCAGGGAAGTGCGGACATGATCCCAGTTCAGCTCGCTGCTCGTATACAGTTTGACGAACAGGAAGAATGCGATGGGCGCCACTATGATTACTATGATCTCGACAGCAAATAGGACACTTTTACTTTTCAACAGCACTCCAAACACAACAGTGATCAAAATGGAAAGGGCAATTAGGTAAATTGACATTTCAGGAGTCAGGAACGTGATGAGCAGAAAAGTCAGCATTACCATTGTGATTGTCCCTGCCAAGTACCAGACGATCGCGAAAAAAATGGTTACAGGCACACGCAGCAAGTCAGAAGTATAGGCTTTCATCAGTTCCGTAAAATCGCGGCCGGGAAACAAGTTGAAAAACTTCAAAAAGAAGTACGAAATCAGCATGCCGGTTAGTAAACCAAGAGCCATTGAAGGGATGGCTCCTCCATGCGCCTCAATCAGCAGCAGACTCGGAATAGGCGTTGTAATGATTGCCATCATATTTAAGAATACTAAATAGTGAAGAAAACGGTTCACCCGCTGCCGACCTCCTTTTCACTGCTTTTGTCACGCCATGGAATGCGCAAGTACGGCTGGCCGAAGCTGTCCAAATTGACTAAATGGATGATGATGAAAACGAAGCCGGATAGGAGTCCGATCAGCCCGAACAGGGACGTGAATACAATTAGCAGTATCCGGCAGATCCGCACTGCGAAGCTGAGTTCGTTGATGGGAACAACAAAGTTTGCAATCGCGACGGCCGCTATCGTGATGATCAGAATGTTCGAGGCAATGGCTGCCTCGACGGAAGCCGTGCCTAAAATCAGACCGCCGACCGTTGTGGCGGTCGCGTTGATGGATTTAGGAAGCCGGATACTTGCTTCTGTCAGCAGTTCAACAAATAGCAGCATGATCAGCACTTCGATGAAAGTCGGGTATGGTACCCCGATCCGGCTTCCCGCAATGGACAGTGTCAGCTCGGTACGGAGCACTTCAGGTGAATAGGATGCGAAAGCGATATAGAAACTTGGCAAAAGAAGGCAAATCATCAGGCCTATCCATCCGAGAGCGGTATTGAATAACGAGATGAAAAACGTATGATAGTTCTCTTCCATCGAGACCATGAAGTCGAAAAATAGGACAGGTGCCATGATGACGAACGGACTGCCATCCACAATCACAATAATTTTGCCGCCGGTTATGTTATAGACCGTGCGATCCGGACGTTCTGTCAGCAGCGAGACGGGAAATACATTGTAACGGCGCGGGGTCAGGCGTATTGCCAGGTCTCCTGCTGACTGGATGAGTGGATCGTCGACCTGCTTCAGCTGTTCTTTCAATCGCCGGAGCACTTGGGTGTTGACCTTTTTTCGATCATAGACGAGCGCGATCGCCCTTGAACTAATATCCTTCAACTCCATTGTTTCTACATAAAGGTCCGGCTGGTGGTATTGCTGCCGAAGAATACCGATATTCGTTTCAAGGTCTTCACTGAAAGCTGCCTGGGGTCCATGGATCGTGGACTCGAGGACAGTCTGAAGAGGGACGGTGTTTTTCAGTTTCCGCATTTCGAGTAACAGATAATTGCCATTACAGTAGACGAGGACAAACCCTTGAACAAGTTTCTTCAGCACTTCCTCACTTTCCGGAATCTTCATATGATTGGGCATGCCGTGTAAATATTCGTCAAATTTATGAGTGTCCGCAATTTCGTAAAAAGGTTTGATGATCGTGTCCTGCAGTATAGAACCTTCCACTACTGTTTTAACGAACAACAGCTGCGCCTGTACATCATTTACAACAAGAGGAAGCTGCACGACATCAGAGGAAGTGCCGAGTGCATCTTGTAAAGACTTCATGTAAGGGGGCAGAACAGGTGGACTGTCTGGCATCGACATCTTCTCCTTCCGGGCAGTTGTTTGTTTTCAGACTGTCCAGAAGGGTTCGCCATTATGCACAGGCATCCGGTTGTTTTTGCTGACACTTCGATGGGAATACTGGTCCCAACAGGAGGTGTGTCGTATGTCGAAGAAAATGAGGATGGCTATAACGGAGGAGGCGCTTCCGCTTGGTGAAGCAGCACTTGCTGAGCTGGCTGACCGAGCAGGAGCTGCAGATGTCGTCATGATCGGGGAAGCTACACACGGTACAAAGGAGTTTTATGAACAGAGGGCGGAGCTGTCCAAACGGCTCATCACAGAAAAAGGATTTACCGTCATTGCAGTGGAAGGGGACTGGCCGGCGGCACAAGCCGTCAACCAATATGTAAAGTATGGGATAGGAAATTCCGCAAAAGACGTGCTGCAGCGCACCTTCACCCGCTGGCCGGAATGGATGTGGGCGAACGACACCGTCGCAGACTTCGCAGAGTGGCTGAAACAGCATAATGCGACCGTCGAAACGAAGACGGGATTTTACGGGATCGATATGTACAGTCTCTACGAATCGATCGATGAACTGCTCCGCTACTTGACCCGCCACCCCCAGTCAGGAGTGGATCTGGAACTGGCGAAGAAAGCATTCTCCTGCTTCGAACCGTACAACCGGATGCCTGAGCATTACGCGTTATCCGCCGCCCACTTTACGGATGAGTGCATACACGAAGTATCCGAATTGCTGACATCCGTCCGCAGCCGTACAGAGCAGTATGCCGCAAGCCACGAAGAAGACTTGAATGCTGTCATGAATGCCCTTGTCGCAAAGAACGCAGAAGCGTATTACCGGGAGCTCATGCAGGAGGAAGCGATCTCTTGGAATACGCGGGACCTCCACATGGCGGAGGCGGTGAAGTCGCTGAAAGAGTACCACGGAGATGCGAAAATCATTATTTGGGAACACAACACCCACATCGGTGATGCCTCGGAAACGTCCATGAAGGATGCCGGCATGACGAATGTCGGCCAGCTCATGCGTGAAGAATACGGCAAGGAAAAGACGTATGCCATCGGGTTCGGCACGTATGAAGGAACCGTCATTGCAGCGGAAAGCTGGGGAGCACCCTGGGAGCGGATGACGGTACCGCCCGCAAAGTTCAATACGTGGGAAGGCCAGCTACAGGCATCGGGCGTCGGAGACAGCGTGCTGCTGTTCGATGGTCACAACCGTGCTTCCTTCAATGAATGGATCGGTCACCGGGCGGTCGGTGTCGTCTACAATCCAGAATTCGAAGCGTACGGCAATTATGTGCCGTCCCGGGTCGGCAGCCGGTACGATGCGTTCCTCTTCATCAGCCGGACGTCAGCACTGACTCCCCTCAGCCCATGAAACGTTTCGCTGCCCCGGTTCCGCGCAGGATCTGTGGCTGTACTCCCTTATTCAGCGATGCACATCCACCCTGTAAAGAATGTCGTCTGGAAAAAAGGCGTTATCTGGCCAAAGCCGGCGTCCGACAGCAGCTGTCCGATCTCTTCCTCCGGGACGAAGGACAGCGCGCGGATGCCTTTTTCCATTTCCAGGACCTGGTCAGCGGTCAATGAAGTGCGGTCCAGCCAATGCTGCCGCCAGAGGGCGAACTGGACGTCGAGCTCCTCCGAATCTGCTGTGCCTGTCATCGACGCGATGACGAACGGGGCGCCGGGCTTCAGACGGGCCCGTATGTCTGTGAGCAGCTGCTGTTTGTCTGCCGTCTCCTCTATAAAATGGAGGACGAGCAGGCATGCCGCCGCATCGGCCGGTATGTTATCCGGTACATCGGCGGCGGATCCGAGGACGAACGTGACCCGTCCTTCCGCAAGATCTGCTGCTTTCTGAGCCGCTTGGATGAGCATCGGCTCCGACGGGTCTGCGGCTGTGAATGTCCAGCCGGGATAAATGTGTGCAAACTCCATGAGTTCATTGCCGCCGCCTGCCCCGATCAGCAGGACATGTGCGTTTTCAGCTGCCCGGAGACGGAGCGCCGATCCTGCGAGCCGGATCAGTCCGTCGTAGGTCGGGAGCGTGCGCCGGATTCCCCGATCATACTCGGTCGCGGTGCTGCGGCCGAACGTCAATTTTTCATTCATAGGTGATTCCCCTTCCTGGTTGTGTCCTGTCTCTGTCATTCGTGAAGAAGGCCCCCAGTTCCTGCCGCCGTGCTCTATTCACTTTTTCTGCCTTATGGTACGATGGACGGAGCATGAACCGACAAAGGAGACGATTTGCATGTGGAACGCGGAAGAAATCGCTTCGCAGATTGCTGTGATTGACGGCAAGGAAGCGCCTGACCTGCTCATTACGAATGCGACATATTTGCACTCCATCCTGAAAGAGTGGAAGACCGGAACGATCTGGGTCAAGCACGGACGGATCATCTATACGGGAGACAGGCTCCCCGCACTGACGGATGGTACGGAACTGATCGACGCGGCCGGGAAGTGGATCGTCCCCGGCTATATCGAGCCGCACGTGCACCCGTTCCAGCTGTACAATCCCGAGTCGTTCGCACAGTTCGCATCCCAGCATGGCACAACAACGTTCCTCGCCGATACGCTGGCGCTGCTTATGAGTATCGGACGCGAGCCTGCTTTCCGGCTGCTTGATCAGCTGAAGCAGCTGCCGTTTTCGTTCTATTGGTGGGCGCGCTTCGACTCCCAGACAGCCCTGCAGAACGAATCGGAGCTGTTCGCGCCCGAAGAGGTCGAACACTGGCTGAAGCGGGAAGATGTATTGATGGGCGGTGAACTGACTGGCTGGCCGCGACTCTTGAAAGGCGACGCCAACATGACGTCCGCGATGCAGCTCGCAAAACAGCTCGGCAAGAAAGTGGAAGGCCATTTCCCGGGCGCTTCCGAACGGACACTTGCGCGAATGCGGCTCCTTGGCGTAAACGGCGACCACGAAGCGATGACGGCCGATGAAGCGGAAACCCGGCTGCTGCAAGGGTATGCGGTGACACTGCGTGAGTCATCCATCCGACCGGATCTGAAACCGCTGCTCGAAGGGATCCTCAAGAAAAAACTCGACGTCTTCGATCATCTGATGATGACGACGGACGGTTCCCCGCCGCTGTTCCATGAGGACGGTGTCATGGACAAGTGCATCCGGATAGCCATCGAAACAGGCGTTGCGCCTATTGATGCGTATCAGATGGCATCATATAACATCGCACGGTATTATGATATCGACGATCTGCATAGTGTAATAGCACCGGGACGGTTCGCGACGCTGAACTTCCTGACGGATATCCGTGAACCGAATCCTTCCGACGTCCTGTCGAAAGGCGTCTGGCTGAAACGGAATGGAACGGCCTGTATGGAATTTCAGGCAGCGGACTGGTCGACGATACCGGATCTCACGCTCGGTTTCGATCTCACGTTGGATGATCTGGAAGTGACAGGCAGCCGCGGCATTGCGATGCTGAACGACGTCATTACCAAACCGTACGAGCTGACGATCGATCCTGCTGCCGACCGGCTCGGGGCTGAGCACGACGAGTGCTTCCTGGCGCTGGTTGACCGGGACGGCAAGTGGCGGGTGACGACAATCCTGAAAGGCTTCGCGCGTGATCTGCAGGGACTGGCCTCCTCGTATTCCAATACAGGGGACCTCATCCTGATCGGCAAAGACAAGCAGGAGATGCTGCGTGCTTTCCGCCGTGTGAAAGAGATCGGCGGGGGGATTGTCCTCGCTGAGAACGGCTCGATCGTACAGGAACTGCCCTTGAAAATTGGCGGCAGCCTGTCCGACCAGCCGGTGGACGTGCTGCGCGAACAGGAGCGGGCGCTGAAAGGCGCGCTGGAGCAACGCGGCTACGACAAAGGGGATGCCGTATACAGCCTGTTGTTCCTGCAGTCGACCCATCTGCCGTATATCCGGATCACCCAGACCGGCGTGCTCGACGTAATGCGCAATGAGCTGCTCACCCCGACGACGAAACGATAGGAGACCTGACATGAATGGAACGAAATTAGCGGGTGCGGCATTTCTTTGTACAGCCCTGCTCCTGACAGGATGCACCCATGATGATGAAAATGATGATGTGGCGGTTGATACCGAACAGACTGCCGAAGAAACACAATCTGAACAGCCTCAGCTTGAGAATGCGCCATTCACCGGCGTCGCGGGTGAGTCCTATCCGATGCGTCCGATCCTCGCGACGGTGAACAACCATCCGCTCGCCCGTCCGCAGTCCGGCCTGAGCAAGGCGGATATTGTGTATGAAGTGCTCGCGGAGGGAAATATCACCCGTCTGCTTGCCCTCTACCAGAGCGGGCTGCCGGAAGAGATCGGTCCCATCCGGAGCGCACGCGATTACTTCATCGATATCGCCGCTGGACTTGATGCGTTCTATATCGCGCATGGCTACAGCCCGGACGCCCGGGAGATGCTTGCTGATCATGTCGTCGATTCCGTCAACGGCATGCAGTACGACGGCACGTATTTTGAACGGTCCCGGGACAGGAAAGCACCGCACAATTCTTATATTTCAAAAGCGCATATCGAAGAAGCGATGGCGGATCTCCACATCGAGGACACGATCCGTAACGTGCCGCAGCTGTCATTCTATCCAGATGCCGAGAGTGCGAAACTCGGAGACCTTGCCACGACTGTCGTAGTGGGAGCAACAGATCCGAACTACACGAGCACCTATGTTTTCGATGCAGACAAGCGCACCTACACACGGGAAGTGAACGGCATCCTGACGGTCGACAAAGCGGACGAAACACACGTGACCCCTGCAAATGTCCTTGTCATCGAAGCACCTTATGAAACGATTGATCATGAAGGGCGCCAGTCGCTCGATTTGTCGGAAGGCGGGCGTGCCGTGCTGTTCCAAAATGGAATCGCACTGAATACGGAATGGAAAATGGTCGACGGCATCATCACACCGATCCAGAACGGTGTGCCGGCGAAACTCGTGCCCGGACAGACATGGGTCCATATCGTCCCGATACAGTCGATCGGCCAATCCGTCACGTACACCCCGTAAGAATGGAGGAACACCAGATGCTTGAGAAAATACGAAACGAACGGACAGACCAGCTGTTCCGCGCCATTTTGGAACTGCAGTCGCTTGAGGAATGCTATGCGTTCTTCGACGACCTGTGCACCATCGGGGAAGTCCAGTCGCTGTCGCAGCGTCTCGATGTCGCCGTCATGCTGAAAAACCGGCAGACGTATGATACAATCCAGACGGAGACGGGGGCCAGCACAGCGACCATTTCGAGAATCCGGCGCTGTGTCGATTATGGATCCGGCGGTTACAGCCTGATTGTCGACCGTCTGAATGGACGAAATGATGCACCAGCCGAACAACCGAACGACTGACCGGACAGCCCCGCGCTGATTCCGGTTTTTTTGCGTGCGGACAGCCGCCGGGGAGAACAGCATCGTAAATTTTGCTATAATGGATGAACGAACATATAAAGAAGCAGGTGACTTGGATTGGAATATCACAATTGGCGTCACGCCTTTAAATTAGATCCCGCAAAACAGTTGGATGACAGCGTTCTGGAAATGCTCGCCGAATCCGGCACAGACGGCATCATTGTCGGCGGAACGGATGACATTACGTTAGAGGGAGTGCTCCATCTGCTTGCCAGATTGCGCCGGTTCGCCGTCCCGATCGCTCTCGAAGTATCGGATGCAGAGGCGGTGACATTCGGCTTCGACTATTACTTCATCCCCACTGTCTTGAACGCCTCTGACGTCAAGTGGATGAACGGTGTGCACTTGGATGCGCTGAAGGAATTCGGCCATATGATGAAATGGGAGGAAGTCGCGGCGGAAGGGTACTGCATCCTCAACCCTGACTGCAAAGCCGCCCAGCTGACAGGCGCAACGGAGCCGTTAGCGAAGGAAGATGTCGTCGCATACGCCCGCATGGCGGAACATCTCTTCCGCCTGCCGATCTTTTACATGGAATACAGTGGAATATACGGAGATCCCCAGTTTGTGAGCGCTGCGGCGTCCGTCCTCGAAGAGACACGGCTCGTCTACGGCGGCGGCATCGCGACTGCAGGACAGGCAGCAGAAATGGCGGCTGTTGCGGACACCATAGTCGTCGGAAATGTCATCTATGACGACCTGAAAGCAGCACTTGCAACGGTCGATGCTGTGAAATCCGTGGCAGCCCCTAAGTGACTCGTGTATACTGAAGAACAAACGTTCGAAAAGGCGGTTATATAAAATGAAAGAACTGACACAAGATCTCCTGGCGGGCATGAACCCCGAACAGGCACGGGCGGTCAAGAAGACAGAAGGACCGCTCCTCATCATGGCAGGGGCCGGTTCCGGGAAGACGCGGGTGCTCACCCACCGTATCGCGTATCTCGTCATTGAGAAAGACGTCTATCCATCGAAGATCCTGGCCATCACGTTCACGAACAAAGCCGCACGGGAGATGCGAAGCCGCATCGATGGACTGCTCGGCGAAGGTTCCGGCGACAGGATGTGGGTTTCGACATTCCACTCGATGTGCGTCCGCATCCTGCGCCGCGACATCGACCGGATTGGCTATAAGAAAAGCTTTTCCATCCTCGACTCCGCCGACCAGCTGTCCGCCGTGAAAGCAGTGCTGAAAGAGCAGAACCTCGATCCGAAGCAGTATGACCCGCGCACGCTGCTCAACATCATCAGCTCCGCGAAGAACGAATGTGTCGACGCGAAGGAATACCGGGCGGGCATGAACGAATCGAACCCGTTCGACAGGGTCATCGCGGATGTCTATGACGGGTATACGAAAAAGCTGCGGAAGAACCAGTCGCTCGACTTCGACGATCTGATCATGCTGACACTCCAGCTGTTCGAACAAGTGCCGGACGTCCTCGAATTCTACCAGGACAAGTTCCAGTACATCCATGTCGACGAATACCAGGATACGAACAACGCGCAATACCGGCTCGTCAAGATGCTTGCCGAGAAGTTCCGCAATATTTGCGTCGTCGGCGACTCCGACCAGTCGATCTACAAATGGCGCGGTGCTGACATCAGTAACATCCTGTCGTTCGAGAAAGATTACAAGGACGCTGAAGTCATCCTGCTCGAACAAAACTACCGCTCCACACAGACCATCCTGCAGGCAGCAAACGATGTTATCCAGAATAACGCGAGCCGCTATGACAAACGGCTGCGAACCGAAAATGACGAAGGCGATGCGATCACCATTTACAAAGCGTCCGATGAAAAGGACGAAGCCCAGTTCGTCGTCGGCAAAATCATCGAACTGCAGCAGGAGGAAGGATTCTCCCTTGACCAGTTCGCGATTTTGTACCGGACGAATGCGCAGTCCCGGATGATCGAGGAATATCTGGTCAAATCGAATCTCGACTACACAATTGTCGGCGGCACGAAGTTCTACGACCGGAAAGAGATCAAAGACGTACTCGCATACTTGCGGCTCATCGCCAATAACGACGACGACCTCGCGCTCGCCCGAATCATCAACGAGCCGAAGCGCAGCATCGGGGCGACATCGTTCGAACGGATGGCACAGTTCGCTATCGAGAACGACCGGTCCATCTTCGACGCGATGCAGGAACTGGATTTCATGGGCCTGACGAAAAAAGCAGCTGTTGAGACGGCGAAGTTCAGGGACATGATCCATGGGTTCACGCAGATGCAGGAATTCTTGTCCGTACGGGAATTGACGGAGCAGGTAATTGATAAGACCGGCTACAGGGAGATGCTTGAACGCGAAAAAACGATCGAGTCCGAAAGCCGGCTAGAAAACATCGATGAATTCCTGTCGGTGACGGAAGCATTCGAGAAACGGGCGGATGAGGACGAAGGTGACAAATCACTCGTTGCATTCCTGACCGATCTCGCACTCATTGCGGACATCGACTCGCTGGACAAAGACGAGAACCAATCTGCTGAAAAAATCGTCCTGATGACGATGCACTCGGCAAAAGGACTTGAATTTCCCGCCGTTTTCGTTGTGGGGATGGAAGAGAATATCTTCCCGCATGCCCGCTCAATCGGCGATGAGGAAGAAATGGAAGAAGAGCGCCGTCTCGCGTATGTTGCAATCACGCGTGCGGAGCAGAAATTATACATGTCCTCGGCATCGAGCCGGATGCTGTACGGACGCTACAGTTACAACAATCCGTCGCGTTTCCTCGCTGAGATTTCCGATGATATCATCGACACGGTCAGCGGATCGGGCGGCTTCTCGTTCGGCGGCAGCGCCCGGATGGAAGCGCCGAGACGTCCGGCGGTGAAAAAGCCTGTCTACGAAACGACAGGCGGGGAGAAGCTTGGATGGAAGGCCGGCGACAAAGCAAAACACAAAAAGTGGGGCACCGGAATGGTCGTCAGTGTCAAAGGATCTGCAGATGACGTGGAACTCGACATCGCCTTCCCGGATGTCGGCATTAAACGGCTGCTCGCCAAGTTTGCACCGATCGAAAAAGTGTAGAAGGAGGAATGCCAGATGGACGATACCCAGGAACTCGAACAGCGGGTGAAGGAACTGAACCGCCTGCTGACGGAATATGGACAGGCCTATTACGTGCTCGACCGCCCGGCGGTAACCGACGCAGAATACGACCGGCTCATGCAGGAACTGCTGGCCATCGAAGAACAGAATCCTGATCTGGTCTATCCCGACTCGCCGACACAGCGGGTAGGCGGTTCCGTGTTGGAAGGATTCACAAAAGTGCAGCATGAGTATCCGATGCTCAGCCTGTCGAATGTGTTCAACGAAGAGGACATCCGCGAATTCGACCGTCGTGTCCGCGCAGGCGTCGGTGATTCCGTGACGTACATCTGCGAACTCAAGATCGACGGACTTGCCGTATCTTTGAAATATGATGACGGCCGGTTCGTGCAGGGCTCGACTCGCGGAGACGGGACCGTCGGCGAAGATATCACGACTAACTTGCGGACGATCCGCTCGATCCCGCTTAAGCTGAAAGAGCCGGTGACGATCGAAGTGCGCGGCGAAGCGTACATGCCAAAGAAATCGTTCGTCAAGCTGAACGCGGCACGTGACGAAGCAGGGGATGAACCGTTTGCCAATCCGCGGAATGCAGCGGCCGGCTCACTGCGCCAGCTCGATCCGAAAATCGCTGCGAGCCGTAATCTGGCGGTGTTCCTCTACGGCGTCGGCGGTGACGGGGAAGCGTACGGCCAGACCGCGCACTCGGCTGCACTCGACTACTTGGATACGCTCGGACTTGTGACGAACCACGAACGGAAACGGTGCCGCACGATCGAGGAAGTCCTCGAGTTTGTCGGCAGCTGGGGGGATAAACGTACCTCGCTCGATTACGAAATCGACGGCATCGTCATCAAGGTCGACCGGTTCGAGGACCAGGAACAGCTCGGCTACACGGCGAAAAGTCCGCGATGGGCAACAGCCTATAAGTTTCCAGCCGAAGAAGTGACGACGAAACTGCTCGACATTGAACTCAGTGTCGGCCGGACAGGCACCGTGACACCAACAGCCATATTGGAGCCTGTGCGCGTAGCCGGGACGACTGTAGGCAGGGCATCCCTCCATAATGAGGATCTGATACGTGAGAAGGATATCCGGATCGGTGATCAGGTGAAGATCCGGAAAGCCGGGGACATCATTCCGGAAGTGATCGGGCCGCTGACCGAGCTGCGGACAGGGGAAGAGACCGAGTTCCATATGCCGGCGGACTGTCCCGTGTGCGGATCGGAATTGATCCGTATCGAAGGGGAAGTCGCCCTGCGCTGTGTCAACCCGCAATGCCCGGCCCAGCTGAAGGAAGCGCTCATCCACTTCGTCTCGAGGAATGCCATGAATATCGAAGGGATCGGTGAGCGTGTCGTCGATCAGCTATATTCAGCGGAACTTGTGAAAGACTTTTCGGATCTGTACGGGCTGACCGCAGAACAGCTGATGGCCCTGGACCGGATGGGCGAAAAATCCGCAACGAATTTAGTGAATGCCATCGAGAAGTCGAAAGAGAACTCGTTCGAGAAACTGCTGTTCGGACTTGGTATCCGTCACGTCGGTGAAAAGGCTGCGACAATCCTTGCGCGCGAGTTCGGTTCTCTCGCCCGTCTCATGGCGGCAGAGCCAGACGAGCTGCTCGCCATCCATGAAATCGGTGAAAAAGTGGCGGACGCAATCGAAACGTTCTTCTCGAACGAAGACGTGCTGGACGTAATCGGCAAACTGAAAGCGTATGGCGTCAACACTGAATACAAAGGCAGGACGCTGCAGGACATCCCGGCAGAAGGGCCGTTCGTCGGCAAAAAGATAGTCCTGACCGGAAAACTGGAAATCTTGACACGGAACGAAGCGAAAGAAAAAATAGAGGCGCTCGGCGGAGACGTCAGCGGCAGTGTCAGTAAGAAAACGGACCTCGTCATTGCAGGGGAGGATGCCGGATCGAAACTGACAAAAGCGGAAGAGCTGGGCATCGAAGTCTGGGACGAAGCGAAGCTGATCGAAGTGCTTGGAACAAAGGAGTAAACAACGAATGAAAAGGTTATTCACATTACCCGCCTTTGCCGCGGTTCTCGTACTGGGCGGGTGCATCCCGTCGATCGGGCCGGAAAAAGACGAAGTCATCCAGGAAAACGAAGACGTCGAGCAGGAAACCGTGCTTATCCCGGAAGTGCAGCTGAACGAACAATACTACCGCACGCTGCTGCCGTTCAAGAAGAGCGCGACCCGCGGGCTGATCGTCAACCAGGTGTACAGCAAATACGACGTCGGGGAAGTCGAAGAAGGGCTTCTCCGCCTTTCGGCAAAGCATTTCAGCCCGAAAGACCACTTCTTCCAAGAAGGACAGTTCATCGACGAGAAAACAGCGATCCACTGGCTGTCCCGCAGTTCGAAGTTCGACGAAGGGCTCAACCCGCCCATCAACGACAAGATGACACCGCAGGATATTAGCGAAAAAGCGCCGGTCTATTTGGCGCATATCGTCGAACAGGATTATTACGTCAAGACGGGTGACAAGAAAGTCGGCCTGGCGGGCATCTCGATCGGCCTTGCCATGAATTCCGTCTTCTATCAGCGGGATGCCGCGGAAGCGAAGATTCCTGACAAAGTGATCGAACAGCAGGGCATGAAAATGGCCGAGACAATCGTCCAGCGCATGCGCAAGATCGACGGCGTCGGCAACGTCCCGATCACTGTCGGCCTGTTCAAACAGCAGCCGCGCAGTTCAATCGTGCCAGGCACGTATTTCGCAGAAACCTATGTCGACAAAGGGAAGGACAAACCAAACGGCTGGAAACAGGTGAACGAGAAATACGTCCTGCTGCCGGCTTCATCCAGCGAGGATAATTACAGGGACGACAATATGCAATTCGAGAAATTGAAACAGGATATTAATGACTATTTCCCGGGATTCATCAGTATTGTCGGCACGGCATTCTATACGGACCATGATTTGAAATCCCTGAAGATCAACGTCCCGATCCAATTCTACGGAAAGAACGAAGTGGTCGCCCTGACGCAGTATATGACCTCGCTCGTCATGAAGTATTACCCGGACATCGAAGTGGAAGTGAGCATCACTTCGGCGAACGGACCAGAGTCGCTAATCACGAAAAACGCTGGTGATAAAGAGGCCGCCGTCCATATCTATTCCTATTGACCTAAGGAACTTTTCATCATCCAGTGAAGGTGTTATGATTAATCGTACTGTATAAAAGCCAGGAGGAGAGAGTATGTCCAATTTCACAAAAGAGGAAGTCCAGTACTACGCGAATTTCGCCCGGATCGATATGCCGGATGCGGAAGCGCAGAAGTTCGCAGACCGCTTGGACACCCTGCTCGAATTTACGGATCGCCTGAAAGAGATCGATACGACGAATGTGGCGAAGATGACCCACCCGCTTACTATTACGAACGTACTGCGCGAAGATAAGCCCGCAGACATTCTGGACCGGGACGACATGCTGAAGAGCGTAGAGGACCACGAAGACGGAATGATCAAAGTACCGAATATCCTGGACTGACCTGTATAGAGGAGGAATTGACTTATGGCAGTAAACAAAACAGCGTCCGAACTGCAGTCTCTTTTACATAGCCGTGAACTGTCGGTGAAGGAACTCACAGAGGAAACGCTCAAGACCATCAAGGAGACGGACGGCCCGATCCAGGCGTTCCTGACAGTGACGGAAACCGAAGCTCTGCAGACGGCTGAACAGCTGGACAACCTGCCGGACGCTGAACGCGGTCTTCTGTTCGGCATGCCGATCGGTATTAAAGATAATATCATTACAAAAGGCATCCGGACGACATGTGCGAGCAAAATGCTCGAGAACTTCGTGCCGGTCTATGAAGGAACGACCACAGAACGCGTGAAAGACAGCGGTATGGTGATTGTCGGGAAGCTCAATATGGACGAGTTCGCGATGGGCTCCACGACGGAGCACTCCGCTTTCCAGAAAACGCATAACCCTTGGGATCTCGAACGCGTGCCGGGCGGATCTTCGGGCGGCTCGGCAGCGGCAGTCGCTGCCGGCCAAGTGCTCTACTCCCTCGGTTCCGACACAGGCGGTTCCGTCCGCCAGCCGGCAGCATTCTGCGGCGTCGTCGGCATGAAACCGACATACGGCCGTGTCTCGCGTTCGGGACTCGTCGCGTTCGGATCATCCCTTGATCAAATCGGACCGATCACGAGAACCGTCGAAGACAATGCCATGCTGCTGAGTGCGATTGCGGGTTCCGATTACCGTGACCCATCGGCTTCCGAAAAAGCGGTGCCCGACTACCGGAGCGGACTGACTGGCGATATCAAAGGACTCAAGATCGCTGTGCCGGCACGCTACCTGGGGGAAGGGGTCCAGCCGGAAGTCCGTGATGCTGTGAAGACAGCGATCGGTGTACTTGAGTCGCTCGGAGCGCATGTCGACGAAATCGACCTGCACTACTCCCGCTACTCCGCGCCGACGTACTACGTCATTTCATCGGCTGAGGCGTCCTCGAACCTTGCCCGTTTCGACGGCATCCGGTACGGGTACCATCCGGCCGATGCGAAAAACCTGAACGAAATCTATCTGCGCTCCCGTGCGGAAGGCTTCGGCGACGAAGTGAAGAAACGTGTCCTTTACGGCACATACGCGCTGAGTGCAGGGCACCACGAAGACTTGTACGAGCGCGCACAGAAAGTCCGCTCGCTCATCGCCCAGGACTTCCAGGACGTGTTCAGAGACTATGACGTCATCGTCGGGCCGACAAGCGCGACGAACGCCTACAAACTCGGCGAGACGATCAAAGACCCGCTGACACTGTACGCAAACGACCTGCTGACAACACCGATGAACCTTGCCGGCATCCCGGCGATCTCCGTTCCGTGCGGTTTCGCGGAAGGACTTCCGGTCGGCCTGCAGATCATCGCCAACCACTTCGAAGAACCGCTGCTCTACAAAGTGGCGCATGCATACGAGCAAGCGACTGAATTCCACAAACAGACGCCGCCTGCAAGGGAGGGGAACTGACCATGAACTTTGAAACGATTGTCGGACTTGAAGTCCACGTTGAACTGAAAACAGACACGAAAATCTTTTCACCGGCTCCTGCCCACTTCGGCGCAGCACCGAATATGAACATCCACCCGACCGACCTGGCGTATCCCGGCACCTTGCCGACGATGAACAAACAGGCGATCGATTTCGGTATGAAGGCATCCATGGCACTTAACTGTGAAATCGCCCGTACGATGAACTTCGACCGGAAGCATTACTTCTATCCGGACAATCCGAAAGCGTACCAAATCTCCCAAGATGACCGTCCTGTCGGATCGAACGGCTGGATTGAGATCGAAGTCGACGGCTACAAAAAGAAGATCCGCATTGAACGTGTCCACTTGGAAGAAGATGCAGGGAAACTGACTCACGCGGAAGGCGGCTATTCCCTCGTCGACTTGAACCGTCAGGGCACACCGCTCATCGAAATCGTCACAGAAGCGGACATTCGCACACCGAACGAAGCATACGCTTTCCTCGAAAAGCTGAAAGCGATCATCCAGTATACCGGCGTTTCCGACGTCCGGATGGAAGAAGGATCCCTGCGCTGTGACGCCAACATCTCGCTGCGTCCATATGGCCAGGAAGAATTCGGTACGAAGACCGAGCTTAAAAACCTTAACTCGTTCAATTTCGTGCGCCGCGGAATCGCGAACGAAGTCGAGCGCCAGGAGAAAGTCCTCCTGTCCGGCGGCAAGATCGTCCAGGAAACACGCCGTTACGACGAAGCGACCGGCCAGACCGTACTCATGCGTGTCAAAGGCAGCGCGAACGACTACCGGTTCATCAACGACCCGGATCTGTCGGAGGTCATCATCGACGAAGACTGGATCGAACGCGTAAAGCGCGAAATCCCGGAACTTCCGGATGCGCGGAAAGCCCGTTACGTTAATGACCTCGGCCTGCCGGCATATGACGCACACGTCCTGACGCTGACGAAGGAGATGTCTGATTTCTTCGATGAAACCGTCAGTGCCGGAGCGGATGCGAAACTTGCATCGAACTGGCTCATGGGCGAAGTATCGGCGTATTTGAACTCAGAAGGCAAGGAACTGAGCGAAACACCGATCACGCCTGCGGGTCTCGCAAGCCTCGTCAAGCTGATCGCCGACGGCACGATCTCGTCGAAGATCGCGAAGAAAGTGTTCAAGGAACTCTCAGAGAACGGCGGCGACGCAGAACAGATCGTCAAGGACAAAGGACTCGTCCAGATTTCTGACGAAGGTACACTGCGCACCGTCATCGGCGAAATCTTGGATAAGAACGAGCAGTCGATCGAAGACTACAAAAACGGCAAGGACCGCGCTGTCGGCTTCCTCGTCGGCCAAGTCATGAAAGCGACGAAAGGCCAGGCGAACCCGCCGATGGTCAACAAACTGCTGCTGGACGAAATCAGCAAACGATAAGCGACACCGATGACGTCCTGCACACCGGCCGAAACAGCCGGCGGCAGGGCGTTTTCTGGGGCGCCGGCATGAGAATTGCTTTGTTTGCGCCGCAAGGGGTACACTTGAAGAAAAGGAGTGTGAAGGCCGTTGGCAACTGAATTGGAGTATTTTGAACAGGCGATTTCACTGGAAGACTATATGGATCGGATGGAACACCATAAGGAAAGCAGCTTTTCCATTTACGAACAGTTTGACGTGCCGAAAGACGACACATTCATCTCCCTGCTGCAAGAAGCCAAGCCCCGTGTCCTCGTCATCACGGAAGACTGGTGTGGTGACGCAATGATGAACAATCCGATCCTGCGCCGAATCGCGGAAGCTGCAGATCTCGACGTGCGCGCCGTATACCGCGACGCGGACACCGATCTGATCGACCGGCATTTGACGAACGGCGGTCGATCCATTCCTGTGTATCTGCTGCTGGACGGCAGCGGAAACGTCATGGCGAAATGGGGACCGCGTGCGGCATCCATCCAGGAGCATGTCATGGAACTGAAGAAAGGGATCCCGTCGAAGGACGCACCGGATTTCGAAGAGAAACAGCGTGCCGTCCTCGACAAGATCACAGCCGAATATACGACAAAGCCTGAATTTTGGCTGACTGTCTACGAAGATATCCGCAATACATTCACCCCCGTGCTGCAGGCGAACGCATAACGACAGCTGCTGCCGGCACAAGCGAGTGTGTACAGAGAGAGGGAAACAACGTATGAAGCGTGCTCGTATCATTTACAATCCGACTGCGGGACGGGAAGCATTCCGCAAAAACCTGGCGGATGTACTCATGAGGCTGGAACAGGCGGGCTATGAAGCGTCCGCCCATGCCACGACCTGCGAAGGGGACGCCACTGTCGCAGCGGCAGCCGCCGTAGAACGCGGTTTTGACCTGATCATCGCTGCAGGGGGCGACGGGACACTGAACGAAGTCGTCGCAGGTATTTCAAAATTCGACGACCGTCCGCCGATCGGCCTCATTCCGATGGGAACGACAAACGACTTCGCACGGGCGCTGCGGATTCCGCGCGACATCGACAAGGCGCTGGACATCATCCTGGAGGGTCGGATGATCCCGGTGGATGTTGGGATGATGAACGACCGGTATTTCATCAACATCGCAGGCGGCGGCCGCTTGACCGAACTGACGTACGAAGTACCGAGCCGCCTGAAGACGATGCTTGGCCAACTCGCGTACTACTTGAAAGGTATCGAAATGATGCCTTCCATCCACGCGAGTAAGGTGCGGATCGAGTACGACGGCGAAGTGTTCGACGACGAAGCGATGCTGTTCCTCGTCGGCCTGACAAATTCCGTCGGCGGTTTTGAGAAACTCGCGCCAGACTCAAGCATCAACGACGGCAAGTTCACGCTGCTCATCCTGAAAAAATGCAACATCGCCGAATTCATCCGGGTCGTGACTTTGGCCGTGCGCGGTGAACACCTGAACGACCCGCTCGTCATCTCATGCAAAGCCCAGTCCGTCAAAGTCACTTCCGACGAAGAAGTACTCATCAACCTGGACGGTGAATACGGCGGCAAAATCCCCGCTGTCTTCGAAAACCTGTCGTGCCATATCCAAATGTGCGTCCCGTTCGACCAGCTCCGTGAACAAGACCGTACTTGGTAATTTGTGAAACTCCGCGCATGCGGAGTTTTTTTGTTTGTTGGGGGCGGGAATGGAGCGGATAGGCAGTGGAATGGAGCGGATAGGCGAGGGGAATGAGCGGTTAGGCAGTGGAATGGAGCGGATAGGCGAGGGGAATGAGCGGTTAGGCAGTGGAATGGAGCGGTTAGGCAGTGGAAATGAGCGGTTAGATGGTGGAATGGAGCGGTTAGGCGGTGGAATGGAGCGGTCAGGCGGGGCCGATCGCTTTAGCTTGTACGCTTACCGATCAAGCCAACATGCGAACCGCTCAAGCAGACACACAAACCGTTCAAGCCGCGTCCCCTCCCACACACAAAAAAGCAGCAGGCATACGCCCGCTGCTTTTCACAAACCTCTTTTATTCGATGAACTCCAGCGCCTGATCCTGTTTCGCCGCAAGTTTCGGCAGCTCCTCGACAGGAATCCATTTGAAATGGAAGATGAGCCCTTCATCTTTTCCATCGCCATGCACTTGGTAGTCCCATTCTTGGTCATGCTCTCCCACGTAGTCGAAGTGGAAGACGTTCCGCTCCAATACTTCGTTTTTATCTTTCGGGAAGAAGTTGGTCTTATGCAGTTTGCCGCAGAGGACCAGCTCATCCCGCTGAATGCCGGATTCTTCTTCGATTTCCCTGTACAGCGCATCGATCAGCAGCTCATCGCGCTCGATCGTCCCGCCGGGTACTTGGAGTCCCGCTTCAGGGTAGTCCCTGTGTTCGAACACAAGGAGATCCCGGTCCTCATCTTCGCCGCGTGTAATATAGGCAAGTACTTTCCGTTTCAATTTCATTGTGTTCACCTCGCTTAATTGTACTATTATACCATATAATTCGAAATTATTCAATCATTCCAAGAATCATTTGTACGAATATCGTCATTTCTGTATACCCGATTAGGGATATTTTAATCGGGAATAGGGAAACCACTAAGTGTAACCAGAGTTTTGACCGAAATCAGCGAAGAAGAGGAAGTGGTCCGATGTACAAAAAACAAGAAAAGGTTCTCATGTGGCTGGCGTTCGGTGTCGCAGGCATCATGCTCCTGTCCATCCTCGGCCGCCTGTTCAGCTGAGAGAATCGGATTCACTGAATTACGACTTAAGGAGGCAGCTCAAATGGGAAATGAAGAAGCCGTATTTTTCTCGCGGGTGCTGACGGAAACGACGCTTTCATTCCACATCATCTACGCCACGATCGGTGTCGGTGTCCCGCTCATGATCATGATCGCCCAGTGGGTGGGCATCAAAAAGAACGACGAGCACTATATCCTGCTCGCCCGCAGATGGGCGCGCGGATTTGTGATCACGGTGGCGGTCGGCGTCGTCACCGGGACAGCGATCGGCCTACAGCTGTCCTTATTATGGCCGAATTTCATGGAACTAGCCGGCAACGTCATCGCCCTGCCGCTGTTCATGGAGACGTTCGCCTTTTTCTTCGAAGCGATCTTCCTCGGCATCTATCTGTACACGTGGGACCGTTTCGAAAACCAGAAAAAGCATTTATTACTGCTCATCCCCGTGGCGCTCGGCGCGGCATTCTCGGCCGTGTTCATCACGATCGTCAACGCGTTCATGAACGCGCCGCGCGGGTTTGACATCGTCAATGGCGAGCTCGTCAACATCAGTCCGCTGCTCGCGATGTTCAACCCGGCGATGCCGACGAAAGTGGCGCACGTCGTCGTGACGGCGTTCATGACCGCAGCGTTCCTGCTGGCGGCGATTGCGGCATTCCGCCTGCTGCGCGGCTCGGATCACGTCTATCATAAGAAAGCGC
The DNA here is from genome assembly GCA_032099885.1 of Sporosarcina sp. Classification (GTDB taxonomy): domain Bacteria; phylum Bacillota; class Bacilli; order Bacillales_A; family Planococcaceae; genus Sporosarcina. The sequence continues at coordinate 24,162 of DAMDKL010000024.1, forward strand.
TGCTGCTGACGATGAAAGCCGGCTTCATCTTCTCGATCGGGGCTGCAATCATTGGCGACTTCTCGGGGAAATATCTTGCGGAGTACCAGCCGGAAAAACTCGCGGCGGCTGAATGGCATTTTGAAACGACCGATAAAGCTGAGCTGATCCTGCTCGGGGTGCTCGACGAAAACAACGAAGCGAAATACGCCATTAAGATCCCATACGGCCTGTCGATTTTAGCGGCGAACAGTCCATTCGCGGAAGTGACCGGGCTCGACCAGTTCCCGGAAGATGAAGTGCCGCCGCTCTACATCCACTACTTGTTCAATTTCATGGTATTCATCGGTATGTGGATGACGTTCCTGTCAGGCGTGTTCCTGCTCGGCAAATGGCGTAACTGGCAATTCACTTCGACGAAATGGTTCCGCTGGCTGATCGTGCTCGGTGGTCCGCTGTCCGTCCTCGCAATCGAACTCGGCTGGTGGTTTGCTGAAGTCGGCCGGCAGCCGTGGATTCTCCGTGACATCATGAAAGTCTCGGAAGCCGCCACGACGAGCGGTCAGGTGGATCTCATGCTCATCCTGTTCTGCCTGCTCTACCTCGTGCTCGGTGTCGGAAGCGTCGTCGTACTGCGCCGCATGTTCCGCCGCAATCCGGTGGAGAAGGAACTGGAAGACCGCCATGCTATGAGAGGACGTGATGTGCGATGAACCTGGAGATTCTTGGAATCAGCGTATTGTGGACGTTCCTGTTCGGCTATATTATGGTCGGCGCGATTGATTTCGGCGCAGGCTTCTTCAACGCCTACAGCCTGATCACCGGGAAAGAGCGCGTGCTCACCCGTGTCATCCAGCGGTATTTGTCGCCGGTCTGGGAGATCACGAACGTCTTTCTCGTGTTTTTCTTCGTCGGGATCATCGGGTTCTTCCCGAAAACGGCGTTCTATTACGGGACCACGCTTCTCGTGCCGGTCAGTTTCGGTGTCATCCTGCTCGCCATCCGCGGCTCCTATTACGCGTTTGAGACGTATGGTGCGAGAGGGCACAAAGGCTACTCGTTCATGTACGGACTGGCGGGGCTGCTCATTCCGGCTTCGCTGTCGATCGTGCTGACGATTTCGGAAGGCGGCTTCATCGAGTTGGTCGACGGCAATCCGGTCCTTGATTACTGGAAGCTGTTCACGAGCCCGCTGACGTGGTCGATCGTCGTCCTCAGTCTTTCCGCGACCCTCTACATTTCGGCCGTGTTCCTGACATGGTATGCGAACAAAGCGGGGGATGCCGATGCAACAAGCCTGCTCCGCCGGTACGCCCTCACATGGGCACTGCCGACGATGATTGCAGCAGGCGGTATCATCGTTGAATTGCGGAAATATCAGCCGGAACACTATGACAACATCCAAAACTTCTGGCCGATGTTCCTGATTTCATTCCTGCTGTTCATCGGGACTGTGTTCCTGCTGTATACGAAACGCCAGTATGGCTGGGCGTTCGCCATGCTCGCCGGCCAGTTCGCGTTCGCCTTCTACGGATACGGCGCCTCGCATTATCCGTACTTGCTGTATCCGTACTTGACGATCTACGACAGTTTCACGAACCCGGCGATGGCCATTTCTCTCGTCGTCGTTTTCATCCTCGGCCTGTGTCTGCTCATCCCGGCACTGATCCTGGTGCTGCGGCTCTTCCTGTTCGACAAAGACTATGTCCGCGGCAAAGGGGACTATCATGCATAAGGAGGCACTCCCATGGAACAATTCATGATCTTCTACGCGCCGTTCATCGTCCTCATCGGACTGATCATCGCCGCGTTCGTCGTGGCGCCGATGGACGGCTGGGTAGTGAAAAAGGAAAAGAATCGGAAATGAATGAAAGGCTGCCTGCGGGCAGCCTTTTTTGATGAATACCTGGAGCACTGGCTGACCGCTCCATTCAGCACGAGAAGCGATCAATTCGGACAGGTAAGCGCTCCATTCCATCCGTTAACCGCTCATTTCATCCAGCTAACCGCTCCATTCTGACGGGTAACCGCTCATTTCCACTGTCTATCCGCTCAATTAGCCCCGCTACCCGATCGTTTCTCCCATCTACCCGCTCAATTAGCCCCGCTACCCGATCGTTTCTCCCATCTACCCGCTCAATTAGCCCCGCTACCCGATCGTTTCTCCCATCTACCCGCTCAATTAGC
>DAMDKL010000025.1:0-22637 GCA_032099885.1 Sporosarcina sp.
CAAGTGTACCACTCCGAAGGTGTTTTATATTGTCTCAAAAATTTAGGTTAGTCCATGACCGTCTGTCCCGGTCAGGGGTGTTTTCAGGCTCAGCTGATGCCCGACGATTTAAAATAGCGCTCCTCGGCAGCATTAAACTGTTCCGTGTACGTATTGAACCGATCAATGGCCGATGCAATCTTCCCGGCCTCTTCATGGATGACCGACATATCGGTATCAAGCAGCTTCAGATCGAACTGGCCATTCTCCAGCTTCTTAAAGAAGTCATCTTCTGCATCGAGCTGCTTATGGTAGGCCTTAAAGAAAGCGGCCATTTCCTTTTCGCGGCTCTCCAGCAGCACCGCAAGCTCATCCGCCTGTTTGCGCTGCCCATCGTCTTTGATCAGCGCAGCGGTTTCCCGAAGGTCTTTCACCTGCTGGCGGACTTTCTGGAACGCCGCCTCATTTTGCAAGAGCAGATCCCTTTCTTTTTCGACCTCATGATCGCCCGCAAGTTTCCGAACAGCCTCAGCATCGGCATGATCCAGCTGAAGTACGCCATCATAGACCGCACGCACCCGCTCGCGTTCTTCCGCCAGCACCTGCTGGCCGTCGAGGAATGTCTTCTCAATTGCTGCGGTCTGCTCCAGTGTTTCCTGGATCGCAGCCGCTTGTTTCCGGTCTGTCTGGCAGCCCGCAAGCAGCGCAAGCATGCATCCTGCCAGCAGCCAAACGGCAAGTCGTTTCATGCCGAATCCCCTCCTAAGCATCCTCACTCTCCACCACTGCAGCGGCCCTCACACTGGAACGTGACGGGCGCCATCTCATTCGTCAGCACCTTCGTCCGGTACCCCTGTTTTTGGATGAAATCCAGCAGTTTCGGCAGGTGTTCGATGGTTACCGGCTTATCATGCAGCAGGACAACCGGCGTCACGCCTGCCTGCGACATCCGCTGAATCGCCTCGATCGTATGCTGCACGTAACGGTTATCCTTCAATTCCCAGTCGCGGCTGTCGATATTCCAATCCCACACACGGAATTCCGTGCGTGCCAGTTCGTCGCGCATTTCTTCCGTCAAATAAGGAATGCTCCCGTACGGCAGCCGCACCAGATTCGTCCGTACGCCCGTGACCTTCTCGACAATGTTCCGGTCCTGTGCCATCTCCTCAGCCGGCGCTGCTTTGCCGCTGTAGATCTTCCGCGCTTCATGTGTGATCCCATGCAGCGCCAGCCCGAATCCTTCCTTCTCCATCCGTTTCACCGGCTCAGGATACGTTTCGATATTCGGCCCGAGCATGAAGAACGTCGCTTTCATCTGTCGCGCATCGAGCAGATCCAGCAGACGGCCGGACTCCTTCGACGGCCCATCGTCGAACGTCAGGTAGATCGCTTTCTCCCGCACATCCGCTGCATTCTGCTTCGCCACAGCTGCTTTTCGCGCCGCCTCCCGTTCCTGCCGCTCTTTCACGACAATCGACTGACGGAACGGCGACTCTCCGAAATCCGCCAGCGGATCAAACGACACGGCGAGCGGCGCAAGTGTTGCAGCCCGCACTGCATCCGCCGATTCCTTCTTCGCAGACGGCAGCATCAGCCCAATCACCAGCAGCACGACCGCCGCCAGCAAAAGGACAGACAATACCTTCCCTTTGCGGTTCAATTGTTTCTTCATGTATGTACCCTCCCTGCAGCCAAACCGTACCGGTTCACAAATGCCATTTTACCATTATTACACAAAATCCGACAGAATCCCACCCTCCATGTATATTGGATGGTACCTGTTGGATGGTACCTGTGCGTCACACAACTTGAACACGATTCAGAATAGTGTCTGAATTGTGTGGCGCACAGGCACCGATATCGACGAAAAAATGATGACAGCATTCCGCCGTCATCATCGTTTACTCTGTAAGAAATTTTATTCACTTGCCCATTCCGTATTCAGCGGATGCGGCCGAATTTCTCGTCAATCCGTTTCTTGGCAGCGAGTAATTGTTTCGTGATCTGGTCGAGCCGGCCGTCTGTCAGGTTGAAGCTGACACAGCCGACACTGATAGCGCCGACAACGTCCCCAGTCATATCACTGACAGCTACCCCGATCGACGATGTCCCTTCCGTGCGTTCACCGTGGCTGACTGCAAAGCCTTGGATTTGAATGTTCCGCAGGGATTCTCGGAACGCTTCCTGTTCTTCCGCTGGGACAAGCTCCCGGATGATCTCTTCCGTTTCCGCAGGGGCCATGGCTGCAAGCATACTTTTGTTCGCCGCCCCGAGGTGCATCGGAATCCGCAGGCCGAGCTTGTCGTAAATGCGGATCTGGTTGTTCTCATTATCGATCCTCTCGATAATGATCGCTTCAAACCCGCTCCATTTGCTGAAGTAGATGCTTTCCTCGATTTCCTTGCTGAGCCGGTCCATTTCCGGGCGGATCAAAGACACGAAATCCATCGTATCGTAAACCCGCAGACCATATTCCATCCAGGTCGGCCCAAGTTTATATTGTTTCGTTTCCGCATCTTGTTCGGCAAGCCCCTGCTGGACCATCGACTTCAAGATTCGGTGCAGCGTACTGAGTGCCAAGTCACATTCCTTTGTCAGCTCAGATATCGAGATTCCATTTGTTGTCGTTTCCCTCGCCAGAATTTCCGTAATCTGCATAACCCGTTCGATTGCCTGCATAAGTTCACTTCCCATTATGGATTCCTGCTGAAAATTAAAATTCAAAATACATTGACATTGTACCACATGGCGAATATATTTACAGATAAGGTTTCCTTCAATCGGAAACACTTTCCGTTAAACGGAAAAAGGAGGAGCAGACATGATATACAGCAGTTCCATGTACAGGCCTTTAAAAAGTGTCATCATGAAAAAACCGGAAGACGCATTCCGCTCCCAGCAGCACCTTTCCGAAAACTGGCAGACATTCAACTACATGAGTGAGCCGGATTACGAGGAAGCATGCCGCGAGTTTTCTGAATTGGTAAATATAATTGAACGCGCAGGCACGGACATCTCCTACTTGCCCGCAAGCGAGACGGTGGGACTGGATTCCTTCTATGCACACGATCCCGTCAAATTCACACCGAACGGAGCCATCATCCTGAAGTCCGGCAAGAAACTGCGGCAGCCGGAAGCAACCCTGTATAAAGAATACCTACGCGCTAATGACATACCGATTATCGGGGAGCTGACAGGTGACGCCGTATCTGACGGCGGCGATATCGTCTGGCTCGATGACCGGACACTGCTCGTCGGCAGAGGCTACCGGACAAACGACGAGGCCATCCGGCAGCTGAAAGAAATGACAGCCGGCTTGGTGGATGAATTCATCACCGTCCAGCTCCCGCATGACCAGGGCGAAGAGGAGTGCCTCCATCTGATGTCATTCTTGAGCATCGTCGACAAGGATCTCGCAGTCGTCCACTCACCCCTCATGCCGGTCTTCCTCCGCCAGCTGCTCATTGAAAAGGGATTCAGCCTGATTGATGTGCCGAAAGAGGAATATGACCTGCTCGGCTGCAACGTTCTTGCCCTCGCTCCGCGTGTCTGTGTCCTGACAGACGATAATCCGATCACACGTGAGCGATTGGAAAGGGCCGGAGCGACCGTCCACACGTACAAAGGGAAAGAAATCAGCTTATTGGGAACCGGAGGACCTACTTGTCTCACTTGCCCCGTCATCCGTATTTAATTTATAACAAAGGAGAGATTCATATGTTTACAAATGTCATCGTCAAGAAACCAGGAAAGAGCTATGTCACCGGATTGACCACTTCCGATCTCGGCACACCGGATTACGACCGCTTATTGTCACAGCATGAAGGATACATCGACGCGCTGAAAAAGTGCGGAGTAACCGTTACGGAACTCCCGGCAAGCGAGGAATTCCCGGATTCGACATTTGTCGAAGATGCAGCAGTCCTAACGTCGGATTTTGCGGTCATTACGAACCCGGGGGCCGATTCCAGAAACGGAGAAATCGTTGAAATCGAGGATGTAGTAAAGCGGTTTTATCGTAAGTTCTACTTCATTCAATCACCAGGCACGCTCGACGGCGGCGATGTCCTGCAGGCGGAGGACCAGTTTTACATCGGGATTTCTGAACGGACGAACGAAGAGGGCGCCCGGCAGCTGAAAGAAATTTTAGAAGGCGAAGGATATGAGGCGGAAATCATCCCGCTGCAGAAGTTCTTCCACTTGAAAACCGGCATTGCCTACCTGGGTGACAACAAACTCGTGGTCGCAGGTGAATTCACTGATCATCCTGCGTTCAGTACGTACGACAAAATTGTCATTCCGGACGAGGATGAATACTCCGCAAACTGTATCCGTGTCAATGACTATGTCATCATCCCGGAAGGCTATCCGGAAACAAAACGCAAACTGACCGAAGCCGGCTGCCAGACAATCGAGCTCGACATGTCTGAAGTACAGAAACAGGACGGCGGTCTCAGCTGCCTCTCCCTGCGCTTCTGAAACTAAGTTGGTGCCTGTGTGTCATACAATTCAGACACTATTCTGAATAGTATCCAAGTTGTGTGTCACACAGGCACCCGATCTCAAGAATCCAAACGAGAGGACGGATGAACGATGAAAAACCTGGAAGCGCCTCAACTCAACCGTTCCATGAAAAGCCGCCATTTGCTGATGCTGTCGCTCGGCGGCGTGATCGGAACCGGATTGTTCCTGAACGTCGGTTACACCATCAACCAAGCCGGGCCGGTCGGAGCCCTGATCGGCTATCTGATCGGCGGACTGATCTTGTACATGGTCATGACCTGCCTCGGTGAACTCGCTGTCCACATGCCGGTCACCGGTTCGTTCCAGAAATACGCCTCCCGCTACATCAGCCCGTCCGCCGGCTTCTCGCTCGGCTGGATGTATTTCGTCGGTTCCGCCGCGACGGCAGGCGTCGAATTCACGGCCGCCGGCATCCTGATGCAGCACTGGTTCCCGAACGTACCGATCTGGACCTGGTGCGCGGCGTTCATGGTCCTATTGTTTTTATTGAATGCGCTTACAACAAAAGGGTTTGCAGAAGCGGAGTTCTGGTTCGCGGGTATCAAAGTCGTCGCTGTCCTCGCGTTCATCGTCATCGGCGCCGCCGCGATCATCGGCTGGATCCCGCTGGACGGCAAACCGGCACCGCATTTGACGAACCTGGCGCCGACCAAGATGTTCCCGGCGGGCATCGCCATCGTTTTCATTACGATGATGAACGTCATCTTCTCCTACCAGGGATCGGAACTGGTCGGCATCGCCGCCGGGGAAACGGAGAAACCGGAAACGAACATCCCGAAAGCGATTCGGACGATTCTGTTCCGCATCGTCGTCTTCTATATTGCGTCGATCGTCGTCCTGTCCGCGATCTTCCCGTCAGCTGAGCTCGGACTGCTCGAAAGCCCGTTCGTCACGCTGATGGATCTCGCTGGCATCCCGTTCGCCGCAGGCATCATGAATTTCGTCATCCTGACCGCCATCCTGTCCGTCGGCAACTCGTGCCTGTATGCATCGACGCGTCTGCTTTGGTCGATGGCGAACGACGGCATGGCCCCGCCTCTCTTCAGCCGGCTGACGAAGCAGAAAGTGCCGCTCAACGCGCTGCTCTTCACGATGGCATTCTCGCTGCTCTCCCTGCTGACGAGCTTCATGGAAGCGGATGCCGTGTTCGTCCTGCTCATGTCCGTCGCGGCGATCGCCGTCACGATCTCCTGGATGGGGATCGCGATGTCGCAGCTGCTGTTCAGGCGGCAGTACATCCGGCAGGGCGGCAGACTGGAAGACTTGAAGTACCGGGTGAAGCTGTACCCGTTCGTCCCGCTGACGTGCCTGTCGTTCTGCCTGATCATCCTCGTTTTCCTGGCGTTCGACCCGTCCCAGCGGCTCGGCCTCGTGTATGGCATCGGGTTTTTCATCGCCTGCATGGTCTTCTACAAATTAAAACTGGAGAAAAAGCACCTCGCCGACAGCACGCTGACGGCCGATGCCGCAGAAGCGAACCAATAAGTGCAGCATAACCTATCGAACTGGAGGCCTCCCAATGGACCATACGAACTGGAATACACCTGAATCACTGCGGCGGCTGCTGTGCGAGCTCGTCAGCTGGGACAGCCGGACGCTGACGGACGGCGAGTGCACGTTCCCGCTGAAACTCGCAGATAAGCTCCAGACGCTGCCGTACTTCACCGAGCATCCGCAGCTACTGAAGCTGCACGATGCCGGAAACGGGCGGAATTCAGTGCTCGCGCTGTATAAACACCCGGCGGCCAGCGATACGATTGTGCTGATCAGCCATTTCGACACGGTATGGACCGAGGAATACGGAGCGCTGGAACCACTCGCATACCGTCCCGAGGAACTGACCACCGCCCTGCACGAGGTCGCGCACGAACTACCGGAAGATGCGCAGGCCGACCTGCTCTCCGGCCAGTACTTGTTCGGCCGCGGGACGATGGACATGAAGATGGGGCTCGCCCTGCATATGGCGCTCATCGAGAAAGCCTCTGCCGAGCGATGGCCCATCAACCTGCTGCTGCTGACCGTGCCGGACGAAGAGGTCAACTCTGCCGGCATGCGTACCGCGTCGGAAGAACTCATTCGCATGCGATCGGAGTACGGCCTCGACTACAAGCTGTTCCTGAACAGCGAGCCGACCTTCTCCCAGGAACCCGGAGACCCGAAAGAATACGTATATTCTGGAACGATCGGCAAGATCATGCCGGCCGCGCTCTGCTACGGCAAGGAAACACACGTCGGAGAACCGCTGAAAGGCCTGACCGCCGCGTACATCGCCTCGTTCCTAACCCGTGAGATGGAATTCAACAGCATGTTCATGGAAACGAGCTACGGGGAATCAACACCGCTGCCCGTCTCGCTGCAGCTGAAGGACCTGAAGACCGCCTATTCAACACAGACGCCGTACCGCGCCGCTTCGCTGTTCAACGTGTTCCTCATGGACCGGAGTGCCGCCGACATCATGGCACTGTTCGAAGAGGCTGCCGCCCAGGCCGCCGCAGCATGCAACGACATCTACCGCGCGATTTGCGCGCGTGAAAGCGCAACACCTGTCGGAGAAGTCCGCACGATGCGCTACGAGCAGTTGCTCACCTATGCCGCGGATAAACTCGGGGCCGAGCCGGTCGAACGCATCATCAGCAGCGCAGCGGACGATCTGCAGCTCGATGACCGCGAAGCGTGCTTCAAGATCGCCGACGCACTGCTCATCGAATGCCAGGAGCTCACACCGGCCATCATCCTGCTGTTCGCGCCGCCATACTACCCGGCCGTCAACACATCGGAAGACCCGCTCGTCATCCGTTCCATCGAGCTGATGAAACAGACGGCCCGGTCACTCGGCACCGAAGTGAACCAGATCCACTTCTTCAACGGCATCTGCGACCTCAGCTACGTGCACTATACCGGCTCTCCCGACGGCTGGGCGGCCTACGAACAGAACACGCCTGTCTGGGGCCGGACGTACAGCATCCCGTTCGACGCCATGGCTGCGCTCGACGCGCCCGTCCTGAACGTCGGACCGTTCGGCAAAGACGCCCACCAGCGGACCGAACGCCTGCACATCGAAAGCGCCTTCGTCCGCCTGCCGCATATGCTCGAAGTGCTCGTCAAAAGCCTCTGCCCAGCCATTGCGGAAGCGGGTTGATCAAACCAAAAAATCCGGCCGGCCCCCTACACAGGGGCCGGCCGGATTTTTTGAAAAAGGTGCCTGTGCGTCACACAATTCAGACACGATTCAGAATCGTTTCCAAGTTGTGTGGTGCACAGGCACCGATAATTCAGGCACCGATAATTCAATGGTTTAGTTCACTAAGGTCTGACGTTTCAGGTCGTTCAGGTTAAGCCGATTTCCTTTGCCGGCAAGGCTTCTCCTGGATTACCAAAAGAACTTGAAGCGGTGTCGGAGACCGGATTCTTTTTAAGTTCTGCGATTGTGGTTTGGACTTCCTCCATTTTCTTGTCATCGAGAATGTAGAACTTCATGGCAATCAGTGAAGCAATAAATCCGAGAATTGGTGCGCCGAACTTCAATGCTAAGGTTGTTATAAGCAAAGCCGTGGTCAGCTTTTCATCAATTTGTGGTAATGTGTTTTTAAATCCAATAAAGGCGAGGCAGAACCCGACAATAGCAGGTGCTAAAGAGGAAATCATCTTATCGATGAATGAAAAAATTGTACCGACCATTCCCGGGACATAGCGTCCTGTCGAATAAGTTTCGTAGTCTGAAACGTCTGCGGTCATCGGAATGACGATGTTGCTCGTGAGTCCCTGGAATCCCATCGCTAAGCTATACAGTACCAAGAAGGAGATTGTCGTCATTCCAAAACTTTTCAGCGATATTAGCGACGGATCGATGATGAAGAACATCACCAGCAACGAAGTGAAGAACAGCAAGCATGCCCATGTCCCCATAACAAAAGCCCGCTTCAAACCGATTTTCCTTGCTCGGTTAATCCCGTAATATGTGATCAGCAATGACGGAATCATTGTAATGAACCCAATCACACCGCTCAGTTCATAATTGCCGATTAGAATGCCGAAGAACATCACAACGATTACCGGCTGCCGGACAAGTGTACCGGCCAGTTTATCTGTGGAGGCAGCAATTATTAGCATTTGTAACGGTCGGTTCTTTTTCAAGATCGGCACATAGTCCTTGAACTTTGTCTCGACCCCTTGTTCCGCCAATCCATAATACATTTTTCTGTCTTTCTCCTTAATACCAATAACAGCTAGTATTGTGAATAGGCCTGCCAGAATCAAAGTATACGTATTTAATTCATTAAAGAGAGGTAATGTAAAGCCGCCGTGTTTCACGACCAAGTAGGATGCAACAAAAATCTGTCCAAGTGTAAATATTCCGACGTTGTAGGTTGCATCGAATATAGCAAACAGAGGACGCTGCTTCGGGTCATTCGTTAAGACTGTCTGGGCAGCTTTCGTGACGGCGGTTTGGAACGTGTAGCCAATGATATACACAGCATAGATTGCGATGAAGAAGAGGAATTGCACGGATGACGGCAATAGATGAGTCACGTTGTACATGACCAAAACCATTAGTGCCATGATCACATTACCGATAACCATCATCGGTCGGAACTTACCGAACTTGGACTCTGTTTTGTCAATGACAAAACCGATAATTGGATCTGTGATACCGTCGAAGATACGCATGGCTGTCAAAATCGTACTGATGACAACTACCGATAGTCCTGCAATGCCAGTCGCATAGTAAGAGACAAAACCAATTGCAAACATATAAAGATTTGTCGCCGAGTTATTTAAAGCAAAAAATGCAACTTGCCAGATCTTCGCGCTGTTATACTGGTAACCGTTGTCCACTACGTTGTCCTTCATCATTTCTCCCCCTTTTAGTGAATTCTTCCGGGCAGCGTGGATAGCTAAACATAATTTAAAGTCATACGATGGGTCAAACGTTCGTTTTCCTGATGAAATTCATATTTTAGTTTGTCTTCCAAACAAACTAACTACATCGATTTCAATGTAAGCGCTTTATAAATTCCCGATACCTTGCTTTTACAAATCGAACTGGGCGACCCAGCTGCTTGCTAGATCGTCATGCTGCCAAAACCACCATCTACCCGTAAGAAAGTTCCTGTTACAAACCCCGATGCTTTATCGGATGCTAGGTAGATCGCTGCGCCTTGAAGCTCTTCGGGTGTTCCAAACCGATTCATTGGCGTATGGCCCATAATTTTCCCAATACGCTCTTCACTTAAAATTTTCCGGTTTTGTTCAGCTGGGAAGAATCCTGGAATAATGGCATTGACACGTACGCCATACGGAGCGAATTCCCGTGCCAAGTACTGCGTGACGTTATTAACTCCTGACTTCGATGCCGAATATGTAAAGACTTTTGAAAGTGGAGTTGTCGATGACACCGATGAAATATTAATGATACTTCCTTTCCGTTCCTGCTCAATCATTCGCTTCGCAAAAATCTGGGTGGTGAATACGAGTCCTTTCAAGTTGACGCCCATAATATCATCCCACTCGGTTGGTTCCAATTCTAAAAATGGAGTTGAACTGTTCTTGCCTGGCGCGTTAAGCAAAATATCCCAGCCGCCGATCCACTCTTCAATATCGGCAGCTGCCTTCTCGATTGTCGTCAGATTGCTGACGTCTGCCTGGAAAGCCTTAGCCTTTCCGCCATTTCGGATGATAGTCTCGACAACCTCTTCGGCCTTTTCCATGTTACGGCCGACAATCGCGACTGCGGCCCCCTGGTTGGCCAGCCCCTCTGCGATTGCACTGCCTAACACGCTATTCCCACCAATGGCCACCGCTGTTTTCCCTGTTAAATCGAATAGATTTCCCATGCCCGATCCCTCCGTTTTCTATACACCTACCCTGCCCGATCCTTGTGTCCTGAATTTCATCAAGCTGCCGGGTGGTAATGCCCAGGTGTCTGGCTGCCCCTATACTTATCTTACCCGTACAGCCTGAGCTTGGGCCTGCAGACACAGCTCGGCAGCTTTAAAGACATGGGCTTGTGTCATTGCAATATCCGTCCGATCAATACAATCCTTGATAAGTTCACCGAAGAAAGGGAAACCGACTTTACCATTGCAGTCAATATACTGCTCGCCTTCAGAATTGACTAAGAACAAATGGTTTCCTGTATCGGAACGTGTAACGTCCACGTACTTCCGAATTTCAATGGTCCCTTCTGTCCCTGTGATGAATGTGCGGCCATCCCCCCATGTACGGAGTCCTTCAGGCGTGAACCAATCCACTTTGAAAAATTGTGTAGCTCCATTGTCACCAACCAATGTCGCATCTCCATAATCTTCGAGTTCGGGTGTTTCAGGATTGTTGTAGTTCCCGATCTTACTATGCAGCACAGTTGCTTCCTCACAGTCTGCATAATAGAGAAACTGTTCAATTTGGTGACTGCCGATGTCGCACAAAATGCCACCGTATTTTTCTTTAATGAAAAACCACTCCGGCCTGCTCGCTGCATTCAAGCGATGCGGACCGAAACCCGTCACTTGGAGGACCCGGCCAATGGCTCCTTCACGAATGAGTTCACCTGCAAATACAGCCGCTTCCACGTGCAGCCGTTCGCTGAAGTACACCATATATTTCTGTCCTGTACGTTCCACAACTTTCTTTGTCTCAGCCAGCTGTTCCATTGTTGTGAACGGTGTTTTGTCAGTAAAGTAGTCTTTCCCAGCTTCCATGACGAGATTTCCAAGTGCCCCCCGTTTTGAAGGAATCGCTGCAGCTGCTACTAGCTTCACTTCGGGGTCATCCAACACTTGTTCCAGGCTTCGTGCCAGTTTGGCGCTCGGAAATTGCTTTCGGAACGCCTCTGCCTTGTCGGGATCTGGATCAAAAACCCATTTCATTGTTGCCCCCGCTTCCGTGAGGCCATTGCACATCCCGAATATGTGGCCATGATCCAATGCGACTGCCGCTATCCCAAATTCACCTTCCTGCACTACTGGATTTGGTTTTCCTTTCGGTGCGTACGTCATACCGTCTTTACTCAATGTCTTCACCTCTGCATCGCTTGAGTCCATTTAGAACCAATCTGAATACCCAAGGGCCCGTAAATTATCTGCTGAAATCTTCAAAGACTCGAATGGATCGCGCCCATATGTGCTGTCCTGCTCTACCAAGAAGTATTTCGAACCGCTTTCCAATCCAGCTTCAATAATACCGTTCATGTCCAGATTTCCTTCCCCTATTTCTGCAAACTCGATCAGATCAGCAAATTTACTCATGAATTTCGGAATGTCCTGGAAGTCGGACGGAGTGATCTCCAGCTGACCGATACGATAGTCTTTCAAATGGAGCAAATCAACCCTTCCATCATACTGGGCTATAAAATCAATAGGATTTACACCTGCTCTTTGAATCCAGTGGACATCAAGTTCGAATCCCAGAATAGAGGTATTGTGTTTCATGAGATCCAATAGGTAGACACCATCGTATTTTTGGAACTCGACATGGTGCGTATGATAATAGAGGGCGATATCGTGCGCAGCCAGCCGTTCCGCCATTTTCTCAGCACGTTCGATGAAACCTAAGATTTTGTCTTTATCACCGATCAGCGTAAACGGCAGCATACCGATCCGTATATAGGTACAGTTTAGTTTTTTGCAATCGCTTACAATTTTATCGAAATCCGTAGCCAGTGTTTCTCCTGGTACTCCGGGCATCATCGGTTCCAGGCCAGCCGAGATTGCAGCTATTTCAATTTGAAAGTCATCACTTGCCCGCTTCAGTTCAGAAACATTTTGTTCAGTCATCGGGATTTGGGAGACTTCCACTGCACCGTAGCCCAAGTCATGCAATTCACGAAGTGTTTCATACGCCCCGTTTTGTTCCACTTTTTCTTTAAGCATCATCATCTGTACGCCGATTTTTCCTTTGCTCATTTCGATTCCCCCAGTTTGACAGCTTTTTTCTCTGCAGATGACCGATAAATTGCATCAATCATTTCCATCGATATTTGGGCATCCTTCGCATGGATATACCCCTCTGTATTTTGTTCGATACACGTATAGAATTGGTTGATCAGCTTAACATGACTTGCTCCGTAATAAAATTTCGAGCCCGGCAGTTTGCTGTCTTCCACCAGTTTCACCTTTTGACCATTATCGTCTGTTTGGTAAAGAATACTGTCTTTGATCGTAAACTTCCCTTTCTCCAAGATTGCCTGAAACTCGACACTGGAGTTCACAGAATTTGTATTTGTTGCAAAAAACAATCCCGAAGCACCGTTTTTAAATGTGATATGGGCGCTTGCCGTGTCTTCGACTTCGTAGCCTATATCGACCAGTGTATCGACCGATCCCCTAATGGTCTCAATCCGGCCGCCGAACAGCTGCAAGAGATCGAGTGTATGGATCGATTGATTGATCATAACCCCGCCGCCAGCAAGCTCCATACTGCCGCGCCATGGCTTATCATCGTAATACCGTTTAGGCCGGTACCAGGTGACGAGACCTTTCAGACCAAGTACATTGCCGTACTCCCCTTCGGCAATGAGTTCCTGCAATTTCTCGACAGACTCATTCACTCTGTTTTGAAATGAGATACCTATTTTCAAATGGGGATGCTGGGCTTCGAGATCCACCAATGCTTTGCCATCCTGCACGTTGCTCGCGAGCGGTTTTTCTTGGAATACGTGAATATTTCGTTCCGCACATGCTTTCGTTGCTGGATAGTGGAGATAATGCGGAAGACAGATATGCACACAGTCCAACTCTTCGCCATTCAGCATATCCATATAATCCGTATAGAAATTCACCCCAGGAACTTGCTGACTCAGGGATTCGTCGATATCGCATACAGCGACCAGCTGAGCGGCCGTACTGTTCTGAATGATCGGAACGTGGATTTTGGAGATATCCCCCAGACCGATAACCGCTACCTTCAACATATACATTCTCCCTTTAACAGGCCCACTCACTTCTCAAGTGGAGTGAGCCTGGTCTGTTTATTTTGCGAGCAGTTTCTCTTCTTTTTCCTGTGTTATTTTCTTAGTAAGTTCTTCGAAGTAAAGCTCTTCGTTGATCGGCAGCTCGACTTCTTTCCCAAGCCAGCTCGACAAGTGGATTGCATTGGCAAGTTCAACCGCATGGATGCCGTCGCTGCCCGGTGCAAGCAGAGGTTCCCCTTCGAGAATATTTCCAGCGAAGTTTTCAAGAACTGCAATGTGTTGCGCGCCCCATGCGCTTTCGTACTCAATGACTTCTTCGCTGTAGATGTCCTCAGCACCGCCTCCCATGAAGATTTTCATGACATCATGCATGCTCATGGAATCACTCATTTCAGATTCCGGGCGGTTCAGCCGTTTGATCGTCACTTTCTTACTATCATCGACAACAATCTTTCCTTTGTCGCCCAAGATCTCAAAGCGGTCGGTTCCTAGAATATCATGCGTACAAGTAATGAAGACCCCTGTTGCACCATTCCCGTAGTCCAACAATGTCGTCACTTCGTCCTCCACTGCGATGTTACGCTGATAACCGTACTTGACGTTTGAGTACACTTTCTCCGGCATCCCGCAAATCCACTGCAGCAGATCAATCTGATGTGGAGCCTGGTTTACGAGCACACCCCCGCCTTCACCTTCCCAGGTCGCTCTCCATGCACTTTGATCGTAATATCCTTGTGGTCTCCACCATGTCGTAATAATCCAGTTCGTGCGGCGGATTGCACCGATTTCACCATTATCAATCACTTCTTTCACTTTCTGGTACAGTTCGTTGGCGCGCTGGTTAAACATGATTCCGTACGTCAATTCCGGTTTTGTGGCAGCAAACTCATTGACCTCTTTCACTTGCTTCGTATAGACACCTGCCGGCTTCTCCAACAGTGCATGCACATCTCGCTTCAGTGCTTCAATTCCCATTTCCGGGTGCAAATAGTGCGGGACACAGGTAACGATAGCATCCACATCGTTACTGTCCAGCATGTCGATATAGTTAGTATAGAAAGGAATGTGAGGAAATTTCTCTTCTGCAAGCGCTTTCTTTTCTGGGTCAAGATCACAGATCGCACCGAGTTCCATGTTCTTCACCTTTCCTGCTGCGATGAAGCCTGCATAAGCTCCGCCTTGTGCACCCAATCCGATAATTCCTAATCTTACTTTTTTCATAGCCGCTTCTCCTCCTGGTATATGTTCAATCGGTCTTCACGAAACTTTCTCGCGGTAACACCGACTTTTTCCTTAAAATATCTGCTGAAGTGGGGAATGCTCTCAAAACCGCATTCAAAGGCAATCTCTTTTAGTGTCTTATCCGGCTTCATTTCGATTAAATACTTCACTTGCGTCAGCCGGTAAGCCATTACATATTCCATCACTGTAAATCCGGTCATTTCTTTGAACACATGGGATACATAGGACTTGCTTAAGTTGAGATTTGCCGCAATCGAATCCAGCGTCAGCTTTTCCATGTAGTTCGCTTGAACATAGTCTGCGATATTGACAGAGTGCAGATCCTTCTCCGATTTCCTGGTTGGTGTGCGAACCGTATTTTTTTCATAGATTTTATTAACCGCAATTAGAATTTGAAGTAAAATGACCTTCTCTTCTAGCTCAGCTGAACTCCTTTCGATGAAAGATGTTCGATTGACTTCTTCAAGCTTGCAGAATAGTTTTTCCAGCTCCTGTGCGTCCTCACTTTCGTAGGTCCGCAACAAACAGTGCTGCAATTGCTTGAACACATCGAGCAGGTGCAATCCACCGACTTCCTTTAGCACTCCTTTAATCCACTGGGGAGAAAAATGAAGAATGCTGCGCGTGTACGTGCTGTCTTCAGGAACATTCGCCTTATGAAGTGCCATGCCATCCATCATCAGGATGTCTCCCGGCACTAAGTCATAAATGTTGTTGCTGATGACGTACCGGCACTCCCCTGAATGGAAGAAGAAGATTTCAAATTCTTGGTGGGAGTGGTAATCCAGCTGGGGCCATTTTTCCGAGACCCGATAAAACACGTTCAAATGAGTATTCACAATCGTTCCTCCCCTCCTAGGGATTATCATCAGTGTACAATAGAGAGCTAAATAAGTAATTATCCTAAATTGTCTGTAATTTTTAAAAAGTTGTCTGGGAGTGCTTTTCAGTGAGCATGCATAGATAATTCTCAGCAAAACTGCTAAGTAATCATGCCTCTGATTATATTGTTTGCTATACTTTTAGAAACACCTTCCAGACGATTAACGCATTTTCCAAGACAGAGCTTATAAAAAAATGACTCATCCGTTATTCCCCGGATACAGGAGGGATTGTCATGCACACTAAAACCGGCGATGCTAACTACATGAAAATGATTAATAGAGGTTTGATCCTTAAAACGATTCTCGAGCGTGGAATGATTTCCAGAGCAGATGTATCCAAAACGATCGGACTCAACAAAGCGACGGTCTCCGTCCAAGTCGCCGAACTGCTGGCAGGAGGCTTAGTTGAAGAGACACCGCTGGAACATTCCGGAGTCGGCAGACGCCCCATCATGTTGTCCATCAATGCAAGTGCCGGTTATGTATTGGGACTTGATCTGGATGACAAGAAGCTGCTGGTGAACGTCAGCAATCTCCAAGGGGCGGTTATTCATAGCGAAATCATTTCCGTACCCTCTACAAAATACGTGGATACTAAGCTTCTTCTTTTGCAAACGATCCGTGCATTTCAGTCCGAATATACGGATTGTCTTTACGGGCTTGTCAGTGTGGTTATCGGAATACACGGAACTGTCAGCAACGACGGGAGTATTTTATTTGTTCCGAAGTATAATTGGCGCAATGTTGACTTGAAAAAGCAGCTGCTCGAGGAACTTTCAGGTATCGTTCTCTTCGTTGAAAACAATGCAAACTTATCCTCTTTCGCTGAAAGTGTTTTTCATTATCCGACCAGTAAGAACCTTTTATCGATCACCCTGACGTCCGGTATCGGTGCCGGCATCATGATTAACGGGGAGATTTATAAAGGGCATGATGGTTATGCCGGTGAAATGGGACACATGATCATCGTCCCGGATGGAGAACCATGCAGTTGTGGAAGTATGGGCTGCTGGGAACGCTACGCCTCAGAACCGGCGTTGATTGCGAGACTTCAGCGAGCGCTTGATAAGCCTGACTTATCCTTCGACACGGTAAAACTGCTGCTAATCAGACAGGATGCTGTGGCAATGCAGCAATTCGATATTTTTATAAAGTACTTATCCATCGGCATCAGTAATATGATCAATCTTCACAATCCTGAAACGATCGTTTTGAATAGCGAATTGCTGGCCTGTTATCCGGATGTCATTAGTAAAATCGAGAAACAGCTCGCCTCGTCCGTCAGCAGACATCATTTGCTGACATTGTCAGATTTGAAATACACTGCATGTTTGCGCGGCGCCTGCGCGTTAGCAATCCAGCGCTTCTTCAATGTACCGGTTCTTCGGCTGGACTCGGCTTACTCAACTGTTGTAGCAAAGGGCCGGTCCGTAATTCTTCATGAGTGTCCATAATGCTAAATTGAGCACTCCTTATCTAGGACAGGAGATAAGGAGTGCTTTTAAAACGTTCATAGCCTGAAATAGTGTTTCGCGTTTTCATAGCAAATACGAGTCACGTACTTTTCCAATAGCTTCATATCTTTGGGCACTTTTTGTTCATCGACCCAGCTGCCTAGGAGATTACATAGAATCCGTCTGAAATATTCGTGACGCGAAAAGGACAGGAAACTTCTTGAATCCGTAAGCATACCTATGAAGTTGCTGATCACCCCGACGTTGGCAGCAATTCTCATTTGGTTTTCCATACCGTCAATTGTGTCGTTATACCACCAGGCCGTACCAAACTGTACTCTGCCTGCCACTCCGCCTGTCTGGTAATTTCCAGCCATAGCCGCTAATACATAGTAATCTTTACTATTCAAACTGTAGAGTACTGTCTTAGGGAGCCGCTCTTTCTCTTCAAGACTATCCAGCAACTTGGCAAGTTTACCCGCAATCTGTTGGTCTCCAATTGAATCGTAACCGCTGTCTGGACCGAGCTGACGGAACATACGACTGTTGTTATTACGCAGCGCCCCTAGGTGTAACTGCATAACCCAATCTTTTTCCGAATAAAGCTCCCCAAGAGCGAGGAGTGTATAGGTTTTGAAACGGTCCGCTTCCAAAGACGTAAGATCCTTTCCATCAAGCCGTTTTGCGAATATCTCGTTCACTTGCTTTACTTCCGCAGGCTCATAGAAAAGATTACTGATGCCATGATCCGAACTCCTGCAGCCGTGCTGGTCAAAATAATCGACACGTTGTGCGAGTGCGTTCAAAAAATCGTCGTATGTTTCAATCTCAGTATTTGCTGCTGATCCAAGTTTGCTGACCCACGGAACAAATTCATCGCTTTCGATTGCCAATCCTTTATCCGGCCGGAAAGAAGGGGAAACGATTGTGCCGAACGACGATTCTTCCAATTTACGATGGCTTGCCAAGTTGTCGGCTGGGTCATCCGTTGTGCCGACAAACTCCACATTGTCCTTTTTCAAAAGGGAGCGCACTGACAATTCAGGGGACGCAAGTTTCAGGTTCGCTTTCTTCCATATCCCAGATGCTGAATCTGCATTAAGTAATTCTTCGATATCGAAGTAACGCAGCAACTCGAGGTGTGTCCAATGGTACAGCGGATTTCCGAATAGGTTCGGCACCGTGTCTGCCCATGCTGAGAATTTTTCATAGTCGCCGGCATCTCCCGTTACAAAGCGCTCTTCGATACCATTTGCCCGCATGGCCCGCCATTTATAGTGATCACCCGCGAGCCAAATTTCAGTCAGATTACTGTAGTTTTTATTAGTCAAAATTTCATCTTGGCTCAAATGGTTATGGTAATCAATGATCGGCAAGTGTTTCGCCACATTATGATACAGTTCCTTAGCCGTCTCGTTATATAGTAAAAAGTCGTCGGTAATGAATGTTTCCATTCTCATCCTGCCTCCCATTTCCCGTAATTTTATGCATGCAGAGTTTGTACTGCCGTATCGTTTTCCCCTTGCCGTGGAACGGCTTGAAAAGCATCCCATAGTCCAAGCAAATACATGATGCCTAGTGCTCTGTCATATAAGCCATATCCCGGCCTGCATTTTTCTCCCCACAAATGACGTCCATGATCCGGTCTGACATATCCATCGTAGTCTATGGAGGCAAAGTTTTTCATGACATTGGTAATATCGATGGATCCATCGGATGTATAGTGGGAAGTTTCCACGAAATCACCGTTACCGAATACTTTTACGTTGCGGATGTGCGCAAAGGGAGCATACTGGGCGTATTTCGCTGATAACTCGACCATATCATTGTCTCGGCAAGCTCCCAATGAACCTGTACAAAACGTTATTCGGTTAGATGGGGAATCCGAAATATTCAGCAGGCGTTGAAGGCTGCTTTCACCTGTCATGATGCGCGGCAGCCCGAATATTGAATATGGAGGATCATCCGGGTGAATAGCCATTTGAATTCCGCACGCTTCTGCTTCAGGAAGTATCGCATTCAGAAAGTACGCCAAATTTCCCCAAAGGTCTTCTTCTGTCGTGTTTTCGTAAGCTTTGAACAACTGCCGGATCGTTTTCATTTTTTCTGGTTCCCAGCCCGGCAGCGTCAAATCCGAAGCCGCTGCCACCTCAGTCACCAAATCCGCCGGGTCGATCGACTCTACTTTGCTCTTCTCGAAAAACAATGCGGTAGAGCCATCTTCGAGCGGATGGTACATATCCGTCCGCGTCCAGTCGAAAATCGGCATGAAGTTGTAACAGATGACTTTAACACCCGCTCCCGCCAAGTTCCGAATAGTTTCTTTGTAATTCTCGATCAGCTGGTCACGTTCGGGCAGCCCAAGTTTGATCGATTCGTGGACATTCACGCTTTCCACTACATCTGCGTGGAAACCATAGGAACGGATGTACTCCACTTCGGCTGCAATATCCTCCTTGCTCCAGACCTCCCCTGCCTGTTTCTGATGAAGCGCCCAGACAATCCCCTTCGTACCCGGAATCTGTTTGATCTGTTGCAACGTGACCGTATCGTTCCCTCTGCCGTACCATCTGAACGTTATATTCATAACCTCTCACCTTTCTTTTCCATTTTGGATAGATATGAACTGACCAACTGATGCACTTCATGCTTTCCGCCCGACTGGAATGCCTTAGTTAAGTCACTGCCAATTCCGACCGCAGATGCTCCCGCTGACAGCCAGTCACTGATATTATGCAAGCCGACGCCGCCTGTCGGCATAATCCGGAGATGCGGGAGCGGACCTTGCACCGATCGAATGAACCCTGGCTCAAATTGGTTTGCCGGGAATAGTTTCACGATGTCACATCCTGCGCCGAGGGCAGCGGTCATCTCTGAAATCGTCATACAGCCCGGTAAGTATGGAATGCAATATCGGTTGCACAGTATAGCAATCGCCGGATCAAAATGCGGGCTGACGATGAACTTAGCACCACACAGCAGTGCATGTCTGGCCGTTTCGGCGTCCAACACTGTGCCGGCACCGAGGATAGCATCTTCCTCCGCCAATTGAGAGAAAACCGTCTGGACGTCAGGTATCGTATACGTTAGTTCAATCGCACGTATTCCCCCGCTCAAAACTGCTTTCACGATCTGGACAGCTTCCCCAGCATTGTCAGTCCGAATAACTGCTACAATGCGCTGTTCTGTTATCGCAGATAACGTTTGGTGTTTCGGTATCATAGGTGCCCCTCCTGAGAATTTTGTTTGCTTATGATCTTTCATCTCTACCTTGCAATGTGCTCCCTTTTCTCCAATAATGCTTCAACCTCATCTAGATACGGCAATCCTTCGTTGTCGCCCGGGACACCGATCACATAGGCTGCAACTGCGTTTGCAAAAAACAAAGAATCTTTTAGATTGAACCCTTTGATCATGGAATACAGATAGCCAGCCGCAAAACCGTCTCCTGCCCCGATTGTATCGACCAGACTCCCTCCTCTGTTGGCCGGGGAGGAATATATCTCACCGTCCCGAAATCCTTCTGCTCCCTGACCGCCCTTTTTTAAAACGATATGAGAAATACCGTACGGCTCGCATCTTTCTGCCAGTTCAGTGAGCTGGGTAGTTCCCATTAACAATTGGGCTTCGTCTTCACCCGTGATCAGCACATCTACATAAGGTAGGTAAGAAGTAAGCACTTTTTTAGCCGTCTCTGAGTCCCAAAGTTTCAAGCGTATATTCGGATCCAAGGTCACACTGAGTCCATGCCGTTTTGCCATTTTCAACATGTAGAGGACGACTTCCCGGTTTGTTGTATTTATTGCAGAAAATACACCACTGATATGCAATACTTTTCCGTTCATGATGTATGTCTCATCGATATGAGCTATTGACAGTTCATTCGTCGGGGAATTTTCACGATAATAGTAGGAATTTATCCGCTCTGCGTCAAAGACCTCTTTGAAGTAGACGGAGGTCGGACTGCCGTTCGATGCAAACCCCACTTGGGAAGTATCGATTCCCTCACCTCTTGCAAAATTTCTAATATATCTCCCGAATTCGTCTGAACCGAGCAGACTGATCCACCCAGTCTGTAAGCCTAGTCGCGAACAGCCTACCGCCACATTAAGCTCAGCACCTCCTGCTTTTTTTTCGAATGAGTTGACGAAGCGCAAAGGCCCCCTTGTGACAGGATTCATAGTCACAAGTGCATCACCTATCGTAATGACATCCATATACTCCACTCCCTTCCAGTTATCGATTATGTCGATTCCCGGATGATCAATTCCGGCGAAAACAGGATAATTTCCGGCGTCTCCCCATCTGTTCCGGCAATCTTTTTCAACAGTAATTCACAGGCAGCAGTCCCGATTTCGAAAACCGGCTGTGAGACAGTCGTCAGGGGAGGCTGATACACTTCCGAATAAGGAACCTCATCGATGCTTGCCAAAGCAATATCCTTCGGCACCTTCCAGCCTTTCCCGTTGACGAATTTTAATGTTTCAAGCAATGTAAGATCATTTCCGCAAATCAGGGCATCAGGCTTTTCCAAGGTGTCGAACATCTGCTCCAACAAATCCGGGATACCCTCGGGTGGAGCCCCCCCGAAGCGTTCTTCTACAATTGGCAGGCCGTGTTTTTGCAACGCTTTTTGATAACCGCTCAACCGTTCCATTCGAGGGGTGATTCGAGAGTTTAGCGATGAGGTAATGAAGGCTATTCGCCTATACCCATTGCCATATAAAAGGTCAACCAGCAGTTCGGCCGCCCTTTCATTGTCAAGCAAAAGCGTACTGACCCCGGCATCTTCAATCACCCGATCTACAAACACGATCGGATACTGTGCAGCTACTAATTCCTGATACAGCTCACGGTTTCCCGGTGTAGGAAAGATAATCAGACCATCCACTTGCTTTGCACGCAACATCTCAATATATTTGCGTTCTTTTAAGGGATCATCATCTGCATTGCAGACGATGACATGAACGTCAGCCATTCTGCATCTATCTTCAATGGCCCGAATTACTTGTGTTGAAAACGTATGAAGGATATTCGCAACAATCACGCCTACAGTCGAGGTGGTCTTTCTCTTTAAGCTTCTGGCTATGCTGTTCGGCATGTAATTTAATTCTTCAATAGCCCGCTTCACTTTCTCTCGCGTGTCCGCACTCATATATTCGAATCTCTGATTGATATATTGTGAGACTGTACTCTTTGATACGTCCGCTTTTCTGGCTACATCAGCCATCGTAATATTCTTCATCTCTAACTCTCCATCTGTTTTGATAAACCGGTTTAGTAAAGTGTAATGCAAGAATAGTTAAATTACAAGGAACAGTCGGAAATCTTTTTTTAATCGGTTTCCAAGAGAACGATGGAGGTACGCTATATCGACTGATTTTCCTTATCTATCATCCGCAGAGGTTAGTAATACTTCATTTCAACCACTTTTCCTTTCCCTCACTCCAAACAAAATACCGCCAACCCAGAATCGGCTCCCGGCTTCCTTTCTAATTATGCTCCAAACGAGCATTACTGCTGCATCCAGTAACTGCTGCAGTGCGTCCCGCGCGCACGAATCCTCCACGGCTGAACGGTGCCTGTGCGCTACACACTAGTGTTGTAAAGTTTCCACTATAAAACTAAAATTCAAAATTAAACCTG
>DAMDKL010000026.1:0-14970 GCA_032099885.1 Sporosarcina sp.
CACAAAAGGGTTGGAAATCATAACGATTTCCAACCCTTTTGTCTACAGTCTGAAGAACGCTCCGAGGAGCGTTCTTTTTTTGAATGTTCGATTGGAAAGGTGCCTGTGTAACATGCCATTCGGAAATGATTCTGAATTTTCCATCTGGCACAACTCTTTTCCGAACATATATTCGTAAAACACACCCTCAGGCTTTGATTTGTCCCGGCAAAACGATTACAATTAAACTACTAACGAGACGGGGGGCGAGCGGATGACGCTGCGGATGATTACAGGGCGTTCCGGGACGGGCAAGACGTATACGATCGAACAGGAAATCGCCGGAGACTTGCGGAAGGATCCGATCGGGCGGCCGATCATTCTTATTGTGCCTGATCAGATGTCGTACTCCATGGAGCACAGCCTGGCTGCGGAGTTCGGCCTACACGGAATGGTGCGCGCACAAGTGCTGACGTTCAAGCGGCTGGCGTGGCGGGTGCTGCAGGAAACAGGCGGGATCACCCGCCGGGAAGTGGATGCGTTCGGCTATCGGATGCTGATCAGAAGCGTATTGGAGGAGAACCGTGAGGACTTCACACTGTTCCGGCAGGCGGCCGACAAACGGGGCTTCACGGAACAAGTGGAAGGCGTGCTGAAGGAATTCAGCCGCTACTGCCTCGATTTTAGTACGCTGTCCGGGCTCCATGCGGAATTGACGGCAGCTGCTGCCCCGCGGTCCCTCATCGACAAAGCGGGCGACTTATCGCTGCTGCTCGAAAAAGTCGAGGAGCGTCTCGGCACGGGATACGTCGACAGCGAAGGGCATTTGGCACTGCTGACGGAGCAGATCCGGTTTTCGGACTATGTTAAGGAAGCGGATATTTACATAGACGGCTTTGAGCTTCTGACGAACCGGGAGCACGAAATCATACGCGAGCTGCTCAAATATGCCCGTCGCGTCACCGTTGCCCTGCCGACGGACGATACGGCTGATCATACGGAAGACCACGAACTGTTCTACAGCCCGGTGCGCACGAAACAGATCCTCACCGAATTGGCACGCAGTGAGGCGGTCGACATCGAACCGGAACTGCGCTTGAGCGAGACGATGCGTTTCCGTAATCCGGACGTGCGTCATCTCGAGGCGCAGTTCGACCGGTATCCCGCACGCCTCAGCCAGAGTGAAGGCGACGTCCGGGTCATCGAAGCGGCGGACCGGCGTGCCGAACTCCATGCAGTCGCCCGGACGATCCGTGAGCTTGTGCGGAACGGCAAACGATACCAGGAGATCGCAGTCTTATACAGGCAGCCTGATGTATATGATGAACTGATCGCCACGATCTTCCCGCTCTATGACATCCCGGTGTTCATCAGCCGGAAAAAACCGATGCTGCACCATCCGCTCATCGAATTCACACGCTCCGTCCTCGAAGCGGTGACCGGCAATTGGTCGTACGAAGCGATCTTCCGTGCGGTCAAGACCGATTTGTTCTTCCCATATGGTGAAGACCGCAAGCTGTGGCGGGAGCGGGCAGACCGGCTGGAGAATTATGTGCTGGCGCACGGCATCCACGGCCGGCGCTGGTTCGACGAAGACCGATGGCGGGTGAAGAAATACCGCGGGCTTGAACTCCATACAGATGTCCAGACAGATGAAGAGCTCGCGATGCAGGCGGAGCTGCACAGTGTGCGGGATCTCATCCGGGAGCCATTGGAGTCATTCGGCCGCAAGATGAAGCGCGCGAAAAACGGCAGGC
This sequence comes from Sporosarcina sp., assembly GCA_032099885.1. GTDB lineage: Bacteria > Bacillota > Bacilli > Bacillales_A > Planococcaceae > Sporosarcina. Next base: position 1,737 of record DAMDKL010000026.1, read on the forward strand.
AGGCTGCGGAAGCGCTGTTTGCGTTCATGGAAGAGCTGCATGTTTACGACAAGATCATCAGCCTGCGTGCAGAGGAGGAGGCGGCAGGCCGCTTGCTCGGCGCGTCCGAACACGAACAGGCATGGACCGGGTGGATCAACGTCCTCGACCAGTTCGTGCTCATGTTCGGCGAGACGGACATGCCGGCAAAAGAAGCGATCCGGGTGCTCGACGAAGGGTTCGACACGCTCGAATTCGCCCGAATTCCGCCGTCTCTTGACCAGGTGACCGTCATGACGATCGATCTGGCGACATTCCTCAATATCGACGAAGTGTTCGTCATCGGCGTAAACGACGGCGTGCTGCCGCAGCGCATCGATAACGAAGGCCTGCTGTCGGACGCAGACCGCCAATGGTTCGAGTCAATCGGTATTGAACTCGCCCCTTCCGCGAAAACACGGCTGATGGATGAAACCTACAAAGCCTATCGGGCATTCACGGCCGCGGCGGAAGGGCTGACAGTGACCTATCCGATTGCTGATGAAGCTGGAAAAGCGCTCATCCCGTCGCTCTACATCCCGCGGCTCGGCCAGATCTTCGACGGACTCGAAATCGAAACGGCAGCTGCCGATCCGCTCGACCTGCCGGAGTCGGCTGACAGTCTGGCGTATATCAGCCATCCGCGGCCGACTTTGCCGTATGCATCGGCGCAGCTGCGTAATTTCGAGACGGGTGCGCGTCTCAGTCCGCTCTGGCGCGCAGTCATCGCCTACTATGAGGAAGATCCGCTCTGGGGATCGATCCTTGCAGGTATCCAGGGCACACGGAAAGCAGGCACGGCGACGGAACGTCTCGCGCCGGCCATCACGCATGATCTGTACGGCGAGACATTATCCTCAAGCGTTTCCCGTGTGGAATCGTATTACAGCTGCCCGTTCCAGCATTTTGCCTCATATGGACTCGGCTTGCGCGAACGGACCGAATTCACGCTGGAAGCCCCGGCGATCGGCGATCTGTTCCATGCTGCGCTCAAATGGGTGTCCGATGAGATGATGCGTACCGGCGCGAGCTGGGCCGGCCTGTCGAAACAGGATAGCTTCCGGCTTGCGCATGATGCCGTCGACCGGATTGCCCCGTTCTTCTTCCATCGAATTTTGCTGACGACGAACCGCCATCTGTATATTAAACGCAAGCTGACGCACATCATCCAGCGTACAATCGCAGCGCTCAGCAGCCAGGCGAACACCTCGACGTTCCATCCGGTCGCCGTCGAAGTCGGCTTCGGACCGGGCGAGCAGATGCCGCCGCTGTCGATCCCGCTGAAGAGGGGCGGCCAGATGAACCTGCGCGGCCGGATTGACCGGGTGGATGCTGCGGAAATCGACGGCAGGACATACCTCCGCATCGTCGACTACAAATCGTCCTCGAAGGCGCTCAATCTGACGGAAGTGTACTATGGACTGTCGCTGCAGATGCTGACGTATCTGGACGTCGCACTCGAGCATGCCGATGACTGGATCCAGCTGCAGGCAGACCCGGCCGGTATGCTGTACGTGCATGTGCATAACCCAATGATCCGCAGTATCCAGGAACTGTCGGATGAGGCGGTCGAACAGGAGATGCTCAAGTCCTTCACGATGAAGGGCTACGTGCTCGAAGACCTGTCCGTCGTCAAAGGGATGGACAGCAACATCGAACAGGTATCGACCGTCATCCCGGCACGCGTCAAGAAGGACGGCTCGTTCTATGCGACATCGAAAGTGCTTGCGCCGGACGACATGCAGCTGCTGCGCTCGGCAGTCCGCACGCGTCATCAGCGGGCGGGGGATGCGATGCTCGCCGGCGACACCCGTGTCTATCCGTACCGGCTGAAAGACCGGATGCCGTGTATGCATTGTCCGTATCAAGGGGTCTGCCAGTTCGACAAGACCGATCCGGATGCCGTCTACCGGCAGTATGAAGACTTATCTGCAAGCGATTCACTGGAGAAAATGAGGAAGGAGGCGGAAGGCGATGCACATACCACCGAAACCTGAGAACGTCACGTTCACGGATGCCCAGTGGACGGCGATCCATGCGTCCGGACGGGACATCCTCGTCTCCGCGGCAGCAGGCTCCGGCAAGACGAAAGTGCTGATCACCCGGCTGATCGAGAAAGTGATCGATGAACGCAATCCAGTGAACGTCGATGAACTGCTCGTCGTCACCTTCACGAATGCGGCGGCGGCTGAAATGCGGCACCGGATGGGCGCGGCGCTTGAAGAACAGATCACTCTCCATCCGGAATCCGCTCACCTCCGCAAGCAGCTGAGCCTGCTGAACAAAGCACAGATATCGTCCCTGCATTCGTTCTGCCTGACGATCGTCCGCCAGTATGCGTACCTGCTCGACATCGATCCGGGTTTCCGCATCGCGGACCCGACAGAAGCGGCGCTATTGCGTGACGACACAATAGAAGCAGTGCTAGAAGACGCCTACAGCGCGGACGACCCGGAAGCGATCTACCGGCTCGCGGACAGCTTCACGGCAGACCGGAATGACCAGTCGCTCGAGCTGCTCATCGACCGTCTGTACGACTACTCCCGTGTCCATCCGAAGCCGGAACAGTGGCTGCGGCAGATTCCGGAAGAGTACGAACTGCCGGATGGTGCGGTCATCGATGATCTAACATTCATCGGCCCGCTCAAATCAGCGATCCGGCAGAAACTTGAGGAAGCGGAAGCTCTTACACTCGACATGCAGCGCATCGCGGAACAGCCAGACGGCCCGGCGCCGCTCGGACCGACCGCCGAATCCGACCTGGCGTGGATCCGCGGAGCTATCGATACGATTGAACACGGCACATGGAAAGAGACATACGGGTATTTCAGCCAGCTGAAATGGACGAAGGCAGGAAGTATAAAAAAGGACTCGTGCGATGAAGAGCTCGCCAAGCGGGCGAAAACGCTCCGGGACTCCGTCAAAAAACTCGTGACCAGCGTCAAGGAATCCTATTTCGAACGGACACCCGCCCGGCTGCTCGATGAAATCCGGCTCATGGCCCCGATGATGCACACGCTGATCGAGCTCGTCATCGACTTCGGCGCACGCTATCGGGCCGTTAAGACGGAACGCGGACTCGTCGACTTCTCGGACCTTGAGCATTACGCACTCGATATCCTGACGAAACAGGAAGGGGACGTGTTAGTGCCCTCCGACATTGCAGCGGATTATCAGGCGAAGTTCCAGGAAGTCCTTGTCGATGAATACCAGGATACGAACCTGCTGCAGGAAGCGATCATTCAATTCGTGAAAAGCGGCGCCGAGGCGGACGGCAACCTGTTCATGGTGGGAGATGTCAAGCAGTCCATCTACCGGTTCCGTCTTGCTGAGCCAGGCCTGTTCCTCGGTAAATACGGCCGGTTCTCGGAAGAATTAGACGGTCAGGGGCTGAAGATCGACCTGAATGCGAATTTCCGGAGCCGGAAAGAAGTGCTCGACGCGACGAATTTCGTCTTCTCGCAAGTAATGGGAGAGCGCGTCGGGGAGATCGAATATGATGAGGCGGCGGCGCTCAAATACGGCGCCCGTTATCCCGAGCCCGATACGACCTCCCACCTGACCGTCCTGTACACGGAAGAGGAAGAGTTCGAGGACGAGACCGGGATTGAAACCGAAAACTTGAAGAATTCCCAGGCGGAAGCCCGGTATATGGCGAACAAGATCAAGCAGTGGATGGCGGAGAAACACGAAGTGAGCGATGCCTTCAGCGGGGAGAAAAGACCGATCAGATACAGTGATATCGTCGTCCTCATGCGCTCGATGACGTGGTCTTCGGAAATCGCCGACGAATTCAAGCGAGCGGACATTCCCGTCTATGTAGAATTGTCGAGCGGCTATTTCGATGCGCTCGAAGTGACAATTATGCTCAATACACTGCGCGTCATCGACAATCCGTATCAGGATATACCGCTCGCTTCCGTACTGCGCGCACCATTCGTCGGAATGACTGAAAACGAACTGGCGCAAGTGCGGCTCGCGGATAAGAATGCGTCCTATTATGAGGCAGTGAAGACGTTCATCGCGACACAGGGGACCGGCATGGCGCCGGAAACCCAGCAGAAACTGCAGCGGTTTCTGCTCAATTTCGAAGACTGGCGCAACCTGGCACGCAGGGGATCGCTATCTGAACTGATCTGGCATGTCTACAGTGACACGAACTATTATGAAATGGTCGGCAGCATGCCGAACGGCAAACAGCGGCAGGCGAACTTGCGGGCGCTCCACGACCGGGCGATTGAGTACGAGAAGACTTCTTTCCGCGGCCTGTTCCGCTTCCTGCGATTCGTCGACCGGATGCGCCGGCGCGGCGACGATCTCGGCGCAGCCCGATTCCTGAGCGAAAAAGAGGACGTCGTGCGCATCATGACGGTCCATTCATCCAAGGGACTGGAATTCCCGAACGTCTTCGTCGCCGGAATCGGCCGCCAGTTCAATAAGATGGACTTCAACGAGCCGTATTTGTTCGACCAGCACTTCGGTCTCGCGGTCAAAGCGATCGATCCCGATAAGCGGATTATGTACACATCGCTGCCATTCCTTGCGATGAAAGAACAGAAAGAGCTCGAAATGCGCGCCGAAGAAATGCGCGTCCTGTATGTCGCAATGACCCGTGCGAAGGAACAGCTCGAACTTGTCGCGACCGTGAAGGACATCGAAAAGTCCCTGACGAAGTGGCAGGATGCGCAGCTCGTCAATCCTGCGGAACGGCTGCCGGATTACATGCGGTCGCGTGCGAACGGCTATCTCGACTGGATTGGGCCAGCAGTCGCGCGCCACGCGGATTTCTCGAAGTTTGGCGTGACACCGGGCGGCATGATGAAAGAGCACCCGTCGAAATGGACGATCAGCATGCTGCCGGTCTCGTATTTCAGTGAAACGGCGGACGGCCAGTCGGAAGAAGATGTATCGGACAACGACTGGCCAGCCGAGCTGCCGCCGATCGACGCAGACCGGCTTGCCGAAGTGACGGAACGCTTCGATTTCCGGTACGCGCACGAAGCCGCTGTCCGCAAACGGTCGAAAGTGTCCGTCTCTGAATTGAAACGGGTTGCCCAGCTCGAAGCGGAGCCTGACTACGGTGATCCGTTTGCGTCGAAAGATAGGGAAGCGAGCCCCGTCTTCCTCCATGAGCGCCCGGCCTTCCTGCAGCAGCGCTCTATCAGCGCAGCTGAGATCGGTACGGCGGTCCATACGGTCATGCAGCATATCGATCTTGCGAAGACATATGACTTGGAAGAGACGGAGAGCCTGCTGCTGGAACTGGTCTCCCGCCAGCTGCTGACGACCGAGGAAGCGGGTCATGTCGACCGGGCCTCCATCGTCTGCGTCATGCAGTCTCCTCTCTCGGAACGGCTGCGTTCAGCGAAGCGGGTGATGAAGGAAGTCCCGTTCACCTATGCCTATGACGGCAGTGACGGCGATTCCCAGATCCTGCAGGGGATTGCGGACTGCCTGTTCGAAGAAGCGGACGGCTGGGTGCTGCTCGATTACAAGACCGACCGGCTGCGCGGACGATACGCCTCTCCAGAAGAGGCCGACGAAGCGATGCGGACGCGTTATGCGATCCAGCTCAGTCTGTACAAAACGGCGATCGAAGCGATCACACGTGTGCCCATCAAAGAAATGCTGCTCTACTTGTTTGACGAAGGACGGACAGTATCAGTTCAGGAGGTAACGGTTTGAGGACAATTTCCACCGGCGGAGCCGGACGGATCGAAGCGCTTGATATGCTTCGCGGATTTGCACTGCTTGGCATCTTCATGGCCAATATGCTCCATTTCAATGCGCCGATCATGTACATGGATCCTTACAGCTGGTTCGAGGGTTCTGGCGAAGGCATTCCGTACATGTGGCTTGATATTTTAGTAGAAGCGAGTTTTTATCCGATATTCGCGATGCTTTTCGGGTATGGACTCAGTATGCAGTATGAAAAATCGAAACTGCTGCGGCAGCCGTTCGGACCGGTGGCCGCAAGACGGATGGCGATCCTGCTCGTCTTCGGTGTCCTGCACGCCGTGTTCATCTGGTCAGGGGATATCCTTTTCACCTACGCGCTGATGGGATTCCTTATGATTGCCGCAGTCCGCATTCCGCCGAAATGGCTGCTCGCCCTTGCACTGGTGCTCTATCTTGTGCCAATGGGCCTGCTGACGGGGCTGCTCTTTGCCGCTGAACAGCTGACGCCAGACAGTTCGCTGTCCGAGTTCGCAGATATCCAGAAAGTCGAGGAGACGATAAACGTTTACGGCCATGGTGATTATTTAACGGCACTCGCATTCCGGACGAAAGAATGGCTGACTTTCACTGCGACGAGTTTCTTCGTCAATCCGTTCATGATCCTGCCGTTCATGATGGTCGGCGCAGCGCTCGCCAAATGGAAAACGGCAGAGCGGGCCCGAGAATGGAGACGGCGGATCGCAGTGATCGGTGTTGTGTCGTTCATCGCAGGGATCGCCTTGAAGTCCGTCCCGTTCACCATCAGTACGGAAATGTCCATGCAGATGATCCAGACGTATTTCGGTGGACCGCTCGTGGCAACGGGCTATGTATCGTTCGTCCTGCTGCTGTGTACCGTGCCGAAGTTTGTCAGTCTCTTACGGCCAGTCGCGAAAGCTGGCCGCATGTCCCTGACCGTGTACCTGACGCAATCGATCATCGCGACGCTCATTTTCTATCATTATGGGCTCGGTATGTATGGCAAGATCGACGTGGGTACAGCCACTCTCATGGCTGCGGGCATCTTCGTCGTCCAGGCGCTGCTCGCGGATCTGTGGCTGTCCCGCTACCGGATGGGGCCGTTCGAATGGATCTGGCGCATCGGTACGTATGGTACCATTTTGCCGATCAAAAAGGAGAAGCAGCAAGACATGTCGTAACAGTATGTAGACAGACCAATCATGGAAGGGATGGATGCACGCTATGAAACTACTTTCATTCAAGTACGATGGAAAGACCCTGTTCGGACCGAAGGTGAAAAAAGAGGAAGCGGTCTGGGATGTCCAGCGCATCGCAGAGGAGCTGGGAGCAGATGGCTTCCCTTCTTCCCTCGCTGAAGGCGTCGCGGACGGTGTCGATTTCATCGAACGGATCCGCAGCCTCTGCGAACAGGCACGGACGCATGAAGACGCGGAGAGCTTCAAGTACCCGTTCAGTGCGATCGAATGGCTCTCCCCGATTCCGCGGACACCGAAGAACGTCCTCTGTGTCGGGAAAAATTATGCCGATCACGCGAATGAGATGGGTGGGGGAGCACCTGAAAAGATGATGATCTTCACGAAGGCGCCGACTGCTATCGCGGCGGATGAACAGACGCTCTCCGTACACGCGGACGTGACAGAGCAGCTCGATTACGAAGGCGAGCTTGCCGTTGTCATCGGTAAAGGCGGCCGCAACATCCCGAAACAGCTCGCGTACGATTACGTGTTCGGCTACACGATTGCGAACGATCTGACTGCCCGCGACTTACAGGCGGAGCGCAAGCAGTTCTTCCTCGGCAAGACACTCGACGGCAGCTGCCCGATGGGACCGTACATCGTGACGAAAGACGAAATCCCGAACCCGCACAATCTATCCATCGTGACGAAGGTGAATGACGAAGTGCGTCAGAACGGAAATACAAAGTCGATGTCCATTCCAATTGACGGTATCATCGAAGAGCTGTCCAGATTTGTCACGCTGGAGCCGGGAGACGTCATCCTCACCGGCACACCGGCAGGCGTCGGCAAAGGGATGAACCCGCCGGCCTACCTGAAAGCGGGGGATACAGTGAAAGTGTCCATCGAAGGAATCGGAACGCTCGTCAACGATTTCGAATAAGGTTACCTGACTTTGGCGAACTTGCGGGATTATGGTAAGATGGACAGTGCAACTGACTTTGAATGAGGTGACTGCTTTGGATTTCCTATCGAACTCGACACATATCCATATCTTCACATGGGTGGTCGGCATTATTTTGTTCTTGGTCGCGGCTTCTATGCCGATCGACTCAAAAGGACGTAAAATTACGAAGATGATTCTGCGGGTGTTCTACATCTTGATCATCATTTCGGGTCTTGCGCTGTTCTTGCGCTGGATGAGCAATGACTCAGCGCTCTATGGCGTGAAATTCCTTTTCGGTATTTTGACGATCGGCATGATGGAAATGGTGTTCGCCCGCCAGAACAAGCAGAAGCCGGCGCAGATCGCCTGGATCCTGTTCGTCGTCTCGCTTCTGATCACGATGTTCCTCGGCTTCAAACTGCCGGTCGGCCTCCATCTCTTCTAATGGACGCCTGCGGATGCAGATCACTGATGGGAACCTGATGAGGAAGGAGGGGTCCGGATGGTCGGATGGACGTTATTGATCGCCGTATTCGCCGTCATGATCCTGTTCGCCCTCTCTTTTGTCATCACCGCCAGGCGGCAGGAGCCGCCGGACGAATACGACAGGCGCGACTGACTTACAGCCCCGCAAGATCCGGTATATTCTCCGGATCTGCGGGGCTTTTTGCTGTATGGAAAGGCAGCGGTACGGAGGGCTGGTGTGTCCTGCGCAGGCGTAATGTGAATTCACATGATTGCCTTATTTCATGGACAGGCCTTCTGTTTTTCCGGAGAAAGCATGGCGGCACCCCTAGTGGTTTGGTAGTATTAAAGGGATGGAATGGACGAAGAAGGAGGCTTTTTTGTGAACGTGAAACGACTGATCGGTGCCTTGATGCTGATCCCTTTCCTCCTCACCGCAGCATGGCCGGCAGCGGCATCTGCGAAAGATGGACGGACGATAAAGGATGAAAGTATATATGATCTGCTGGTGGACCGCTTCAACAATGGGGACGGCCGCAACGACGGGGATGCGGACTCGCAGGACCCGAACGCTTTCAACGGCGGTGATTTCGCCGGGGTCTCCCTCCGGCTGCAGCACATACTCGACATGGGTTTCACCGCTGTGTCGGTCGGACCGGTCTTTAAGACGGCGACCTATGACGGAGCGCAGGTGCTGGACTACACCCGGCTCGAAGACCACTTCGGAACGGAAGACGATTTCAAGGCGATGCTGAAAGAACTGCACGAAGCAGATATCAAGGTAATTGCTGATTTCCCGCTTGCAGGGGTCAGCAAAGACCACATCTGGGCGGACAAACTCGCCTGGACGCCTGGTGAAGAAGAGGGAACAATTGACTGGAAAGCGGACGATGCGGATGTCCAGAGGGTCTTGACGGAAGCAATGACAGAATTCGTCGAGAAATACGATATCGACGGCATTCGGCTGACGAAAACCGCATCCTATGATCCTGCAGTCCTGGATGGGTTCATCGACGCGCTGAAACAATCTTCGAAGGACCTGTATGTCCTGTCGGATGAAGAGACAGGGGCAGCGGTCGATGCCCAGCCGAATGATGCGGAAATGGAAGCGCTCCGCCAGTCATTTGTCAAAGTCTCTCCGGATTCAACTCCGATGGACCAGTTCAGCGCAAGCGGACGGGGCGATCTTATCCAGTTCGATAAACTGACGGGGCCGCGCTTCACGCATGCGATCGTTGAAGAGCGGATGTTCCCGCCGACACGCTGGAAAGTAGGAGTCACCGCACTGTTCACACTTCCGGGAATTCCTGTCGTGCCATACGGAACGGAAATCGCGGTCAACGGAGATACTGCGCCAGACAGTCATCCGCTGTTCAACTTCAAGACGGACATGGAGCTGAAAGACCTGATCGGCGACTTGAACAAACTGCGGAACGAATCGAAGGCGCTCCGCTCAGGCGACTTTAAGATGCTCCATAACAAAGACGGCTACCTTGTCTATAAGATCTGGGATGAAGACGAAACGTGGATCATCGCGGTGAATAATACGGACAAGACGCAGAGTTATGAAGTAGATCCATCCGAGATCGGAAGCAAGAAACGGCTGCGCGGGCTTCTTGACGGTGATCAGATCGTCGAAACGGAAGACGGCAAATACCATGTCGTCATGGACCGGGAGCTGGCTGAACTGTACCTGGTCAAGGAAGACAAAGGGTTCAACATCCCGTACCTGATCGCTTCGATCATGGTGTACGTCCTGTTCCTCGGATTCCTCTGGATGGTACTGAAAAAAGGTCGTGCGGCACGGAAAGCACGCAGCGCGAAATAAGCAACGAAAAAAAGAGCCCGCGGGCTCTTTTTTGTTGGACGTAACCGCTCTGCCGGTTATTAGCGTTTATTCAGGAAAAAGACTGATAACGTACCCGGTCCGGCGTGCGAGCCGATGACGGAGCCGATCATATGGATCTGGATGTCCTGAGGGTGGAACCTCTCCTCGATCAGGTCCCGCAGTTCTTCAGCACCTGCGAGGTCGTCGCCGTGGCTGATGGCGACGGTCTGGCTGCCGACATCATCGCCGCGTTCTTCCATCAGTTCGATAATGCGGCGGAACACTTTCTTGCGGCCCCGGTGCTTTTCGATTGGCACAAGACGGCCGCTTTCCACGTGCAGCAGCGGCTTGATGTTGAGCAGGCCGCCGAAAAACGCACTCGCCTTCGACACACGCCCGCCTTTCGCGAGGTAATCCAAGTCTTCCACTGTGAATAAATGCTCCATATGTCCGGCCATCTTACGGATCTCCCGCTCGATCGTCCGGACATCCTCTCCTGCATCCCGCATTTCAACGGCCTTTTCCACAAGCAGCCCGCAGCCGAGCGAAGCGCACCGTGTGTCGATGATGATCAGGTTCATGCCCGGATTGCCTTCCTTCACCTGGTCGCGCATCATGACGGCGGTCTGGTATGTACCTGACAATTCAGATGAAAACGCAATGTAAATGCCATCTTCCCCTGTCTTGGCGAATTCTTTCCACATGGCGAGCGTCCGATCGGGGGATACTTGGGATGTCTTCGGCTGTTTCCCCGCGCGGATCGCCTGGAATACTTCTCTCGAGTCGATATCGACAATGTCCTGGTATTCCTGGCCGTCAAGCAATACGGTCAACGGCAGCAGCGTTACATCATGGTCGTCCAAGTACGATTTCGGCAGGTCACAGCCGCTGTCAGCGAAAATTTTCATTAGGCTCCTCCTCGTCAGGTCGTATTAGACCAATTTCAGTCGGTCTTTCAACAATACGGCTATGCCGTCTTCGTTATTCGTCAGTGTCACTTCGTTTGCGATCGACTTCAGCTGATCGATTCCATTACCCATCGCGACGCCTGTCCCGGCATAATCGATCATCTCCAGGTCATTGTCTTCGTCGCCGAATGCGATGATCCGTTCTTGCGGAATGCCGATCCAGTCGGCTACTTTAGAAAGACCGACGGCTTTGTTGAGTCCGTGCCGGATGACTTCGACGACATCCCACGGAGCGCCCCAGCGCCGATGCTCAATCACTTCCGCGTGGACGTCCTCCAAGTGCTCGCGGATCGGGTCGGCCATCCCTTCTGCACCTTGGATGAGCAGGCTTGTCGGATCGACGTGCAGCGATTTCCGCAAGTCGCCTTCCGTGACGGACGGACTGCCCATGCTGAAGATGTCGAGCAATTTCTCATCGTGGTACTGCAGATAGACGTCATCCATCACTTCCGCGATAATGTTCTTCAATTTGAAATTCTGCATCGCGTCAATGACGTCGCGGGCGACGGACAGGTCGATCGTTTCGTGGATCGTCTTCCAATTCCGGTCGGTCGGATGGTGGACGAACGCGCCGTTGAAGTTGACGATCGGCGTCTTCAGGCCGAGCTGGCGGTAATAAGCGGCGCTAGAGCGGTAGGGACGCCCTGTTGCGATCATGATCACATGGCCGGCGTCTTCCGCTTTTTTCAAGGTGTCGAATGTTTCTTCGGAAATGACTTTCTGGTCGGTCAGCAGTGTGCCGTCCAGATCGAGGGCGATCAAATGAGGTTTCATGGCGAAAACGCCTCCTTCCTGTATTCCTATGTTCAATTTTAGCCTTTCGCACAGCGGCAAGTCAAAAAAGTGACAGTTCATGCACAACTTTTGTTTTTTTAGAAAAGTATTGGTATGCTCAAAACAAACGAGTAAAGAGGTGTCACAGATGGAGATACGCGAAGAACAGTGGGGACAGGTGCCCCTGCTGCATGTGGTCGATGAACAGCAGGAATCATCTGAGATGCCTGTCGTCGTCTTTTTTCATGGGTTCACCAGTGCGAAAGAACACAACCTGCATTATGCCTTCAATCTGGCGAAAAAAGGAATCCGGGTACTTCTTCCGGAAGCTCACCTTCACGGCGTCCGGATGGAAGACTTGGACGAAGTGCAGCTGAGCCTCCGCTTCTGGGAGATCGTCCTGACTTCTATCGAAGAGGCGGGGTTCCTCCAGGAGGAGCTGCAGAACAAAGGGCTCCTGAACGATGGACGCCTGGCCTTCGCCGGGACGTCCATGGGCGGCATCACGACGCTCGGCTGTCTCGCGGCCTATCCGCAGGTGAACTGTGCAGCTGTCATGATGGGCACGCCCGGATTCGTCAAGCTGGCGAAAGGGCAGATGCAGCAGTTTGAGAACCGCGGCTACAAACTGCCGATGGGCAGCGACGAAGTCAAGAGCCTCTTCGATGCGCTCGGGACATTCGACCTTACGAAGCATCCTGAACGGCTCGGCGGACGGCCGGTGTTCTTCTGGCATGGGAAGAAGGATGCGACCGTGCCGTTCGAGCCGACATGGAATTTCTATAACGCCGAAAAAGCTTCTTACAGCAGCCATCCGGAAGACTTTGTGTTTATGGCGGATGCTCATGCCGGACATACAGTCTCACGGCCGGGGATGCTGACAGCGGTCGATTTCCTGGCAGACCATTTGAATGGATGACGGGCTTTTGATATGATGGAGGCAGCAATTAGAAGAAGAAAGGGGTATACCAATGGCTGATGATATGAAAGAAAGCATGATGGGTGCACTTGAAAACGTCATCGACCCGGAGCTTGGCGTTGACGTTGTCAACCTGGGCCTCGTGTATGACGCAGAACTGCTTGAGGGCGGTGTGGCAAAAATCACGATGACCCTCACGTCGATCGGCTGTCCGATGGGCCCGCAAATCGTTGCGAACGTCAAACAGGAACTGATGGAACTCCCGGAAGTGAAAGATGTGGAAGTCGACATCGTCTGGAACCCGCCATGGTCACGGGATAACATGTCCCGCTATGCTAAAATGGCGCTAGGCGTCCGTTAATACTGACACTTGAGCCCGGTACCTGTAGACTGACATAGCGATTTGAGACATCTATAAAACACCTTGATTAGGCTGCTATG
>DAMDKL010000027.1:0-12479 GCA_032099885.1 Sporosarcina sp.
GACAGGTTTAATTTTGAATTTTAGTTTTATAGTGGAAACTTTACAACACTAGTGGAGGGTGCCTGTGCGCCACACAACTTGGACACGATTCGGAATAGTGTCCGAATTGTGCGGCACACAGGCACCTTTTTCTATTCTGCGCAAAAGGGCCCTGTTGGGAGATATAGCGATTTCTATGCATTTTTTTCGGATAGTTGATCATCGCTTGTCAAATGTTCGTCCTTCTAGTATCTTTCTAAATACGAACGATATAAATAGTATTTTTAGTATCGTTCGTTTATTTATCTGGATATTAAGAAAGGGATGATCTGATGTTAGGCAGATTGAAGGTATTGGCGAACGTTTTGTTAGCGTTTGTTATTTTGGCGGGCTGCTCGGCGAAGGCGGATGGACCGTCGACGGGAGACAAGCAGCCTGCTTCGAAAACGGAACAGCCGATTGCAGTCCAAGGTGCAATGGATGTGGAAGTTTCGGAGTTTTTAAAGGCGATGGGTGAATATAAGGAAGAGAAGCACGGCAATTATTCATTTTACATAGGAGAAATCGATGGGATTCCGGTCGTTGTTTCCCGGACGGAAGTCGGGATGGTGAATGCAGCTGCATCCACCACTCTGTTGATCGAAAAGTATCATCCGAAAGCAGTTATTAACCAGGGGACTGCCGGCGGACATGATCCGGATATCCATGTGTTCGATACTGTGATCGGAACGGAAGTCGTCAACATTGGCAGCTTCCGCTCGGATCAATTGGATGACGGGCAGGGGACAGCGCCCGAGAAGTGGGTTCACATGTCGACAGATTTGCGTGAGAAGGATGGCGAAACGAAGGAATATGCGACGCTTTCAAGTGATCCTGAGCTCGTCGAGGCTGCAAAACGTGCCGCGGGTGAGTATGAACATGGAAATGTCGTGGAAGGTGTGATCGGCAGTGCGGATTGGTGGAACCGGGAGATCGACCGCATCCAGTGGTTCCATGAGAACTTCGGGACGAGCGGGGAGGAGATGGAAGCCTTCGCGGTTGCCCAAGTTGCACATGTGATGGAAGTTCCTTACCTTTCTCTCAGAACTATTTCGAATTCTGAAGTGACAGATGATGGAATTGAGGATTTGGAAACAGCGGGTCACTACGGTGCGGAATTTACGATTGACGTTGTGAAGGAAATGGTGAAGTGACGGAGTGAAGTGAAGTTTTAGTTTGAGCAGAGGGACTGCACAGAAGCGGAGGGGGGACCTATTCGCTGCGTGCGGTCTTTTTGCGTGACCGGGTGCCTGTGTGTCACACAACTTGGAAACGATTCTGAATCGTGTCTGAATTGTGTGGCGCACAGGCACCTTCTCCGAGGTGGTACCGTATCAGCTGGCGTGAGTCGGAAACTATTTCAGGATTCGAATTATATGATATAATTTAATCGCAAAGTAATGATTGTGAAATTTATTTACGAGGTGAAGAGCTATGGGTAAATTGGATGGAAAAGTAGCGATCGTCACGGGTGGTGCTTCAGGGATCGGTCTCGGCACGGTCGAGCGGTTCATTGAAGATGGTGCTTCGGTCGTTGTTGCGGATGTCAACGGCGAAGGTGCGAAGCAGGTGGCGGATGAGCTTGTCGCGAAAGGCGGTAAAGCGATCGCGTTCACTGTGGACGTTTCCGAAGAGGAACAGGTGAAAGCGATGATCGACAAGGCTGTTGAACAGTTCGGACGTCTCGACATTCTGCATAACAACGCGGCTTGGGGGCCGATGAACGACAATGGCATCCCTGAGATGGACGTTGAGATGTGGGACCGCGTCATGGCGATCAACTTGCGCGGACCGATGCTCGGCTGTAAATATGCCATTCCTGAAATGGTCAAGAACGGCGGCGGTACGATCATCAATACCGCTTCGGCCAACGGAAAAGTGGGGGATTACGTGCGGACGGCTTATTCTGCTTCGAAAGCCGGACTGATGTCGCTGACACGTTCCGTCGCTACGCAGCACGGAAAAGAAGGCATCCGCTGTAACTCCGTATTGCCTGGATTGGTTGTCACCCCTGCCACAAGACGGAAATTCTCTGACGAATTGATGGAGCTGATGGAGGAAGGGAATTTGCTTCCATATGTAGGTTCGCCTGAAGACATCGCTGCACTCGTTTCGTTCCTTGCGTCTGACGAAGGGAAGTACATTACAGGACAAGAGATCAACTGCGATGGCGGTGTGCTCGTCCGTGCCGGCGCTGGAGCGATCATGAAGTACGTGAGTGACCGTCAACAATAAAAATGAAATTACGGTGCCTGTGCGTCACGCAACTTGGAAACGATTCTGAATCGTGTCTGAATTGTGTGGCGCACAGGCACCTTCTTTTTTCTTTTCTTTCATCATTCTATGATAAAATGAGAATATATGTTTCGGTTCGGGAAGGGGGAAGACGGGATGGCGGTTATCAGCGTTTCGAAGCTTGGCGATGCGGATGTTAAGACGATGAGTGCGGCGATAGAGGCAGCACGGCCGGGTGATGTGGTGGAAGTTGCTGCAGGGGTCTATGAGGAGGCAATTCTAGTGGATAAACCGCTGACGTTCACTGGATTGAAGAAGGAAGCGCGTGCTGTCCGGCTGACGGGTGGAATCCGGGTGGCAGCGGACGGTGAGGTGCTGTTCGACGGGCTGACGTTCAGCGGCGGGGCTGATTCCGATTCGTGCGGGCTCCGTGTGGAAACCGGCCGGACTGAACTCCGGAACTGCCTTTTTGCGGAGATCCAGGGATGTGCTCTTCAGGTGGCGGCAACGGGGAAAGTGTCGGCGAAGCGGACGGTGTTCCGGAAGAACCTCGAAGGCATTTCAACAGCCGGGCGGGTCGTGCTGTTCGACTGTATTCTCGAGGAGACGGGGGAGTCGGCACAGCTGACGGTGCGTGATGGGGGTCATGCGGTGCTGACGGAGTGCGGCGTGCTCGGCAGTCAGGCGGAAGGAATCGTGGTGACGGGCGGCAGCCGGGCGGTGCTGACGAAGAGTTCGCTGATCGGCAGTGCCGGTGTGCAGCTGCGGGCGGAGCAGGATAGTATGGTTGACGCGGATTCCGTGACGGTCTGGAATGGCGGCGGTGCCGGGGTTTCATTTGACGCGTCCAAAGGTGTTTTGAAAGAGTGTGTGTTCAAGGCGCAGGCGGGGGCGCACGTGGAGGCGGCGAACGGTTCGGATATCGAGGTGGCGTCGTGTATGTTTGCGGACGGTGCGGCAGAGGGCCTGGCAGCGGCCGGGTCCGAGGTGTCCGTGACGGAAACGGAGTTCAGCCGGCAGGCAGGGGACCAGCTGGTCTGCGCGGAACAGAGCACGGTGTCGGTGCGGGAGTCACGTTTTTTGTCCGGCGGGGCATCGGGCTTCGTCTGTTCGGGCTCGTCGTGCACGGTGCTCGGTTCGACGTTCGAATTCAACGCGGAGACCCAGCTGTCGGCACTGGCCGGGAGCGTGCTGACGGTGCTCGACTGCGGGATCGCGCGCGGGAAGGATCGGGGGATCAGTGCGTCGGAAAGTCGGCTGAGGATGTCGGATACGGCTGTCAGCCATCATCCGAGGACGCAGGTGACGGGCACGGACGGTTCGGAAATCATACTGTCGGCGACAATTGTCAAGGACGGTGCGACGACGGGTGTGCTCATGAAGCAATCACAGCTGCAGGCGGCGAACTGCACAGTGTCGGGCCACAAAGGAACGAACATCCTGCTCGGGGCATCGGTGAAAGCGGACATCGAGGACTGCCGGATTTCGCACGGCGGCAAGAACGGCGTGCTCGCGGGACAGTCAGCAGTCGTTTCCATGGAACGGACGGTGCTGTTCCGCCACGACCGGGCGCAAGTGGAGGCGGACGGGTCTGATGAACTCTCGCTTTCGGAGTGCGAAGTGTATGACGGCAGTGCTGGCGGACTCGAACTGCGTCGCGTGGCGCAGACAGTCGTCACGGACAGTCGGCTGCACGGCCAGCGCGGCGATCAGATCGTGCTGCTTGCGTGCCCTTCGGCTTCATTTAAATCCGTTCAGGTGCTGGATGGGATGAAAGCGGGTCTGCGTCTTGAGAATACGGCACCTGTCTTGGAAGAGTGCCGTTTCGTGAAAAATGCGGGCGGGGACTTGGTGAAGACGGATGACAGCGGGCCGGTGCTGATCGATACAACACTTACGGCAGTACCGGGCGCCGCTGCGGGTCCGGGGGACAGGGTTTTATCCGAAGCGGTAGGAACTGGGGAAGCGTTCGAAAACCCGGAGATGCTGACGCTGCTGATGGAAGAGCTGGACAGCTACGTCGGGCTCGGCGGTGTGAAGGATAAGCTGACACGCATGATGAATCTCTTGGAAGTCAACCGGTTCAAGGCGGAGCGGGGCTTGCAGGCGGGCCCGGTGACCGCGCCTCATATGGTGTTCGCGGGGAATCCCGGCACGGGGAAAACGACTGTAGCGAGACTGATGGGCGCGTTTTTCAAATGGGTCGGGCTTCTTGAAAAGGGACATCTCGTGGAAGTGAAGCGGGAAGACCTCGTCGGCACACATGTCGGCAGCTCCGAGGAACTCACCAAAGCGAAGATCGACGAAGCGATGGGCGGCGTGCTGTTCATCGACGAAGCGTATGCGCTCACTGGGGGGAAGAACGGCAGTAATGATTATGGCATGAAAGTCATCGATACCCTCGTGCCGTCGATGGAGAACCACCGGGGCAAGTTCGTCGTGATCGCCGCGGGCTATCCGGAGGACATGGACCGGTTCCTGGCGGCGAACCCCGGGATGCGGGACCGGTTCACGGAGACGATCGACTTCAGGGACTATACGCCGGATGAACTGATGCGGATCTTCATGGAGCGGTGTGAAGGGAGCTACGTGATGACGCGGGAGGCGGAGCAGGCTGTGCTGAATGAAATCACGGCCCGGTACCGGACTCGCGGCGCATCGTTCGGCAACGCCCGGATGGTGCGGTCGCTGTTCGAGCGGATCACCGAGCAGCAGTCGGTGCGGATTGCAGGACTTCCGCGGGCGTTGTGGACGGAGGCGGTGCTGACGACGCTTGAAGCGGCAGACGTGGAACGGGCAGTAGCCGGCAAGTCGGAAGTGCGGTATGACGTGCCGATTGACGAAGAGCTGCTCGGGCGCAAAGTGAAGGAGCTGGAACGGCTCATCGGGCTCAGCGGCGTGAAAGCGGAGATCGGTGAGATGATCGAGCTGACGCGGTACTACAAACGGCAGAACGTCCCGGCGGAGAAGCTCGTGAACCACACGCTGCTGATCGGCAAGCCGGGGACTGGGAAAACCGCCATCGCCCGGATTCTCGCCGGCATTTACGAAGCGCTCGGACTGCTGGAACGCGGGGAACTCGTCGAAGTCGACCGGAGCGACCTGGTCGGCACGCATATCGGCGAAACGGAAAAACGTACCGCGGAGCAGATCGAGCGGGCGATGGGCAGTGCGCTGTTCATCGACGAAGCATATACGCTTGCCGCAGGCGGCGATAACGATTACGGCAAAAAGGCGATTGACGTTCTGCTGAAGCAGATGTCCGACCGCCAAGGGGAATTCCTTGTGCTCGCGGCGGGCTATGAGAAAGAAATGACCGGCTTCCTCGACAGCAACCTGGGGCTGCGCCGCCGGTTCGGGGTGACGTTGCATCTGGATGATTACACACCCGAGGAGCTGATGGCCATCACCGAGATGTATACGAGCGGCTACCGGATGACGGACGGGGCGAAGGCTGCGCTGCATCGGCATTACCGCGATTTGTATGACCGGCGCGACGAAACGTTCGGTAATGCGGGGCTCGCAAAGAAGATCGCCAGTGAAATGACACGGAAAGTCGATTATCGTCTGGCAGTCGCAAGCCGGAACCCGCAGCATGCTCAGCTGGAGAAGCTGATCTCGATGGAAGATATCGTGATGCTCGATAGTTAAAGTGCACAATCAATTTCTAGAAATTTTTTCAATTTATCCTCCTGGCCGCCCCCGGTTTGTAGTATCATGAATTCAAAGATGGTGCCTGTGCGTCACACAACTTGAACACTATTCAGAATTGTGTGTTCGGACTGATGGCGGTGCTTATACTCATAAAAGGGGATTCAAGAATTGGAAACGGTTATCGATCTGCATGTTTCGTTTATGGAGCGTTTGGCTAGGGAGCGGTTTGTGCTGGAGGAATTGGAACAGGCAGGGATTACGATCTTGCCAGGCTTTGCGGAACAGGTGGAATTGGTGCGTGCCTATTATCGAAAATACTATTCTGAGGATAAAAAACGGCTTGTTTTTTGCGGCATCAACCCGGGACAGTTCGGAGCAGGCAAGACGGGGGTGCCGTTTATCGACTTCGACGGAATCGGAAAACTGATGCCCGGCTATGGTGGTGACGAGCAAGAGCGAAGTGCTCAGTATATGCTGTCTATTCTGGAAGAATACGAAGCAGGGGCATTCCAGGATGCCGTGTATTTGACGAACCTGTCCTGGTTCGGATTCGCTCGGCGGGGCAGGAATTTGAATTACTATAGCCTGCCGCGAGGGATCCGCCATTATTTTACGAACATGTTTGCAGAAGAGATGAAGATCGTCCAGCCATCGTTCATCGTCCCGTTAAGTGAAGAAGTGGGACGAGAACTCCGACACATGAAAGCAAACGGTCTGCTGGAGTTTCCGATCGCCGAGCGGCTGCCGCATCCGCTGCACTGCTCTTTTCCGTCGAATTTCGAGAAGTCGCGGGACCGGTACCACGCATGCATCGAGGAGCTGACGGGACTGCGGCGGAAGGGAAACACTTCTGCAGTACGCAAATATGCAGCCGCCTCGTTGAATCCTACACGCTTCAAGGGGAAGATCTTGAGGAAACGGCGTGCGGCTTCCTCGTTAACTTAAGTATCAAAGTAGAACCACTCCGGGAAGAAACGGCCCAGAGTGGTTTTTGTTTTGCGCGGGACTTAAGGAAACAGGTGCCTGTGTATGGTACAATTCAGACACTATTCGGAATCGTGTCTGAGTTGTGTGGCGCACAGGCACCCGCAAAGGAGTGTTGGTGATGAGTGTTTTTGAGAGGTTGACTGCAGGGTATGATGAGTCGCTGTCGCGCGGCGGGGTGGATGGGAACCGGGTTGCGGAACGGCTGAGTGCGCTGTCGGCGATCGGGAGGACTCCGGGGGGCGGTGTGAACAGGCCGGGGTTTTCATCGGAAGAGAAGCAGGCGAAAGAGTTAGTGAAGACGTGGATGGCGGAAGCAGGGCTGGCGGTGACGGAGGATGGTGCGGGAAACGTGAGGGGGCGTATGGAAGGGAAGGTTCCTGGAAAGGCAGTGCTTTCAGGGTCGCACGTAGACAGCGTTCCGAATGGGGGCGATTTTGACGGGCCGCTCGGCGTGATTGCAGCATTGGAAGTGGCGGAAGCCTGGCGGGAGACCGGTGTGCAGCCCGAGAAACCGTTCGAGGTCGTTATTTTCTCGGATGAAGAAGGGGCACGGTTCGGTGCGGGCCTGACGGGCAGCCGGGCGATGGCGGGGCAGCTGACGGCGGAGACGGTGAATGCGCTGCGCGATGCGGATGGCGAGCCATTCGGGGCTGTGCTGGAGTCGTATGGGAGTTCGCTTGAAGAGGCGCTCGGGGCCGGCCAGGATTTCCGGGATATCGGGTTGTATGTCGAACTGCATATCGAGCAGGGGAAACTGCTGGAGAAGAATGGAATTCCGGTCGGGGCCGTGAAAGGAATTGCAGGGCCGGTCTGGATGAATGTGACATTCACAGGTGAGGCGGGCCATGCTGGAAATACGCCGATGTCCGGCCGGAAGGATCCGTTGGTGGCGGCAGGCCGGTTTGTCCATGAGGTTTCGTCTCTGCCTGCACAGTTCAGCGATACGGCGGTGGCGACGGTCGGGAGGCTGACGGTGCATCCGAACGGTGTTAATGTGATTCCGCAGACAGTCGAGCTGACGGTGGATGTTCGTGATATCCACGCGGACAGGCGGTCAGCGCTGGTGGCAGCGATCGAGGAGGCGGCCTGGTCGGCGGCTGCTGAGCATGACGTTACGGTGGTGTGCCGGAAGACATTGGAGGTCGACCCGATGCTTGTCCCGGATGACTTGATTGAAGAGATGAAGGAGACGATTGCCGAGTTCGGGATGACGCCGATGGAGCTGGTGAGCGGGGCAGGTCACGATGCCATGGTGATTGGACGCGAAGTACCGGCTGCGATGCTGTTTGTGAAGAGCGAGAACGGAATCAGCCATAACCCGGAGGAGTGGACGTCCCTGAACGACTGTGTGATGGCGGTGCACGTGCTGAAAGGGTTCATCGAAAAGAGGATGGCTCATTGATATCTTTATGGGTGCCTCTTTATTTTCTTCTTGCTATCGGGCAGGTTCTGTCGTTTAATTATCTAGTCATAAAAAACTGAAAAGGACTGTGATACATGAAGAAACTTGTAGGGTGTGTGGCGCTGCCCATGCTGGTAGGGCTTTCACTTGCGGCGTGTACGCCGGAAGAAAACGTGTCTGTGAAGAAGGAAGAAAAAGTGGAGGAAGTCAAAACGGTTCCGCATGAGGATATGAAAAAGGAGTATTTGTCCGCTGTGGACGTGACATATGCATTTGAGTTTGCGAAGGACTTGGAAGAGTTCAAGACGAACGACAAGCTCGGATACCGGACGGCCGGATCCGAAGCGGAGCGGAAGACCGGCGAGAAGATCGGGGAAGAGATGAAGGCGATCGGGCTCGCGGAAGTGACGAAGGATGAGTTTGCGGTCGACAGCTGGGAGTTCGAGAAGGCGGAGCTGACGTTCGCGGATGAAGACGGCACCGAGCATACCGCGATTCTTGGCGGCTATCAGACGAATTTCGATACGGATGGCGAGAAGGAGTATGAGGTCATCTATGCCGGGAAAGGGACGGCTGCGGATCTGGACGGTCTGGATGTGAAGGGCAAGCTCGTACTGATCGACATTAATCAGCGGGAAGAATGGTGGATCAATTATCCGGCCTACCAGGCTCACCTGAAAGGCGCGGCTGCGGTGGTCGCAGTGCAGGAGGCTGGGTATGGGGAGGTCGATGAGGACGCGCTGAATGCACAGGACGTTTGCGGACCGGATGATGCCCCGGCGTTTTCAATGTCACAGACAGATGCAGGGGGCCTGAAGAAGGCAATCGCAGCAAGCGACGGCAAGCCGGTGAACGTGACGCTGGATGCGAAATCAACAGTCAAGATGGACGGGAAAACGTCCAACTACTATGGCAAGATCATCGGGAAGGATCCCAATTCCTACATTATCCTGTCGGCGCACTATGACTCGTATTTTGCCGGGTTCCAGGATGATAATGCGGCAATCGGGCTGCTGATGGGTGTGGCAAAAGGGCTGATCGACAGCGGCTACCAGCCAGAGAAGACGATCATCTTCAATGCGCTGGCTGCGGAAGAGTGGGGCGTCTCGAACACTCGCTATGACTGGTCGACGGGTGCCTACAACCAGATCTTCAACATCCATCCCGAGTGGGTCGGCAAGGCATTTGCGAATATGAACTTCGAACTCCCGGCGTACGAACATACGACGCAGGACGAAATCCGCTCGGTGTATGAGCTGAACAACTACTTAACGGCGTTCGCCGAAGACGTGCCGAAGCTGTCGGACGTGTACAAGGACGGCATCTCGGTCGTATCGCCGCTTCGGACATGGTCGGATGACTTTTCGTTCGGGATCGCGGGCGTTCCAGCACTTCGGAATGACTTCCAGGACAGCGAGTTCATGCACTCCCACTACCACTCGCAGTTCGATAATGACGACGCGTACAATCAGGAGGCGCTGAAGTTCCACTTGAACCTCTATGGCTTGCTCGCGATGCATTATGATGAGACAGCGGTCGTACCGCTGGACTTCACGACCCGGCTTGCCGCGATGAAAGAGAGCGTCGATATGGACGTATTTAAAGAGAGCGGCGTCGAGGCCAAAGGGTTGATCGACCAGATTGACACAGTTTCGGAAGTGGCGAAGCAAGTGAATGCCGAAGTCGCCGATGTGAATGAACAGTATGCGGCTGCACTCGGTAAAGGCGACACGGCAGCGGCGCAGAAGCTGTACGATGAAAGCCGCAAGCTGAACGGCGGTTTGCTCGCGGCTTACAAATACGCCGAAGACCAATTCGTGCGGCTGACGTGGGAGGACGAGCCGATCTTCCCTCACGAGCATGCGCAGAACAACGTCAAAAACTTGGCGTCATCCGTCACAGCACTTGAAAAAGGCGATCTGGCGACACCATTGGACGAGTATTTGTATGCTGTGGACAACAACTGGTATGCATACGACTTCGATAAGGACGTGTACGACTACTTCACGGATTACGTGATGGAAGCGCCAAAAGAGAAGACGATGTGGGGCACAGGACGGATTGTGGATCATGAGGATCTGTACGACACGATCCACGCCCTTCAGGCGAAGAAAGACACCGCGGATGCTGATGTCACTGCCGAAACGGCGGCGCTGAACGCTGCGCTAGACCGGCAGAAGACACTGCTGAAGGCCACAACAGCGGATGAAACAGCCAGCGTGAAAAAGCTCGGCGATCTGCTGCGTGGATTGAAGTGAATAAAGGAGAGCCCCTGGCAATAGTGTCAGGGGCTCTTTGTGTTCCCGCTTTGTATGATGGTGCCTGTGCGTCACACAACTTGGAAACTATTCAGAATTGTGTATGAATTGTGTGGTACACAGGCACCGATCTGTGAAGGGAGTTATTGACTATGATAGGAATAAAATTTTCAGGACTTCTTTCCTTGTCGGTTGAATTATGGCACACTAGTAAAAGATCAGTACAATAGTTAATCCGTGTAGAGGAGTGATTGGACGTGAACTCTCAACCAGCAGAAGGAAAGACCGATTCTGGTCAGGTAATGGAAGTGAAGCAGGTGCTGGATGCGATGGAAACGAACTTAGCGATGGTGGAATTCGACCGGGGCGGCAAGTTGCTATGGGCGAATGAAAATTTTGCTCAGACATTAGGCTATTCGGTGAGTGAACTCCAAACGATGCATCACCGTCAATTCTGCACTGAGGAATTCCGGGATAGTAAATCGTATACGGATTTATGGAAATCATTACGGGAAGGACGAAAGTACCAGAAGAAAATCTATCGGGTGAAAAAGACAAAGGACTTGGTTTGCCTGGAAGCGACATATATTCCGGTGAAGGATGAAAAAGGAAGTGTGGCGGCAATCCTCAAGATTGCTACGGACATCACGGAGCGGGAAAAGGAGACGATCGGTATTGTCTCGCATCTCAAAGCGCTTTCGGAAGGGTTGAGTGAAACCATTACAGACACGGCAGACAAAAATCGGAAAGCGATCGATTCGCTGGAACAAGAAACGGAGACGATCCGAAAAGTATCAGCATCCATCCGCAGTATTTCTGTCCAGACGAACATACTTGCTTTAAATGCTGCGAT
Organism: Sporosarcina sp.; assembly: GCA_032099885.1. Lineage (GTDB taxonomy): Bacteria > Bacillota > Bacilli > Bacillales_A > Planococcaceae > Sporosarcina. The sequence goes on from DAMDKL010000027.1 coordinate 11,408, forward strand.
TGAAGCAGCACGTGCAGGCGAGCAGGGGCGCGGGTTCCAAGTCGTCGCCGCCGAAGTGCGAAAGTTGGCCAATGATGTGAACACAGCTATCGAAACGGTCAATGCACATATCGATCAGATGGCGGCGGAAGTCAGCAAGGTGAGCAGTCTGACTGAGAGCTCCCAAGCTGCAGTTACAACCACCCAGACCAAGCTCGATGAGACGATGCAGGCATTTGAAGGCATGGTGCAGTGACACTGCAGGAAAGGTGCCTGTGCAAAACGCGACTTGTACACTATTTTGAATCTTGTCTGGCTGCCGAGTGATTTGCCGGGTTACTCATGTGCATGTACTGTTATAGTTGAATAGGATAATTCAAGAGGAAGGATGATTGGATGGCGGTTGTGATACGCGTATGTAATATAGAGGATGCAGAGGTGCTGCAGGCAATCAGCCGGGAGACGTTTGCTGAAACCTTCTCGGAAGATAATGACCCATCACATCTGGAATCATTTTTGGCGGAAGCATACTCGCTCGACAAGCTGAAGCGGGAGCTGTCAAATCCAGAGACGCAATTCTTCTTTGCAGAGTGGGAGGGTGAAGTGGCCGCGTATTTGAAAGTTAATGAAGGGTCTGCCCAGTCCGAAGAGAAGGGTAATAAGTTTTTGGAAGTCGAACGGATTTACGTACGGCAGGCGTTCCAAAAGCTTGGATTAGGCCGGGTTCTGATGGACAAAGCAGTGGAAATTGCCAAGACATCCGGCAAGTCTTCTATTTGGCTTGGCGTTTGGGAGAAAAACGAAAAGGCGATTGCGTTTTACGAGAAGAAGGGATTTGTCCGTACAGGGGCGCATTCGTTTTTCGTGGGTGATGATGAACAGATCGATTACATAATGGAGAAAACTCTGCTGCCGTGATGTCCGGCGGATGATTTAGAGGAACAGGCCATCCCTTGATGAAGTGGGGACGGCCTGTTTTTGTGGTGCCTGTGCGTCACACAACTCCGACACTATTCCGAATTGTGTCAGAGTTGTGTAGCGCACACTAGCGTTGCATAGGAGTAAATAATATGGAAAATTATCCACCTCAAAT
>DAMDKL010000028.1:0-12396 GCA_032099885.1 Sporosarcina sp.
GTGTACCACTCCGAAGGTGTTTTATATTGTCTCAAAAATTTAGGTTAGTCCACCTGCCCCCATGCAGGCACCGGGTTTTTTGCTGTGTTTAGGTGTGTGCGGAGGAGGAAACAGTACTAGTGGAGCAGAAGTGTTTTCCTTTACGGAACGAGGAAAACGGTATATACTATAGATAGTCAAAGATAGTCAAAGTCAAATTTTGCTTGATCAATTAACAGACGAGGTGATGTTTCATGAGAATGGATGGCGTACAGGAAGACCAGCGTTCCCCATTGGAGCAGTATGGACGGAACCTGGTGGAAGAAGTGAAAAAGGGCAAGATGGACCCTGTCATCGGACGGGATGAAGAAATCCGCAATGTGATCCGGATACTTTCCCGGAAAACGAAAAACAACCCGGTGCTCATCGGGGAACCGGGTGTCGGGAAGACGGCAATTGTGGAAGGGCTCGCGCAGCGGATCGTCAAAGGGGACGTTCCGGAAGGGTTGAAAGACCGGCAGATCCACGAACTCGACATGAGTTCACTCATCGCCGGGGCGAAATACCGCGGAGAGTTTGAAGAGCGGCTCAAGGCCGTCTTGAAGCAAGTGAAAGACAGTAACGGGGAGATCATTTTGTTCATCGATGAAATCCATACGATCGTCGGGGCCGGTAAGACGGAAGGCGCGATGGATGCCGGCAACATGCTGAAACCGATGCTGGCCCGCGGTGAGTTGTACTGCATCGGAGCGACGACGCTGGACGAATACCGGATGTACATCGAAAAAGATCCGGCGCTCGAGCGGCGGTTCCAGCAGGTCTTGGTGCGCGAACCGTCTGTCGAAGATACGATCTCAATTTTGCGCGGTCTGAAAGAGCGTTTTGAACTGCACCACGGCGTGCGCATCCACGACCGGGCGCTCGTCGCAGCAGCCACGCTGTCGGACCGGTACTTGACGGAGCGCTACATGCCGGACAAGGCGATCGACCTGATGGACGAGGCGAGTGCGATGATCCGGACGGAGATCGACTCGATGCCGCAGGAGCTCGACCAAGTGACGCGGCGCATCCTGCAGCTCGAGATCGAAGAACAGGCGCTTACGAAAGAGACCGATACTGTGAGCCAGACCCGTCTTGCCGCCCTGCGGGAAGAGCTGACGGAACTGAAAGAGTCTTCCGCCGGCATGCGGGAGCAGTGGAACGAAGAGAAGAAGAAACTGCAGGAAGTCCAGGACGTCCGCGAACAGCTGGACCGGTACCGCCGTGAACTCGAAGATGCCGAAAACAACTTCGATCTGAACAAGGCGGCAGAACTGCGCCACGGACGGATTCCGGCCCTCGAGCACAAGCTGCACGACTTGGAAGATTCGTTTAAAGGCGGCCAGGAGAACAGCATGATCCGTGAAGAAGTGACCGAAGACGAAATCGCGATGATCGTCGCCCGCTGGACAGGCATCCCGGTGACCCGGCTGATGGAAGGCGAACGCGAGAAACTGCTGCGGCTCGACGAAACGCTGAAAGAACGTGTTATCGGCCAGGACAATGCCGTCCAGCTCGTGACGGAAGCCGTCTGGCGCGCCCGTTCCGGCATCAAAGACCCGAACAAGCCGATCGGGTCATTCCTGTTCCTCGGGCCGACCGGTGTCGGGAAGACTGAGCTTGCAAAGACGCTTGCCGGCACACTGTTCGACTCGGAGGATCATTTCATCCGCATCGATATGTCGGAATACATGGAGAAACACAGTGTTTCCCGTCTCGTCGGGGCGCCTCCCGGCTATATCGGCTACGAAGAGGGCGGGCAGCTGACTGAAGCGGTGCGCCGCAATCCATACTCCGTCGTCCTTCTCGATGAAATCGAAAAAGCGCACCCGGATGTCTCGAACATCCTGCTTCAGATCCTCGACGACGGCCGGATCACCGACAGCCAGGGACGTCTCGTGAGCTTCCAGAACACGATTGTCATCATGACATCCAACATCGGATCGCAGTACTTAGTGAGCGGCCAGTTCGATTCCGAAGAACACGCCGCCGAAGATCTCGTGATGGCGGAGCTGCGCAACCACTTCAAGCCTGAACTGCTGAACCGGATGGATGACATCATCATCTTCCATTCCCTGTCCGGCGATGCGTTTGGCCTCATCGCCCGCAAGATGCTGCATGATCTCGCAGACAGGCTGGCAGAGCAGGATATCCGGCTGACGTACGACAACGACGTCATCGGCTGGGTCGTCGAACAGGGAACCGACGCCGACTTCGGCGCGCGTCCGCTGAAGCGGTTCATCCAGCGCTATGTGGAGACCGCTGTCGCGAAAGAAGTCATCAAAGGTGACCTATCCGACGGAGAAGCACTTCATCTCCGCATGGAAGACGGCTCGCTCGTCATCGATAAATAACAGTCTGCAGAATAATGAAGCACCCCGCACGGCAGGAGTAACGGCTGCGCGGGGTTTTCGGTGCGCGTTAAGGCAGTCTTATTGCCCGGGAACTCGGTGTTGGCGTGACATTGGTCACTAGGGCGTGGCTCTATTGCCCGATAGCATGCAATCCGGGAACCTCCGGTCAGTAAGCACCAGCACTCCCGACATCCGGCGCACAAAAAAACAGCAGGGAAGGCAAGCGCCTTCTCTGCTGCATCGGTTACTCATAGATCTGCTACTGGCTCGTCCGGAATGATGGCCGTAATGACGAAAATCATTACAGACAACACGAGAGAGACGATGATGCCAGTCGTGAATTCGAAAGTCGGTACGTTCGCGATGGCGCCAGCTACATAATTCAGCATGGAAACCAGCAGGAATGACCAGACAAATGTCATGATGAATCTCATTTACATCACCTCTAGCATACATTTTCATCTTCCATCATATCATACCGGCCGGCGTCCTGATACACCGAATCCGCGCGAGACCGAAGAAGTTTGACGGAATCGTGACGCCACTATTGAAAAAAAACGCAAAAAGATTTATCATTGATACCAGGTACTAATAATAGCTAACAAGGAACGGGGTATGAGCAATGGGTGTTGGACTTCTCAGTATTGGCAAGTATGTCCCTGAACACGTGCTGACAAACGGAGAGCTGGAAAAACGGATGGACACGTCAGATGAGTGGATCCGCACGCGCACGGGAATCGAAGAGCGCCGGATCGCCGATAATTTCACGGATACATCCGATATGGCGTTTGCAGCTGCTCAGGAAGCGATTGAAAAAGCGGGAATCACGGCGGAGCAGATCGGCATGATCCTGGTCGCTACGGTGACACCGGATCAGCCGTTCCCGTCCGTATCTACGATGCTGCAGGCCCGTCTCGGTGCGAAGAACGCAAGCGCCATGGACATCTCTGCGGCCTGTGCGGGCTTCATGTATGGCGTCATAACGGCGAAGCATTTCGTGGAAGCCGGCACTTGTGACTATGTCCTCGTCGTCGGAGTTGAGAAACTGTCGAAGATCACCGACTACAAAGACCGCAATACAGCTGTCCTGTTCGGTGATGGGGCGGGTGCCGGTATCGTCGGCAAGACGAGCGGAGACCGCGGAATACTGTCCTTTGAACTTGGCGCTGACGGAACCGGCGGAGAGCATCTGTACCAGGACCGCTACTTGCGCATGAACGGCCGGGAAGTGTTCAAGTTCGCTGTGCGCCAGATGGGGCAGACAGCAGTCAACGTCATCGAGAAAGCCGGCCTCGGGAAAGAAGATATCGACTTCCTCATCCCGCATCAGGCCAATATCCGCATCATGGAAGCATCCCGCGAACGTCTTGGGCTGCCGCCAGAAAAAATGTCCAAAACAGTCCATAAATACGGCAATACATCAGCAGCATCCATCCCAATTTCGCTGTACGACGACCTGGCAGAGGGCCGGGTGAAAGAGGATGATGTCATCGTACTCGTCGGCTTCGGAGGCGGCCTCACATGGGGCGGCATCTGCATGCGGTGGGGCAAGTAAGTCAAACCCGTCCGGCCATCCGCCGAATCAGCTGAACAGCGAGTCTATCTAACAGATGAAGGAGAGTTCAATACAATGGAAAAACGACGTGTAGTCATAACCGGAGTCGGGGCCGTTTCCCCGGTAGGAAATACGGCGGAAGAATCATGGCAGTCGGTTCTCGACCGTAAATCAGGCATCGGTCCGCTCACACGCCTGGACGCCGACCAGTTCCCGGTGAAAGTCGCTGCGGAAGTGAAGGACTTTGACATTGAAACATACATCTCCCGCAAAGACGCGCGCAAGATGGACCGGTTCACCCATTATGCGATGGCGGCCTCTATCATGGCCATGAAAGACGCAGGACTCGAGCAGCTGGATGAAGAGACGGCTCTCCGCACAGGCGTCTGGATCGGTTCGGGGATCGGCGGTATGGAGACGCATGAGAAGCAGTTCCTGACATTCCAGGAAAAGGGCTACCGTCGCGTCAGCCCGTTCTTCGTGCCGATGATGATCCCGGATATGGCGTCAGGCCAGGTGTCGATCCACTTCGGCGCCAAGGGCATCAATTCGTGTACAGTGACGGCTTGTGCTTCCGGCACAAACTCGATCGGCGATGCATTCGAAGTCATCCGCCGCGGCGACGCGGACGTCATGATCACAGGGGGAGCGGAGGCTCCGATCACGACGATGTCCGTTGCCGGATTCTGCGCGAACACCGCACTATCGCTCAATCCGGATCCGAATACGGCTTCCCGTCCGTTCGATAAGGAGCGGGACGGCTTCGTCATCGGCGAAGGGGCCGGCATCCTGATCCTCGAAGAATACGAACATGCCAAAGCGCGCGGTGCACAGATTTATGCGGAATTGGTCGGGTACGGGTCGACAGGGGACGCTTACCACATCACCGCTCCAGCACCGGAAGGCGAAGGCGCTGTCCGTGCGATGCAGCAGGCGATCAAAGAAGCGGAAATCGCTCCTGAAGAAATCGGCTACATTAACGCTCATGGCACGAGTACAGCGTACAACGACGCGTTCGAAACGATGGCTGCCAAAACAGTCTTCGGCAAGCATGCGTACGAACTCGCGATGAGTTCTACGAAGTCAATGACGGGCCATCTGCTCGGCGCAGCAGGCGGTATCGAAGCGATCTTCACAGTGAAGGCGCTCAAAGAGGGCATCCTGCCTCCGACGACGAACTACGAAACACCGGATCCGGAATGCGATCTCGACTACATTACGGATGGTCCAAGGAAAGCGGACGTTGAGTATGCGATGAGCAACTCACTCGGCTTCGGCGGTCACAACGCCTCCCTCATCTTCAAGAGAATCTGATGGCAAAAAAAAGAACGGCCCGCAAAGTCCATTTGCGGAGCCGTTCTTTTTTCATGGACAGCCTCGGTCGTAAACCGCGGCTGCCCGTCATATACTGAGTCACCAACTTGCAAAAGGACGGATCGGATGATTCGATTATTCTTATTCCTGCTGAGCTACGGGCTGATCGTCACGACATGTACGACGATGATCACCTACCTGAATTACACGTCAATGGGCTTCGACTTGCGGACGGTCGCAGTGTTCATCTTACGGTCGGCCGATTTTGCGATGTTCGTCGGCGCAGCTGTCCTCCTGCTGCTTACCGTTTACGTCCGAGTCCCATCGCGGCTTCCATTCTCGTGAGGGTCGCTGAGGCGATGGCGTCCGCTTTCGCAGCGCCTTCGTCGAGGATTGCATCGAGCTCCTCAGACTCCATCAGTGCATGGTATTTCTCCTGGATCGGTGCTAAGTGATCGATGACGCTCTCCGCGACACCCGCTTTGAACGCGCCGTAGCCTAGCCCATCGTATTTCCGGACAAGTTCATCAATCGAGATCCCAGTGAGGGCGGACTCGATCGTCAGGAGATTCGAGACGCCAGGCTTGTTTTCCACGTCGAACCGGACAACCCCCTCCGAATCGGTCACAGCGCTTTTGATCTTCTTTTCGATCTGCTTCGGTGTGTCCATCAGGAAAATCGTCGATTTCTGATTGGCGTCGGATTTGCTCATCTTTTTCAGCGGATCCTGAAGCGACTTGATGCGCGCGCCGACTTTCGGAATGCGCACCTCCGGGATTGTGAGCACCTTGTCATAACGGCGGTTAAACCGTTCCGCAAGGTCGCGTGTAAGCTCCAGATGCTGTTTCTGATCTTCACCGACCGGCACGACATCTGTGTTATACAGCAGGATATCTGCAGCCATAAGAGGAGGGTATGTCAACAGACCGGCTGAAACGCCTTCCTGACCTTCCGATTTGTCTTTGAATTGGGTCATTCGCTCCAATTCGCCGATCGATGCCATACACTGCATGATCCACCCCGCCTGCGCGTGAGCGGGGACTTCGGACTGGATGAACAGCACGGACTTCTCCGGGTCGATCCCGCTTGCAATGTACGTAGCTGCAAGCGATCGGATCGCCTGTTTTAATTTGTCCGGATCCTGCTGGACGGTGATTGCATGCTGATCTACTATGCAGAAAATGCAATCCGCCTCCTCCTGCAATTCGATGAATTGACGAAATGCACCGATATAGTTGCCAAGTGTGATGATGCCTGTCGGCTGGACCCCCGAAAAAATAGTTGTCATCTTCCGTTCCTCCTTAAAAATGAATACAAAAAAACACCGGCACATCCCTATCTGTATAGGGACGGTCGATGTGCAGGAACCGCGGTGCCACCCGAATTGCCCGAAGGCCGCTCTAACCCCTTAACGCGGGGGAGACGCAGCGATCTGCAGCAGGCTCACTGCCGATCACCGAGCTCAGGAGCCCATTCTTCCGGACCGCTCTGCCTGTTCCCACCAGCCACAGGCTCTCTGAAAGAGCTCAAATCCGAAATACTCATTCCTTCATTGCCGTTTTGATAATTGGAGTTATTATAATACGGGTTTTTTCAAAAAGCAAGCGGGAACCCGTTTTAAATTCGTATAACGGGGAATAATGGAAGCAGGACAACCGTGAAAAGTGATGTATGGGTATGAAACCTTTCCCATTTTGGAACGTACTATGTAGGTGTAGCACATTTTCACTGGATGTCCGTAATTGATAATCAGAAATAGCGGAAAAACATGTTTGTCCGGCAGTTGAACCGGGTATAACCTTACAGATGCTTGTCAAGGTCATACAAGCAAATGCTGATTGTATTGCGGAATTGTTACAATTCCCTTGATTCACTGGAAATATTTTTTAAAAGGTGTATTCATTGAGAACAAATGTGTGTATAATAGGTACTATGGATAATAATTTAAAATCATTCTAATGTGAATTAGAAATTTAACACGATACGGAGCCGACTGAAAGGGAGTGTCAGCAAATGGGCGTTACATTATTTACTTCACCAAGCTGTACATCATGCCGAAAAGCGAAAGCATGGTTGGAGGAGCATGAGATTCCATATGAAGAGCGCAACATTTTCTCCGAACCGTTGAATATTGATGAAATCAAACAGATCCTCCGCATGACAGAAGACGGGACGGATGAAATCATATCCACCCGCTCGAAGATTTTCCAGAAGCTGAATGTCGATGTGGAGAGCCTGCCGCTTCAGCGTCTGTATGAACTGATCCAGGAACATCCGGGACTTCTGAGAAGACCGATCATCTTAGATGAAAAACGTCTGCAAGTAGGGTATAATGAAGATGAAATACGCCGCTTCCTACCAAGAAAGGTAAGAGCCTATCAGTTGCTGGAAGCACGACGGATGGTCAACTAACCAAACTATATAAATAAGCTGATAGGGGATGACATGGTGAATGCCGGTAACCTATCAGCTTTTTCGATTCTCTGTCCGCAAGAACGTCAGCGGGGAACGCCCTTGTTGGTTTTTCAGAGGACGGCTTATTTTCAAAAAAAATTTGTCTGCTTCCTTATGAGGCAAAACCCTTTCACTGTCAGCGGATTGAACATATAGTAGAAGAAGCAACGCGGGAATAAATAATGGCCAGGCAGATTGTCTGGTTCAGGGGAAAGGAGAGGAAACTCATGGAAATCGAACGCATCAATGAGAATACGGTCAAATTCTATTTGTCTTATGTGGATATCGAGGAACGCGGATTCACCCGGGAAGAAGTCTGGTACAACCGCGACAAAAGCGAAGAATTGTTTTGGGATATGATGGAGGAAATCGATACGGAATCGGATATCGAATTCGAGATCGAAGGTCCGCTGTGGATCCAAGTGCATGCGATGAGCGGCGGAATTGAAGTGCTCGTCACTCGAGCGCAGCTTCCGGAAGACGGCGAATCTACGGAATATCCGTACGGCATTGACGATCCTCGCAAACTGTTCCAGCCTGAATTGGAAGCTGCAATGGATGACGGCGATAAAGCAGGCGATCCCCTTGCGGAAAACCGGGTCAAGTCGGCACGTGAACTGTTTGCATTCAGCGAGTTCGACGATCTCATCCCGCTGGCATCCCAGCTGGCAGATTTCGATGAACCGACTGCGCTGTATTCGTTTGAGAAAAAATACTATCTCCATATAGATTATTCAGGGTCCGACAAAGGGCTGGCTGACAAAATCGACATCGAAAGCATCATCCTCGAATTTGCAGCCCCTACCAACATGACGGTCCACCGGTTGCAGGAATACGGAACAGAAGTCATGGAAAACGAAGTCTTCCAAACGATCAACTCCTATTTCTGACGTTTAACACCACCTTTCGAGGTGGTTTTTTTGTGTGCCCGGTTTTCAGTTGCATTCTACTGCCGAAGTTCGTACACTATTCAGTGAAAGGAGTGTTGACCATACTGACTGCAACGTTAAGGGACGGGACTCCTATCGTTCTGGATGCCACCTGCTCCCGCGAGCAACTGAAACTTTGGAAGACGGACCGGACGTTTCACTGCCCGCAATGCAAAGAACGAGTTATCTTGAAAGTCGGGACTGTCCGAATCCCCCACTTCGCCCATCTCTCCGATTCTGACTGCCGCACATCGTTTTCTGAGGGCGAATCCGCCGACCACCTTATGGGCAAACAGCTGCTGTACACCTTATTCAGCCGTTTAGGCAAGCAGCCGGAGCTGGAGCCGTTCCTTCCTGAGCTGTCGCAGCGTCCCGACCTGTTCATCCGCCATGGCAAGCAAGAAGTTGCAATTGAGTTCCAATGCAGTCGGATTGCGCCGGACCTGCAGGAAAGCCGGAACGCAGGCTATGGCTCCATCGGAATGGCTCCGATCTGGCTATTGAGGACACCGCCCAAATACGAGAGGCGCCATGCAGGCGTCGATGTCCTGAGTTTTACTGCATTCCATCAGCAATTCTTTACATCGAGCATTTCCCCCAATGACTCACTGCTCACGTTTTCCCCGCGTACGCATCAGTTCCATTACTTCAGCCATCTTCTCCACATGGAAGGGAACCGCTTCCTCTGTGTCCACCGCTGCCTGCCGGTCCATATGCAGACCTTTCCATTTGCCCGTCCGAAACCGCCGGATGAAATCCTTCTTGAGCATTATACGTCATGTTATCAGATGCACCGCACCGCCTTCCTGCAGCGGGCGCTGTTCGTCAGCCGCAAAGGGGTCCAGGATCCGTTCCTGCGCAACTGTTATGAAATGCGCTTCCATCCATCGGACATGCCCGCCCGCATCGGCGTTCCTGTCAGAAACCAATCCGCCTTCTCGGTCCACGACTGTGCGTGGCAGCTCGATTTGACGATTTTCCTGAAACGATGGCAGCTGCCCCTGTCTCGTGTGCCGGAAAACCGGCTCCGCCAATTCGTCCATCGCTACCCGGGGAATTCCGACCTCCAGACAGACGCCTGCATCGCCTATCTGCAGTTTTTGCAGCAGATCAGCTCCAAAGACAGCTGGGGAAGGAAGAAGAATGATATCGATCAGGAAATAGGAAGGCTGCTGTCAGATCATTTTCTTGCAAACCAAATAGAAAATTGAGAAAATGGTAAAAGATTCGTATCCCGAATAAACGGGATGAAGGGGGATTCATACATTGGCAGAGAAATTGTTAACACGCGACGAAGTGAACGTAGAAGAAACATGGAACCTGGAGAACATCTTCCCGAGTGATGAAGCTTGGAACGAAGAATATGAAGCGATCGAGGAACTTTCCAAAGAGGCGGATTCCTTCAAAGGGACCTTGGACGACGGTCCCGAACAACTGCTGAAAGCACTCCAATACCGGGACGAGCTGTCGCAGCGGCTCGGTAAATTATATACGTATTCCCACCTGAAAACGGACCAGGATACAACGAACAGTACGTACCAGGCAATGGACAGCCGGGCGAAAACACTCGCAGTCAAAGTGTCGACGAAACTGTCGTTCTTCTTGCCGGAACTGCTGTCGATCGACGAAGAGAAATTGAACAAGATGGTCGCTGAGAACGACGGCTTGTCTGTGTACGCACATGAAGTGGAAGAGCTGAACAGTGCGCGTCCGCACGTTTTGCCGGCAGAGCAGGAAGCACTGCTAGCAGAAATGTCGGAAGTGGCAGGCAGTTCGTCGAAGACGTTCAGCATGCTTAACAATGCCGACTTGACATTCCCGACGGTGAAGAACGAGAAAGGCGAGGAAGTGGAACTGTCACATGGCCGCTTCATCAACTTCCTGGAAAGTCCGGATCGCTCCGTGCGGGAAGAAGCCTTCAAAGCAATGTATGCGACGTACGGTTCGTTCAAAAACACGTTCGCTTCCACGCTGTCCGGCAATGTCAAAACGAACAACGTGAACGCATCCGTGCGCAACTACGGCTCAGCCCGTGAGGCAGCTTTGTCGAACAACCATATCCCGGAAAAAGTGTATGACAACCTGGTCAATACGATTTCGGATAACGTCGGCCTGCTTCATCGCTATATCGAATTACGGAAGAAAGTCTTCGGGCTGGACGACCTCCATATGTGGGATCTGTATGCGCCGCTCGTAAAGGACCTGGACATGAAAGTCACATACGAAGAAGCAGCGGACACGATGCTGGAAAGTTTCAAGCCGATGGGTGAGGAATACCGGGACATCATCCGCAAAGGTCTGGCGGAGCGGTGGGTCGACGTACGTGAAAACAAAGGGAAGCGTTCAGGTGCATATTCCTCAGGATCGTACGGCACGAACCCTTACATTCTCATGAACTGGCAGGATAACGTGAATAACATGTTCACGCTGGCCCACGAATTCGGCCACAGTGCACACAGCTATTATTCACGCGCGAACCAGCCGTACATTTATAGCGGCTACTCGATCTTTGTTGCGGAAGTGGCATCCACTGTCAATGAGGCACTGCTGAATGACTACTTGCTGAAAACGACCGAAGATGAGCAGAAACGCATCTACTTGCTAAACCACTGGCTGGACGGTTTCCGCGGTACAGTATTCCGCCAGACGATGTTCGCCGAATTCGAGCATATGATCTACCAGCTCGACCAGCAGGGGGAAGCGCTGACAGCGGAAAAACTGACCGACGTCTATTATGAACTAAACAAAAAATACTTCGGCGGCGCTATGACGGTCGACGAAGAAATCGGTCTCGAATGGTCGCGGATTCCACACTTCTACATGAACTACTATGTCTATCAGTATGCAACCGGCTACAGTGCGGCCGTCGCTCTCAGCCACCAGATTCTGACGGAAGGCGAGCCGGCTGTCGAGCGGTACGTCAGTAACTTCCTGAAGGCCGGCTCGTCCGACTACCCGATCGAAGTGCTGAAGAAAGCCGGTGTCGACATGACAACGACGGCACCGATCGAAGAAGCGTGCCGCGTATTCGAAGAGCGTCTCAACGAATTGGAGCAGCTGCTGGCGAAACAGTAACACAGATATATTAATATAGTGATAAACGAAACGCTCTGAGCATATTTCTGCCAGGGCGTTTTTATGTCGTTCATCTGTAAAGTCTTCAAGTAAGCGGTTTCAAGAGCCGAGTTTGTGACAGTTCTATGAATTTGTTTGTGAAATGTTGATGCAACAATTATTTTGTGATAGATTTAACTTGTGAATGAAACTCACAAACCAAACATACACCCCTTTTGTTTGAACGTGAACATTTTTCCCATTCCCTTTATGTAAGCACCGCTTCCCCCCAGGAGCGGTGTTTTTTCTATTATTGTAGTTAAGTGCGGGGTATGGGCTTGGCGGATGCTGATTAAGTGGAGGGAGCGATCATAAAGCGTGGAGACCGATCATAAAACGTGGGAACCGCTCATAAAACGTGGAAACCGCTCATAAATCGCTGGAAGCGCTCATAAAACGTGGAAACCGCTCATAAATCGCTGGAATCGCTCATAAAATGCTGAAACCGCTCATAAATCGCTGGAATCGCTCATAAAATGCTGAAACCGCTCATAAATCGCAGAAACCGCTCATAAAATGCTGAAACCGCTCATAAATCGCGAGAACCGCTCATAAATCGCTGGAAGCGCTCATAAAATGCTGAAACCGCTCATAAATCGCAGAAACCGCTCCCTCTTGAAACATTGATGTATCAAGGGTTCATGGTATGATTTGGGGA
>DAMDKL010000029.1:0-6469 GCA_032099885.1 Sporosarcina sp.
GACAGGTTTAATTTTGAATTTTAGTTTTATAGTGGAAACTTTACAACACTAGTGGGTACCGGCAAAAGCGAAAAGACGGGGTCCGTTTCCGAGCGGACCCCGTCTTTTTTACATATCTTCCTCTTCCAGCGGCACCAGGTCGAAGATTTTCTGATCTTCGAATGCGTCGATGAGCCGGTCGAGCCATTGATAGTAACTGCGGATATATTCAAGCTTCTCGATATCATGTTCGATCTCGGCGATAAGTTCAGCGGAAAGGGACTCTTCCTTCCTCAGTGCTCTCAGTTCGTTCAGTGATTTCCGGATGGCCGCGGTATGCAGCGAAACAGCACGCCGCCATTTGACGGTGAACATGTCGACGAAGATCTGGTACCAGTCGTCTTTCACTTTGTACAGATCTTTACGGACGCCGCGTTCCCAGACCCGTTCAACAAGTTTCGCATCGGACAGAGCCCGGATGGAGGTGCTCATGCTCGTTTTACTCATGCCGAGTTCAGCGGACATATCATCCAGTGTCAGTGGACGATCCTCAAAGAACATCATACCGAACTGTCTGCCAGCAGATGGCGGAAGACCATATAGGTGGATGTTTTGTGCGATTGATTCCGTAATTCGTTTACGGGACTTTTCTAACATTTGTTCTGCATCCATGGTGGATGACCCTCCTCGCGGTGCCCCATTTAGTGCCTTTTCTGACCGCTAAGTATAGCTTAAAACAGAGAAGTATGTAAAGCAAACGTTTCGTACAGAAAAAACTGTATGTACGAAAAATAAAGTATATCCCTTGTATTACGAATTTGTTACAGCTATACTTGTTGGCATCGGTAAAAAATGAATCGGGGGGTTTGTATGACAGACACGGGAAGAAACAAGAAAGTGGAAGTGAAGAATGTCTCGAAGATATTCGGAAAATCGAGCAAGCGTGCAGCGCAGCTCTTGCAAGAAGGCAAAACGAAAAAGGAAATATTGAAGGAAACAGGGGCGACCGTCGGGGTAAATGCCGCAACGTTCGATGTATTGGACGGGGAAATCTTCGTCATCATGGGTCTTTCAGGAAGCGGGAAGTCAACACTCGTTCGGATGCTGAACCGGTTGATCGATCCGACTTCTGGCCAGATCCTGATCGATGGGGAAGATATCGTGAAGATGAACAAAGAACAACTCCGGAACGTGCGCCGGAAAAAGGTCGGCATGGTCTTTCAGAACTTCGCGCTATTCCCCCATAGAACGATTTTGCAGAATACGGAATACGGCCTGGAAATCCAAGGCGCCGATAAAGAAACGCGGAAGAAACAGGCACTCGAATCACTCGCACTCGTCGGACTTGCCGGATACGAATCGCAGTATCCAGGCCAATTAAGCGGCGGAATGCAGCAGCGCGTCGGACTTGCGCGTGCACTTGCGAATGATCCGGATATCTTGCTGATGGACGAAGCATTCAGTGCACTCGATCCGCTCATCCGGAAAGATATGCAGGATGAGCTGCTGCAGCTACACGAATCGATGGGGAAGACGTTCATCTTCATCACCCATGACCTGGACGAAGCATTGCGGATCGGCGACCGGATTGCCCTGATGAAAGACGGGGAGATCGTACAGCTCGGCACGCCGGAAGAGATTCTGATGAATCCTTCCAACGACTATGTCGAGCGCTTCGTCGAAGATGTCGATTTATCGAAGGTCCTGACAGCCGCACACATTATGAAGCATGCAGACACGGTCCGGATCGACAGAGGGCCGCGTGTTGCGCTGCGTTTAATGGAGAACCTGCGCATTTCTTCCATCTATGTCGTCGACAAAAGCGGCCGGCTGATGGGGGCGCTGACTGCCCAGGATGCAGTGCGGGCAGCTGAAAAGAACTTGCCGATCGAAGAGGTGCTCATCCGTGATGTGATCACGGTTCCTGGCGAAAGCGTCTTGACGGAACTCTTCGATGTCGTATCGACGGCTGCGATTCCGGTGGCTGTTGTCGATGAAGAGAACCGCCTGAAAGGGATCATCATCCGGGGGGCTCTGATCGGTGCCCTGGCAGGAGACAATAATTTCATCAACGAAAACGGCACGATCGACCCGGTGCCGGCTGAGGAAACGGAGGTGATGGGCCATGAATGAATTGCTGCCACGCCTGCCGTTCGCTGATTGGATCGACACAGGAGTCGATTGGCTGGTCGATGTATTTGGACCGGTATTCGACGGGATTGCGACTGGACTGGAAACGACGGTTGAGACATTCGTCGACATTTTGGATATCCCGCCATCTATCTTGCTGGCTATTATCTTTGCATTGCTCGCTTGGTGGCTGTCTACGAAAAAAATCGCGGCATTTACATTGTTCGGTTTTCTGTTCATCGACTACTTGGGCTATTGGTACCCGATGCTGCAGATGCTTGCACTCGTGCTTACATCGGTAGCGATCGCCATCATTATCGGTGTGCCGATCGGTATCTGGATGTCCCAGCAATTGGCAGCACGCCGGATCATCACACCGATACTTGACTTGATGCAGACGATGCCGGCGTTCGTCTATCTGATTCCGGCGATCTTCTTCTTCAACATCGGTGTCGTACCGGGACTCGTCGCCTCCATCATCTTCGCGATGCCGCCGACAATCCGTCTGACGATGCTCGGTATCGAGCAAGTGCCGGCAGATTTGATCGAAGCGACGGAAGCGTTCGGTTCAACAACGTGGCAGCGTCTGCTGAAAGTGCAGATTCCGCTCGCGAAGCCGAATATTATGGCCGGCGTCAACCAGAGCATCATGCTGTCACTGTCGATGGTGGTCATCGCCTCGATGGTCGGTGCACCTGGTCTTGGGACAAAAGTGTATCAGGCTGTCACGCAGCTCAAAACTGGAGTCGGGGTTGAAACGGGCGTTGCCATCGTGCTCGTTGCAATCATCCTCGACCGCATCACACAGCACGCAGGACGATCTAAACAAGGGGGAAAAGAATCATGAATTTCACAAAAAAATTAGCAAGTGTAAGTGCAGTTTCACTGCTCGCACTCGGACTCGCAGCATGCGGAGATTCGGATAAGGACAAAGGCAGTGCCGGGTCCGATAAATCGATCGGTGAGCAAGTCGATTACAAAATCACAGGGATCGACCCGGGGGCCGGCATCATGGAAGCGACAGAGCGCGCGATTGACGACTACGGACTCGATAAGTGGACGCTCACTTCCGGTTCAAGCGCTGCAATGACTGCTGCGCTGAAGAAAGCATATGACAAGGAAAAGCCGATCATCATCACTGGTTGGACACCGCACTGGATGTTCACCAAATATGATCTGAAATATTTGGACGACCCTGAAGGTTCTTACGGCGGGGCAGAGGAGATCCATACAATCGGACGTCTGGATTTAGAGAAAGACCATCCGGAAGCGTACCAGATCCTCCAGAATTTCAAGTGGGATGAAGAAGACATGGGAACAGTGATGGTCGATATTATTGACGGGGAAGAAGCCGATGCTGCCGCGGAGAAATGGGTGAAAGACAACCAAGACAAAGTGGCAGAGTGGACGAAAGGCGTCGACAAGGTCGATGGGGAAGAGATTACACTCGCGTATGTCGCGTGGGACAGTGAAATTGCAAGTACGAATGTCATGGCCAAAGTGCTGGAAGACCAAGGCTTCAAAGTGAAGATGTCCCAAGTGGAAGCAGGACCGATGTGGACAGCTGTCGCGGACGGCAGTGCAGATGCATTGCTCGCGGGATGGCTGCCGGTGACTCACAAAACGTATGCCGAAAAGTATGAAGGCAAGTATGAAGATCTGGGCACAAGCATGACCGGTGTGAAAATCGGCTTGACTGTACCGGAATATATGGATATCGACTCAATTGAAGATTTGAAGGAATAACCGAGATGCCCTCGGCAGCCGAGTAATCGGCCGCCAGGGCTTTTTTGGTACTTTTTTTTGGTACCTGTGCGTCACACAACTCTAACACTATTTAGAATTGTTTTTGAATTGTGTGGCGCACAGGCACTGCTTTTATGGTACAATCATCTTCTGTTTAAATTTTCCTCAAGAAATTCCGGAAACGACAGGACAAATTCTAGGAACGGAGGATCTCTATATGCAGAGACATCCCGATTTTGAGTTTGAGGCTGAGCGTCTGGAGTACACCATCCAATACATGCAGCGGCTGCTGGCGGAGTCGCAGCGCGATGTGGACGCCTCTCAGGAACAGATTCGCCATGCGATGGCGGATCTCGATTATTTGGACTCCAGTATGAGTTATATCAATATTTTGACGAACACCCGGTTTTTTGAAATGGCCCGGTCGCAGAAAGAGACGTTTGAGGCGGTGCAGCAAAAGCCGTATTTCGCGCGCATTCATTTCCAGCCGGACGGGGAGAAGGATCAGCTGCTGTATATCGGAAAGACGTCGGTGTTCCACCAGGAGACGCAGGATCCGATCATTGTGGACTGGCGGTCGCCTGTTGCAAACGTCTATTATGACGGGCGGCTCGGGGAGCTGTCGTACGATGTCCGCGGCGAAGAAGTGAGCGGCCGTCTGCATTCGAAACGCCAGTACCGTATAGAGGATGGCGAGCTGCTGGACGTCCGGGACATCGATTTGACGACAAATGATGAACTGCTGCAGGAAGCACTTGCCGGCAAGGCGGATGTGCGGCTGACGGAGATCATCTCGACAATCCAGGCGGAGCAAAATGACATCATCCGGGCGAGTCTTCATAAGCCGATCATCGTGCAGGGAGCGGCGGGCAGCGGCAAGACGACAATTGCGCTGCATCGGATTTCGTATTTCCTGTATACGATGGGAACCGATTTCCCTGCGGACAAACTGATGATCTTAGCGCCGAGCAGGCTGTTCATGGACTATATTGCGGACGTGCTGCCGGAGCTCGGTGTCGGTGCAATCCGGCAGACGACGTACGAAGAGTATGTACTTGGAGCGGCTGGCTTGAAGCTGAAATTGACCGATCCGAACGGAAAGCTCGAACGTCTGGCGTCTTCCGGTGCGCTCGATGAGACGGCTGTCACGATTGCCAGGCTGAAAGGTTCCATAGCATACCGCTCAATCATGGACCGGTATGTGGAGAAGCTGGAATCCGCAGCTGCGGCCCTTTTTGAAGATGTGTTCATCGATAAATACAGAATCATCGGAGCGAAGCGGCTGCGGAAGCTGTTCCTCGATGATTTCAGTTATTTGCCGATCGAGAAACGGCTGGATCGCATCCGGCTCGTTATGAATGCGGAAGTGAACCGGAAACGGAAGCAGCTGTATACGCTGCTGTCGGACAAATACGAGGAAGCGCTCGATAAGGCACTGTATGGCATAAAAGACGATGATAAACGCCGCAGCCGCATCACGAAGATCATGGATGAACGCGATGAACGGCTGCCTGCTTTGGAAGCGGAAGGGAAACGAAAGGTTTCATCGTACATGAAACGATTCAAGAAATTCAATGTGAAGTCGCTGTACCGCGCCTGGCTGACGGATGCCGATTTGCAGGCGGAACTCGCCCCGGACTGGACGACGGATTTCCGGGGAGACTTCCGGAGGGCGCATGCGAAGCCCGTGTGGGAATCGGAAGACTTGGCGGCGCTGTATGATCTGCATGTCCGGCTGAAAGGGCTCGGAAGTGAGTGGAAAGTGCGCGCGGTGTTCATCGATGAAGCGCAGGATTACAGCGAGTATCAGCTGGCGGCACTGCATGACGGACTGGGGACGGATCTGTTCACGCTGGTCGGGGACTTGGCGCAGGGGATCCACAGTTACCGCGCTTTGACGTCATGGCAGCCGGTGCTAGACATGCTGCCCGAGGCGACGTACACGACACTCCAGAAAAGCTATCGGACGACGGTCGAGATCATGCAGCTCGCGAATACGGTGCTCGCTCAGATGGAGGAGGACCTGCCGCTCGTCGAACCGGTCGTCCGGCACGGCATCCCGCCTGTGTTCCATAAGATGGAGGAGCTCGATGTGCCGCAGTTGCGACAGATCACGAGGGAGATTGCTGCGCGCGGGCACCGGTCCGTCGCGCTCATCTGCAAGACGAATGCCGAAGCGTTGCGGGTTTACGAACTGCTGGAAGCGTCCGGAATGCGCGTGCAGTTGCTGTCGCCGGACAGTGATATCGACGAATCGCGCCTGCTCATTGTGCCGAGTGTGCTGTCGAAGGGGCTGGAGTTCGACGCCGTTCTGATCGCTGCATTCCACGATCCGTTCCGCAATACAGACATCGATCGGAAGCTGCTGTACGTTGCGATGACCCGGCCGATGCACGAGCTGCATCTGCTGGGGAATGCGGCCGGGGAAGTGCTGGTCTAGATGTATCAAGTCCTGTGTGGCGATGGCGCCGTGCAGGGCTTTTATATGTAAGGGGCCTGACTGACTTGGTGAGTTGAACTCCGGAAGGGCACAATTCGGAATAGTGTCTGAGTTGTGTGGCGCACACTAGCGTTGCATAGGAGTAAATAATATGGAAAATTATCCACCTCAAAT
>DAMDKL010000030.1:0-3704 GCA_032099885.1 Sporosarcina sp.
ATCGCCCTCGCAATCATTGCCGCCATCTCCGCGCGCGTAATCTGTGCATTCGGCCGGAAGCTGCCATCCTCGTATCCGTTGATGTTTCCCGCCTGCACAGCGAGACCAACCGCTCGTTTGGCCCAAGCGCCGATTTTGGCCTGATCCGTAAAATTAAGCGGGGCTTCTGTTCCGTTCAGTTGCAGCGCGTCTGCCAACATTACCGTGAATTCGGCACGGGTCACCGGGCTGTCCGGTTTAAATGTCCCATCCGGGTATCCGCTCACAAGCTTCTGCTCCACGGCACGAAGGATGAAATTCTCGCCCCAATGCCCGGCGATGTCGGTAAACGACAGATCCGGCTGTTTCGGTGTTTCTCCTTTATCATCCTTCTTCAAGTCAACCGCCAGAACGGCAAACTTGGTAAAGTGGTCAACCTCGGCTGTGATCCATGTACCGTCAACCGTGCCGCCAACTTCCACCCAGGTTTTCTTTTCTTCATCGTAGTAGTGGATGGCGGCTTTCTGATTATGGCCGACCTTGGTCGGATCGATTTTCATGGATACCTTGACCGGTTTCTTGAAGTTGCCGCTGAAGTTTTTCAGGACTTCAAATACTTTGCTCACAAGTGTTTCTTGATCCGTTACGATGCCGGACGTGTCGAGCAGCTTTTCGATCGTGATGCGCAGTTCTTGCGCTTCAGCTCCGGTAGGGATCTTAATTACGATCTCGCCGTCCAGGCTGACTTCTCCGGAGCTTCCGACCGAAATGGTGATAGTTCCGTTGGTCGACACAATGTGGCTGGAATCGCCATGGCCGGAATTGCTATGGCCCGAATCGCTATGGCCCGAATCGCCGCCTCCACTTGAGGATAGGGCTGTCGTTGCTTGATTGGCCAGGGGCGAGCTCTCGTTGCCCTCCGCGTCATAAGCCGTGACTTTGAACTTGTACGTTGTATTGGCCGTTAAACCATTGACGGTTATTGCATCTACGCTGCCGCTTACTGCTGTATGCTCCTTGCCATCAACATAGATTCGGTAGCCGCTCACACCGACGTTATCCGTCGCGCTTGGCCACGACAGTTTCATTCCCGTCTGTGTGATGTCCGAAACGGTCAGTTCGCCGTCCTTCGGCCATTGTGGCGCTTCAGCATCCGGCTGACGCTTCACAAAGAGCGTATAGGTTGCTTGCTCTTGTTGATTCTCTGCCGTTACCAGGACCTCAATTCGATTTGATCCAACCTTCAGCGGCTGATCTTCGCCATGAACAACCTCGCCAACTACTTCCAAGTTCGCCGCTGGATCGTAAGTTGCCGCTGTCACGGTTACTTGCTCCGTCGCATAAGAAAAAGCAACATCGTAGGTATAAATATCCGGATCAAAATTTTCCAACGGTTCTCCGTTAAAGGTAATGCCGCTCAATCGCGCATTCGTATTCGGCAGCACATGAACAGCGGTTTCCGCTGGCAGCAATTGCGGATTGCGAACATATTCGGGCAATTGCAACTCCCCTGTAACCGTGTACGTTCCGACTTGCTCCGGGTTATAATTGGAATGCTCCAGATCCCATTTCACACCCGCATCCATCGTTAAAGGTAAGCTCGTTAACCGAACTTGAATATGTTCGGGAAGGTATTCCTCCAATTTCTCCGGTGCGAATCCCTTGCCAACCTCTATCGTACTGGGAGATACGACCTCCGCAACAGTTGTATACGGCGTTTCGGACTTGGAATCCGAATAGCCGCTTTCCATCCCATCCTTGACTGTCGTTACGGCAAACCAATACAGCTTTCCTGCAGTTAAGTTGTCGATCTTATAGGACGTTCCTGTTACTAGCGCCTTATCATTGTCAAGTATCCATCGGGCGACATCGAGAGGCGTACCTTCCTTCGCTTCTTGCATATAGACGTTATAGCCATCGACAGGATCGGATACAGTCCAACTCAGCGCCACTTCCCCATCTCCCGCTGTTATCTGCAAGTCGGTTGGGGGGATAGGCGTGCTGTCGCTCACCGTTACGCTTAGCGTTGCATCGTTTCCTGTACTGAACGTAAATGTCAGTGTAGTCGTACCTATCGGCAGGGTAGCCAGATATTTTTTTCGAATGATGCTTGGTCTGGATGAATGGTGCTATCTTGCTTCGCTTCGCCGAGCGCTAGGGAATGGTCATAGCCAGCCGCAATCGCTTCGACATTGGATAAGCCCTCGATTTTCTTTGGTGCAACCTGGTCATCCGGATCTCCATGTCCTAATTGGCCAACAGCACCCAGTCCAAACGAATACACATCTCCAGACTTCGTTAAAGCGAGGGAATGAGCCGTTCCGGCAGCTATCTCCTGGATATTGGACAAGCCCTCGATTTTCTTTGGTGCTAGCTGGTTATCCGTATCTCCATGTCCTAATTGACCATTCGCACCAGAACCGAACGAGTACACGTCTCCAGACTTCGTTAAAGCGAGGGAATGAACCCTTCCTCCAGCAATCGCCTGAATGTCCGACAAGCCCTCGATTTTCTTTGGTGCATGCTGGTTATCCGTATTACCATGTCCTAATTGGCCCTCCGAGCCTGCGCCGAACGAAAATACGCTGATTGAGATTGCATGCGTCTCTGGTTCTTGAGCCAAAGCTGGCGCTGGCATAACCAGCAGCGATTGAAACAGATTAATCAAGAGCATGGCAATCAGCCATGGGGATAAGCGCTTTATCGGGCGCTTGATTGATTTCAACATTCTTACAATCCTCCTTGTATAGTAATAGCCTCTCGGCATTCGCCGAGGCAGATGGAACAAGGGTTTCCTGTTTTCCTCCTACTTTCGCAGGGGGATTTTTTATTTCAACCCAGTAGCATTGCATAAACAGTAACATAATAATTTGTCTGAATTATCCGAAATTATTTTTTTATGGACAAGGGCTAAAACTAAAAAAACATAGCCGCTTATTCATAATCGCTACTGACAGCCGCATGGGCATGAAGCCCGGCCCAAAAAAGGGTACAGATAGCCAACGCACTTAACACACCAAATCGCATAAGCCTTGCCATGAAAAATTCAGACCACCTTTCATAAAACTTTTAACTTGAAATGAGATCCTCTTAATTCCTTTTAACAATAAATCGAAGACTTGGGCCGCCAAGCGATCTGCATCACCTAGATCCGGCAATAACCGTATATCTGTAAGCCGTTCAATCATGCTTACTAAACATTCAGCTGCAAATTCCATGTCCAAGTCGCCTCGAAAATAACCTGCCTGCTGTTCCTTGACTAAATTTCCTTTAATCATTTGAACCATACTGTCTTTAATTTGTGCCCTATTGGGATCGATGAATAATCCAGCTCTCGTTAAATAGGGGTCAGCCGCCAAAAAATCAAAAAATATTTTTAAATTTGTCTTGATGTTTTCAAAAACATCTCCGATCTCTTTTCCGGAATCAAGCAGGCTATTATCAATCAATTCTCTCACCCGATTATGAAAGATTTCGGTTATTTCTATAAATATCGCTTCTTTGCTGGACAAATAAAGATAGAATGCAGGTTGAGTAAGACCGGCTGCGGCAACGATATCGCTGATTCTGACATCGTGATATCCCTTTCTGGCAAACTCAGATATAGCTGCTGCAAGCAACCGAGCTTTACTTGCTTTTCCTTTTTCTTTTATCTGTCCTGACATTCCCGGTCTCCTTCCAAATAACTTATTAAAAGTAATTTTACTATAAAATAACTTACTTGA
>DAMDKL010000031.1:0-2438 GCA_032099885.1 Sporosarcina sp.
CTGTTTATGGCACACTAGAAATGTAGGAAACGGCAGCTAATTTATGTATAAAAAAAGGCCACTTGCCAACATCTAAATAACTATCTATCCTCTTGTATGGACACAACTTTTACAGGAGGTAGTTAAGGAGATGCTAGCAATGGCTGAAGTCAATTATATCAGACACGAAACCAATATCAAAGGGGCGAATTATGCGGAGGTGGCCCGGAAGGTTGGAGTTGATTGGAGAACCGTAAAAAAATATGCGGACCAAGAAGACTTTTCTTCGGAGACACCAATCCGACAAACGAGAAAATCTCCGGTCATGGATCCCGTCAAACCGATCATCGATGAATGGCTCCGGGAAGATGACAAAAAGAAAAAGAAATTCCGCCGGACGGCCAAACGGATTCACACGTTACTTAAAGAGCAACATGACTTTATGGGTTCTGACCGATCGGTCAGGGACTATGTTGCCAAGCGAAAACGAGAGGTCGCAGAAGAAAGCGAGGACGCTTCGTTGCCACTCGTAACACAGCCTGGTGCAGCGCAGGTGGATTTCGGTGAGGCTCCTTTCCTGCATAACGGCGAGGAAGTAATCATGCACTACCTGGTTCTCTCGTTCCCAGCCAGTAACGCATTCGTCTTCCAAGTCTTCCCCTCTGAGAACCGGGAATGCTTCCTGCAGGGGTTGACCAATATCTTCACATTCTTAGGCGGCGTCCCTCGCACGATCCGGTTTGATAATCTATCTCCTGCCGTTTCTAAAGTCTTGCCATACGGCGAACGGAAGTTAACAGAGGAATTCGAGCGCTTTACGGCTCATTACGGATTCCGATATGAGTTCTGTAATCCGGAAAGTGGAAATGAGAAAGGGCACGTTGAATCGATGGTGAAGTACGTCCGCAACAACTATCTAATCCCCGCCATTCCCTATCAAGCTCTGTCTGCCTTGAATGAACAAGCATTATGCTGGTCTGTTCAGGATCGCAATCGTCCGCATTTTGAGAAGGAATTGCCAATTGCCGAACTCTATTTGGCAGACGAGCAACGCCTACTTCAACTGCCAGGCAAGCCGTATGAGTGCATCCGTAAAGAAGTACTGAAAGCGGACAAGTATGGGTATGTGCGAATTGATGGACGAAATTACTCGACGTCCCCGCGATTTGCCGGACAACGTGTCTCTGTCCGTCTCAGCTTTGATCAAGTACGGATTCTGACGGACAGCAATGAGGTGGTCACTACACATTCTAGATTATATGGCGATGACAAGAAGACGAGCATGGACTGGCAGCCCTACCTGCACTTGATGGCAAAACGCCCCACAGCACTCAAATACACGACGTTCTTCGACGAGTTGCCAGAAGAATGGAGAGTCTATTTGGAGGCCTGTACAGTGGAAGAAAAGAAAGCAGCCTTGCGGCTTCTCTCCATCCTCTTGAAAGAGCGAGACTTCAGCAAACCGACAGAAGCTCTCAGGATGGCCTCCGAGCACGGCCATCCAAGCTCAGATACCATCAAGCACGTGTATTACCAACTACGCAACGGACGCGGCGTACGCCCGACCCTTTCACTGTCGAAGGGAACCAGCCATCTACCGATGGCACAGCGTGCCGAACGCGGGCTCAAACACTACGATGACCTGATGGCTGCGACAGGGGGTGATAACTCATGAGGGACCAGATCGAGGAGCATGCCAAGCGTCTGAAGCTCAGTTGGATACGTGAACACTATCAGGAAGTAAAAGCTGATTCTCAGGAGGAATTCCTTCTCCGACTATTTGAACAGGAAATTGCACAACGCGAGGAACGGAAGCTCGGATTGTTGGTCAAACAATCTTGCCTGCCAGACATATCCGGCAGACAATTCAATTGGGATGGCATTCATATGAATGGCGACCTGACGAGAGACGACGTCCTTCAGGGCCATTTCATCGAACGGAAAGAGAATCTGATCCTTTACGGCGGTGTAGGAGTGGGAAAGACGTTACTTGCCTCTATGGCTGGCTGGAATGCGATTCATGAGAAGCAGCGTAAGGTTCGTTTCTACACAGTGGCCCAGCTGGTCAACCAGCTATTAGAAGCGAATGAGAAGGGGAAACTTGGGAAGCTATATAAGCAAATCGAACAACTGGATCTTTTAATTCTCGACGAGCTGGGTTATGTCCCGCTTCACAAGCAAGGAGCGGAGCTTCTGTTCCAAGTGATCAACTTGTGTTACGAGCAGCGGAGCGTCATCGTCACGACGAATCTCCAATTCGGGCAATGGAATCATATCTTTGGCGATCCGATCCTGACAGAAGCTTTTATTGACCGCCTGATTCACTACTCTCACTTACTTGTATTTAATCGAGAAAGCTTTCGGCACAAAGAATCATTATTAAATCAGTAAAACAAGATGATTGGCAAGGACCTACATTTTAAATTGCCGAAACATACATTTTCTACTTGCCAAATACA